>NZ_JBQHCZ010000022.1:0-115784 GCF_052068155.1 Streptomyces sp. OZ13 | reverse complement strand
TTCCGGCTCAAGGACGGCCGTCTGCACCTGGCGGGCGGGATCGTTGTGACGGTGGTGTGGTCGCGACAGCTGCCCAAGCCGCCGTCCAGCGTGCGCGTGTACCGCGACAACCTCGGGCACTGGTACGCCGGCTTCGTCATCCCCACGGTGACCGAATCCCTGCCGGAGACCGGTGCGGTGATCGGCATCGACTGGGGTGTGAAGGAGACCGCGACCACCACCAGCGATACCCATGACCTCCCGCACGCACAGCACGGCAGGACGGCAGCCGCGCAGCCGGCCCGCTACCAGCGGATGATGGCCCGTCGCGCAACGCCGAAGAACCGGCCCGACACCAAGGGATACAAGAAGGCCCGGCGGGCGGCGGCGAAGGTGTCGAAGAAGACCGCCCGGCAGCGGCAGGACAGCAGCCGCAAGTGGGCCAAGTCCCTGGTCCGGGACTTCGACGAGATCGCTGTGGAGGACTTCAAGCCGAAGTTCCTCGCCAAGTTCCGGAACATGTCCCGCAAGGCGGCCGACGCCGCGATCGGCGCCACCAAGCAGGCCCTGATCGAGATGGCCCGCAAGCACGGCAGGACCGTGCACCTTGTCCACCCCGCGCACACCACCATGGACTGCGCACACTGCGGAGCGAGAGCCAAGCACCGTCTCCCCCTCTCTGAGAGAATCTATTCGTGCACCGCGTGCGGAACCGTGTCCCCCAGGGACAAGAACTCCGCCCGCGTGATGCTCGTCCGGGCTGGTCTCAACCCGGCTAGTGCTGATCTTGTGAGCCCTGCCACCTGCTAGGTATCAGGCGAAGTGAGCTAGGAATCCTCTCCCTTCGGGGAGGGGAGGACGTCAAACCCTTTCCCTGACGTGTTCCTGGACGACCACATGGGCGTTGGTGCCGCCGACGCCGAAGGAGCTGACGCCAGCCGTCCGCGGCCGGCCGGCGGGCACGTCCCACGCCCGGCCCTCGGCCAGCAGAGTGAACCGGCCGCCCGGCCCGGCCAGCTCGTCGATCGGCTCGCCCACGTTCGGGGTGGCTGGCAGCACCCCGTGGTGCACGGCGAGCACCGCCTTGATCAGCCCGGCGATGCCCGCGGCCGTGTTGCAGTGGCCGATGGACGCCTTCACCGAGCCGACCGCGACCTCCGGGCCCGCCGTGCCCAGCGCCTCGCCCAGCGCGGTGGCCTCGATGGCGTCGCCGAGCCGGGTGCCGGTGCCGTGCGCCTCCACGTAGCCGACGGCGTCCGGGCCGATGCCCGCCGCGGCGAGCGCCGCACGGATCACCCGCGCCTGGCCCTCGACGCCGGGCGCCGAGTAACCGACCCGCGCCCGCCCGTCGTTGTTGACGGCGCTGCCGCGGATCACGGCGTGCACCGGGTCGCCGTCCCGTTCGGCGTCGCTCAGCCGGCGCAGCAGCAGCGCACCCGCGCCGAACCCGCCGACCGTGCCCGACGCCCGCCGGTCGAAGGGCCGGCACACCCCGTCGTCGGCGTACAGGAACCCGGGCCGGTAGGTGTAGGCGCCGTCGAACGCGCCGTCCAGGGACACCGCCCCCGCCAGCGCGTAGTCGCTCTCGCCGCGCAGCAGCGCACGGCAGGCCAGGTGCACCGCGTACAGGCCGGTGGAGCAGGCGGTGTCCAGCAGCAGCGCCTCGCCCCACAGGTCGTGCAGATAGGCGAAGCGGGAGGCGACGAACGTCGGGTCGAGACTCACGACGTCGTCCACCCGCGCCTCGCCGTCGGTGCGCACCACCTTGGGGCAGCCCGCGTACAGGCTGGTGCGGCGGGAGATGTCGGACAGCCGCAGCGACGCGTCCTCGACGGCCGCCCACAACACCTCGTGCAGCACGCCCTGCTGGGGGTCGCCGCCCTCGACGTCCTCGGGGGTGAAGCCGAGCAGGCCCGCGTCGTAGCCGGTGCCGTCGGCGAGCATGCCCCAGCGGGCGATGCGGCGGGTGCCGTCGGGGTGCTCGGTGACCAGCGGCCCGGGCCCCTGACGGAAGCAGTCACGGCCCGCGACGAGGTTGTCCCAGTACGCGGCCAGGTCGGGGGCGCCGGCGAACCGGGCGCCCATGCCGATCACGGCGATCGCGTCACCGTCGGCGCCGCTGCCGCGTGCCGCGGCGCGACCGGCGCCCCGCACCGCAGCCGTCGCCGTGTCCGGTCCGGCGGCCGCGTCGCCGCCGAGCAGCCGGGCCTGTGCCCGCACGGTGGTGTGCCGCATCAGGTCGGCGATGGACGGCCCGGTCCCGGTGGCCTCGCGCAGCGCGTCCTGGAGCCGGACCAGCAGCAGAGAATGGCCGCCCGCGTCGAAGAAGTTGGTGTCCGGGCCGATGTCGGCGGCGGGCAGCACCTGCCGCCAGGCCCGCATCACCGCGCCCGCCGCACCGCCGTCCGCCCGGGCCCTCACGCCGGCCCCCGCGGGCCGGTCGGCGGCCGTGCCGGTCCGCACGGCCGGCGGCGGTGCCCGGTGCGCCGCGGCGGGCGCCGCGGCCGCGTCCGGCGGCACCGGCAGCCGCTTGCGGTCGATCTTGCCGTTCGCGGTCAGCGGCAGCTCGTCGACCGCCAGCAGATGCGCGGGCACGGCGAACGGCGGCAGCACGGCCCGCAGATGGGCCCGAACGGCATCCAGCGCGGCCGGCCGGCCGAGCACCGCGTATCCGACGATCTCCTTCTCGCCCCGCCCGTTGACACGGCCGGTGACGAACGCGCCGCGCACCTCGGCATGGGCCCGCAGCGCCGCCTCCACCTCGCCCAGCTCGACCCGCTGACTGCGGATCTTGACCTGGTTGTCGGCACGGCCGATGAACTCCAGCTGCCCCTCGGCCGTCCAGCGCACCCGGTCACCCGTGCGGTACAGGCGCGCGCCCGGCTCACCGCCGAACGGGTCGGGCACGAACCGTTCGGCCGTCCGCCGCGGATCCCCCAGGTAGCCGCGGGCCACCCCGGCGCCGCCCAGGACCAGTTCGCCCGGCACATAGGCGGGGGCGGGCACCAGCGTGCCCTCCCAGACCACATGGAGGCGGGTGCCGGGCACCGCACGCCCGATCGGCACGGTCCGCGCCCCCTCGGGCACCTCCTCGATCGCGTGCCAGGAGGAGGTGAAGGAGTTCTCCGTCGGTCCGTAGCTGTGCAGCAGGGTGCCGGGCCGCGCCCAGCGCAGCGCCTTGCGGATGTGCGGCACGGAGACGATCTCGCCGCCGAAGTAGACGCGGTGCAGCGACTGCAGCAGATCCGGGGCGTCCTCGATCAGCCGGTTCAGCAGCGGGGTGGTGACCAGCAGCGTGGTCACGTCCGACTCGCGCAGCGCGGCCCGCAGTTCGCGGGGACTTAAGACCAGTTCCTTGTCCAGTACCGCCAGCCGCGCACCGTGGGTGAGGGCGCCCCAGATCTCGTACGTGGCGCCGTCGAAGTTGAGCGGGGACAGATGCGAGACGGTGTCGCCCGGGCCCAGCGGCACGAACTCGGGCCGGTGCATCATCCGCAGCACGCCCCCGTGGTGCAGCACCACGCCCTTGGGCCGGCCGGTGGAGCCGGAGGTGTACAGCACGTTGAACGCCGTGTCGGGGCCTGCCGAGGTGAGCGGCGCGGACACCGGCAGCGCGGCCGACGCCGCCCGCACGGCCTGCGGCGTGTGCACGGGCAGCCCCCGCAGCCGCCCCTGCTCGCCCTCCTCGGCGATCAGCAGCCGCGGCCGCGCGTCGGCGACCACCATCTCCAGCTGGGCGTCGGGATACGCCGGATCCAGCGGCAGGTACGCGGCCCCGGCCAGGGCGACGGCGAGCATCACCGTCACGGTGTCCGTGCCCGGCCGCAGCACCAGCGCCACGATGTCGTCGGTGCGCACCCCCTGGATCCGCAGCCAGTGCGCCATCCGCGCGGCGTCCCGCACCAGTTCGCCGTAGCTCAGGCGCCGCCCGTTGTGCAGGACGGCGACGGCGTCCGGCGCCTTCCGCGCCTGCTCCACGACCAGTTCCGCGACACCGGCCGCCGCAGCGGGCTCCGCCGTGCTCCCGGCCCCGGCCGATACCCCGCTCCCGGCTCCTGCCGGGATGGTCGCCCCGGCCGTGTTCCCGGCCCCGGCGACGCTCCCGGCCGCCCCGGCTCCGCTCGTGCTCCCCGCCTCGCGGGAGGAGCACGGTGCCGCCCCCGGCACGCTGCCCGGCGCGTCGGTGTGCGGCGCGGACTCCGGCCCCGCCGCCGCGGCGTCGGCGTGCGGCGCGGCCAGCGAGGCCAGCAGGTCACGGCAGGTGCCGTCCGGCCGTGAGGAGGCGGCCCGGAGCAGCGCGTCGACCTGCTCGACCATCAGCTGCGCGGTGGCGGGCGTGTACAGGGCCCGGTCGTAGTCGATGCGCAGCACCAGCCCGTCGTCGCCCTCCACGGCAGCGAACGCCAGGTCGTACTTGGCCACGGCGCTGTGCGGGTGCAGCAGACGCACCTCGGCGTCCGGCAGCTGCCAGGACGCGGAGCGCCGAGGCTGGTGCAGGAAGACCGCGGAGAAGACCGGCGCGGTGCCGGGCGGCAGGTCGCCCGCCTCGGCGTGCGCCTCCATCGAGGCCAGCACCTGATCGCCGAGGACGGCCGCGTGGTCGGCGAAGGGCCGCTCCGGCACGCAGACGGAACGCACCGGCAGGACGCGGGTGAACAGGCCCACCGCGTCCTGCGTGTCCTCGTCACGGCCGGCGAACGGCATGCCCAGCAGCCCGTCCTCCTCGCCCGACCAGGCGTGCAGCAGCAGACTCCACACCGACAGCAGCGCCACGGCCGGACTGAAACCCCCCGCGGCGGCCAGGGCCCGCACCTGCGCCAGCCGCTCGACCGGCAGCTCCCGCTCGCAGAACCCGGCCTGCCCGCGCAGGCCGTCCTCACGGCGCACCAGGTCCGGCAGCGGCGCCAGCAGCGCCGGCTCGCCCTCCAGCAGCCGCGTCCAGTACGGATCCGGTGCCGTGGCCACCGGCAGCGGATCGGGCACCGGCACCGGCGCGAACCCGGGGTACCGGCCCGCGGCCCTCGCCCGGTAGGCAGTGACCAGGTCCTCGGCCAGCACCTCGACCGACCGCCCGTCCGCCACGATGTGATGCACCGTCAACGTCACCAGCGCGCCGTCGTCGTGACGCAGCACCTCCGCCCGCAGCAGCGGCGCCGTCCCCGGGTCCAGCGGCCGCGCCGCGGCGCCGGCGGCATCCTCGAGAGCCGACGCGCGGTCGTAGCGCCCGGCCCGTTCCACGATCCGCAGCGGCACCACCGCGGCGGGCTGCGCCACACGCGACAGCGTGCCCTGCGCCGTCTCGAAACGCCCCGCCGGCGCCGGATGGCGCTCCAGCACGTCGGCGAGGGCGGCGCGCAGCGCCTGCTCGTCCAGACGGGGGGTGAACTCCAGGCACAGCGGGATGTTGTAGCGGCCGGACTCCGGCTCGCACCGGTCGGCGAGCCAGATCTCCAACTGCGCGGAGGAGGCCGCGCTCACGCCCCGGCCCCCGCCCCGGCCGCGCCGGCCGGCCCCGGCCCCGTCTTCGTGTCGCTGCCCGCGGCGCCGGCCAGGTGGGCGGCCAGCCCGTTCACGGTCGGGTGGGCCAGGAACTGGCGCACCGTCAGCGGATGCCCCAGCCGGTCCTTCAGTGCCCGCACGATCCGCACGGCGCACATGGAGTGCCCGCCGACCGCGAAGAAGTTGTCGTCGTCGTCGAACTCGTCGTGCCCCAGGCCCTCGGCCCAGGCGGTGCGCACCAGCACCACCGGCGCGGCCGGCTCGTGCGGCGTGGACGGTGTCTCAGGCATCGGTGTCATGGCTGCGCGGGCTCCTTCGTTCTCAGGACGTCTCGTCGGCGGGGGCGGCCGGGGCGGCGGGTACGAACTGCCGGTAGACGGCGTCCACGGAGTCCCACAACCGCGGGAACAGCGTCCGCTCGGACATCGTCATCAGGCTCTGCGTGGACTGCCCGCGCAGGCTCGTGGGCAGCCCGTCCGCGCCCTCGCCCCGGCGGGCGCCCGCATCCTGCGGCGTGTGCGGGCACGACGGATTCCCCGGGGCGCGGGGCGCCACCGCCTCGGGATGGCCCCCCAACTGGCCCCACACCATCCGCAGATGCAGCTGCTTCCAGTCCCCGACCGCGCCGTCCAGACGCATCAGGGCCTGACGCACCAGGGCGAGCCCGACCGCGTCCCGTTCCGCCTCGGCCGGCCGGGCCGTGCGGCCCTGCACGCGGATCAGCTCCTCCATGGGAAGAGCGGCCCGCTCCAGCGCCCGCACGAACGCCTGCCACAGCGGCTGCGCCGCACGGCGCAGGTTCCGCGCGCCGGGGGAGTCCAGGCCGGTGGTGTTCTCCGGGAACGTCTCACGCATCGTCAGCAGGGCGGTCTGCGGCAGGAAATCGGTCAGCACGGCCAGTGCCTGCACCGGGATCCGGCCAAGCGACGCGGCCCGCTCCAGCACCTGGGCGGCCAGCAGCGCGTCGCCGTCGTCGAGCAGCGCGAGGGCCCGGCCCATCTCGAAATGCATCGCCGCCCACGCGTACTCGGTGATCAGATGCACCGACTGGAACAGCCGCTGGTCGGGGTGGACCAGTTCGCTCTCCGGCAGCAGGGCCGACAACGCCTGCGTGAGCCGGGTGTCCTGCTCGTAGTTGCTGCCGCGGTCGTACTCGTAGACGAGCAGATGGTCGGCCGCCTCCGGGTTCAGTGCGCGACGGGCGGCACCCGGGCGCCCGGTCCTGGCACGCTTGCTCATCGGCCTCGCAGTCCTTCGGTCGGGATCGGGCATCAGCCGCCTGCCGGCTGCTGCTCCATGGCGGGGAAGAGACGGTTGGCGATCACCGATTCCAGATACGGCACACCCTCGGTGGACCCGGTGCCGGTGCGGGTGCCGATCATCCGCACCGCCAGCCGGAAGTGCGTCTGCTTCCACCGCTGGTGCACCGCCTCCAGGTGCCGGGCGGCCGCCCGCACCGCGGCGGCGTCCGGCTCCGCGAGCCAGCCACTCGAGATCACGTCCTCCCACGTGCCCTGGACGGTCTCCCGCCCGGCCAGCACCTCACCGCGCACGCCCGGTACCGAGGTGAACGCGGCCGAGTCCAGCCGCGCTCGCGCCGGGGTGGAGCAGTAGCTCTCGAACCGCTTGTAGCCCTCGGACTGGATCGCGCTCGCCCCGTCGGTGAACCGCCGGAAGCTCTGGAACGACGCCGGCTGCATGGTCGCCAGCAGCGAGAACAGCGGCAGCGACTCGCGCAGCACGTCGGCGACCTCGGCGATCAGCGCGGCCGCGTCCCCGGGCCGCTCGCCGCGCAGCACCGACACCGCCGTACGCAGCGTCGCCGACATGAACGTGAACGTCGCCTCGAAACTCTGCAGCACCCGCAGGAACAGGTACTCGTCGTGCAGCACGTGGACCGGCTGCACACTTGCCCGCAGCAGCAGCCGCTCGGCCTTTGTCGCCGTCGCCAGCACGGCGTCCGCCAGCTCACGGGCCGGGGTACGGCCGGGCGTCGCCGCCAGCGCGACCGGGTCGACTGCCCCCTCCAGCACTCGCAGCGCGGCCGGCTCCATCACCCTCACCGCCAGCCGCAGCCGCTTGCTCAGCAGCACCGGCGAGGGAAGCATGCCCCGCGGGTCGGCGGGACGGCCGTCCAGGACCAGCGACTCGAAGCCGATCAGATCGGCGAGCAGCAGCAGAACCGTACGGTCCCGCCGGTCACGCAGCGCCCGCCCGCCCTCCGGCACGTCCGTCGCCGCCTCGTCCGAACCGTGCGACAGCAGGGGCAGGGCCGTATAGCTGGGATAGTCGTAACGGTCGTCGAACTTGTCCAGCAGCACATCGAGGAACCGGTCCAGAAAAGCATCCGGAAAAGCCGCCGGATTCCGCTCCCGATTCAGGGAACGGCACGCCGCGAGAAGCTCCAGGAGTTCCCGCCCGAGAAAGTGCTTTCCCACTGCACGCAGATGGTCGATGGTGCTGTCGTAAGGAAAAGGCGCTGCACCGCCCAAGGAACGCCAGACGGCGAGTTCACGCCGCAGCGGCTCGTCGGTGACGTTCATGTCGCGCATCCCTTCGGCCCACCGGTGAATGGGAAGAGATTCGCCAAGGACCCTGGAGAACCACTCAAGTACCGCTCTACGGCGGGCCGTTGCCGGGCGCGCCCCGATGAGCCGCGCCCGGGCCCGCCCGGCCCGGCGCCTGGAGACGCGCTCGCGACCCGCTCGAGAACCGGACCGGACCCATGGCCGCCCCGGCGCCGCGCTGCCTACCCTGACCCGGGCACCGCACCAGCACCCATCCGGCCTTCGCTCCTCCTGAGACGCACGCTTATGGAGTTGAGCGCTTGGACTATGGCTCGTCTCACCGCACTGGAGTTGACTCATCACCATGACGAACACACAGAACACGCAGACGACCGGAACGAAGACGACGCTGGTGATCGGCGGCACCGGCAAGACGGGCCGCAGGGTCGCCGAGCGGCTCACCGCACAGGGCCTCCCGGTGCGCGTCGGATCACGCTCCGGCGAGCCGCCCTTCGTGTGGGAGGACTCCTCCACCTGGGAGGCCGCCCTGGAGGGCGTCGGCGCCGTCTACGTCACCTACTACCCCGACCTCGCCTTCCCCGGCGCCGACGAGCACATCGCCGCCTTCTCCAAGCTCGCCGTCTCCAAGGGCGCCACCCGCCTGGTGCTGCTCTCCGGCCGCGGTGAGGAGGGCGCCGTGATCGGCGAGAACAAGCTCAAGGAGTCCGGCGCCGACTGGACGATCGTGCGCTCCAGCTTCTTCAACCAGAACTTCGACGAGAGCTTCTTCCTCGAGCCCGTCCTGGCCGGCGAGATCGCCCTGCCGACCGGCGACGCCGTCGAGGCGTTCGTCGACGCCGACGACATCGCCGACGTCGTCGTCGCAGCCCTTACCGACCCCAAGCACATCGGCAAGACCTACGAACTGTCCGGGCCGCGCCTGCTGAGCTTCCGCGACGTCGCCGACGAGCTCACCAAGGCCACCGGCCGCCAGATCCAGTACATCCCCATCACCAAGGACGAGTACCGGGCCGCCCTGGTGGAGCACGGCCTGCCGGCCGACTTCGCCGAGCTGTTCGAGAACGTCCTCGACGGCCGCAACGCCCACCTCGTGCACGGCGTCGAGGAGGCCCTCGGCCGCAAGCCGAAGGACTTCGGCGACTACGCCAGGCAGGCCGCCGCCTCCGGCGTCTGGAACGTCTGACCCGGAGCCCCAGCCCCGGTGCCGCGACCGCGGACCGACGGACGCACCCGCGGCCGCGGCACCGGACCAGCCCGAACCGACAGCCACCCCCGAGGAGGCGGCCATGAGCACCCCCATGTCGAGCGAACGCCTCGACACCCTGCCCGGCCACTTCCACGGCTTCGCCCTGATGCACGTCGCCATGCGCCGCGACGCCCACCGCCTGACCGCCGCGGCCCCCCGCCTCACCGCCCGCGGCGCCGGTCCCGCCGGCCAGTGGTGGCAGCGCCTGCGCGACGTCATCGACTGGCACCACCGCAGCGAGGACGACTTCCTGTGGCCCGAACTGCTGCGGCGCCACCCGCAGTTCCGGCCGCAGGCCGACGAGATCGCCGGCGACCACACCGAACTCGACCGGGCCATGGACCGGGTCACCGCCGCCCTCACCGCCACAGGCGGCCCGGCCGCCCTGCCCGCCGCGGCCGAACACTTCCGCCAGGTCCTCACCCACCACCTCGCGGACGAGGAGAAGACCGTCTTCCCGATCTTCGCCCAGCTCCCCGCCCGCGACTACCTCACCCTCGAACAGCGCCTGGTGCGCACCGCACCGCCCGGCGTCCTGACCTACCTGCCGCCGTGGATGTTCGACGGCGCCGACCGGCGGTCCGTCGATCTCGTCGCCGCCACCATGCCGCCCCCCGTACGGCTGCTCGGCCGCACCGTCCTGCGCCGCCGCTACGAACGCGGCCTCGGCGCCGTCCTCGACCCCCGCTGACCCCCGCCGCCCGGACCGTCCCGGCCCGGACCACCCCCGCCCGGACCGCCCCGGCCCGGACACCCCGCCCCGCCCGGGGCCACCCGCGAACCGCCCGCCGGAAGGAAGCCCCGATGTCCACGGCCGCCCAGCCCGCGCTCCACGCCGCCACCATCGCCATGGGCCTGAGCGCCGGCCTGTACTTCTCCTTCGACGTCTCCGTCCTGCCGGGCCTCGACCGCGGCGACGACCACACCTACGTCGCCGCCATGCAGAACATCAACGAGGCCATCGAGAACGGGCTGTTCGGACTCGTCTTCTTCGGCGCCTTCCTCGCCACCGGAATCGCCGGCGCCCGCCTGACCCGCATCGGGCAGCGCACCGCCGCCCGCTGGACCTGGGCCGCGCTCGCCCTCTACACCGCCGCCGTGATCCTCACCATGCGGATCAACGTCCCCCTCAACAAGCGCCTCGCCGCAGGCGGCCTGCCCCAGGCCGCCGGTGAACTCGCCGCCCTGCGCGACACGTTCAAGAAGACCTGGGCGCCCTCCAACGCCGCCCGGACCCTCGCCTGCACCGCCGCCCTGCTCTGCCTCGGCCGTGCCCTGTCGACGCTGCGCCACTGAACCGGCGCCCGCGTCCCCACGACTGCGCCCGTCCTGCCGGACGTCCCCCGCACGGCAGGGCGGGCGCGACCCTTTCCGTCCCCCGAGGCCTCCCACGCCTCGCCCCCAGCCGATGGGTTGAAACACGCATGGATGCTCTCACCGGCCTGCTCGAAGGCCCCAAGGCCCGCGGCGCGTTCCTCATCAAGTCGGTGTTCAGCCCGCCGTGGGCCCTGCGCGTCGAGGACCGCGCCCCCATCTCCCTGGTCACCATGGTCCGCGGCGACGCCTGGGTCCTGCCCGACCGCTCCACCCCCGCCCTGCTGCGCCCCGGCGACGTCGCCGTACTGCGCGGCCCCGACCCGTACACCATCGCCGACGAGCAGGACACCGGCGTGCAGATCGTCGTCGGCCCCGAACAGCGCTGCAACACCACGGAAGGCGAGGACGTCACCGACACCATGGCCCTCGGCGTGCGCACCTGGGGCGACACACTCGGCCAGGGCTCCTCCGTGATGCTCAGCGGCACCTACCAGGCCCCCAGCGAGATCGGCCGCCGGCTGCTGAACGCCCTGCCCGCCCTGCTCGTACGGCCCGCCGGAGCCGAGGACAACGCACTCGTCGCCCTGCTCGCCGAAGAGATAAGCCGCGACGAACCCGGCCAGGAACTCGTCCTGGACCGCCTGCTGGACCTGCTGTTCGTCAGCGTGCTGCGCACCTGGCTCGCCGAACCCGGCGCCGGCGCACCCGCCTGGTACCGGGCCCAGTCGGACCCCACCGTCGGCCCCGCGCTGCGCCTGCTCCACGACAACCCGGGCCAGGCCTGGACGGTGGAGTCCCTCGCCCGCAAGGTCGGCGTCTCCCGCGCCGGCCTGGCCCGCCGCTTCACCACCGTGGTGGGGGAGCCGCCCATGTCCTACCTGGCGACCTGGCGCCTCACCCTCGCCGCCGACCTGCTGCGCGAACCGGACGCCACGGTGGCCACCGTCGCCCGCCGCGTCGGCTACAGCAGCGCGTTCGCGCTGAGCGCCGCGTTCAAACGGGTCCGCGGCATGAGCCCCCAGGAATACCGCACCAGCCGCACCGCCGACCAGCCGATGCCGGCCGGCACCCCCGCCCAGACCGTCGTCCTGGGCACCGGCTGAACCGCCCTCGCGTCCCCGGCCCGGCCGCACCGGTGAGGGCCGGGGCCACACAAGGCCTCGCACCGACGCCGGCCGACGCGGCGCTCCGGCCGCCGCTGCGCCGCCGACCCGGTTTAGGACCCACCGAATCGCTACCGGGCACAGCCTTCCGAGAGGTCAAGGAAGAGACGGGCCGCGGCAGTTGTCGATGCACCGCACCCGGCTCAGGCTGAAGACTTGCATCCATGCAAGTCGCATGGATGCAAGTCCTTGGAGGGCTCCGCCTTTGAACATGAAGCGGCGCCGGGCCGACCGGAAGATCCGGCGGCCCGGCGCCCGCGTGCGGGGGAGCCGGCCGTCACCCCACCCGCCCCGCCACCTCCCCGACCGCTCGCACGATCGCCTCGGGGGCCTCCAGCGGCAGCATGTGGCCGGCGCCCTCGATCTCCTCGAAGCGGGCGCCCGGCAGCGCCTCGGCCACCGCCCGTCCCAGCGCCGGGGCGATGACCTTGTCGCCGCCGCCCGCCAGGACCACCGCCGGGACGGTGAGCGCGGCCAGCTGCCCGCGCAGGTCCATCCCGCGGGAAGAGGCGAACGCCTCGGACCGCACCCGCGGCGACGCGGCCGCGAACATCTGCCGGTTGACCTCCCGGGCACAGGCGTCGGCCCGCTTGCCCAGCATGTTCTGCCCCAGCAGCAGACGGCCCAGCGCCGGCCGCCGCACCGCCCACGAGAACAGAGGGCTTCCCATCATCTTCACTTCGCTGTCGGGCGTGTCCTGGTCGTGCGCGGCGGTGCCCAGCAGCACCAGACCGCCCAGCCGGGCCGCGGGAGAGACGGCGTACGTCATCGCCGCGAACCCGCCGCCCGAGTGCCCCACGACGATCGTGTCGCCGGGCGCCCCGACATGGTCCAGGACCGCGCCCAGGTCCGCCCCCAGCCGGGGCACCGAGAACGGCTCCCGGCCGGACGTGGAGGCGCCGTGCCCCCGCAGGTCGTACAGCACGACCCGGTGCCCGTCGCGGATCAGCCGGTCCGCGACCGTGCCCCACACCCGCCGGGCCGCGGCCCAGCCGTGCGCGAGGACGACCGTGCGGCCCGACGGCGCGCCCAGCGGGGCGAGGACGCTCACCGCCAGGCGGGCGCCGTCGTCGGTGACGAGTGCGCTCTCCGTGGCGGGCGGCGCCGCCGTCGTCGTCGTCATCGCGCCCCCTCCTTCTCCCTGGCCAGCACGCCGCTGAGGGCCGCGAACGCGGCGCTGGTGGCCTTGGAGTGCTCCGCGCCGATGTCGGCGACCTTGGCGAGCACCTTCAGCCAGCCGTGCGGGCGGCCCCGGAAGTGCATGCCGAGCCGGGTGCGGCGCCCGCCGTCCAGCGGTTCGAGCAGGAAGTCGCTCGGCCCGCGGAACACCCCGTCGACATACTCGACCGACAGTCGCCTGCCCGTCTCGACCGCCGTCGTGCGTGAGGTGAACCGCAGCTTCAGACCGCCCTTGTCGACGCCCTTGGTGTGGACCGTCACCTTGACCTCGCCGCCCACCTCGTCCGGTGAACCGGACGCGGCGGCGAAGGTGTTGGCCGGCACCCACCACTGCGCGCCGCCGCGGAACTCGGCGAGCAGCGCGTCCCAGACGACGTCCGGCGGAGCGTCGATGACCGCCTCGTCGATCAGGTCGTAACTCGTCATGTCGCATCTCCTGTCGGTGTACGGGTCAGGGTGCGGGCCCCGCGAAGGGCCCCGGGGACGGGGCCCGCGGCCGGACACGTCAGCCGAAGAAGCCCTGACCGGGGGTGAGGATGTTCGCCGGGTCGTAGCGCCGCTTGGCCTTGTAGAACTCCTCCCAGCGGTAGCCGAAGTGAGTCCTCCAGTCGGCGGTGGTCATCCGGGGGATCGCACCGACCAGGTACCGCTTGGCGCCCAGCGCCACGGCCTTGTCGTACAGGCGGCGGTTCTGCTCGAGCATCTGCGAGATGTTCGGGTCGCCCGGGTTGGGGAACCGCAGCAGGTCGAACAGGTAGCCGACGGACTCGTTGGGTTGCACCGCCAGCGGCCGGGTGATCTTGCGGGTGTAGTACGGGTAGAACAGCAGGAACCCGCCGCCCAGGTCGGAGGCGGTCAGCTCCTGCTCCACCAGCTCCATGAACGCCTTGGTCTTGGACGCCGGCAGGAACAGGCTCAGCCACGGCTTGGGCTGGAACCAGTGGCCGGTCTCCTTCAGGTAGACCTCGTAGCCGTCGAGCCGGAACATGTAGTCCCGGTAGGCGACGTCCTCGACGACGGCCTGGGCCCGGTTGTCGCGCAGTCCGGCCAGCAGGGCCGCCCGGTCGGGGACGGCGGTGCCGGAGTAGTTCGCGGCGACCTCCATCTTGTAGCGCCAGCCGGTGTCGTCGGGGCGGCGCAGCATCTCGCCGGCCTGGACGTGGAACCGGTTCTCCGCCATGACCTTCTCGCCGTCGGCGAGGTAGGTCGCCAGGTCGTCGTAGAAGAGGCTGAAGACGACCGACCGCTGGGGTGCCGGGGCGAGCTTCACCTTGGCGCGCAGGATGATCGCGGTCTGACCGCCGCCGGACAGGATCGAGTGGAACAGGTCGGGCCGCGCCGAGGCGGAGACGGTGACGAGCTCACCGGTGCCGGTGACGACGTCCATGGAGTGGACGGTGTCGGCCAGCAGGCCGAACTTCTGCACCGTGCCGCCGATGCCGCCGATGGAGACGGTGCCGCCGATGGACAGATGCAGGTAGTCGGGCAGCGCCGGCGGTGTCTTGCCCACCTTCAGCGCGGCGTCCGTCAGCTGTCCCCAGGTGACACCGGCCTCGACGACCGCGTTGGTCGCGTTGATGCTGAGGATCTTCGACATGGCGCGGGCGTCGATGGATATGCCGCCCTGCGGCACCGCCGCCTGGCCGTACACGGAGTGCGACTCCATGTCGTCGCCGGTGCCGCCCTGCCCGTTGACGGCGATCTTCAGTCGGTTGGTCCGGGCGTAGTTGACCATTTTGACGATGTCCTGGTCGGAACCAGGACGCAGGACCGCCCACGGCGCGGACGGCTTCAGCCGCCCGAAGTCCTGACGGAATCCGTCCAGGTCGGTCGCCGACGTGGTCAGCGTCCCGTCCAGGGCGGGCACTTGTCTGACGTCGATGTACTGGCCGCCGTCGACCTCGGCGGCCGTCGCCCACGTCTGGTTGGCGACGCTCCAGCCGACGACCGTTGCGGCGATGCCGCCCAGTACCTTGCGCCGCGAGAGTGCGTTGTTCATTTCTGTCCTCCGACCCATTCCAGCAGGACCGATCCCCAGGTCATGCCCGCGCCGAAGCCGGCCAGCAGGACCAGGTCGCCGTCGTTGATGCGGCCTTCGTCGAGTGCCTCGGTCAGGGCGATCGGGATCGACGCGGACGCGGTGTTCCCGTACTTGTGCAGATTCGTGACCAGGGCCTCGGGCCGCAGGCCCGTGTGGCTGAGGATCGAGTTGATGATCCGGATGTTCGCCTGGTGCGGGATGACGTGGCGGACGTCGGCCGCCTCGACCTTGGCGCTGGTCAGCGTCTCCCGCACCGTGCGCACGGTGTAGCGCACGGCGTTGAGGTAGATCTCGTTGCCGTTGATCTGTGCGTAGTGCAGCCCCTGGCGGACGGTCTCCTCCGTGGTCGGCATCCGGCTGCCGCCGGCCAGGACCTTGAGGCTGCCGGCGCAGCTGCCGTCGGCGCCCAGGTTCCAGCCCAGTACCGGGTCCGACGGGGCCGGCCGGAGCACCACCGCGCCCGCGCCGTCGCCGACGAGGATCGACAGGTCCCGGTCGGCGGGGTTGGCGGTGAGGGTGTGGGTGTCCGAGCCGATCAGCAGGATCGGCCGCGGGTCGATCTTGATGAGTGCCATGGCCTGGACGAGGCCGTAGACGAAGCCCGCGCACTCGGAGTTGACGTCGTGCGCGCTGCCGGCGATGCCCAGTTCGTGGTGGACGAACGCGGACGTGGCCGGCGAAGGCTGTTCGGGGGTGGCGGTGGCGACGATCAGATGGGCGATGTCGCCGCCGCTCAGCCCCGCCTTGTCCAGTGCGCGCCGGCCGGCCTCGACAGCAAGGGAGGCGGTCGTCTGGCCGGGACCGACGGCCCGGCGTTCGTGGATCCCGCACCGGCTGACGATCCAGTTCTCGTCGACGCCGAAGCGCTGCGCGAGCTCCGTGCTGGAGACCACGCGTTCGGGTACGGCCATGCCCCACCCGGTGATGTCGAAGCCGTTCACAGGACTCTCCCCTGATCAGGCCTGGGCGGGCACGAGCTGGACGATCCGGTCGTGGACGACGCGCAGCGTCGTGGTGTCGTCGATGTCGGCGAACAGCGACTCGTCGGCCGGGATGTGCGGGTACTGGTTCTGGAACCCGTACAACCACTCCATCAGGTCCAGCGAGTCGACGTCGGCGATGTGCTGGAGCGGCTGGTCCGGGTCGACCTTCTGGGCGCCGGAGACGGCCTCGAGCTGGCTCGCCAGTTCTTCGACGGTGGGCAGCGACATGGGGTTCGGTCCTCTCTCGCAAGGCTTGGGGTGTTACGCCTAGGAATCGAACCGGCAGCCGCGCAAGCGGGGCGCAACACCGCCGGCCCGGCGCCGTCTTGCACATCTGTTGCGAGCACTTCGCTTTCCTCGACCCCGACAGCCGCGCACCCCGACAGGAGTTGAGGAAGAGATGACGACGGTCGCTGACAGGTCGGTCCCCGAGGTCGACGCGATCAGGCACCACTACGAGGTGAGCAACGACTTCTACCGCCTCCTGCTGGGGCCGACGATGATGTACTCGGGCGGCTACTGGGAGGAGGGCGAGGGCCTCACCGAGGCCCTCGACGAGGCCCAGGAGCGCAAGCTCGACCGGTTCGTCGAGCTCGCCGGCGCCGCCGGCAGCCGGCGGGTGCTGGACGTGGGCTGCGGCTGGGGCACCATGCTCAACCGGCTCACCACCGTCCACGGCGTCGAGCAGGCCGTCGGCCTGACGCTCAGCCGCACCCAGGAGGCGTTCATCGCCGGCCTGGACAACCCCCGCATCACCACCCGGGTCGAGTCGTGGGAGGACCACACGACCGACGACCCCTACGACGCGGCGTTCTGCATCAACGCGCTGGAGCACTTCGTGTCCTCCACGCTCCCGCCGCGCGAGCGGACCAAGAAGTACCGGGTGTTCTTCAACAAGGTCGGCGCGGCCCTCAAGCCGGGCGGCCGGTTCGTCCTGCACACCATGACCGCGGAGGCACTGCCGATGAACCGGCAGCTGCTGGACGACCTGAAGTTCCTCCAGCGCTCCGAGTTCGAGAACTGCCACATCCCGCACCTGCACGAGCTCACCCAGGCCGCGGAAGGCCTGTTCGACGTGGTCGAGATCGTCAACGAGCGCGAGTCGTTCGCCGTCGCCTGCCGCGCCTGGCTGAAGCTGCTGGCCGCCCGCCGGGACGAGGCCGTCGCCCTGGAGGGCGAGGAGGTCGTGGCCCGCTTCGAGCGCTACCTCGACATCTTCGCGTACACGCTCGAGGACAAGTTCTTCAACAACTTCCGCGTCACCATCGCGCGCCGCTAGAGGAGGCCCACGTGACGAGCATTCTGGAACCCGCGCGCAGCGACGGGAGTCCCTCGCCCGGCGGGCGGGCGACGGGCGGCGGCCCCACCCGGCATCTGCGCGTCGCGGTCATCGGCAGCGGCTTCTCCGGCCTGGGCATGGCGGTGCGCCTGCTGCAGAAGGGCATCGACGACTTCCTCGTCTTCGAGCGTGCCTACGAGGTCGGCGGCACCTGGCGGGACAACTCCTACCCGGGCGCGGCGTGCGACGTGATGTCGCACCTGTACTCGTTCTCCTTCGCGCAGAACCCGGGCTGGAAGTCCACGTTCGGCAAGCAGGCGGAGCTGTACGAGTACCTGCGGGACGTCGCCGACCGGTTCGGGGTCCGCCCCTACATCCGCTTCGGTCACGAACTGCTCGCCGCCCGCTGGGACGAGACCGCCCGCCGCTGGCACGTGAGCACCTCCCAGGGTGACTACACCGCCCAGGTGCTGGTGTCGGGCACCGGCTACCTCTCCGAGCCGGCCGTGCCCGCCATCGCCGGCCTGGAGGACTTCGAGGGGACGGTGTTCCACTCCTCGCGCTGGAACCACGGGCACGACCTCGCGGGCCGCAACGTCGCCGTCATCGGCACCGGCGCCTCCGCGATCCAGTTCGTGCCGAAGATCCAGCCGGAGGTGGGACGGCTGGACCTGTACCAGCGCACCCCCGCCTGGATCGGGCCGAAGAACGACAAGCCGACCAGCGCGCTGCAGTCGAAGCTGCTGCACAACGTCCCCGGCTACCAGCGCTTCCGCCGCAACTTCAACATGTGGGGCCGTGAGGTCCTGGCGTTCGTGATGAAGCGGCCCAAGGTCGCGGGCAAGATGCAGAAGATGGCCAGCGACCATCTGGCGAAGTCCGTCGCGGACGAGGAGCTGCGGGCGAAGCTGACGCCCGACTACGTGATGGCGTGCAAGCGCCTGCTGTTCTCCAACACGTGGTACCCGGCGATCCAGCAGCCCAACGTGGACCTGGTCACCGACGGCATCGACCATGTGCGGGCCAAGTCGATCGTCTCCTCGGACGGCACCGAGCGGGAGGTCGACACGATTATCCTCGGCACCGGCTTCAAGGCCACCGACCGGCCCGTCGCCGGCCGGATCACGGGCCGCGACGGCAGGCTGCTGCGGGACGTGTGGCGCGAGGGCGGCATGGCCGCCCACCGCGGCACCACGGTCGCCGGGTTCCCGAACCTGTTCCTGCTGCTGGGCCCCAACACCACGCTGGGGCACTCCTCGCAGGTGGTGATGATCGAGGCGCAGATCGGCTACGTCATCGACGCGCTGGGACAGATGGACAAGCGCGGCCTGGCCAGTGTCGAGGTCCGCGCCGAGGCCCAGCAGCAGTGGAACGAGCGGCTGCAGGGCCGGCTCGAGGGCACCGTGTGGAACGCCGGGAACTGCAAGAGCTGGTACCTGGACGAGCACGGCCGCAACCCGTCGATCTGGCCCACCTACACGTGGCGGTTCCGCCGCGCGACGCGCCGTTTCGACCTGGGCGAGTACCAGCTCGCCACCACCGTCAACGCCGGGCGGCCGGCACTGGAGAACGCCTGACGCCACGCGGCCGGCCGGCCCGCGGGCCCGTCCCGCGCGGCGGCCGGCCCTGACGGCGGATCACTTTTCCCTGCCCTGCCCGGCAGGAGTCGGTTCCGCCGTGAAGGGCGGAGTATCCACGGAGGTATGCGTTGACTTCCTCCCCCTCGTGAACGAGGGGGATTCCTACGGCTCGCGCCGTGGGGTTTCTGCTTCGTCGCCGACTGCCCGTCCGGAGCTCTCCGTTGAGGTCTTGCACCAGCTCCACAGACTGTCACGGCCAGCCCGGCCGCCAGAAGGTTCTTCGCCGCGTTCACGTCCCGGTCATGGACCGTCCCGCAGCTGTCGCACGTCCAGGTGCGCACGTGCAGCGGCATTTTGTGTCGCAAGGTGCCGCAGGCGGAGCACAGTCTGGACGAGGGGAAGAAGCGGTCCACGACCACCAGGTCGCGCCCGTACCAGGCTGCTTTGTACTCCAGCATCGCCCGCAGCTCCCGCCACGCCGCGTCACTGATGGCGCGGGCGAGTCTGTGGTTCTTGACCATGTTGCGCACGGTCAGGTCCTCGATCACGAGCGTTTGGTTCTCACGCACGAGTCGAGTGGTCAGCTTGTGCAGGTGACGCCACAACTCACAAACCATCACGCCAACTTGTGGGCTTCTGCGGGTGGTTGACGGTGACCGACGGATCGCCCGGCGGCGATTCGCTGTTCCGTGCCCTGCTCCGCAGGAGCTTCGTTTCCTCCCCGGCTCAAGCCGGGGGTATCCACGAAGGAGTTCTGATGAGTAAGGGCCCACAGACCGGAAACCGCCCCGAGCAGCCGGTGGCGCTGGTCACCGGCGCCTCGGGAGGCCTCGGCCAGGCCCTGGCCCTCGAGCTGGACGCACTGGGTTGCAGGGTCGCCGTCCACTACAACAGCTCGAAGGACGCGGCCCGGGCCGTGCAGGACAAACTCACCAACGACTCGGTCCTCGTCAGCGGCGACGTCGGCGACTACGACGCCGTCACCGTGCTGTACCGGGAGATCGGCGAGCGCCTCGGCCCCGTCGACGTCCTCGTCAACAACGGCGCGATCCGCAAGGACGCGCTGATGGCGATGCAGAACCCGGACGACTGGGCCCAGGTCATCCGGACCAACCTGATCGGCTCGTTCCACACCGCACGCGTCGCCGTCCCGCACATGCTGCGCCAGAGGTGGGGCCGCGTCATCAACGTGGTCTCGCCCTCGGGCCTGATCGCGACCGCCGGACAGACGGCGTACTCCGCCTCCAAGGCGGGCCTGATCGGCTTCACCCGCACACTGGCCGCCGAGTGCGGCCGGCGCGGGGTGACCGTCAACGCCCTCTCCCCGGGCTTCATGATCACCGGCATGACGAAGGACCTCCCCGACCGCGTCGTCGAGGGCATGGAGGGCAAGGCCCCCATCCCGCGCTTCGTGACCGTGGAGGAGGTCGCCCGCAGCGCGTCCCTGTTCCTCGACCAGGACTGCATGACGGGCCAGGTGATCAGCATCGACAGCGGCGTCTCCATCACCTGACCGCCCTGCTGCCCGGCGGCCCGCCGCCCCCCTTCGACCGGGGGGCCGCGGGCCGCTTCCATGTCCACGGCGGGGCCGGACCGCGTACCGGGCGGCCGGTGAGGGGAGTTCACCCCCGCCTGCCGGCCCCCGGGCCCGCCGCCCGTGCTGCGCGGCGCCGGGCACGCGGACGCCGGGGGCCCGGGCACCTGGATGGTGTCGGGCCCCCGGCGTCGTGGCGGGCTCAGCGCGTCGGCAGCGGCGCCGCCGGTGGTGGGGTCAGGGCCTCGAACGCTCCCATCAGCAGCGGGTCCAGCGCGTCGGCCGTCATCCGCCCCGCGGGGGCCCGGCGCTGCGGGCCCGCGGGCTCGGCGCGCAGCAGTTCCAGATAGGCGGCCTGGGTCTCGGCCGCCGGGTCGATGCCCAGCTCGTCCGCGAGGACCTCCCGCAGCTGCTGGTAGGCGCGCAGCGCGTCCGCCCGGTTGCCCGCGGCGGCGTGCGCCGTCATCCGGCAGCGGTGCGCGCTCTCGCGGAACGGCGCGCGCCGTACCGCCTCGTCGGCGTAGCGCACCGCGTGGTGCTCCGCGCCCAGCGCCGACGAGGACAGGCTCGCCAGCTCCAGCGACATCAGGCGCAGTTCGTCGACCCGCTCACGAACGGCGTTGACCCACTCGCCTTCGTGCGCCGGCAGGAACGAGCCGCGCAGGTTGGACACGGCGCCCGCCGCGAGCTGGTGCGCCACCGCGTGGGCACCGTCCGCGAAGGCCGCCCTGGCTTCCGTCATCGCGGCCTCCGCCGCTTCCAGGTCGACCGCCGCGTCGTCCGGCAGTCGCAGTATGTACCGGCCGCTCTGTGCGATCAGGGGCGTTCCGCCCGGCTTCTGCTGCGGGCCCGTGACATAGGCGCGGACCCGGCTCACCACACTGCGCAGCGCGGAGGCCCACGTGTCGGGCAGCCCTTCCGGCCACACGGTGTCCGCGAGCTGGTCGCGGCTGGTTCCCGACGTTCGCTCCAGTATCAGTCGAGCGAAGGCCACTTGGGCCTGCGCGCTCGACAGATGCTGGGGCGCCGTCCCGTCGTGTTCGATGGTGACAAGACCTACGAGTCTGATCAGCAACGCTGAGTCCCCCAAGACTTCGGCTGCACGCGGTCATCACACGTGCGGGGGCGCGATTCAGGAAAGGGAGGCCGCGAATTCGCGCCCCGGCTTCGCAGCCAGATCTCTGTTCGTACTCACTTTCCCGTGGATTCGACCGTACCGGCCAATTGTCGCCACATTCAACCGTGGCCAAAAACATACCGGGGGGAATAACTGGGAATCAGCGCCTCCGGTATTCGACCTGAAGGTCGACTTCCCGCGCCACCACGGGAATTGCGGCGTCGAAAACCGTGTTGCGCCCGCCTTGCGGCCCGGCGCATAGAAAGGACGGCGCGCCTGGAGCAACCGAGAAGTGGATGAGGAGACGCACGTGAACGCATCTGGAGGATGGGAACGCCTCGAGCCGAAGCTGGCGGCAACACAGCGCCGCGTCCAGGCACTCGAATGGGAACCCGACCGCCGCAACAGCTTCGTCGCCTACACCGTCGAACGCGACAGCGCCTACGCCGACCTCGACGGCCGCCGGCTGCTGATGATGTCCGGCTACAGCTACCTCGGCCTGGCCGGCGACGAACGTGTCGTCGCCGCCGCCAAGGCCGCCGTCGACCTCTACGGCACCGGCAACCACGGCGTGCGCGCCCTGGCCGGATCCATCCCCCTGCACGAGGAACTCGAGGCAGAGGTCGCCCGGTTCGCGGACCGCGAGTCGTCCATGGTCTTCGGCTCCGGCTACGCCGCCAACACCGGCACCGTCGGCGGCCTCGTCGGCCCCGGCGACACCGTCTTCATCGACAAGTACGACCACGCCTCCATCGTCGACGGCTGCCGCCTGTCCGGCGCCACCGTCACCCGCTTCCGCCACAACGACGTCGACCACCTCGAGCGCCGGCTGCGCGCCGCGAGCCCCGACGGAGTACGGCTCGTCATCGTCGACAGCGTCTACTCCATGGACGGCGACATCGCCCCGCTGCCCGAGCTGCGCAAGGTCTGCGACGAGCACAACGCCCTCCTCATGGTCGACGAGGCCCACGCGCTCGGCGTCATCGGCGCCACCGGCCGCGGCATCGAGGAGCACTTCGACTGGCAGGCCAGGGTCGACGTCAAACTCGGCACCCTCTCCAAGGCCATCCCCTCCATGGGCGGCTGGGTCGCCGGCCCCGCCGAACTCATCGGCCACCTGCGCTACGCCGCACGCCCCTTCCTGTTCTCCGCCGCCCTCGGACCCGCCCAGGCCGCCGCCGCCCTGGAGTCGCTGCGCATCCTGCAGCGCGAACCCGAACGCGTCGCCCACATCCAGCACCAGTCCGCCCGCCTGCGGAAGATCATCAACGCCGAGGGGCTGCGCACCCAGGACAGCGAGACGGCCGTGCTGCCGCTCATCGCCGGCTCCGACGACGCCGCCTACGACCTGGCCACCACCTGCCGCAAGAACGGCGTCATCGGCCTGCCCGTGGTCACCCCCGCCGTCCCCAACGACCTCGCCCGCCTGAGGATCGCGGTCACCGCCCGCCACACCGAGGCCGACATCGACTTCGCGGCCCAGGCGTTCCTCACCTCCGCCCGCGAGTGCGGCATCCTCCCGGCCTGAGAGGGCCGGCCCGTACACCGAAGGCAGACAGGAACGGGAAACCAACCATGGCAACCTCCACCCCACCCCCGGTCGTGATCACCGGCATCGGCGTGGTCACACCGGCGGGCTGCACCCCGGACGCACTGTGGGCCGCGCTGCGCGCCGGCCGCTCCACCGCCGCCCGCCTCACCCACCTCGACCTCGACCGCCACCGGGTACGGATCGGCTGCCGCGTCAGCGGACTCGACGACGTCGGCCTCGTCGGCGCCAAGGACGCCCGCCGGATGGACCCGTTCGCCCTGTACGGAACGACGGCCGCCCTCGCCGCCCACCGCGACGCGGGCGCCCCCGCCCCCGACCCGCACCGCACCGCCGTCGTGGTGGGCAACGCGGTCGGCGGACGGGCCACCAGCGACCTGGAGTCCGCCCACTTCTCCGAACACGGCCCGCACCGCGTCAACCCGCTGATGCCGCTGATGACGATGCCCAACGCGGCCGCCGCCCAGATCGCCATGCGCCTCGCCTGGACCGGCCCCGCCACCACCATCGCCACCACCTGCGCCAGCGGCGCCGACGCCATCGGCCAGGCCCGGCTGCTGCTGCAGACCCACCGCGCCGACGTGGTCATCGCCGGCGGCTGCGAGTCCACCCTCACCCCCGTCACCCTCGCCGGGTTCGGCAACCTCAACGCCGTCTCCCTGCGCAACGACGAACCGGAGCAGGCCAGCCGCCCCTTCGACGCGGACCGCGACGGGTTCGTGATGGGGGAGGGCGCCGGCTTCGTCGTCCTCGAACGCGCCGACGACGCCCGTGCCAGAGGCGCCCGCCCCTACGCCGAGGTCGCCGGCTACGGCGCCACCTGCGACGCCCACCACCTGTCGATGCCGCTGCCCGACGGCTCCGGCGCCGCCGGCGCCATGACCGCCGCCCTCGCCGACGCCGGCCTCACCCCCGCGGACATCGCCCACATCAACGCCCACGGCACCTCCACACCCCACAACGACCGGGCCGAAGCAGCCGCTCTGGCCAAGGTGTTCGGCACCGCCTGCCCGCCGGTCACCGCACCCAAGGGCGTCCTCGGCCACCTGATCGGCGCCGCCGGCGCCGTCGAGGCCGTCGCCGCCGTCCTCGCCATGCGCGAGCGCGAGGTACCGCCCACCGCCAACCACCACCGCCTGGAGCCAGGAATGGACATCGACGTGGTCCACCACCGTCCCCGAACCATCGCCTCCGGGCCCGCCCTGTCGAACTCCTTCGGCTTCGGCGGCCACAACGCCGCACTGGTGGTGGCGCCGGTATGACGACGACCCCCGCCCTCGCCCGCACCGCGGAGCGCACCGCGAGCGCCGCCGAGATCGACGCCTACCGCACCGCCGTCCGCCCCGGCCTGCCGCCGGCGGCGACCGGCGACGCCTCACCCGTGCACACCTTCGTCCTCGCCCACACACTCGCCGACAAGGCCGTGCGCGCGCTGACCGCGGGGGAGGAGACCACCTCCGTCGTCCATCTCGGCCAGGACATCCGCCTCGAGCGGCCCGTACGGCCCCGCGAACAGGTCATCGTCCACCTCGACGTCACCGGCGCCCGCCGCGAGGCCCGCGGCACCCGCATCGCCGTACGCAGCCGACTCACCGGCGACGACGGCACCGCCTTCGCCGAACTCACCACCCACGCCCTGCTCCTCGGCGCCAAGGGCACCGAACCGTTCGGCGACATCCCCCCGGCCGCCGCCCCCGGCCCCGCCGGCCCCGGCGGTGAGCCGGCCACCGCCCGCCACACCCTCACCGAGGAAACGATCCGCGCCTACGCCCACGCCTCCGGCGACCTCAACCCCATCCACCTCGACGCGGAAGCCGCCCGCGCCGCCGGCTTCGACACCGTCATCGCCCACGGCATGAGCGTCGTCGCCCTGGCGCTGGAGGAGATCGCCGACCGCTACGCCGACGGCGACATCACCCGCATCCACGCCGTCGGCGGCCGCTTCTCCGCCCCCGTGGCGCCCGGCGTCCCCCTCGACATCGCCCTCCAGCCCGACGACACCCGCACCGTGGTGCGCTTCACCTGCCGCACCCCGAACGGACCCGCCGTCAAAAGCGGCTGGGCCCAACTGCGATGAACGCCCCCGCCGGCCTCGTCGCCGGCTTCCTCACCCAGGTGCGCCACCGCCCCGACGCCACCGCCCTGATCCACGGCGGCGAACACACCACCTACCGCGCCCTGTACGAGGCGGCCGGCCGTGAACGCGAACGCCTCGCGGTGCTCGGCACCGCACCCCACGACACCATCGGCGTCCTCGCCCGCACCTCACCCGGCGCGATCGCCCTGGTCCTGGCCGGCCTGCTGTCCGAGCGTCCCCTTCTGCTGCCCTCCCCGGCACCGGCCGGCCGGCTCGCCGACCTGGCCGCCCAGGCAGGCTGCGCCCGCGTCCTGGTCCCCGCCGGCGAAGTACGCCCCGTCCGCCTGCCGCCGTCGGCGGCAGGCGCCCTGCCCCACCCGGCAGGCGAACGGCCCGCCCTGCTGTTCACCACCTCCGGCGCCGCCGCACCGCCCCGGATCGTGCCGCTCGCCCGCACCGCCGTGGACCGCTTCACCACCTGGGCCGCCCGCCGCTTCGGTATCGGCCCCGGCACCACCGTCCTCGGCGCCGGCACCCTCGCCGCAGGCTCGAGCCTCCTCGACCTGTGGACCCCCCTCGCCGCCGGCGCCACCGTCGTCCTCGCCGAACCCGGCCGGGCCGCGGACACCACCGCCCTGCTGGAACTCCTCACCACCCACGACATCCATGTCGTGGCCGCCCGCCCCACGCTCTACGGGCCGCTCACCGACGCCGCCCGCGCCGCCGGCACCACCCTGAACGGCGTCCGCCACGCCGTGCTCACCGGCCACGCCCTGCCCGACCGCACCGTCGCCGCGCTGCCGCGCCTGTTCCCCGGCGCACGCCTTACCAACCTCTACGGCTGCACCGAGACCGGCCCCAGCCTCGTCCACGAGACCGGCCCCGGAGCCACCGTCTACCCGCCCGTCCCCGTCGGCCTGCCCCTGCCCGGCGTGCGGACCCTCCTCATCGGCTCCCACGGCACACCCGTCCACGGCCCCGGCACCGGCGAACTGTACGTCTCCACCCCCTTCCAGTCGCCCGGCCACCTCGGCCGCACCGCCCACCGCGACCCGTTCACCGCCCACCCCCTGGGCGCCGACGACGGCCGCACCTGGTTCCGCACCGGCGACCTGGCCCGCCGCGACGCTGACGGCCTGCTCCACCTGACCGGCCGCGCCGGCGACACCCGGACCACCGTCCGCGGCACCCGGCACCGGACCGGCACGCCCGCCCCCGCCGCCCGGCGGGTCACCGCCGCACAACGGCCCCCCGCCACCACCCGACGGGCCGGACGCGCCGCGCCCGGCCGACCGCACGAACCGATCCCAGTCCAAGGAAGGACGTCATGAGCCACAACGACACCATCAAGAAGTTCGTCATCGAGGAATTCCTGCCCGACCTTGGTGTCCACGAGCTTGCCGACGACCACGACCTGCTCTCCGACGGCGTCATCGACTCCCTCGGCGTGCTCAAGCTCATCGCCTGGGTCGAGGACCACTTCCAGCTCGCCGTCGGCGACGCCGACCTGGACCCCGACAACTTCCGCAGCGTGCGCGCCATCGACGCCTTCATCGAGGACGCCCGCCAGGGGGTGAGCAGCTAGCCATGCATCCCGCGCTCACCGGCCTGCTCGCAGGCGCCCCGGTGACCGAGCGCGAGACCTGGCGATCACTGTGGGACCGGCTCGGTGACGGCACGCTCGAAAAGGAGCAGGCCGTCGCCCTGCTGGCCTCCCTGACCACCAGCCTCCCCGGCCACCAGACCCTTGACGCCCTGCTGGAGACCCTGCGGGAGCGCAGAACCACGCCCCCGCCCGGCCCCTGGCCCGGCACCGTCAACATCGTCGGCACCGGCGGAGGACCCGCCACCTTCAACATCTCCACCGCCGCCGCGGTCACCGCCGCGGCCACCGGCGTACGGGTCGTCAAGACCGGCTCCCGCGCCTACACCTCCAGCCTCGGCTCCGTCGACCTGCTGGAGCGGCTCGGGATCCGCCTGACCGCCTCCTACGGGCAGACCGAGCAGATGCTCGAGCGGTACGGCATCGCGTTCGCCGGTCCGTTCGTCTACCCGGCCGAACTGACCCGCCTGGCCCGCACGGTGGCACCGCTCGGCATGAAACCGTTCGGCCGCTTCCTCAACGCGCTGGGCCCCTTCCTCGCCGACCTGCCGGTCACCGCCCAGGTCACCGGCGTCAGCGCCGCCATGCCGCTGCCCGTGCTGCGCGAACTCGCCCGCACACTCCCCGGCCGGCGGATCTGGCTGACCTCCAACGACCAGGGGGCCGACGAACTCCTCGGCTTCGCCGACAACACCGTCCACCTCGACGACGGCAGCGTCCGGCGGCTCGCCCCCGGCGAACTCGTCGCGCCCGGCGGCGGATTCGACGACCTGCGCCCCGTGCCGCCCGCCGACGCCGCGGACCACTTCCTCGCCGTCCTCGCCGGCACCGCCCACCCCGCCGCCACCGACACCGTGTGCCTCAACGCCGCGGCCCTCGTCCTCGCCTCCGGCCACCCGGGCGACTGGCCGAGCGCGCTCGCCGCCACCCGCGAGGCCGTCGCCTCCGGCGCCGCCCGCGCCCTGGCCGACCGGCTGCGCACCGCACCGCGCACCCCCGCCCCCGCGGCGGGCGCACCCGCCGTCCGATGAACCCGCCGCATCCGCGGCGCCCCCATGCGTCCCCGCCGGCCGCCGGCCGCGGGGCCGGGACACGAGCAGTGGCCGCCGGCCACCCCCGGGTCCTTCCCTGCGTGCGGCACCGCGCCGCACACGACCCAGATCGGAGTTGACCATGATCATCCGCGACATCGAGGACGTGAAGACCGTCGACTGGGGCAACGGAGTCAGCCGCCGTTTCCTCCTCGCCTCCGACGGCGTCGGCTACTCGCTCACCGACACCGTCGTCCTGGCCGGCACCAAGTCCCGCCTCGAATACCGCAACCACCTCGAGGCCTGCTACTGCATCGCCGGCTCCGGAGAGGTCATCGAGCTCGACGGCACCTCCCACCCCATCACGCCGGGCCGCATGTACGCGCTCGACAAGCACGACGCCCACTACCTGGTGGCCAGCCCCCACGAGGACCTGCGGCTCGTGTGCGTCTTCAGCCCGGCCCTCAACGGCGACGAGACCCACAGTCTCGACGAGCACGTCTCCTCCGCGTACTGATGACGCGAAACCCTTGAAGGGATCCGAAGTGATCCGATGGAACACCGAACAGGCCGAGCTCCGCGAAGGCCTGGCACGGTGGGGCGAGGCGCTCAGCGCCGACCACATAGAGCTGGACGAGCAGGCCACCTTCTCCTGGGACAAGTGGAAGCTGATCCAGAAGACCGGCATCCTCGCCCTGCCCTTCGAGGAGGAACACGGCGGCCTCGGCCAGTCCCTCCTCACCACCATGTACGTCCTCGAAGGCCTCGGGGAGCACTGCCAGGACGCCGGCCTGAACTTCTCGGTGACCACCACCCTGGCCAGCACCGGCATCCCCCTCACCCGGTTCGGCACACCCGAACAGAAAGAGAGGTACCTGCCCCAGATCTGCTCCGGCGAGGCGATCGGCGCCCACGCCATCACCGAGTCCGAGGGCGGCTCGGACGCGATGGCGATGACCACCCGCGCCGAACGCGACGGCGACCACTTCGTGCTGAACGGCAGCAAGACGTTCGTCAGCAACGGTCCCGTCGCCGACGTGTTCGTCGTCTACGCCCGTACCCGCCCCGACGGCGGAGCGCTCGGTGTCAGCGCGTTCCTCGTGGACCGCGACACCCCCGGCCTCACCGTCGGCAAGCCGATCAAGAAGATGGGACTGCGGACCTCGCCGCTGAGCGAGCTCTACTTCGACGGCTGCCGCATCCCCAGAACCCGGGTACTGGGCCGGGTCGGCGGCGGGTTCATCGTCCTCGACCACGTGATGAAACGGGAGGTCCTCTTCTCCTTCGTCGTCAACGCGGGCGAGATGCAGCACCGGCTGGACCGCTGCATCGAGTACGCGAAGACCCGCCGCTCCTTCGGCAAACCCATCGGCTCCTACCAATCGATCGCCAACAAGATCGTCGACACCAAGATCGGCCTGGAGACAGCCCGCAAATGGCTGTACGACACCGCCCAGCGCCTCGACGACGGCGAGAACGTCACCATCGACCTGGCCATCGCCAAACTCCTCACCAGCCAGGCCAATGTGGCCAGTTCCCTGGCCGCCGTGCAGATCTTCGGCGGACACGGATACATGTCCGAGTACGGGCTCGAGCAGGGCGTGCGCAACGCGGTCGGCGGCACGATCTACTCGGGCACCAACGAGATCCAGTACAACCGCATCGCCTCGATGCTGGGCCTGGGCACCTGACACCGTCCCCGCCCTCCGGGGCGGGGAACCGTCACTCCCCGGCCTCCGCCACCGCGGCCGCCGCACCGGCCGCGGTACCGGCCTGCGCACCCGCCTTCGCCTGCGCGGACGGGCCGGAGCGGGCCAGCAGATCGAGGACGACGGAAGCGGTCCAGCTGAAGCCGGTCGCCCCACGCGCCTGCCCGGTGTGCGGATCGACGTACTCGGCGAAGCCGGAACCACCGGCGAAGGCGAGCACCGCCTGCTCCAGGGCGTCGGCCAGGCCCGCCTCGCCGTGCTGCCGCAGCCCCCGCTCCAGGAGCCAGTTCACGTTGAACCAGGCCGGCCCGCGCCAGTAGCGGGACGCGTCGAAGGCAGGGCCCCGCAGGTCGTAGCTGGGCACCAGGCCACAGACCGAACCGAGCCCGAAATGCGGCCCCGTCATGGTGCGCACCAGAGCCTGCGCGACGGGCCCGGGAAGCGAGGGAAGCGCCAGCGGCAGCAGACCGGCGACGCTCCTGTCGTGCACCAGGGCGCCGGTGCGCACGTCCCGGCACAGGAACATCCCCGCCTCCTCGTCCCACAGCCGCTCCACCAGCGCGGCGGTCAGCCGCTGCGCCCGCGACCGGTGCGGCGCCGCGTCCTGCCCCAGCTCGCCGGCGATGGCCGCCAGGGCATGCTCCGACAGGGCGAGCAGCGCGTTGAACCCGGGGTCCTCGACGACGAACGCGTGCTCCGTGCCCGCGTCGCGGTAACCATGGTCCCGGTAGTGCGCGGCCAGAGCGACGTACCGGCCGTAGTCCAGATCGGTGGGCCGGTCCGCACGGTCCCCGTGTCCGAGGTCGGCCCGCCGGAAGGAACCGGCCGGGGCCGGTTCCACCCGCTCGAGGGGCTCGTCCCAGCAGGGGCTGTTGTCCATGCCGGGCTCCCACGGATGGAGCACGGCCGCCAGCCCCCGGCCGCCGAAATCGCGGCAGCGCAGCAGATAGTCGTGCCAGGCCACCAGCGCGGGCCACGCCCGCTCCAGGAAGCCCCGGCGGCGTGAGGCGCCCGGGTCGCTGCGGTGGACCAGCCAGGCGGCCAGCGCGTGCACGGGCGGCTGCACGATGCCGGACGTCTCCGTCGCGGCCGGGGCGCCCGCCGCCCGGCCCGCCGTGGAGGACCGCCAGAAGTCGGGGCTCGGGAAGTACGCCCCGAGCGGCACGGCCGGGTTGAAGACGATGTGCGGGATGCGCCCGTCGGCCCACTGCGCGGCCAGCAGCGTCTCCAGCTCGCGCTGGGCACGCTCGGGCGACAGATGACGCAGCCCGATGGCGATGAACGCCGAGTCCCAGCTCCACTGGTGCGGATACAGGGCGGGGGAGGGGACGGTCGAAGCCCCCGTCCAGTTGCCCACCAGCACCTGCGCGGCCCGCCGGCGCAGCTCCTCGAGCCCGGCGTCCGCAGCCGCGGCGACGGCCTGCGCGGGCCCGGCCTGCGGCGGAACCACGCCCTGCGCGGGACCTGGCCGCGGCGGGGGGACCTGGGCCCCGGCAGGGACCTGCGGGGGCCCGGCCTGCGGCGGGACGAGGGGGCTGCGCGGCCTGGAGGCGTCGGCGGGAAGCTCACCGGGCGGCAGGGGCGCCTTCGGAGCGGCCTGCCCGGGAACGAGCGGGCCGCGGACGCGTTCCACCAGGGAGCTCCAGATGCTCGGGACCGCACACAGCGGAGGACAGCGACAGGGTATGCGCCGCCCCCGCGGGAAATCACCACCCCCGCACAGTGACATTCCCGACATAAGCTCCCCGCGGGTGGGACGCGCGGGCCCACGCGCTCCGGGCGGTCCGCCCGCGCGTCCGGCCGCCGCACCACGCGCTCCCGGGAGGCCCGACCGGGGCTCCGCCCGCCGCACCACGCGCTCCCGGGAAGCCCGGCCGGGGCTCCGCCCGCCGCACCACGCGCCCCGCAACGCCGGCGCAACGCCCCTCCCGCCCGCCCCGCCCGCACCTCCCGCACGCCGGACGGACCCGCCCGCGGCCCCCTTGCACCCCGCTTGCCCCCGGCGCGCTTTGCTGCCCTGAGGGCACCCGGCGCTCCGGTGTACCGCCGGCGCCCTCCACCGGCACTGCGCCCCCGCTCCGGTGCGCCGGGCCACCGTTCCTATTCAGTGAGCAGGAGTGAGTTTTGGACCCAGACCTGTGCGACTGGCGCGTCCCGAACGGTTTTGGACGCACTGGTTGCCCGCTTTCGTTCCGCGTCCGGGGGCACGCATCGTGTGCGTGGGCCGGGGATGCGGGGGCGGGTTTCCTCGCGCCCGAGGGTGCCCGGGCCGGCCTGGACGGTCCGATGCCCCGCACGATCGCTCTGGTCGTGCGGGGGCGGTGTCGTCCGTCGCCGGATCGGGTGCCCCTGGGCGCGCCTGCCGATCGCGATGCTCGCGGCATCATGACGGCTGGTCCTGCGGGTGGTGCTGGTGAGGGGCTTCTGCCAGTGCTGGGCCCCCCACTTGCTGGTGTAGGCCGGGTCCACGGCGATGATCGTCATACCCGTCCGGTCGGCCATGGAGGTGAGCCGGGCACGGAGCTTGCCGGTGGGCATGCCGGCCTCCCACCGCTGCCGCCACTGGGCTGCGGTCAGCCCCGCATCGGCAAGGTGGTGACGGGTGCGGGCCAGACGTCCGCCGCCGCGCACCACACGCACCCGGCCTGCGTCCCGGTCGGCCCGCACCCGCTCCAGCCGGGTCTCCAGCACCCGCAGGCGCCGGGCCTTGGCATGCCACTCCCGCCGCGAACGGTAACCACCCGGAGCCCGCTTGGAGCCCTTCGCCCCGACCGGCAGCGACAACCGATGCCGGATCACCTTGACACCGGCTTCGAGGCCCTGGATGTGGGCGGCCTGGCCGCGCCGGGCCAGTGCCCACTGATCGTGCGTGGCCTTCGTGATCGACCCCGCCCACCTGGACGAGGACACCCCCGTCAGGCCGCGCTTCCGGACCGCTCACGACTCGGCGGAGTGCTCCGGACCCTCCAAACACCGCGCCTTGAGATCACGCGAGGCCAGCGACCCGAGATGCGCACCCACCAGGCGCAACACCTCCTCGTCCCCGGCCGTCAGGCACTTGAGCCGCGTACGCACTGCCACACCCGAAGGTCCGGTCACCACGAACGGCGCCGCCACCTCCCGCAGACCGCCCACAGTGTCCACCCCCTCCGTACCGGACCACACGCACCCGCCACCACCCCCAACGACCACAATCCGCAAAGGTCACCCATTCGACAGACGAACCCCCATCCGCCCCGCGAGCCCTCACTCACCGCAGCCCACAACAACTCACCCGTACACGGCAGAACTCACTCATACGAAGTCAACAGCAGCAGTTCACGCCCCTCGTCCGCACACCGGAAGGACCCGCCATGACGTCGTCCCGCTTCATCGAAGCCCTGCTCGGCGCCGAACGCCCCCTGGTCATGGAGGTCAAGCGGCGCGACGCGCACGGCATCGACCTCATGTCGGGCCGCACGCCCGCCGACATCGTCGCCGGCTACGAGGCGGCCGGCGCCCCCTGTATCTCCGTGGTGACCGGACGCTGGTTCGGCGGCACCCCCGACCTGCTGCGCGACGTCGCCCGCCTCACCGAACTCCCGCTGCTCCAGAAGGACTTCATCACCCGTCGCGACCAGCTCGAGACCGCCAGGACCCTCGGCGCGTCCGCGGTGCTGCTCACCGCCGCGCTGCTGCCGGCCTCCAGCATGCGCTCCCTGGTGACCGCCGCCCTGCGCACCGGCCTCACCCCGTTCGTCGAGATCACCGACGAGGCCGAGCTCGGACACGTCCCGCACGCCGACGAGTGCGTGATCGCCGTCAACAACAAAAACATCAAGACCCGCGAACAGGACACCGGCGACATCGGCCGCAGCCTGGCGCTGCTGCCCGCCCTGACCGCCGCCGGCACCCCCTGCCCGGTCAGCGCCAGCGCGATCGACACCCCCGAGACCGCCGCCCGCCTGCTGCGGGCCGGCTACCGGGGCCTGCTCATCGCCACCGCACTGCTGCGCACCGAGGACCTGCACGCCTGGCCCACCGTCAGCAGCGCCCGCCATGCCCCGGCCGCCTGAACCCCCCGCCGCGCCCGCCCCGCCCCGGCCGGCAGCCGCGCCCGTACCCGCGCCCCGGTCGGCAGACACGCCCGCACCCGCGCCCGCCGCGCCGGGGACGGCGGCCGCCGCGAGCCACGGCGTGCGGATCGAGGAGATCACCCTCGACGCCGGCGCCCTTCAGCTGTCCGCCCTGTACGCGAGACCCCACCCGGCCGCCGGTGAGCCACGGGCCGTCGTCGTCGCCGTCCACGGCCTCGGCATGCACGCCCGCTACTTCCACTCACCCGCCCACCCCGATCTGTCCCTGCTCACCCTCGCCGCGCGCCTCGGCCACCCGGTCCTCGCCGTCGACCGCCCCGGCCACGGCCGCCTCGCCGCCCGCCACCCGGACGGCCAGCCGCTCGCCGAGCAGTCCGCGACCCTGCACCGGGCCCTCGCCGCGTTCGCCCGGGAACACCCCACCGGCGCCGGGTTCTTCCTCCTCGCCCACTCCTACGGCGGGAAGCTCGCCCTGCACGCCGCGGCCGACGACACCGACGACACCCTGATCGGCCTCGACATCTCCGGCCTCGGCGACCACTACGCCCCCGCCGCCCGCGGCTTCCCCGCCACCCTCGGCGGCGGTGCATGGGGCCTCAACTGGGGCCCCATGCACCTCTATCCGCCCGGCACCTTCCAGGGCGCCCGCGACCTGATGGCCCCCACCCCGCGCCGCGAGGAGCACGACCCCGGCCCGCCCTGGCCGCTGCGCTACCGGCAGCTCGCCCCCCGCGTGCGGGTGCCCGTACGCCTCACCTTCGCCGAGCACGAACAGTGGTGGCACACCGACGACGCCGCCCTCACCGCGATGGCCGCCCGCCTCAGCGCCTCCCCGCGGGTCCGCGTCGACCGCCAGGACGCGGCCGGCCACAACATCAGCCTCGGCTGGGCCGCCCGCCCCTACCACCTGCGCGCCCTCGCCTTCCTCGAGGAGTGCCTGAACCGCTGACCGCCCACCGCACGACGCTGCCCCGGCCCCTGAGACAGGGACCGGGGCAGCAGCGTGAACGGAACCGTCAGGACACCACCCGGCTCACCAGCTCGTCCCGCATCCGCGCCGGGATCCCCGGCGCGAACTGCCGCAGATAGTGCGACAGATGCAGATCCGTGTTCACCAGGAACGGCAGGTCGAACACCAGCAGCCGGCGCACCGCCAGCAGCGGCACCGGCGAACGCAACGGCCGGAAGTCCTCGTTCCACAGGCCCGGCTCCGCACACACCGGATGGAACTGGCCGATCATCAGCCCCTCGGCGACGAACTCGTCCTTCGCCGCCCGCTGCAAAGCGTCCAGCGGCGCCGAGTCCGACCGGTCCAGATGCGGCAGCACCATCAGCAGCGTGAGCAGCTCCCGCTCCTCCGCGTCCAGGTCCACCGCCAGCTTCTCGTACCAGACCCGCAGATGCGCCACCGCGTCCGCGAGATCGGCCTCGTCCGTCCCCGCCGCCGGCACGGCCAGCAGGAACAGGTCACGGCGCAGCGACGGCTGCGTGTACGGGCACACGGGGCCGCTGCGGCCCAGCGCCGGATGCCCGCTCACCAGGAACTCGCGGCTCCATTCCAGTACCTGCCGCAGCGGCCCGGCATGCTCCGGCGGCACCGTGTCCTGCTCCACCTCGGAGGCGGAGAAGATCCTCAGCGTCTCGTCGCCCCTCACCGCGGATCCCTCCACAGCGGCTCCAGCGACGGCCCGCCGCCGGGCAGCGTGAGCGCCGGCCCGGCCGGCGTGAAGCCGTGCCGCAGGCACGCCGCCCGCCCGCCGGGCGAACTCGCCTCCGTGTACACACCGACGCCCTGCGCGTCCGCCCACGACGTCACCTCACCCACCAGCGACGCCAGCACACCCGCGCCGCGCGCCCGGGGGGACACCGCACCGAACGCCAGGTAGTAGTGCGGCCGGCCCACCGGATGGTGCGCCGCCTGCAGAGCGGTGATCTCCGCCAGGCGGGCCGCGTCCTCGCCCAGCACCTGGGCGAACTGCCGCCCGTAGGCGTCACCGTGCCGCTCCACCTCCTCCCAGCCGCCCGGCGGCAGGAACGTCATCACCGCATCCCGCCCGGCGGTGGTGCGCACCGAGTCGAACGCGAACGACATGGAAAGGAACACCCGGAAGAAACCGGGCAGCACCGCGGCGCGGCGCCCGTCGTCGGGAGTGATCCACCGGGCGAGGGGATCATCGAAGAAAGCATCGGCCAGCAGCGCGGCCAGCACATCGGAATCGGACCGCGACGCGGGCCTTCCGACACGTGCAGGCACCACCGGAACTGTTGACGAGGACAAGGGACCCATCCCTCCAAAGAGAACGGCGCCGGCCGTCCGCGCCCCGCACGCCCCGCCCCGCGGGCCCGGCCGGGCTCACGGGCCCCGGCCGCCGGCCCGCCGCGCCGCCGGCGCCGGACACGGCGGAAGCCGTGCCCGCGCCCGCGCCTCACGGAGGGCGGCACCAGGTCCCCGCTCGCCGGCGGACCGGCCCGCGAAGAAGAAAGGGGCCTACTGCCTCCCGGCGGCCAGGGCGGCCAGCTGCTCCACCCTGGCGTGGAGCCGGTCGAGACGGAGCTCGGCCTCCGGCTTTATCAGGACACTGCGCATCACCCGTGCCGCACCGGCGTCCCGCACAACCCGCGGATGACGCCGGGCGAACGCGTCGGCGTCCGCGCGCAGCACACTCAGGAACACCGGATCGTCGGCCGCATACATGCCCTCGTGCAGCAGCCGCTCACAGGCCGCGTCGACGGACAGCAGCGAGAACGGCCGCACCGCCGGCACATACGTGACGATGTCGAGATCCGGCCGCTGGTAAAGCTCCAGCACATCGGAGCCGGCCAGCAGGTCCGCCCAGCGGAGCGCCGCCCGGCGGCTCGCGGCGAGCATCTCGCCGAAGCCCTCCCGGTTCAGCGGCAGCAGTTGCAGCGTCAGCCACAGACCGGCCGCCGCCGCACCCGCCCGCGAGCACTCCAGGCTGATCTCGCCCAGATGCAGCTCCGCCCGCGTGAAGTACGTGTAGGGGGAGTCGTGCGCGAAATGCCGCCCGGCCCCCGGGTCGTTGAACAGCACCGCCCCGCAGCCGTAGGGCTGCAGACCGTGCTTGTGCGGGTCGACCACCACCGAGTCGCACCCGGCGACCGCCGCCCACGGCCGCGCGTCCAGGCCCACCGGGTCCGCGGAACGGCCCAGCAGCGCGTAGAAACCGCCGTACGCCGCGTCCACATGCACCCGCGCCCCGTGGCGGCGCGCCATCGGCAGCACCTCGTGCACCTCGTCGACCGCGCCCAGCCCCGTCGTCCCCAGCGTCACCACCACGGTCCCGACCCGGCCCGTGGCCAGCAGCCGCTCCAGCGCCTCGAGGTCGATACGGCCCCGCGCGTCGACCGGCACCCGGTGGCCCTCCACGCCCAGCACATGGCACATCCGCTCATGCGTGTAATGGCACTCGGAGCTGTAGGCGACACCCCGCCCCGGATGGGACTCGCGCGCCACGTACAGCGCCTCCAGGTTCGCCATCGTGCCGCTGGTCGTCAGATGGCCCAGCGGCTCCTGAAGACCGAACATCGCACCGAGCGCGGCGACACACTCGCGTTCCATCTCGGTCGTCGCCGGACCGCCCTCCGCGGCATGGTTGTTCGGGTTGAACAGCATCGCCGTCACATAGCCGACGACGGCCGCCGGATGCGGCGCCTTGACCATCTGCCCCGCGTAAGACGGGTGGAAGAACGGATAGTTGTCGTCCATCCGCTTGGCGAACCGCTCGAAGACCGGCGTGAACGCCGCGTCGTCGATCCGGTGACTGGGATGGGCGGTGAACGGGCCGAACCGCTCCCCGAACCGCTCGAAGACGTCCACCGCACGCGGAAGCCAGTAGCGAAGATCCACGACAACGTCCTCCCGGGGCGGCACGACCGACGCACCAGGTATACGGACAGCGGCGCAACGCCCCCGCAACGCGAGCCCCGCCGGCCCGGCCGCCACCCGCCCCCGAGGCCGCGCACATCCCACCCGCGCTGCCCCGCGGGACCCCACGGCCCCGGGCGCCGGAACGCCCTGCCCCCGGACCCGTCCCACCTGGCGCGGGCCTGCCCGAGTGCCGTGCGAGCCGCCCGTGCTGCACTCAGCCCGCCCAGCCCCTGCCCTCAAGGGAGAACCCCATGGTCACCAGACGCCGTGTGCTCGGCGCAGCGCTCGCCACCACCGGAACCTCACTGCTCACCGCAGCCGCTCTCACCCCGCTGCTCCAGGCCCGCAGCGCCCAGGCCGGCACCCGCACCGCGAGCGCCCCGCTGTTCGCCACCGCGCTGCCCGTACCGCCCGTCCTCACCCCGCTGTCCACCGCCGGCGGCAAGGACACCTACGCCCTCACCCTGCGCCGCGCCCGCACCGAGATACTCCCCGGCATCAGCACCGAGGTCCTCACCTACAACGGCCACTTCCCGGGCCCCACCATCAAGGCCAGATCCGGCCGCCCCGTCGTCGTCCACCACCGCAACGCCCTGGAGAACCCCGCCTCCGTCCACCTCCACGGCGCCTCCGTCCCGCCCGCCGACGACGGCGCCCCCATGGACACCTTCGCCCCCGGCACGACCCGCACCTACACCTACCCCAACCGGCAGCCGCACGCCCCGCTCTGGTACCACGACCACGCCCACCACCACGAGTCCGAACACGTCTACCGCGGCCTGTCCGGCTCCTACCTGCTCACCGACGACACCGAACAGGCACTGCCGCTGCCCGCCGGCTCCTACGACATCCCCATCGCCCTGCGCGACGCCCGCCTCGACGAACGCGGCCGCCTCGTCTACGAGATGGACGACGCCCTCGGCCGCACCACCCTCCTCGCCAACGGCAAGCCCTACCCCTACCTCCAGGTCGCCGCCCGCAAGTACCGCTTCCGGCTGCTGAACTCCTCCAACCTGCGCTTCTTCCACCTGCGCCTCGCCGACGGCGGCCCCTTCACCCAGATCGGCTCCGACGGCGGCCTGCTGCCCGCCCCCGCCACCCTCGACTCCCTGTGGCTCTCACCCGCCGAACGCGCCGACATCGTCATCGACTTCTCCCGCTACCCCGTCGGCACCCGGCTCGTCCTCGAGAACACTCTCGGCCCCGGCAGCCCCGAACAGGTCGGCCAGGTCCTGCGGTTCGACGTCGTGCGCACCGCATCCGACCCCAGCCGCGTCCCGGCCGTGCTGCGCACCCTGCCGCCGCTGCCCACCGCGACCGCCGAACGCTCCTTCGAACTGCGCATGAACGACGAGAGCGGCGCCCCGACCGCCCAGGGCCTCATCAACGGCCAGGTCTTCGACCACGACCGCATCGACACCCGCATCCGCCACGGCGCGAGCGAGATCTGGACCGTCACCAACCCCAACACCCTGGTCCCGCACAACTTCCACCTGCACCTGGTGCAGTTCAGGATCCTCGCCCGCAACGGGCAGGCCCCCGGCCCCTCCGAGTCGGGCCTCAAGGACACCGTGCGGTTGCTGCCCGGCGAAACCGTCCGCCTGCACGCCACCTTCGACACCTACCGCGGCACCTACGTCTACCACTGCCACCTGCTCGACCACTCCGCGATGGGCATGATGGCCCAGCTGCGCATCAGCTGACGCCGGCCGCCGGCCGCCCCCGCAACCCGGCGGCGGCCACCAGCGCCACCGCGGCGAAAGCGGCGCCCGCGACGAACCCGGCCGCCGCCCCGCCGCCGTGCGACGCCACCGTCACCAGCGTCGCGAGCCCCACCGACCCCCCCACGCTCTGCACCGCGTTCAGCACCCCGGACGCCGCCCCCGCCCCGCCCGGCGCCAGCGACGACGTCGCCAGCACCGTCAACGGCAGCACCCCGCACGCCATCCCCGCCCCCAGCAGCACCAGCGCCGGCAGCACCAGCGGGTAGGGGCCCGTCGCCGACAGCGCCAGCCACCCGTTCCCGCACACCAGCAGCCCCGCACCCACCGCCAGCATCCGCCGCGCCCCCAGCCGCCGCAGCAGCCGCTCACCAACGGCCGCGGCGAGCGCCGTCGTCACCGGCAGCGGCAGCAGCGCACACGCCGCCACCAGCGCCGACCAGCCCCGCTCCGCCTGGAAGAACTGGTTGAGGAAGAAGTACGTGCCGATCACCGCGCCCGGCACCGCGAGCGTCGCCCCGTACGCCAGCAGCCGGTCCCGGTCGGCGAACAGCGACGGCGCCACCAGCGGCTGCCGGGCCCGCCGTTCGACCACCGCGAACAGCACCAGCCCCACGACCCCCGCCAGCACACTGCCCGCCACACTCAAGTCGCCCCACGGCCGCTCGGCCGCCCGCGCCAGCCCGAACACCAGCGCCGCCGCGCCCAGCGCCGACAGCAGCGCCCCCGCCGCGTCGAGGCGGCCCCTCACCCGCGGCGTCTCGGCGAGCACGAACGGCGCCGCCACCACGATCGCCACCCCCACCGGCACATCCAGATACACCACCCACCGCCACGAGCCGAGCGAGGTCAGCGCACCGGCCAGCAGCAGCCCGCCGGCCGTGCTCAGCGCCCCGGCCGCCGTGCACACCGCGATCGCCCGCGTCCGCGCGGGCCCCTGGGGGAACATGCTCAGCAGCAGCGCGAGCCCGCTGGGCGCGGCCAGCGCCGCACCCACGCCCTGCACCGCCCGCACCGCGATCAGCATCTCGCCCGAGGAGGCCGCGCCCCGCAGCGCCGCGGCGGCCGTGAACAGCCCCACCCCGGCCATGAACACCCGCCGCCGGCCCAGCAGATCACCCAGCCGCCCGCCGAGCAGCAGCAGCCCGCCGAACGCCAGCAGATAGGCGGTCAGCACCCACGACGCGCCGACGGCCGACAGACCCAGGTCGGCCCGCATCCCCGGCAGCGCGATGTTCACGATCGGATCGTCCAGCTGGATCATCGCGTTGCAGCCGGCGATCACCGCGAGCGCGCCGGCCGCCCGCCGCTTCTTCCCCGCACCCCCGCCCGCACCGGGCCCCGGCCCGGACGCGGACGCGGCCACGGACATGGACCCGGACGCGGACCCGGACGCGGTCGCCGGCCCGGACGCGGTCGAGGGCCGGGGCCCCACCGGGGCGGTCGGCACCGGCTGGTCGGAGAGCTGCGCGGTCATGGTTCGGCCTCCTCGAGATGCTTCCCGGCGCCCACAGCGCCCCCGGCACGCTCTCAGGGACCGCTCGAGAAACCGTCGACACCCGCTCGCCCCGGCGCCCCGCCGCGCACGGCGCCACCGGCCGCCGCCCACCAGCCGGCCGGTGCCGGCTCGAGCCCCTGTCCAGATCCGCTCGGATGACCCTGGCCGGCCACCGGGTCCGCGCCTAGGCTCCCGACGCCCGTGTGCGCGTCGCCCGACACCTGCCGCGAGCCTCGCAATCGACCGAGTGAGGACCCCATGGCTGCCAACCCGTACCACCCGTACGGCCTCGCGAACCCGTACGCGCCCGCGCCGCCGCCCCCGCGCCCGGCCCGCCGGCCGAGCAGGACGACCGGCCCGCTGCTGGTGATCTCGACCGTCACCATGGGCCTGATGGCCGGCCTGTTCTTCACCTTCGACGTGTCGATCATGCCGGGCCTCGCCCGGACCGACGACCGCGTCTACGTCGAGGCGATGCAGAACTTCAACCAACTCATCGACAACAGTGGCCTGTTCGCGCTCGTGTTCATCGGCGCGTTCATCGCCACCACCACGGCCGCCGTCCTCGACTTCCGCCGCGGCCACCGCTCACCGGCCCTGTGGGCCGCGATCGCCGCGTCCCTCTACCTGGTGGCGCTGCTCATCACGTTCTCCGTCAATATCCCCCTGAACATGGAACTCGCGCAGCTCGGCGACCCGGCGAAGGTCACCGACTTCGCCCTCGTCGACAAGTTCAAGGGCATCTGGGAGACCACCAACATCATGCGGACCCTGCTGTGCGTCTCCGCGCTGGGCTGCCTGGCCCACTGCCTGAAACTCCACGGCCGCGCCACCGCCGGCGCCCCGGCCCCCACCGCCCCGCAGGCCCCGCCGCCGCACTTCCCGCCGTACGCCCCGCGCACCGGCTGACCACCGGCCGCCGCGCCGGCCGCCGGGGGGCGGCCGGCCGGCGCTGTCCCGGCGTGACACGTGGAGCCCTTCCAGGCCCCCTACAGGCCCGGTTCAGACCCGTGGAGCGGCCTTCTCCAGCTCGTCGACGGTGCCGGTCATGACGGTGCGAAGGTGCTCGGTGAGGTGCTCCGCGGGCCAGTCCGTTTGGTTCTCGCGGACGAGCCGAGTCGACAACTTGTGGAGGAAGTCCCGGCGCCGGTCGGCGATCCGGGCGTGCACGCGGACGACCTTCACCCGGGCCTTGGCCCGGTTGTTGGAGTTCTTGGCCTTGCGGGACAGTTCCCGCTGCGCGCGGGCGAGCCGGGCGCGGTCGCGGCGTTCGTGCTTCGGGTTGGTGATCTTCTCCCCGGTGGACAGGGTCACCAGGGAGGTGATCCCGGCGTCCAGGCCGACCGCCGCATTCGTGGCGGGGGCCATGGAGATGGCGTCCTCGCAGAGCATCGAGACGAACCAGCGGCCCGCGCTGTCGCGGGACACGGGTCACCGTCGTGGGCTCCGCACCCTCCGGGAGAGGACGCGACCAGCGGATGTCCAAGGGCTCCGCTATCTTCGCCAGCGTCAGCTTCCCCTCGCGCCACTTGAAGCCGGAACGCGTGTACTCCGCCGACGCCCGGGACTTCTTCCGCGACTTGAACCGCGGGTACTTGGCCCGCTTGGCGAAGAAGTTCCCGAACGCCCTGCCCTGCTCCGCAGGAGCCCCGCTTCCTCCCCGGCCCGGAGGCCGGGGTATCCACGAATCCTGATGACCAGCTTCTCCGGCCCGTAGTGGTACATCTCGCCTGCACTTCGGACCGCGAACGTGGTGCCGCCCGGCCGCCCGACACCCGGCAGTGGTGACGAAGCCCCTGCTGCCGGGGCCGGGGGCGAGGGGACCCGCCGGACGGGCCTTGCGGACCGACCTGCAAGCAGGGTCCTGGCCGCGGTGACGGGCCGCGTCCGGGCCGCACGCCGTGCTCGCCCGGTCCTGGCTCCCACGGCCCCCGCCTTCACCCCCGCTGCGCACCGGCGCACCGGCGCCCAGGGCCCTGCCGGACGCACCGGAGGGCGGAAGGCCGGATTCCTTGATACCTGCCGGGTACTCGCGCCCCGGGAAGGCGATGCCGAACGGGTGACCCTGACCACTGAAATACCCCCCCAGGTATTTTTGTTAGGGTGGGTGTCAGATACCCCCGGGGGTACATCGTCCCGTAAAGGAGCCGTAGTCGTGTTCTTCGTCGACACCCTGGAGTTCGAGGGCCTGGGCAACCGCAGCTACCTGGCGGGTGGCGCCGGCGGTGCCGTCGTGATCGATCCGCCGCGCGACATCGACCAGGTGATCGCCGCCGCGGCCCGGCGCGGGGTGCGGATCGCGTACGTGGCGGAGACCCACGTGCACAACGACTACGTCACCGGAGGCCTGGAGCTGGCCCGCGTCACCGGCGCCACCTACCTCGTGCCGGCCGCGGCCCACGTGTCCTTCGCCCGCACGCCCGTCGCCGACAACGACACGGTCGCGGTGGGCGAAGGCCTGGTGCTTCGGGCGATCGCGACCCCCGGCCACACCCCGCACCACACCTCCTACGTACTGGAGGAGGCCGGGCGCGGTGTGGCGGCGTTCACCGGCGGGTCCCTGCTGATCGGTTCGGTGGGCCGTCCGGATCTGGTCGAGCCGCGGCTGACCGAGGAGCTCGCCCGCGCCCAGCACGCCTCCGCCCACCGCCTGGCGGCCGAGCTGGACGACGAGGTGCCGGTGCTGCCCACCCACGGGTTCGGCAGCTTCTGCTCCTCCTCGCAGGCCGAAGGGGACGCCACCACGATCGGCAAGGAGCGGGCCACCAACGACGCGCTCACCCTGGACGTCGACACCTTCGTCGCCAGGATGCTGGCCGGCCTGGAGGACGTGCCCGCCTACTACGCCCACATGGGCCCCGCCAACGCCGCCGGCCCGGCGCCGCTCGACCTCACCCCGCCGGAGCGGGCCGACGCCGCGCAGATCGCGCGGCGGCTGGCGGCCGGCGAGTGGGTGGTGGACCTGCGCAGCCGCGTCGCCTTCGCCGAGGGGCACGTGGCGGGATCGTTCAACTTCGAGGGCGAGGGCAAGCTCGCCACGTATCTCGCCTGGCTGATTCCGTGGGGCAAGCCCGTCACCCTGCTCGCGGAAACGCCGGAGCAGATCGCCGCGGCCCAGCGCGAGCTGGCGCGGGTCGGCATCGACCGCCCGGCCGCCGCCGCCACCGGAGAACCCGGCGACTGGATCGGTGAGGGCCAGGAGCTCGCCTCGTTCCCCCGCGCCGTCTTCGCCGACCTCGCCGCGAGCCGTGAGCGCGGTGAGCGGGTGGTGGTGCTGGACGTGCGCCGCGACCTGGAACGCGCCGCCGGACACATCGACGGGTCGGTGCACATCCCGATCCACGAGCTGCACGGCCGCATCGGCGAGGTCCCGGAAGGCACCGTGTGGGTGCACTGCGCGGGCGGCATGCGCGCGGCGATCGCCGCCTCGCTCCTGGACGCCGCCGGGCGGCAGGTCGTCGCGGTCGACGACGGCTTCGACGCCGCCACGGACGCGGGCCTGGCCGTCACCCGCGACTGACCCGCCCCCCACATACCGAAGGCACAGCATGTTCCTCCTCCGCCGCGGTGGAAACCGCCTCACACCCGACCGGGCCCGCACCCTCACCGGTGACGGCACCGCCGTCCTGCTCGATGTCCGCGAGACGCCGGAGTGGAAGGCCGGGCACGCGCCCGGCGCCCTGCATCTGCCGCTGACCCGACTGCGGGCCGGTGCCGCACTCCCGGCAGTGGTGCGAAGCCGTCCGGTGGTGGTGATCTGCCGGTCCGGTCACCGCTCCCGGCAGGCCGCCGATCTCCTGTCCGCACGCGGCGTCGACGCCGTCGATGTCGCCGGCGGCATGAACGCCTGGGCGGACGCCGGGCTGCCGGTGGTCGACGAACGCGGGCAGGGCGGCCGGATCGCGTGAGCACCCTGATCCTGGCCCTGATCGCGGGAGCCGTGGTCGGCCTGGCGCTCGGCGCGCTCGGCGGCGGCGGCAGCGTCCTGGCCGTGCCCGCGCTGATCTACCTGCTCGGCTTCACCCCCGCGGGGGCCACCACCGCAAGCCTGATCATCGTCACCGCCACCTCCCTGACCGCCCTGTACGCCCGCGCCAGGACCGGTCATGTGCGGTGGAAGGCGGGCGCGGCGTTCGCCGCCGCCGGCATCCTGCCCGCGGCACTCGCCGGAGCCGCGGCGGCCCGCCTGCCCCAGGCGGCGCTGACCGCGGCGTTCGCCGCCCTCGCGGCCCTCGCCGCGGTCAAGATGCTGCGTCCCGGACCCGTGGCCGCCGACGGGGCGTCGGACGCGGTCAGGCCCGCAAGGGCGGCCGGGGCCGGCGCGGGGCTGGGCGCACTGACCGGGCTGCTCGGTGTCGGTGGCGGCTTTCTCGCCGTCCCGGCCCTGGTGACGGTCCTGGCCTTCGAGATGCAGGCCGCGGTCGGCACCAGCCTGCTGGTCATCTCGACGAACTCGGTGGCCTCCCTGGCCACCCGCGGTGCCACGACGGCGGGCCTGGACTGGGCGGTGATCGCACCGTTCACCGCGACCGCGATCCTGGGCGCCTGGGACGGCAAACGCCTCGGCCAGAAAGTCTCCGGCCCCCTGCTGCAGCGCGTTTTCGCACTAGTCCTGCTGGCCGTGGCCGCGTTCATGCTGGTAGACGCCATGACCTGACCCGCTGCGCGCCCCGGGCGTGGCTCACGCCAGGGACAGGAACAGCTTCTCCAGCCGTGCCCGCATCTGCTCCCGGTCACCACTGGCCGCCATGTCCGAGTCGGTCAGGCAGTGCTGCAGACCGGTGGCGATGATCGCGAAACCGGCCTTGTCGAGCGCCCGTGAGGCAGCCGCGAGCTGGGTGACCACGTCCTCGCAGTCCCGGCCCTCCTCGATCATCTTGATCACCCCGGCGATCTGGCCCTGGGCCCGGCGCAGCCGGTTGACCACCGTCTTCAGTTCCTCGGCCGCCATCGCCAGTTCCACAAGCAACTCCTTCGATATACCCCTGCGGGTATCCTACCCGCAGGGGGACGAGACCCCGGAAAGAAAAGGAAACACCAGTGACCATCAACGCCCTCGCCCCGGACCAGGCCCGTGCCCAGCTGCACGAGCTGACCGTCATCGACGTGCGCACCCCCGGCGAATACGCCTCCGGTCACCTCCCGGGCGCCCACAACATCCCCCTCGACGCCCTCGACGCGGCCCTGCCGGTCCTGAAGGAAGCGGCAGCCCGCGGCGACCTCCTCGTGGTGTGCGCCTCCGGCGCCCGTTCCGCCCAGGCGACCGAGCGCCTCGCCGCGCGGGGCATCGCCGCCGCCACCCTCACGGGCGGCACCGGAGCCTGGGCCGCCGACGGACACGACCTGCACCGTCCCCAGCAGCCCACCCGCACGGTGTGGGGCATGGAACGACAGGTCCGCCTCACCGCCGGCGCTCTGGTCCTGACCGGCCTCGGACTCGGTCTGCTCCACCCGGCCTTTCAGCTCCTGTCCGCCGGCATCGCGGGCGGCCTGGTCTTCTCCGCTGTCACCAACACCTGCGGCATGGCCGCCGTCCTCGCCAAGCTGCCGCACAACCGTCCCCGCCGGGCCGACCTCGACGCAACCCTCGCCGCCCTGCGCAACCGCTGAACCACGACGCCACCACCGGCGTCCCGCGCAGAAGGCCCCGGGGGCAACGCCCCGGGGCCTTCGCCATGCATCCTCCGGACGCGGCCGACGACCGCTCCGCCGGCGCCCGGCTCCCGCTCCTCCAGGGCGGACCAGGTCACGCCGGCGCCGGTGCATCCGCCGAACGCCCGGAACCCTCGCTACGGACCGGTCCGCCCCGCCGCCGGCCCCGCGTCCGGCAACTGCCGGTACTCGTCCAGCCCCGGATAGCGCTGCGGGATCTGCGTGGTGAGGAACCGGGCCGGCACGTCGTGGAAGCTGCCGTGCCGGGCGGCGTAGGAGAAGAACGCCGCGCCCCGCCGGTCCCGGTCGGGCAGCAGCGCGTCGCCGCGGCCGTCGAAGTCGGTCGGTTCCACGCCCAGCCGTTCGCACAGTGTGCGGTGGAACATCGGGGTCGCCTTCACCCAGCGGCCCTCCAGCCACAGTTCGCTGTAGCCGTGCCAGGCGAACACGTCGGTGCCGGTCGCCGCCCGCAGCCGCCGCCCGGTGTGATGGTGGTTGACCACGTCGGCGAACGCCACCCGGGCCGGGATGCCCGACGCCCGCGCCAGCGCCGTCAGCAGCGACGCCTTGCTCACGCAGAAGCCGTGCCCCTCGGCGAGCACGCTGCTGGCCCGGTAGGTCTCCTGGTCCCGCAGATACGCGCCCATGGAGATCGCACGGCCCGGCGGGATGCTGCAGTAGCCGATCCGGTCGCGTACCTGCTCGTACAGGGCACGCGCCTTGTCGACGCCGTGCGCGCCCGGCGCGATGCGGGCCGCGGCCTCCCGCACCGCGGGGTGGGCGCTGTCGACATAGCGGCCGGGCTCCAGACAGCGGCGCACGTCCTCGGGCATCCGCACCACGGCCGGCGTCAGCGACATTCCCCGGCCTCCGGCACGGCGGGTACGGCGGTGAACTCCAGCACGGCGACCGTGCAGTTGTAGCCGCCGCCCAGCCCCGCGACCAGCACCCGGTCGCCCGCCCCGATCGCGCCGGAGACGATCAGGTCGTCGAGGGCGGCCAACTGGTCGGTGCAGCCCACATGTCCCACCCGGCGGGCGAACGGCCAGGTGGAGCGGTCGATGTCGATGCCCAGCGGGTCCAGGCACTGCTCGTACAGCGCCTCGCGTCCCAGCGCCGGCCCGGCCACCCACCGCACGTCGGCGGCCGTGATCCCGGCCTCCGCCATGGCCGTGGCACCCGCCCGCTGCATCAGGTCCGCCATGCGCCGCTTGGCCTCGTCGAGCCCGCCGGCGAGGGTGTCGGAGAACTCCATCACCCGGTCGAAGAAGCCGATCGGGTAGCCGGCCCGCGGGTCGGCGGAGAACGGCATCGCGCCGCGCTGCATGCCCTCCAGACCGGTGTCGGCGACGGACACGGTGGACACGACCCGGGCGAAACCCTCACCGCGGGTCACCACGGCGGCGCTCGCCCCGTCACCGAAGACGAACACCGGCGGCGCGGCACGCCACCGGTCCCAGGCGCCGTCGCCGAACCGGTCCGCGGCGGTGATCATCGCCGCCCGGCCGGCCGGGCCGGCCGCCAGATGCGTGCACGCCAACTCCAGCGCGCCGACGGCCGAGTTGGACAGCTGGTGGATCTCCAGCGAGACACCGTGCCCGTCCAGGACGTGATGCTGCAGATAGGAGGCGGCGTTCCAGCCGGGCAGCCCGTTGTGGGTGGCCACCGCGTGCAGCAGCAGCGCGAACCGTTCGGCCCCGATCCCCGACCGGCCGAGCGCGGCCCGCGCCGCCCGCATGGCCATCGCCGGCTGCGAGTCGGCGTCGTCGTCGCAGACGGCGACCCGCTGCTGCCCGGTCGCCCGCTGGTACTCGCGGCTGTAGCGGCCGTCGGCGATCGCCTCGTCGACCGGCACCGTCTTGGGGTGCCAGGCACCAGTGGCGGCGAGATGGATGTCGTCGTGGCGCATGGGACGGTCCTTTCGTGACGGCACAGGAACGGGCACGGGGAGGGGGACGGCACAGAGCGGGAACGGGCGGGGACGGGGGCGGGAGCAGCTGCGCGGGGACGGGGGCGGGGGAGGCGTTACGCGGGGGAGGGGGCGGCCAGCCGGGTCGTGAGGAACGCGGCGACGGCGGCGGCCGTTGGGTGCTTCCACACCAGCGTGGCGGGCAGCTTCAGACCCAGCCGCCGCTCCAGGCCGCGCCGCAGGACCTGCGTCATCACCGAGTCCAGGCCCAGTTCGGTCAGGGGCCGGTGGACGTCCAGCCGCTCGGCGCTCAGCCCGAGTTCGGCCTCGATCTGCCGGCCGACCTCGGCCAGCAGCAGCGCGCCCAGCTCCTCCTGCGTGAGCCCGTCGGCCCGGAACGCGGCCGCGTCGTCCGGCCCGTCCGCCGCCTTACCGCCCGGCGCGGACAGCTCACCGAGGACGGGCAGGCCGGTGGCGCCGGTGACCGGCAGGACGGCGACATAGGGCCGCGCACCGCAGCCCAGCGCGTACTCCCAGGCCCGCAGCGCGTCGGCCGGCTCGACGGAACCGCTGCCACGGTCGGCGAGTTCGGCGTCGACGAAGTCGCTGACCGCCATGCCCGCGCCGCGCCACGACGTCCACGCATAGGCGGTGCTGCCTCTGTCGCCGGCCGCCTGCCGGTGGCGGGCGAGGGCGTCCAGGCAGGCGTTGGCGGCGGCGTAGCTGGACTGGCCGGTCAGGCCCAACTGGTAGCCGACGGAGGAGAACAGCACGAAGAAGTCGGTGCTGCCGGGCGGGAACAGCTCGTGCAGCACCAGCGCCCCGCCCGCCTTGGGCGCCAGCACCCGCTCCAGCGACGCTTCGTCGAGGTCGCCGAGCATCCGGTCGTCCAGGACTCCCGCGGCGTGCACCACACCGCGCACGGGCGGCAGGCCGAGCGCGTCGGTGTCCAGCGCCGCGCGGGCCGCCGCCTCGTCGGCGATGTCGACGGCCACGCTCGTCACGCTCACCCCGCGCGCCTCCAGCCGCCTGACCGCCTCGATACGCCGCACGGTGGCCGGGTCGCTCTGGGCGGGCCAACCGCGGCGCGGCGGCAGGGCCGTGCGGCCCGCGAGCAGGATCCGCCGCGCACCCCGGCCGGCCAGCCAGTCGGCGACCTCCAGGCCCAGCGCGCCGAACCCGCCGGTGATCAGGTACGTCCCGTCCGCCCGGCACGCGCCCGCTCCCGGCCCGGCGCCCCGGCCGTCCCGGCCGTCCGGGTCCGGTACCAGGGGAGTGAGACGGGCGGCCCGCACCCCGCCCTCGCCGACCCGGTAGACGTCCGCCTCCGGCGCGGAGCGCAGCAACTCCGCCAGCGGCCCGGCGAGGAGAGCCGGCGGGGTGCCGTTGTCGAGGTCCACCGCACGGGCGTTCAACTCCGGGTGCTCGCCCGCGACGATGCGGACGAGGCCCAGCAGGGCGCTCTGCGCGACCGCGTCGCCGCCGGCGGCCTCCCAGGCGCCGCGGGTCAGCGCCCACAGCCTCGGCGGGAGCGATCCGCAGCGCTCCAGCAGCAGTTGGGCGGTCGACGCCAGCCGCCAGGCGGAGCGCCGCGCCGCGCCGGCCGGCGGACCGGCTGTGTCGGGGAGGACGACGACCGCGTCCCCCGGGCCGAGTTCGTCGACCAGGCCGCCGAGCGCATCGGCGTCCTTCGCGTGCAGGCAGCGCAGTCCGGCCTCGCCGAGCGCGCGGGTGACATCGTCGGCGAGCCCGGCGGGGGCGCCCTCGCCGACCAGGGCGACGGTCCGCAGCCGGGTACGGGCCTCGGCGGTGAGCGCGGCCGCGGACCAGCCGAGGGTGTGGGCCAGGCGCTGCGGCGGGAGCCCGGGGCCGCTGCCCGTGCCGCCGTCGAGGGTGGCGAACACCAGTCCCTCGAGAGTGCCGAGGACCTGCCCGTCCTCGTCGCGGACGACCGCGTCGGTGGCGTCGCCGCCCGTGGGGGAGGGGACGATCTGCACGGTGACGGCCTCCGGCAGAGCCAGCGGCAGCCGTACCCGCCGCACGGCGGCCGGCATCCGCAGCCGAACGTCGGCGGGGAAGACGAGCGGGGCGACGGAGAAGACGGCGTCGAGCAGCGAGGCGCGGGCCAGGGCGGGGGAGAGGTCCCCGCCGGGCGCGGGCAGCACCCGGGCACGCAATTGCCCGCGTGAGGAGGCGAGTTCGGTGATCCGCCAGGGGAATCCGACATCGGCGACACCGACCGCGTGCAGCCGCTCGTTCACCGCCCCGGGGTCCAGCGCCACGGCTGCCGACCCGTCCCATCCGCCGTCACCGGCACGGTCCGCGACCTCGCCGCCCCCGCCGTCACCGTCACCGCCGCCGGGGCGGCCGGAGGTGAGCCGCGCCGTGGTGTGGGTGCTCCAACCCGCCTGCGCCGCACCGCCGTCCGTACCGGCGGCAAGGTCAGGGGAAGCGGCGGCGGTGCGGCGGGAGGCGAGACGGATGCCGCTGTCGTCGCGCACCACGTGCACCTCCAGTTCGACGGTGACGGCGACCGGCACCTTGAGCGCCACGTCGTGCAGCGTGTCGGTGCCGCCGGCGGCGAGGAAGGTGTTCAGCAGCACCGCGGCGGGGACGACCTCGACGCCGTGGATGGGGTGCGAGCCGGGGTAGGGCCGGCAGTCCTCGTCGAGCCGGGTCCGCCACAGCCGCGGCGAGACGCCACCCGCCCACGTCACCTCCCCGCCGAGCAGCGTGCCCGAGCCGGTGTCGTGCTCCTCCGCCACGGGCCCCTGCGAGGACGGGGTGCGCCAGTAGGGCACATGCTGCCAGGCCCGGCGGGGCAGCGCGGTCAGCGGCCCGCGCGGCACTTCCAGGCCGTCGGCGGCACCATGGCAGTGCAGGGCGCCCAGGTGGGCGAGGAGGGTGGCCCGCTCGGGCCGCTCACGGCGCAGGGTGGCGGTGACGAGCACGTCGTCGTGACCGGCCGCCTCCAGCGTCTCGCCGACGGAATGGGTGACCACCGGATGCCCGGACAGCTCGACGAACACCCGGTGCCCGTCCTGCGCCAGCGCCCGCACCGCACCGTCCAGGCGGACCGGGTTGCGCAGGTTCGCCGCCCAGTAGGCGCCGTCGCGCACCGCGGCCGACCGCGGGTCCTCCAGCGCCGTCGAATACAGCGGCACCACCGGCTCCCGCACCTCCAACCCGTCGGCCGCCTTGGCCAGTTCACCGAGCAGCGGATCCATCTGCGGACTGTGGAAGGCGACGTCGGAGGCGACACGCCGCACCATCACGTCCATGGTCTCCAGGCGGGCGCACACCTCCTCGACGGCCTCCGGCGTGCCGGAGACGACGGTCGAGGCGGGGGAGGCGGCGATCGCGGCCACCACGTCGGTACGGTCCCCCAGGAGGCCCTGGACGGTCTCGAACCCGGCGCCCGCCATCGCCATCGCGCCGCGCCCCATGACCCGGCGCAGCAGGACGGAGCGGCGGCAGATCAGCCGGGCGGCGTCCGCCGCGCCGAGCACCCCGGCGCTGACCGCGGCCGCGATCTCGCCGACCGAGTGGCCCACCACGGCGGCCGGCGTCAGGCCCTTGGAGCGCAGCAGGGCGTCCAGGGCGACCTGCACCACGAAGATCATCGGCTGGACGTGGTCGGTCCCGCCCAGCGGCCCCTCGCTCAGCACCCGGCGCGGCGAGATGCCGAGCTCCTCGGCGAAGACCGGCTCCAGCCGGTCGACCGCCGCGGCGAACACCGGCTCGGTGGCCAGCAGTTCGCGGCCCATGCCCTCCCACTGCGAGCCGTGCCCGGAGAACACCCACACCGCGCCGCCCCCGCCACCGGGCAGGACCTGACCCGCGACCGCGGTCGGCGCGGTGCCGCCCTCGGCGATCACCTCGAGCGCCGTGGCGAGCCCGCCGTGATCCTGCGCGACGGCCGCGGCCCGGTGCACGGCATGGCTGCGACGGGCCATCAGCGTGTGCGCGACACCGTCCAGGGGCGCGCCGGCGCCCTCGCCCCGCAGCCAGGCCGCGAGCGAGGCGGCCTGCGCCCGCACATCGTCCCCGGACGCCCCGGACACCACGAACAGCCCCGGACCCGCCGCATCGCCCGAGCCCTCGGTACGTGCGGCATCCGCGGCCGCGTTCCCGGCCGCCGCGCCCGTCCCCGTACCGGCCGTGGCGGTGTCCGCCGTGGCCGGGGCCTGTTCCAGTACCACGTGGCCGACGGTGCCTCCGTAGCCGAAGCCGGACACCCCGGCCCGCCGTACCGTGTCCTGTGCGGGCCAGGGCACCGGCTCCGTGGGCACGGCCAGCCCCGAGGCGGCCCAGTCGATGTCGGGGTTGAGCTCATGGACGTTCGCGGTCGGCGGGATCACACCGTGCTGGAGCGCCAGCACGGCCTTGATCACCCCGGCGACCCCGGCGCCCGCCTCCAGATGCCCGATGTTGGCCTTCACCGACCCGATCAGGCACGGCCGCTCCGCGGCCCGTCCGGCCCCGAACACCCGGGCCAGCGCGCCCACTTCCACCGGATCGCCCACCCGGGTCCCGGTGCCGTGCGCCTCCACGAAGGACACCGACAGCGCCTCGACGCCGCCCTGTTCGAGCGCGGCCCGCACCACCCGCTCCTGCGCGGCGCCGCTGGGCGCCATGATCCCGTTCGTGCGGCCGTCCTGCGCCAGCGCACTGCCGCGGATCACGGCCCGTACCGGGTCACCGTCGGCGAGCGCGTCGGAGAGCCGCTTGAGGACCACGACCCCCACGCCCTCACCGCGGCCGTAGCCGTCGGCCGACGCGTCGAACGACTTGGAGCGCCCGTCGCGGGAGGTGGCTCCCGCGGCGTCCAGCACCATCGACAGGCCCGGCGCGGCCACCAGATGCACACCGCCCGCCAGGGCGTGCGTGCACTCGCGTGCTCGCAGGCTCTGACAGGCCAGGTGCAGCGCGGCCAGCGAGGACGAACAGGCCGTGTCGACGACGAGGCTGGGCCCGCGCAGATCGAGGACGTAGGAGAGGCGGTTGGCGATCGCGCACAGCGACGCGCCGATCCCCGACCAGGCCTCGATCGCGGGCAGGTCCTCGAGCATCTGCCGCCCGTAGTCGTCGGATCCGGCGCCCATGAACACGCCCGCGTCAGAACCGGCCAGGGTGTGCGGGGCGATCCCCGCGTCCTCCAGCGCCTCCCAGCCCGCCTCCAGCGTCAGCCGCTGCTGGGGGTCCATCAGCTCCGCCTCGCGCGGGGTGATCCCGAAGAACGCGGCGTCGAAACCGGCCGCGTCGGCGAGGAACGCGCCCCGCCGCGGTGCGCCGGCCAGCGCACGTGCCGCGCCCGGCCGGCCCCGGTAGGCGTCCCAGCGTCCCTCGGGCAGATCGCCGACGGCCTCACGGCCCTCGGTCAGGAACGTCCAGTACGCGTCGGGGGTGTCGATCCCGCCCGGCAGGCGGCACCCGATCCCGACGACGGCGATGGCTTCGGCATGTTCGTGCTGCTGCGTCACAGACTCCAGCCTTTCGGCGTTGGCGAACGGTCCCACGTCCACAGGCCAGCAAATCCCGCCGGGAGCAAGCGCGGTGCAAGTCCCCCGCCCCGTCCTGCCGGCCGGCCCCTTGCGGGCACGTTGCGACGGCGTTGCGGGCGGCGGTCCACGATGCCGACCGGGCGGCACCGCCCCCCGGGGATCCGGGAGCCGGCGGCCGTCTCCACGCGGTACGAGGTCAAGGAGGCAGCCGTGACCCGCACACTGGACATCGGTCTCGACATCGACGGGGTGCTCTACCCCTTCGTCGACGTCGTCGCCCGCTACGCCGAGCACACCCTGGGACGCCCGTGCTCGGCGAAGGCCGAGTCATGGGACTGGTACGTGCACCAATGGGGCCTGAGCGAGCAGGAGTTCTTCGCGCTGTGCGGGCGGGGGGTGCACGACAACGTCGTGTTCACCGAGGGCGCCCCGCTGCCCGGCGCGCTCGAGGCGGTCCGCGAACTGGCCCGCGCCGGCCACCGGCTGCACTACGTGACGGCCCGCGCGATCACCGGCGTGCCCGCGCAGCTGGCCTGGAACCGCACGGCGGCGTGGCTGGCCGCCTGGGACTTCCCCGTCGACTCGCTGACCATCGCCGCCGACAAGGCGTGCCGGTTCACCGACGTCTTCCTCGACGACTCGCCCGGCAACTGCGACGCGCTCGTCGACGCCGGCCACCCGCGTCCCGTGCTGTGGTGCCACGGGCCGATCACCGCCCACCGGGCGGAACGGGTCTTCGACTGGGACGAGTTCCTCGCCCTGGTGGCCGCCGAGAGCGCCGCCCCCGCGGCCTGCCCCGCCGCCCGCCGCCCCGCCCGCCTCGCCGCCACCGCCTGAACCTCTCAGGTCAGGAGCGGGCCGCGGCCCCGCCCGCACCCGGACCGGAGCGCCGCCGTCCGCGCCGCCTTGCACGCCTGTTGCGAGCCGCCCGCTTTGCTCGCAGCATGGCGAAACGCAAAGAGTGGGATGCCGTCGTCGTCGGCTCCGGCATCGGCGGCCTCGTCTGCGCCGCCTACCTCGCGGTCAGCGGACTGCGCGTCCTCGTGCTGGAACAGCACGACGTCGCCGGCGGCAACAGCCATGTCTTCCGTCGCCGCCGCCGCTACGAGTTCGACGTCGGCATCCACTACCTCGGCGACTGCGGCCCCGGCGGCCTGCTGCCCTCCGTCTTCGGCGGCCTGGGCCTCGCCGACCGGATCACCTACCTGCCCATGGACCAGGACGGCTTCGACCGCATCGTCGTCCCCGGCCTCACCCTCGACGTCCCCGCGGGCTGGGACGGCTACCGCAAACGCCTCAAGGAGGCGTTACCCGGCGATGCCGCCGGTATCGACACGTTCACCTCGATCTGCTCGGCCGTCGGCGCCGAAGGGCGCAGCGCCCTGCTCGGCGACACGGACCTCACCGACGAGCAGTTCGCCGCCCGCAGCCCCGCCTTCACCGCCTGGGAACAACGCACCCTGGCCGACCTGTTCGACCACTGCGGCCTCTCCACCCGGGCCCGTACCGTCCTGGCCGCCCACGCGCCCACCTACGGACTGCCGCCCGCCCGCTGCCCGCTGCCCACCCATGCGGCGATCATCGACCACTACCTCCACGGCGCCTACTACCCCAAGGGCGGCGGCCAGATGCTGCCCGCCGGCCTCGTCGAAGTCATCGAGTCGCACGGCGGCGAGGTCCGCACCCGCACCCGGGTCGAACGCATCCTCGTCACCGCCGGCCGCGCCCACGGCGTCACCCTGACCGACGGCGAGGTCCTCACCGCACCGCTCGTCGTCTCCAACGCCGACTACACCCGCACCGTCCAGAACCTCGTCGGCGAGGAACACTTCGACCCCGGCACCGTCGAACGCACCCGCGACTCCAGCATGTCGCTGCCCTTCGCCGTCCTGTACGTCGCCCTCGACACCACCCTCCCCGAACGCCCCAACGCCAACCTGTGGTGGTACCGGCACACCGACATCGACACCGGCTTCCGGCAACTGGCCGAACACCGCATCGACCCGGTGCCGTTCCTGTTCGTGTCCTTCTCCTCCCTCAAGGACCCCGGCGCACGCAACATCGCCCCCGAAGGCCACAGCAACTTCCAGGTGATGACCCTCGTCCCGCCCGACCACGCCTACTGGGGAGCCGACGCCGCGCCCGCCGACGGCGGCCGCTACCGCCGCACCGACCTCTACCGGCGCCGCAAAAAGGAACTCACCGACGCCATGCTGAACGCCGCCGAGGAGGCACTCGGCCCCTTCCGCGGCCACATCACCCACCTCGAGGCCGCCACCCCCCTCACCCACGAGCGCTACATCCACTCCCGCGGCGGCACCCCCTACGGCCTGGCCGGCTGGGGAGCGACCGGCGAACGCCCCGACACCACCACCGGCGTCGAGGGCCTGCACGTCGTCGGCACCAGCGTCCGCTACGGCTCCGGCATCGAAGGCGTCGCCACGGGCGCCATGATGTGCGCCTCCACCATCCTCGGCCGCCGGCTCCTCCCCGAGGTCACCCGCGGCGCCGTCCTCGCCGACCCGTCCCTGCTGCCGCACCGGGGCGACGACTTCGACCCGCTCGCCGTCTCCCGCGGCAAGGCCCGCCACCACGCCCGCGGCCTCGCCCGCATCGACACCGCCCCCCGCCCGGCATGAGCCCGAGCCCCGAGGAGCACCCCATGACCCACCCGCACCCGCCCCGGCCCGCCACGCCCGCCACCACCGCACCACCCGGCCCCCGGCCGTTCGTCCTGGACGCCGCCGGCCGCGACCTGCACGGCGAGGCCGCCCGCCTGCGCGCGCTGGGCCCCGCCGTCCTCGTCGAACTCCCCGCCGGCATCCGGGCCTGGTCGATCAACACCCACGACCTCCTCAAGACCCTCCTCACCGACGACCGCGTCTCCAAGGACCCGCGCCGCCACTGGCCCGCCTGGCAACGCGGCGAACACCACGACACCTGGATCCGCACCTGGGTCGGCGTCCACAACATGGACACCGCCTACGGCCCCGAACACCGCAGGCTGCGCAAACTCGTCGCCCCCGCCTTCACCGGCCGCCGCACCCAGGCCATGCTGCCCCGCGTCCGGCACGCCGCCGACCGCCTCCTCGACGCCCTCGAGGACACCGCCCCCGGCGCCGTCGTCGACCTGCGCGCCGCCTACGCCCACCCGCTGCCCATGCAGGTCATCTGCGACCTGTTCGGCGTCCCGGAAACCTCCCGCCCCCGCCTCGCCCACCTCATGGCCCGCGCCATGGACACCACCCTCACCCCCGACGAGGCCGAACACACCGTCCTCGAGGTCGACCTGGCCCTCGCCGCCCTCGTCGCCCACCGGCGCCGGCACCCGGGCGACGACCTGACCAGCGCCCTCGTCGCCGCCCGCGACGACGACGGATCACACCTGAGCGAAAGAGAACTCCTCGACACCCTCCTGCTCGTCATCGGCGCCGGCAACGAGACCACCGTCAACCTCATCGGCAACGCCGTCCACGCCCTGCTCACCCACCCCGACCAACTGCGCCTCGTCCTCGACGGCACCGTCTCCTGGCACGACGCCCTCGAGGAGACCCTGCGCTGGGCCCCCAGCGTCGCCAACGTCCCCCTGCGCTACGCCGTCGAGGACATCCCCCTGCCCGGCGGCCCCACCATCCGCAAGGGCGAGGCGATCCTCGCCGCCTACGCCGCCGCCGGCCGCGACCCCGCCAAACACGGCCCCACCGCGGACCGGTTCGACATCACCCGCCCCGGCAGGGGAGCGGCCGAACACCTCGCCTTCGGACACGGCGTCCACTTCTGCCCCGGCGCCCCCCTCGCCCGCATGGAAGCCGTCGTCGCCCTGCCCGCCCTCTTCGACCGCTTCCCCGGCCTCCACCTCGCCGCCGCACCCGGCGGACCGCCCCCCACCGAAGGTTTCATCGCCTACGGACACCACACCCTCCCCGTGCGCCTCGCCGCCGCACTCCACCCGGTCGCCAGGAATCCTCGGCTCCGACTCGAGGAACCTGGCGCCGCCCGGAACCGCTCGGTTTGACTGGCACGCATGACACCTGACGCAGTCACAGCAGACACCCGTCCGACCCTCGTCACCGGCGGCACCGGCAAGACAGGACGCCGCGTCGCCGAGCGGCTCTCCTTACGCGGCCTGCGGCCCCGTACGGGATCGCGCACCGGCACCCCGCCCTTCGACTGGAACGCCCCCGCCACCTGGGACGCCGCCCTCGACGGCATGGGCTCGGTCTACCTCAGCTACTACCCCGACCTGGCCTTCCCCGGCGCCGCCGACACCGTCGGCGCGTTCTGCCGCACCGCCGTCGCCGCCGGCGTCCGCCGCATCGTCCTGCTCTCCGGCATCGGCGAGGAAGGCGCCCGCGCCGCCGAGGACCAGCTCAAGGCCTCCGGCGCCGAATGGACCGTCGTGCGCTCCAACTGGTTCGACCAGAACTTCTCCGAGTGCTTCTTCCTGCCGCCGGTCCTCGCCGGTGAACTCGCCGTCCCCGCCGCCGACACCGTCGCCCCCTTCGTCGACGCCGACGACGTGGCCGACGTCGCCGTCGCCGCCCTCACCGACCCCGCCCACACCGGCCGCACCTACGAACTGTCCGGCCCCCGGCTGCTCAGCTTCGCCGACATCGCCGACGAACTGTCCAAGGCCACGGGCCGCACCATCACCTACCGCCCCGTCACCGTCGAGGAGTACCGCACCATCCTCGAGGACGCCGGCCAGGACCAGACCTACGCCGACGTCTTCGCCGTCTTCCTCGACGGCCGCAACGCCCACCTCGTCGACGGCGTCCGCCAGGTCCTCGGCCGCGAGCCGCGCGACTTCACCGACTTCGCCCGCGAGACCGCCGCCACCGGCGTCTGGACACCCTGACCCGCACCCGCCCCCCGGGGGTGTCCGGGACACGTCCCGGACACCCCCGCACCTCCCGCCGGCCGCCCGCCCCGTGCCACGGTGACCGCTCATCACCGGCAACCACCCGCAGGAGGCAGCCACCATGCGTCAGCACCGACAGGTCCGCCACCGCACCACCGCCACGGTCATGGCCACCGCCGCGGCCTTGACCGCCACCGTCTGCGCCACCACCACGGCCACCGCCGCACCGGCCGACAGGTGCAGCCAGGCAGCCCCCACCCGCGCCGACAACCCGTACACCACCACCCACACCGCCCTGGACGCCGCACCGCTGCGCATGGGCCCCTACGGCGAGTGCTACCGGCTGCAGACCTACGCGGCCGGCACGCGGATCGAGGTCCGCTGCTTCATCGTCAACGAGTACGGAAACACCTGGTCCTACGTCCCCGGAGCCGGCTGGATCTGGGACGCACACCTGTCGGGCAACGGATCGCCCCACCGCTGCCTGGGTGTCTGAACCAATACCCGAACGGCACCCGCACCCCGGCCTCTTGGCCTTCGGCCCTGCCCGCACCGGCCCGCCCGCACGTCGCGGGCCGGTGTGTCCGTCAGACGACCACTGTTGTGACGAACTGTCATGTGACGAAATGCCATAGGGGACATTCGGGTGGCAATTCTCCCGTACTGCAACTGCCGCCGCCCGCAGCGCAGTCCTTGCCACCACACACCGCACCACCTCAGGGAGGCAGACATGACCGCCTGGCACACCACCACCGGGACCACCACCATCGACCCCTACCGCTTCCCCGGCGCCCCCGACGACTACCTGCTGCCCGCGCCCCGGCCCGGACAGCGCGTTCCCCTTCCGCTCGAGCCGGCCGACCGCCGCCGCCTGGACCTGCACGCGGCCCTGACCACCGCCGGTATCGCCCCGCTGCCCGGCGACCTCGCCGCCATCGACGCGCTCTGCGCCCTCGACGACACCACCCACGCCGCCCTCCAGCGCTGGATCACCCGCACGCCGTGACCAGGACCGCCCCCACCCCGCACCGGGTGGCCGGGCCACGTCCCACCCGGCCGCCCGGCCCCGCGCCCGGCCGCGTACCGTTCCCCCATGCCCCGCCTCGAACCCCTGCACGCCGGTCACGCCGACGCCCTGCTCGCCTTCGAACGCGACAACCGGGCCTACTTCGCCGCCCACGTCCCCGACCGCGGCGACGACTACTTCACCCACTTCGCCGACCGCCTCGACGCCCTCCTCGCCGAACAGGCCGCGGGAATCTGCCGCTTCCACGTCCTCGTCGACGACACCGGCGCGATCGTGGGCCGCGTCAACCTCGTCGACCTCGCCGACGGCGAAGCCGAACTCGGCTTCCGCATCGCCGAGAAGGCCGCCGGACGAGGCCTCGCCACCACAGCCGTCCAGCAGGTGTGCACGCTCGCGGCCACCGCCTACGGCCTGAACATCCTGCACGCGGCGGCCACCGTCGCCAACACCGGCTCGCGGACCGTCCTCGCCCGCAACGGCTTCACGGAAACGGGCACCACCGTCCTCGACGGCCACCCCGCCCTGCGCTTCACCCGCGCCCTCGCCCCACCCGCCCCAGCCTGACATCGCCACCCGGTACGACATGGCCGCATCACCGGTTATTCGCGATGGTGTGCCACGTGTCACATCGGCGGGTGTCACGTTTCGTTGGGCCCGCGGTGTCTTGGAGGCATGACGGAATACAGCGCACCAAGCACCAAGGTTGTCGTGATCGGCGGTGGCTACGCCGGAACGCTCGCGGCCAATCGGCTGCGGATGCGTTCCGGCGCGGACATCACTTTGGTCAATCCCCGCCCGGCGTTCGTCGACCGGATCCGGCTGCACCAGTTCGTCGCCGGCACCGGCGAGGCCGAGGTGGACCACGGCACTCTGCTCGGCGAAGAGGTCCGGTTGGTCGTCGACAGCGCCACGCGCATCGACACCGCCGCCCGCGCGGTGGAACTGGCGTCGGGGCGCGCGCTGGACTACGACCACGTCATCTATGCGGTCGGCAGCACCGGGGCGACACCGTCAGCGCCCGGCGCGGTCGATTTCTCTTTCTCCCCGAGCGAGTTCGAGCTCGCCCAGCGCCTGCGCACCCGACTGGGAGAAGTACCGCTCGACGCTCAGGTCACCGTCGTCGGCGGCGGGTCGACCGGCATCGAGACCGCCGCCGAACTGGCCGAGCAAGGACGCACGGTCACGCTGATCTGTAGCACGATCCTGGCGCCGACGTTCAGCGCGCCGGGTCGCCGGTCCATCGCCAAGTGGCTGTCCCGGCACGGTGTCGCCGTGCTCGAGCAGGATGAGGTGGCCGAGGTCCGGCCGGACGCGGTCGCCCTCGCCAGCGGTGGGGTGCGGCCGAGCGCACTGACCATCTGGGCGGCCGGTTTCGGCGTGCCCGAACTGGCCCGAGCCAGCGGGTTGCGCACCGACGCGCTCGGCCGGCTGCTCACCGACGAGACCCTGACCAGCATCGACGACGACCGTGTCGTCGCGGCAGGCGACGCGGCGGCGCCGTCGGACCGGCCACTGCGGATGAGCTCCTACGCCGCCGGGCCCCTTGGCGCGCAGGCCGCCAACACCGTGCTGAGCCGCATCGCCGGGACTGAGCCGGAGATGCTCGACGTGGCCTTCTCGGGGGCGTGCGTCAGTCTGGGCAGGCGCAGCGCCGTCCGCCGGCTCGCCGGCAAGGACGACAGCCCGGTGAACCTCTACGTCGGTGGCCGCGCCGGCGCGGCGATCAAGGAGTTCACCTGCAAGCTCGGGGTGGGAAAGATACGCCGCGAGGCCCGCACGCCGGGTTCCCTGAACTGGCCCAAGGGCGGCTCCCGTCCCGCGCGGCCGGCTACCGCACTGCGGGGCGTCACGTCGCCATGACCACCGACGAGCATGCCGAGCGGTTCACCCTGCTGCGGCCGCTGCTGTTCACGATCGCCTACGAGATGCTCGGCTCGGCAACCGATTCCGACGACGTGCTGCAGGACAGCTATCTGCGCTGGGCCGAAGTGGACCTCGCGACAGTGCGAGACACCAGGTCGTTCCTGGCGCGGCTGGTGACCCGCCAGGCCCTCAACGCGTTGCGTGCGAGCGCACGCCGGCGCGAGGACTACGTCGGCCCGTGGCTGCCCGAGCCCGTGCTGCTCGACGAGCACGACGGGTCGGCCGACGTGGTGCTGACCGAGTCCGTGTCCATGGCGATGCTCGTGGTGCTCGAGACACTCACACCCGACGAGCGTGTGGTGTTCGTGCTTCGCGAGGTGTTCGACTTCACCCACAACGACATCGCCGCCGCGGCGGGCAAACCCGTGGCGACGGTACGGCAGACAGCGCACCGCGCCCGCAAACACGTCCAGGCGCGGCGCAGGCGCTTCGAACCCGCCGACACCGCGACGACCGCACGGATCACCGTTCAGTTCATGACCGCGGCCACCACAGGTGACATGCGAGGGCTGCTGGCGCTGCTCGCGAAGGGCGCCACCTTCACAGCCGACGGCGGCGGGAAGATCCCCGCGGCACGCCGGCCGGTGGTGGGCGCAGAGGCCGTGGCCGCACGTCTCGTGAATCTCTTCCATAAGGGGCGGTCAGTACCGGGCCTGCGGATCGAGAGGGTCAACTGCAACAACGCGCCCGCGCTGGTCGCCTACCGCGGCGATCACCTGGAGGGCGTGTTCCTGATCGAGATCACCGACGACGAGATCACCCACATCTACGTCATCCGCAACCCGGACAAGCTCCTCGCGTTGACGGTGCCACGCCGGATCAGCCGATAGCAGGAGCCGGCATCCCCTGGCCATGCCCGGATGCTGATCAGTCTTCATGAGGATGTTCGCCGGGTGCTGTCAGATCCGCCCCGGTTCAGCCGGACACAAGCGCCGATCCCTGACCGAACCGCCGGCCATGTCGCCTTCGATCACGGTGTCCACCACTGCCTTGGAGCGCCGCCGGCACGGGTGGAGACGTGGATCGCCATCGCCCTGCTGCGCCGCTTCGCGGACCCTGCCCCCCGGCCGATGTACGAGCGAACCAGCGATCAATCCGACAAGGAAACCGAGATGCACACCAAAACGACCGACAGCCCACAGCACGCAACCGGCCGGCGGCCGGTCACCGCCGCACACACCGAGGGGAACCGTATCCGCCTCGTGGCCTTCTGGTTCACCACCATCGTCATCGTCTTCGAGTTGATCGCCGGATCGGCGTGGAACCTCCTGACGATCGACTGGATCGAAGCCCAGATGGACCACCTCGGTTACCCCGACTACTTCGCCTACATTCTGGGCGTGTGTCATTTCGGTGCGGCCGTCACGATCGTCGTGCCCGGGTTCCGAATGATCAAGGAATGGGCGTACGCGGGTATCTTCTTCACATGGTCAGGTGCCGTGGTGTCACATCTGGCACAGGGCGACGGTCTTGTGTCGTGGGGGCCGCCGCTGATGTTCCTGGCTTTTGCCGTCGCGTCGTGGGCACTGAGGCCGGCCGACCGCCGACTCCAGGAGACACGGCTTCGCCGGGACCGCTCTGCTGACGCCGGCCGGGACAGCACGGGCCGGCCGGAGACCCGTCCTCGCGCTTGGGCCGTTTCGATCGGGATCGTCGTCGTCCTGTCTGCCGTCTCGCTCCTCACGCTGCCCGCCGCGGAGGACCTCACGGGCGAGTGGGCAGTCGAGCGCGGCTGGGTCGGCGGACAACGGCCGTGATCCGGCCCGCCGCGCGGGCGCGAAGGGCCCGGCGGGCGGCCGGTACGGGTCATCCGGGACGGCCGCCGGACCCCACGGCCTCCACCGCGGCGTCGATCCGGTCCGCGAGTTCCAGGTCGAGCCGGGTGACGGCATCCACGGAACGGGTGCGGAGGCTGAAGACGACGCCGTCCCCGGTCAGCTCCCAGTCCGCCCGGTGACTCAGGTCCGCCCCGGCCCGGCGCACGGCGTCGACCAGCGGGGGAAGCCGGTCCTCCGGCAGGGCCACGGTCCGGGTCAGACGGCCGGTGTCGCCGCTCCACGCGGGCCGGCGGCCCAGCTCGGCGGCCAGCTCCGCGGACGTCAGGGGCGCGGGGGCATCGGTCGCGGAGTGCCTGCGCTCCGGGTAGGTGGCCGGCGGGGCGAGAACAGCGGGGCGTAGTCGCCCGGCAAGTGGTCGCGCAGCTCCCGCCCCAGGGCCGGGTCGGCCTCGGCGATCTCGGCCAGCACCGCCTGGGCGAGGAGGAGGGCCCGCTCCGGCGGCACCTCGAGATGACGGCCGGCCTCGGCGAGCAGGTCGGTGACCCCGTCCCCCGACGGGGGAACGGTGGCATACGCGGCGTCCTGCTCCGGGCCCGGCAGGGCCTGTCGCAGATGCCGGCGCTGCGGCATCTCGAGCCGGTGGCTCAAAGCGCCCAGGACGACCCTGGTCACCCGGGTGGCCGCGTCGGTGTCCGGGAGGGCCGCCATGCGACGGACTTCTTCGGTCAGGTGCTCGTGAGTGATCATCACGTCTCCCGAGGGGGCCGGTCGTGCCCTGCCCCAGTACCCGTCGGCGCACCCGCTACACGGCTCCTGCCGTCCCGCCCGCCCGCGCGCCTCCGCCCTCCGGCGCCCGCCCTCCGGCGCCCGCCCTCCGGCCCTCCGGAATCCGGCTCCGGGCCGGGCCTTCCGCGAAGGCGGCGGCCCCGGGAAAAGGAAGATCCCGGCTGGACGGGGGGGACCAGCCGGGATCGGTACAGGGTGGACACGGAGGGCGGTCGCCTCTCGGCGAGGGCTCCACAGGGCTTCAGCCGAACGATCTTCCCCATGGGCTACAGGTGAGGCCCGGGGACACTGTCCCCTCCGCGACCACATACAGATGAACGGTAAACCATCCCGGGTTGTTCCCGGCAACCGCACCACCCGCCCCACCGGCCCCGGCCACCCGACGCGCCCTCACGCCCGACCGCACCGTGATACGACCACAGCGGACAGTGACCGGACCGGCCCCGGCGGCACGGCACCCAGAGCGGGAGGCACGGCACCGGACCGCGCCGACCCGGGCCGGAGACGCTCCCGTCTCCCGGCCCGCACAGAACACCAGCCCGCGCGACGCTCAGCCGGACCACGAGCCCGCGTGCCCTCCCGGGCCGCGCCCCGCGCTCAGCCGGCCGCCGCGCCCCGCGCGCCCCCGGCCGCCGCGCCCCGCCCTCAGCCGGCGGCAGCGCCGAACCACACGGGCAGCCGGCTGAGCAGATCCCGCTGGTCCTCACCGACCCACGCCACATGCCCGTCCGGCCGCAGCAGCACCGCCGGCACGTCCAGTTCCTCGCCGACGTCGACGACATGGTCGACCCGGTCCGCCCAGCCCTCCACCGACAGCCGGCCCGTCCCGTCGAGCAGCAGCCCGCGGCCCTCGTGCATCAGCTCGTAGAGGCGCCCCCGCGTCAGCCGCACGTCCCGCATCCGCCGGCCGAGCAGTTCATGACCCTCGCCGAAGTCGTAGCGGACCTCGACCGCGGTGATCATCCCGGTCACGTACCGGTTCACCTCCTCGAAGTCCATCAGCCTCGTGAACAGCTCCCGCAGCGCGGTCGCACCCGGATCGGTCCCCAGCAGCGTGATCTGCGCGCGGGTGTTGTCCAGCACCCGGGCGCCCACCGGGTGCCGCTCGGCGTGGTAGCTGTCCAGCAGGCCCTCCGGCGCCCAGCCGTCGACCTCGGCGGCCAGCTTCCAGCCGAGATTGAACGCGTCCTGGACACCGAGGTTGAGCCCCTGCCCGCCGGTCGGCGGGTGGATGTGCGCCGCGTCGCCCGCCAGCAGCACCCGGCCGACCCGATAGCGCTCGGCCTGCCGGGTGGCGTCACCGAACCGGGACAGCCGGCGCGGCGAGTGCGCGCCGAAGTCGGTGCCGGCGACGGCCCGCAGCTGCCGCCGGAACTCCTCCAGGGTCGGCCCGCTCGTACGGTCCTCGGACACGCCGTCGGCCGGCACGACGACGCGGTACACCCCCTCCCCGAGGGGAAGGGCCCCGAACCGCAGCTGGGTCCTGCGGACCTCCTCCACGACGGCGGCGATCGTCGCCGGATCCTCGGTCAGCACCATCTCGCCCAGCAGCGTCTCGACCGTGGCGGGCTCGCCGGGGAAACCCACACCGAGCTGCTTGCGCACCACGCTGCGGCCGCCGTCGCACCCGACGAGGTAACGCGAGCGCAGGCGCGTACCGCCCCCGCCGGCGCGGGCACCCCCCTCAGCCAGTTCGACACTCACCCCGTCCCCGTCCTGGCTCACCCCCACCACCTCGCAGCCGCGCCGGATCTCCACGCCCAGCTCGACGGCACGCTCGCCCAGCAGTCGCTCGGTGACCGGCTGCGGGGTGGCGACGCCGTACGGGTGCGCCGTGTCCAGCCCGTCCGGCCACGGCTTGACGATGCCGCCGAACAGGCCGCCGACCTGGAATTTCTCACTGACCGCGAGGAACCGGTCCAGCAGACCGCGCTGGTCCATCACCTCGACGCTGCGCGTGTGCAGACCCTGCCCGCGGCCCTCCCGGGTCGGCTCGGCCAACCTTTCCAGCACGACCACGTGCACGCCGTGCAGCCGCAGCTCGCAGGCCAGCATCAAGCCGGTCGGTCCGCCGCCGACCACGATCACGTCAATCACAAGAGAACGCCCATTCAACGAGATTGGATTCCGGTCATCAGCCCGCGCGGCCGGCGGCACACAACTCCCGCACCTGCGCACCGAGCCCCCCACCGCACCGCGAGTCCCACCGGCGGTTCGGCACCCGCGCAACCCGAACAGCAACAAAAGCCCGCATGCATCGCGAATCAGTCATTTTCGCAGGTTCCGGCCCAGGTCGATCATTCTGCGGTACGCCCCGGGCCTTGCCGCAAGCCCCCCGGCGCGCTATACGTTGAGAGTGGCAAGGAGTGAGTAACCTCCTTGCCTTTCCCTTTGCTTGGCCGCTGCGCACGGCAAAGCCAGCCCCGGCGACGGGTCCCCGAAAGCGGCAGCTCTAGAGTCACGCCCGTGACCGACCTCTCCTACCTCACGGCCGTCCGGGAGTCGTACGACACCGTCGCCGCCGAATACGCCCGACAGGTCAAGTTCCCGGCCGAGTTGGACCCGCTGTCACGCGCCGTGCTGGCGGCGTTCGCCGAGGAGATACGGACGGCCGGCCGCGGGCCCGTCGCGGACGTGGGATGCGGTCCCGGCCGGGTGACCGCGCACCTGGCCGGACTGGGGGTGTCCGCGTTCGGCATCGACCTGTCGCCCGCGATGGTCGAGCTGGCCCGTCAGGCGTACCCGGAACTGAGTTTCACCGTCGGGTCGATGACCGCGCTGGAGATCGACGACGACGAACTCGGCGGCATCCTGGCCTACTACTCCGTCCACCACACGCCACCGGAGCTGCTGCCGGTCGTGTTCGGCGAGTTCCGTCGCACGCTCGCCCCCGGCGGCTGCCTGATGCTGGCCGGCCATGCCGGAACCGGAGAACATCTGCGCCCGACACAGGCGTACGGCGGCCGCCCGGTGACCTACGAGTCCTACCTGACCCCGCCGGACCGGACCGCCGAACTGCTGGAGGCGGCCGGCCTCGAGATCACCGCGCAACTGGTGCAGCCGCCCGGCGAAGGAACGAAGAGAACGGTCGCCACCTTCCTCGCCCGAAAGCCCGCACCCCCGAACACGCCCGGCACCCCCGCAAGTTGACGCGGCCGGACGCGGCACCACCCGCCTCAGGGGAGGCGAGAGCGGACCTCGACCCAGGCGAGTAGCAGGTCCCGCGTCGGGCCGGGCTCCAGATAGCCGGCGAGTCCGGCCAGATGAGCCGTCAGGTTCTTGTGCCGCCGCAGCTCGCGGGTCTGCCCGATGGCCGATTCACGCCGGCCGACGGCGAGCGCATCGGCCTGTGAGGGCGTCAGACGCAAGGCATCGAGCGTGTCGGACGCCAGTGTGTCCGGGCTCCAGTCGGGATCGTCGTCGGGACCGAGATGGTCGATGACCCACATCCGGAGCATGAAGTCCTGCGTGGCCGCACGTGTCCGATCCTCCGGGCTGTCACCGTGCGCACGCCGGTTCGCCAGCAGGGAGACCTTGGCCCACTGCCGACGGGCATCCGCGGGTTCGTCGCTGTAGTAGGCACGCTCCTGCGCGACGAGACGCACGGCCTCAAGGTGCCTGCCGTGCTCGTTCACGGCCGTCGCCCGAAGCCGTTCGAAGCTCCACCCGCAGAGATCCGGCCCCGGCTGCTCCTGGCCCGCGCCGGTGCTCAACGATCCTCGCTCCTGGTCATGGACAAGACTCCCTCGGCAGACGGGTCAGCGGAACGGTATGAAACCCTGTGACCGGTCGAGAAGGAACGGCGAGCCGGCTGCCCCGGGCGTCCAACCGCCGGCGCGGGCGGTGCGAATGCCGTCGGCGACGTGCGAGGGCAGGAGCGGCGCGGCCGTTCTTCCCACCCAGTTGCCCGGATGCGGCTGACCGGTCGTGACCACCAGGATCGCGCCCGGACCGTCCGCGAGCTCCACCGCGTACGTGAGGGGGGACCACACCATTCCCTGGCCGTACGTCGGCCTTCCGCGCACCCTCCAGCGGTAGACGGCGCCGTCGACGGTGATGCGCCGCGCCCCCTTCCTGGCCAGTGCCATCGCCACGCCCTTCCCTGCGGATCCTGCGGATCCCGCGAACTGTACGAGCAGCGCGAGCAGTTCGAAAACAGCACGGCCTGCGCCCGGCCCGCACGCCAGGAATGCCGCCGCAACGACCGGCGGGCCGCCGCCGATTTGCCGAAGCGGCAACACGGCTGGCCGCGCCCGACACGAACGCCGCATGATCGGCGAAGAGCCGTGCGCCCGCGGACCCGAAGGCCGGGCGCGCACACCGGAGACCCGTGGAGGACTCATGCCGCAGCAGCAGGCCACCGACGCCACCCACCGACTGGTCCCCTCGCCTGCGGGCCGGATCCACCTGGTGGAGCAGGGGAGCGGCCCGCTGGTGCTGCTCGTGCACGGCTTCCCGGAATCCTGGTACTCCTGGCGTCACCAACTGCCGGCGCTGGCCGCTGCCGGATACCGCGCGGTCGCCGTCGACGTCCGCGGCTACGGCCGTTCGTCCAAGCCCGCCGCCACGGACGCGTACCGGATGGTCCACCTGGTGGAGGACAACGCCGCGGTGGTGCACGCCCTCGGTGAGCGGTCCGCAGTGATCGTCGGACACGACTGGGGGGCGAACATCGCCGCGAACTCCGCCCTGCTCCGGCCGGACGTCTTCCGCGCGGTGGGCCTGCTCAGCGTGCCCTACGCCCCCCGCGGCGGTCCGCGGCCCGGTGACGTCTTCGCCCGGATGGGCGGGGAGGAGGAGTTCTACGTCTCCTACTTCCAGCAGCCGGGCCGTGCGGAGGCCGAGATCGAACCCGACGTACGCGGCTGGCTCGCCGGCTTCTACGCCGCGCTGTCCGCCGACACCATGCCCGCACCCGGCGCCCCGGACCCCCACTTCGTGAGCAGGGGCGGGACGCTGCGCGCCCGGTTCCCCGCGGGCCCGCTGCCCGGCTGGCTCGGCGAGGACGATCTCGACGTCTACGCGGGCGAGTTCGAGCGGACCGGCCTGGGCCCGGCACTGAACCGCTACCGGAACATGGACCGGGACTGGGAGGACCTCGCAGCCTTCGACGGCGCGCCCCTCACCCAGCCGTCCCTGTTCATCGGCGGCGCCCTGGACGCCTCCACCGTGTGGATGGCCGACGCGATCGACGCCTACCCCACCACGCTGCCCGGCCTGGTCTCCTCACATCTCCTCGACGGCTGCGGCCACTGGATCCAGCAGGAACGCCCCACCGAGGTCAACCGGCTCCTGACCGGCTGGCTCGCCGCACTGCCCGCCTGACGTCTGCGGTCCGTACGGCTGCCGAGGTACGGCCGGACGGTCATGGCTGTCGCGGAGCGCCGGCCGGGACGGCGCCGACCGGCACCCGACCCCGCCGAGGCGCGAGCCCCGATGTTCCGCTACGGGCCTCGGCGAACCGACGAAAGCCGCCACCGGGGTTCGTCCCCCGGCGGCGGCTCTGTCGTGGTTCAGCCGAGCTCGGACGTCGCGTACGCCTCGATGGCGTCACGCTGGTAGGCGGCCAGGCCCGGGGCGATCGCCTCGTACGCGGCGCGCCAGGCGTCGTTGTCCACGCAGGAGCGCCCGATCGCGCGGTACTCGTCGGCAGAGACGGCGCGCAGTTCCGACAGCGCCCGGTACTGGGCGTCGATCTCGGCCTGCACGGGTTCGGCGTCGACCGGGTTGCCGGCGGCCATGAGCTCGGCCAGCCGGATCATCTGCGCCGTGCGCTCGCGATGCCCCGCCTCCGCCTCGGCCTGGCTCATCGTGGCGGCCCGCCGGCCGACATCCTCGGCGAGTTCGGGGAAGTCGCGCATGTTCTGTCCGTACTGGGAGGGCTGCACGCCCTCGAACAGGTTCTCCGGTCGGTTGATGGCGGTCATGTGTCTGCCGTCCTTCCTGGACTGTTCCAGTTCGGCGATCGTGCGGGAGACGGTGCCGGCCAGTGCGTCGAGCCGGTCCCGCTCGGCGAGCAGCCGCCGGTGGTGGCCGCGCAGGGCTTCCACCTCGTCGACCTGCTCGGCCAGGATCCGGCCGATCTCGGGCAGCCCGACGCCCAGGGCCCGCAGTACGAGGATCTGCTGCAGCAGCAGGAGCTGGTGCTCCTCGTAGTAGCGGTGGCCACCCGCACCGATCCGGGCCGGAGGCAGCAGACCGATCTCGTCGTAGTGCCGCAGGGTCCGGGCGGTCACGCCCGACATCCGGGCCACCTCCGCGATCGGCCATTCCATCGCCGCTCCCTCACGAGTGCGTCACCGGGCCGGTTTCTCCGGCCCTGGTCAGGACGGTAGAAGCTGCCGCAGCGGCAACTGCAACCCATCGTCCGAACCCGGCTTCGGCCCTGTGCGGTCGGACGGTCAGCGCCCGGCCCGGGGAGAAGGCTCCGTGGACGGGGCGGGCGCCGGCTCCAGGCGGACGCAGCACTGGCCGGGGGCGGGCGCCAGGCACGCCTGGAGGCCGTCCTCGCCGAGCCCTTGGAGCACGCCGCGCAGCAGGTGGAGGTTCATGCCGCACACCGTCTCGGTGTGTTCGCGGGCGAGCGCGTGGAAGGGACAGTTGCCCAGAACGACGGCGTCCCCGTCGTGGCGGGGCTCGAATCCGTACCGTTCCAGCAGGTCGAGCACGTCCGTGGTGTCCTGCCCGGCGAGCTGTGCGCCGAGCCGGTGCGCTTCGCGGTGCAGGACGGTCCTGACCGGTTCGCCGGTGGCCTCGGACGCCTCCACGGCCTGCGCGAGGAGCCGCCCGGCCAGTTCGTAGTGTCGCTCGGGCAGGCTGACGGCGACCTGCTTGGCCGAGCGCTTGTACAGCTTGGCGGGCCTGCCCGCCCCGGGACCGGTGCGTCCGCTGCGCCGCTCGTAGACGACGTCGAGCAGTGATTCGTCGGCCAGGCGGTCCAGGTGGAAGGCGGCCGTCTGCCGGGCCAGGCCGAGAGCTTCGGCGGCCTCGTCACGGCTGACCGGTCCCGGCCCCGGAACGGCCGGGGCCCCGGGCCCGCCGCGCGGGCAGATCAGGGGCGTGCCGGGGGCGGCAGTTCGGCGTGCACGACCGTGTAGCCGCCCTTGGTCACCGGGGCGTACGGCGCCGGCGCCATGCACGTACCGACAGGGGCATCCTCGGGGGCGGTCGCACCGCCCGGCAGCAGATTCACGCCGTTCCACGAGAAGCCCACACGGTCGCCGGAGCGGTTCTTGCCGTCCTTGCCCCCGTCGTAGACGCTGAATCCGAGCCGCCGGCCGATGTCGAGGGGGCCGCCGGGACCCACCTCGGTGATGACCGCCGTCAGTGTCGCCGAACGGGGACCGGTGACCAGGCAGTCCACCCGCCCCTCGGCCGTGTAGGTGACGTCCCGCGCGGCCGAGTAGTGCGAGATCCTGACCGTTCCCCGGGCGTCGGTGGGCAGACCCGTGGGTATCCCGGGCAGCGGCCGGCTGTACGGAGCGGCGACCGCGTCGAAGCTGAACGAGCGGACGTCGTCGTCCTGGTGGTAGGGCAGCACGAAATCCGCACGGCCGGTGACACTCGCGTACGACGGCGTTCCACGGCCCCCGGCGGAGGCGTCGGAGGCCCCCGAGGCGCTGGAGGCGCCGCTCACGGCGAGCGCTGCGACGGCCGCGGTCAGCACGGCCACGGTCCTGCGTGGTGACGGAGAAAGCACGGTGATCTCCCGGGAGTCGGTGTGTTGCGACGTATCACATCCTTCACGCCGTCCCCTCCCGGGCCATCGGCCCTGAGCGGCAACTCCCCGCGCCGGCCTCGGCCGTTCGGCGGACCCGTGGTCGCTCTCAGGTCGCGCGGACCGGCGCGACGAGGCGCGCAGGTCCCGGCGGCGGGCGCCCCGCGCCGGGCCGCTGCCGGGTCGGCGTGAACCCGGACGGATGCCGTGCACGCCGGGGGGCGGGGTCGGCGTCCGGCGGGCGCCGGCGAGAAGACGATCACCTCTCGGGAGGAACGGCAGCACGTCGAATGCCGCACCGCCGAAAGCTGACGTGTCGACCCCGCCCCTGGCCATATTGATGCACCAGATACGTTGTTGCAAGTAATGTGCAATAGAGGTTGGGTGTCCCTGGACGATCACCCACACGGAACGAAAGGGGACGTGCCTGATGGGCACCTACGCGCTTCCCGACCTGCCGTACGACTACTCCGCGCTCGCCCCGGCCATCACGCCGGAGATCCTGGAGCTGCACCACGCCAAGCACCACGCCGCCTACGTCAAGGGCGCCAACGACACCCTGGAACAGCTCGCCGAGGCCCGGGAGAAGGACCTGATCACCCCCACCGGGCTGGTGGGCCTGGAGAAGACCTTCGCCTTCAACCTCTCCGGGCACGCCCTGCACTCGATCTTCTGGCAGAACCTCTCCCCGGACGGCGGCGACCGCCCCGTAGGCGCCCTCGCCGACGCCATCGACGAACACCTCGGCGGCTTCGAGGCGTTCAGGAAGCAGCTCACAGTCGCCACCACCTCGGTGCAGGGGTCCGGCTGGGGCGTGCTGGCCTGGGAGCCGCTCGGCCGCCGCCTGATCGTAGAGCAGGTCTACGACCACCACGGCAACGTGGGCCTGGGCAGCACCCCGCTGCTGGTCTTCGACGCCTGGGAGCACGCCTACTACCTGCAGTACAAGAACGTCCGCCCGGACTACGTCACCAAGCTGTGGGACCTGGTCAACTGGGAGGATGTCGCCGCCCGTTACGCGGCAGCGGCCGGCGCCTGACCTTCACGCGGGCCGCGCGCGACCGCACCGTACCCGCGTCCGCCTCCGCAGCCGCCCGGCGCCGCCGTCCCGCACCGCCGGTCGGCACCGGCCACCGGGGGAGCGGCGCGGCCTCGTTCGGCGCGGTGCGGTCTCGTTCACGCGGACCGGCCTCGTTCACGCGGCGCGGCGCCGCTCACGCGGCGCGGCGCCGCTCACGCGGCGTGGGTGACCCGCAGTTTCGACTGGCCGTGCGGCAGTTGTTCCCAGTCGTCCATGAAGCGGGCGGTGAGGCCGTGCCGGGCGGCCAGCCGGACCAGCGTCTGGGTGCGGTAGTAGAAGTCCTCGCCCAGTACCTGGTGCTCGCGCGTCTCGGTGCGGTCGTAGGTGAAGTCGAAGAATCCGCCCGGTGCGAGCACCCGCCCCACGTTCGCCAGGCATTCGTCGATGATCTCCAGCGTCGAGTGCGAGAAGACGCTGTGCGCGTGCACGACCGTGAACGCGGCGTCGGGGAGGAAGTCCAGCGTCAGGTTGTCGACGGGCGTCAGATACGGAAGCTTGTGCTGGAGCCCGTAGCGGACGAGGGTCTTCTTGGCCTCGATGAGAATGTCGGGGGAGATGTCGATCCCGTAGTAGTGGCCGGGCTCCAGATGGTCGATGAACCGCCAGCCGGCCCGCAGATTGCCGCAGCCGATCTCCAGCATCCGGTCCTGCGGCTTCAGCCCGTGCTCGCGCAGGTAGTCGAACTGCATCTGCCCGATGGCGAGCCAGCGGTCGTGCGAGGGCCCGCCTCCGACCGCCGCCTCCGGGCTCCTCGCGGTGTCGGAGGCCATCACCGCCCGGTAATAGGCGACGTGGCCGCCGCGGTGGCGCAGCCGCAGCCATGTGTCCCGGCCCGCCCGGCGCAGGTAGGGCAGCACGCGTTGCGGATGCCGCAGCGCGTACTGCGCCTTGTGGCCGAGGCTCGACCGGTTCGTCGACAGGCGGGATGCGGGTCGTTGCGGCATGACGGCCTCCGTGCCATCGGTGGGCGTCCCCCTTCCCGGATGCTAACCACGGGCGGCCCCGATGGCCGCGGGCTCACCCGTTCGGCACACACTCCACCCGGGACCCGACGCCCCGGCCGTCCTTCTGCCGCAGGCGGTGCGCGCTCCCGCTGCACGCCGCCAGGACCGGAACGCCGCACCGGCCGGCCGAGCAGGTTCTCGAACCCTTGCGCGTACCGCTCGGCGAACTCCCGCGCTGACCCGCTCGCGGCGAACCCCGGCCCGCACAGGGCGCCGCCTCCACGGAGGCCCGCGCACGGCCCCCGAACGGACGCCGTGCCGTGCGTCTCCGGCAGGGCCGCCAGAGGGTGAAGCCATGCCGTCCACACGAGCGATGTCCGCCGCTGTCCTGCTGTCCACCGCCACCCTGCTCTCCTGCTCCCTGACGGCCTGTACGCCGGCGGCACAGGACGGCGACCAGGGCGGCCGCGGCGGCACAGCGGCCGACGGACAGGCCACGGGCCGGTTCCGGCAGCAGTCCCTGGACTGGAAGGACTGCCCGGCGCCCTCGCCCGTCCAGGGCGGCGGCAGGGCACCCGAGCCCCTGCCGGACGGCACCCGGTGGCAGTGCACCACCCTGCAGGCGCCGCTGGACTGGCGGAAGCCCTCGGGGGAGTCGATGGGCATCGCGCTGATCCGGGCCCGCTCCAGCGCCGGCGCCGGCGACCGGATCGGTTCGCTCCTCTTCAACTTCGGCGGCCCCGGGGAATCGGGAGTCGCCACCCTGCCCGGCCTCGCCCCCGACTACGAGAAGCTCCGCTCCCGGTACGACCTGGTCAGCTTCGACCCGCGCGGCGTCGGCAACAGCCGGGGCGTGCGCTGCCTGGACGCCGGCGCCGCCGACGACGACGAGGTGGACGACACCCCCGACGACGGCGGCGACGAGAACAACGCGCTGGTCGCGTTCAACCGCGAGACGGCCGCGGCGTGCAAGAAGAACTCCGGCGACATCCTCCCGCACGTCGGTACCACCGAGGCCGCCCGGGACATGGACCTGATGCGGCACGTCCTCGGCGACAAGAAGCTCCACTACTTCGGGATCTCGTACGGCACCCAGCTCGGCGGCGTGTACGCCCACCTGTTCCCGAAGAACGTCGGCCGGGCCGTTCTGGACGGCGTCGTCGACCCCACCCGCAACATGATGGAGCAAGCCCTCGGGCAGGCCGGAGGGTTCCAGCTCGCCTTCGAGCACTTCGCCGCCTGGTGCGCCGAGCAGGGCTGCACGCTCGGCGACAGCGGCGAGGAGATCGTGGACACCACCGTGGAGCTCGAGGCCGACCTCGACGACGCTCCGCTCCCCACCTCCGACGGCAGTGAACTCGACGGCAACAAGCTCACCGGTGCCATCATCAGTGCGCTCTACCGGCAGGAGTTCTGGCCCGCCCTCCTGGTGGGCCTGGAAGCTGCCGCCGGCGGCAACGGCGACATCCTGCTGGACCTGGCGGAGGAGCTGGGGCAGCGCGGCGCCGGCGGCGACACCGCCGGCAACGACGACGAGAGCAACGAGGACGACGCCTTCAGAGCCATCACCTGCGACGACTCCAGCGACCGCTACACCGTGGCGGACGTGGAGGCGAAGATGCCCCAGTTCGTCGAGACGTCGCTCCTGTTCGGGCCCGCCCTGGCGTGGGGCACACTCGCCTGCGACGGCTGGCCGGTGCCGGGAGAGGCCGAACACCCCGAGGTGAGCGCGCCCGGCGCGCCGCCGATCCTGCTGGTCGGCAACACCGGGGACCCCGCCACCCCCTACGAGGGCGCCGCCCGCATGGCGGAGCAGCTCGGCAAGGGAGTGGGCTTCGAACTCACCTACAAGGGCGAGGGCCACGGCGCCTACGACAGCGGGAACGCGTGCGTGCAGAGCGCCGTCAACGCGTATCTGCTCGACGGGAAGCTCCCGGGGAGCGGCGCGGTGTGCGAGGCGGAGCCGCTGCCGCAAGGCAAGTAGCCCGGCACGGCACGCCGGCGCGGATTCTCCCTCCACAAGGGCGCACGTGCCCTCTGCAGATCTCCGGGGCCATCCGCCGGTCCAAGCCCCGCTGACCCGGCAGAGGGCATGTCCGCATGCCCCGGGCGCGGCTTCGCGGCTTTACGTGTGGCATCGCGTTGGCTGGGCACTCCACCGCTTTCCGAACCGCGCACGAAGGAACCGCCAGAACCGCCCGGGGGTCACACACATGGTCACATCCACCCGCACGCCGGCGCCCGTTCCCGTGAAGGGCCGCACGCGGGGCCAGGTCGTCATCGTGTGGCTGACGACCACGGATCACAAGAAGATCGGGCACCTCTACCTGGTCGCGTCGTTCCTGTTCTTCATCGTCGCCGGGGTGATGGCCCTGCTGCTCCGTGCGGAACTGGCCCGGCCGGGCATCCAGATCCTCTCGAACGAGCAGTACAACCAGACGTTCACCATGCACGGCACCATCATGCTGCTGCTGTTCGCGACGCCCACCTTCGCGGGTTTCGCCAACGCCGTCATGCCGTTGCAGATCGGCTCTCCCGACGTGGCGTTCCCACGGCTGAACATGCTGTCGTTCTGGCTGTTCTTCTTCGGCGGACTGATCGTGCTGAGCAGCCTGTTCACCCCCCAGGGCGCCGCCGACTTCGGCTGGACCGCCTACACACCGCTCAGCGGCGGCGAGCGCTCACCCTACGTCGGCGGCGACCTGTGGATCATGGGCCTGGCGCTGTCCGGGTTCGGCACGATCCTCGGCGCGGTCAACTTCATCACGACGATCATCTGCCTGCGCGCCCCGGGAATGACGATGTTCCGGATGCCGATCTTCACCTGGAACATCCTGTTCACCTCGGTCCTGGTGCTCTTCGCCTTCCCCGTCCTCGCGGCCGCGCTGCTGGTCCTGGAGGCCGACCGGCGTTTCGGCGCACAGGTGTTCAACCCCGAGAACGGCGGCCCGCTCCTCTGGCAGCACCTCTTCTGGTTCTTCGGCCACCCCGAGGTCTATATCATCGCCCTGCCGTTCTTCGGCATCGTCACGGAGATCCTCCCCGTCTTCTCCCGCAAACCGATCTTCGGCTACGTCGGCCTGATCGGGGCGACCATCGCGATCACGGGCCTGTCGGTGACCGTGTGGGCCCATCACATGTTCGCGACCGGCGCGGTCCTGCTGCCGTTCTTCTCCTTCATGACGTTCCTCATCGCGGTGCCCACCGGGGTGAAGTTCTTCAACTGGATCGGCACCATGTGGCGGGGGTCGCTGTCCTTCGAGACGCCGATGCTGTGGTCCGTCGGCTTTCTCGTCACGTTCCTCTTCGGCGGCCTGACCGGCATCATCCTCGCCTCGCCGCCGCTCGACTTCCACATCACCGACAGCTACTTCGTCGTGGCCCACTTCCACTACGTCGTCTTCGGCACCGTCGTGTTCGCCATGTTCGCCGGCTTCCACTTCTGGTGGCCCAAGATGACCGGCACGATGCTCGACGAACGCCTCGGCAAGATCCACTTCTGGACGCTGTTCACCGGCTTCCACACCACGTTCCTCGTCCAGCACTGGCTCGGCGCCGAAGGCATGCCGCGGCGCTACGCCGACTACCTCGCCGCCGACGGCTTCACCGCCCTCAACACCCTCTCCAGCATCGGAGCGTTCCTCCTGGGCGCCTCCACGCTCCCCTTCTTCTACAACGTCTGGAAGACGGCCAGGAGCGGCAAGCGCATCGACGTCGACGACCCCTGGGGCTACGGCCGTTCCCTGGAGTGGGCCACCTCGTGCCCCCCGCCGCGGCACAACTTCACCACGCTGCCCCGGATCCGTTCCGAGTCGCCCGCCTTCGACCTCCACCACCCTGCCGTCACCCAGCTCGACGCGGCCGAAACCACCGGCCGGCGCGACGTCGTCGAACCGGGCAAGGGCGTGGCACCTCTGAGCCGGGACGAGAACAGCACAGAAGAATGAGACGCATCCCGCACCTCACGGCGGGTGCGAGCACCCGGCACTGGGGAACCCCGCCGAGCGAAAGCGGGAGCGCCGAAGGGCGGTCACAGGAACGAGAACCGCTCTTCCTGCGACCGCAGTTGCTGCTGAAGAGCCGTCAGCGGCCTCTGCGGACCCGGGCCGCCTTACGGGCCTCCGCGAGACCCCGGGCCTCGGCCGTCCTGCGCGACTCCTTCGGGGCCCGGGCGCCCAGACCCCGGAACGGCGCGTTGCCGCCGGCGGACTTGTCGGCGACAGGCGGCCGCTTCGCCCCCGTGATGCCCGTCAGCTTCTCCTCGCCGGAACGCACCTGGGTGACCACCGGCCGGATCCCGGCATCGGACATCATCCGGTTCACCTCACGCCGCTGACCGGGCGTGACCAGGGTGACCACCCGGCCCGACTCACCCGCACGCGCCGTACGGCCGCCCCGGTGGAGATAGTCCTTGGGGTCGGCGGGCGGGTCGACGTTGACGACAAGGTCGAGCGCGTCGACATGAATGCCCCGCGCCGCCACGTTGGTGGCCACCAGCACGGTGACCTCACCGCTCTTGAACTGGGCGAGCGTGTGCGTGCGCTGCGGCTGCGACTTCCCGCTGTGCAGCGCGGCCGCCCGGATCCCACTGCCGCGCAGATGGCGGGTGAACTGGTCGACCGCGTGCTTGGTGTCCAGGAACATCAGCACCCGCCCGTCCCGGGCGGCGATCTCCGTGGCCGTGGCGTACTTGTCCGCCGGATGGATGTTCAGCACATGGTGCTCCATCGTGGTCACCGCGCCCGCCGCCCGGTCGACCGTCGCGAGCACCGGGTCATGGAGGTAGCGGCCCACCAGAAGATCGATGTTGCGGTCGAGGGTGGCCGAGAACAGCATGCGCTGCCCGCCCGGCCGCACCTGGTCCAACAGCTCCGACACCTGGGGCAGGAACCCCATGTCGCACATCTGGTCCGCCTCGTCCAGCACCGTGATCCGCACCTGGTCCAGGTGGCAGTCCCGGCGCCCCACCAGGTCGGCCAGCCGGCCCGGGGTCGCGACGACCACCTCGGCGCCGGCCCGCAGCCCCGTCGCCTGCCGCCCGATCGACAACCCGCCGACCACCGTCGCAAGCCGCAGCCCCAGCGCCGACGCGTACGGGGCCAGCACGTCACTCACCTGCTGCGCCAGTTCCCGGGTCGGCACCAGGACCAGCCCCAGCGGCCGCTTCGGCTCGGCACGCCGGCCCGCGGTACGGGTGAGCAGGGCCAGCCCGAAGGCGAGAGTCTTGCCGGACCCGGTCCGCGCACGGCCGAGGATGTCCCGGCCGGCCAGCGCGTCGGGCAGGGTGGCCGCCTGGATCGGGAACGGTTCCGTCACCCCGGAGCCGGCCATCACCCGCGCCACTTCCGGGGGCAGGCCCAGTTCGGCGAAGGACTGCGCGGGCGGCGAACCGGGCGTCAGCGTCACCGCGGAAAGCTCACCCTGCACGGCCGCCGGCCGGGTCTTGCCGGCACCGAGGCGCCCGGCGGCTGACGGCTTCGCATTCATGGGGGACCCTTCCGTGGTCTGGCGCCCGGAACGAGCCGGGGCCCGCACCCCTTGGTACGGGCCCCCGGAACGACGAAGCGTGACCCCATTTTACCCAGACGCCACCCACCCGGCCGGGCCCGCCCACCCCGCCCGGCGCCGGCCCCGCACCGCGGCCCCCGCAGACCGGCACGGGCACCGATTAACGGTGACCCCCCTGCCTCCGGCAGGATGAGCACCCATGACCGAGATCCGCACCCCCCGCCTCATCCTCCGCCGCTGGGACGACGACGACCTCGTACCGATGGCGGACATCAACGCGGACCCCCAGGTCATGCGCTGGGTCGACGATTCCTCCCCGCACGATCTCGAGCGCACCGCCGAGGCGATCGAGCAGTGGGAAGAGGAATGGGACGAGGAGGGCTTCGGCCTCTTCGCCGTCGAACTGCTCGCCTCCGGCGAACTGGCCGGCTTCACCGGACTGTCCGTGCCCGAGTTCCTGCCGGAAGTGATGCCCGCCGTGGCGATCAGCTGGCGCCTCGGCTCCCAGTTCTGGGGCCAGGGATACGCCTCCGAAGCCGCCCAGGCGACGCTCGAGTTCGCGCTCCAGGACCGCGGACTCGACCGCGTCATCAGCATCAGCCGCGCCGGGGACGACGCGTCCGAGAACGTCATCCGCAAGCTCGGCATGGTGCTCGAGCGCGAGACGGTGCACCCCGAGTACGGCTTTCCGCTGCGCGTCCACAGCATCGACCTCACCGAATTCCAGGCCTGAGCCCGCCGGGCGCCCGGCGCCGCCCTCGCCGGGCCCCCGATCCGCCGGGCGCCGCCGTGCGTCACCCCCGCCCCGCGTCACCCCGCCCCCGCCCCGCCGCCTCCGTCCCCTCCCCGGCCTGCCCCGCCGTCGCCGTGACGCGCCGCGGCACCGCGGGTTCCGGCAGGGTGCGCAGCAGCAACCAGCTCAGCACGGGCATCACGACCAGCGGAGCCAGCGCCGTCCGCAGGGACGTCGCATCGGCGAGCCGCCCGATGAAAGGGCCGGCCAGACCGCCGGCACTGACGGTGAGACCGAGGGTGATCCCGCCGGCGGTACCGACCCGCGACGGCAGATAGTCCTGACCGAGGGTGACCTGCAGCGAGAACGGCACATACAGACCGGCCGACGCCAGCGCCACGAACACGTAGAGCACCGGCCCCGGGGCGGTGACGATCCCCGCGACCGCGACGGCCGTGGCCAGGTACGACCAGCGGGAGACGACGACCCGGTCCCAGCGCTCGGCCAGGTGCCCGCCCACCACGGAGCCCACCGCGCCGCCGAGATAGAGCACGAACAGCGCCGCGGTGCCCGCCGCCGCACCGCCTCCCGTGCGCTGCCGCGCATACAGCGCGATGAAGGTGCTCAGACCGACGAAGACGACCGACCGGCAGATCACCGCCAGCGACAGCTTCACGAACGACACCCGGTCGTCGGCCCCCCTCGCCGCCACCGGGCCGCAACGCACACTCCCGTCCTTCTCCAGCGCCTTCAGCACCGGCAGGCACAGCACGCTGCCGACGAGAGCCGGCACCACGAGCAGCGGCGACAGCCGCAGCCCTGCACCGGCGACGACCGCGGTGACCATGAGGGGCGCGAGCGCGAAGCCGAGGTTCCCGCCGAGGGAGAACCAGCCCATCCCCTTGTGACTGCCCCGGCAGGCGAGCCGCGCGACCCGAGCAGCCTCCGGATGATAGGCGGCCACCCCCAGCCCCGACACCGCCACGAACACCAGCGTCCACCCGTAGGAGCCGCTCACACCGCTCCCGGCGATACCCACCCCGCCCACCAGCGTGCTCACCGGCAGCAGCCACGGCATCGCCCACCGGTCGGTCAGCACCCCGAACACCGGCTGGGCCACCGACGACAGCACCGACGCGGCAAGCACGATGCCGGACACCGCCGCGTAACTGTAGGCACGCTCGGCCACGAAGAACGGCACGAGCGACGCCACCGCGCCCTGGTACACGTCCACGCAGGCATGCCCGACCGACAGCAGGACCACCGACTTCTTCCGCACGCCACCATCGTCGACGGCACACCGGCTGTCGTACTTCCAATAAACTGCCCGCCGATGCCGCAGATCCGCCACCAGCCGGTCGCTCCCACCCGGACCCAGAGCCTGGCCACCGGGACCCGGATCGACGCCCACCAGCACGACGACCACCAGATCGTCTACGCGGGGCGAGGAGTGCTGACCGTCACGACCGGCACCGGCACCTGGGTGGCACCCGCCACCCGCGCCATCTGGATCCCGGCCGGCACCGTCCACGCCCACCAGGCCCACGGCGACCTGGAACTGCACCTCGTCGGCCTGCCCGCCACCGACAACCCCCTCGGCCTCGACCGGCCGACCGTGCTCGCGGTCGCCCCCCTGCTCCGCGAACTCATCCTCGCCCACACCCGCCCCCCACTCGACGACAGCCCCGAACGCACCCGCCTGCGCGCCGTACTCCTGGACCGACTACGGGCCTCGCCCCAGCAACCGCTCCACCTGCCCACACCCACCTCCCCCCTGCTGAGGGAACTGTGCGACCTGCTGCGCGCCGACCCCGCCGACAACCGCACCCTGGCCGCACTGGGCAGGACCGTCGGCGCGAGCGACCGCACCCTGTCCCGGCTGTTCAAGTCCGACCTCGCCATGACCTTCCCGCAGTGGCGCACCCAGCTGCGCCTGCACCACGCACTGGTCCTGCTCGCGCACAACACCCCCGTGACCACCGTGGCGCACCGGTGCGGCTGGTCGTCCGCCAGCGCGTTCATCGACGTCTTCCGCCGGACCTTCGGCCACCCCCCCGGCACACACCACCGCCACCGGCCCCACTGACCCCGGCCCGGCACCGCACCCCCTCGCCAAGGCCGGCCGCACCGCGAGCCCTGACCGTCGCCGCCCGCTCGTACTGGACCCGCACCCGCCGCCTCACGGACCCCGCGACCGGCCCGCCACACGAAGCAGCCGGCAAGGTCGCCAAGAAAGCCGGAAGAAAATGAGGGGACCGTGTCGATACGGCCCTGCCCCGTTCGTCGTCATCATGTGCGGCACCCGCCGCACGAGAAGACGACAGCCCCTGAGGGAGTTCGACCATGAAGTACATGATGCTGATCAACAGCGGCGCGACCGACGCGAACGGCGGTGCCGCCGAATGCACCGTCGAGGACTGGATGGCCTACGACAAGGCCGTACGCGACGCCGGCATCCTCGTCTCGGGCGAATCGCTGGCCGACCTGGTCACCGCCACCAGGGTCCAGGTCGGCGCCGACGGCGAACGGACCGTCACCGACGGGCCGTTCGCAGAGACCCGCGAAGTCCTCGGCGGCTTCTACGTCATCGACGTACCGGACCTCGACATCGCCCTCGACTGGGCCGCCCGCTGCCCCGGAGCACGCGGCAGCGGATCCGTCGTGGTGCGACCGGTCGCCGACTTCGGGGCCTGACAGCGATGGAGGCGCGGGCGGCCGGCACGGACAGGGCGGTCGAAGCGGTGTTCCGCGAGGAACACGGCCGGCTGCTCGCCTCCCTCGTGCGCCGGTTCGGGGATCTGGACCTCGCGGAGGAAGTCGCCTCCGAGGCGGTCGAGGCGGCGCTGGTGCACTGGCCGGTCCAGGGCGTGCCGGACAAGCCCGGCGCCTGGCTGCTGACCACGGCCCGGCGCAAGGCCGTCGACCGGCTCCGCCGCGACCAGGCGTACGCCGCCCGCCTCGCCGTCCTCCAGGTGGACGCGGACCGGGCCGGCCCCGCCCCCGCCCCCGACACCGGCGTCACGGACAGTGAACTGCCCGACGAACGGCTCCAGTTGTTCTTCACCTGCACCCACCCCGCCCTGCTGCCCGAGGCCCGCGGAGCCCTCACCCTGCGCTGCCTGGCCGGACTGACGACACCCGAGGTCGCCCGCGCCTACCTCGTACCGCCCGCCACGATGGCCCAGCGGATCGTGCGGGCGAAGAAGAAGATCCGCGAGGCCCGCATCCCGTTCCGGGTACCCGGCGCCGACGAACTGCCCGCACGCCTGCCCGGCGTCCTCCAGGTCCTCTACTCCATCTTCACCGAGGGCTACACCGCCAGCTCCGGCCCCCGACTCCAACGGCTCGACCTCGCCGAGGAAGCCGTCCGCCTCGCCCGCATCCTGCACCGGCTGCTGCCCGCCGAACGAGAAGTCACCGGACTGCTCGCCCTCATGCTCCTGGTCCACGCCCGCCGCGCCGCCCGCACCGGCCCCGACGGCGAACTCGTCCTCCTCGAGGACCAGGACCGCGATCGCTGGGACCGCCCAATGATCGACGAAGGCCTGGCCCTCGTCCCCCCGGCCCTGGCCGGCGGCCCACCGGGCCCCTACGGCGTGCAGGCCGCGATCGCCGCCCTGCACGACGAGGCAGCCGACCTCACGACCACCGACTGGCCGCAGATCGTCGCCCTCTACGACGTCCTGCTCACCCTCACCCCCTCCCCGGTCGTCGCCCTGAACCGGGCCGCCGCCGTGGCCATGCGCGACGGCCCCGAAGCGGGCCTGGCGCTGCTCGACGACCTGGCGGACGACGAGCGGCTACGCGGCCACCACCCCTACCCGGCCGCCCGCGCCGACCTCCTCCAACGCCTCGGCAGACTCCCCGAAGCCGCGGCGGCCTACCGGCAGGCACTCGAACTCGCCGGCACCGAACCCGAACGCGCCCACCTGCGCCGCAGACTGGACGCCGTCGAACAGGCCGGCCCGGACACCACCACCCACCCATGACCCCCCGGCTGCGACGGCGTTCGAGACGCTCCCCGGCTCACCCACCCGCAAGCAGCCGGACCTCGGCCGCCGGCAGCCCCTTGACCCACCAGTGGTCGAAGCGCCGGTAGGCCGCCGGGTCACGAGGGGCGAGGAACGCGACGAGCGACGCGGCCTCCCCGCCCAGCTGCTCCCACACATGACCGGGAAGCGGACGGAAGGCCGTGGCCTCGATCCCGCCCTCCACCGCACGCCACACACCGGCGACATAACCGTCGACCAGCAGCGTGGGCAGCACGTCACCGTTCACCCGCGTCACGTGCCTGCGCCACTCGGGCGGGACGACACGGCTCCGGTCGGCATAGGCCAGCAGGACGCTGTCCCACATCGCCATCAGCCTCGGCGGCGCCGGAACATCCTCCGCCGGAAGCAGCCCACCGGGAACGTCGTACAGCACCGTTCCGTCAGGCCCCTCCACCTGCACGAGCCCACCGTCCAGCGAACGCACCGCCGCCCTGATACGGGCCCGCTGCACCATCGCGAACTGCGCCATGTCCGCCACCGACGCCGGCCCGAAACCCTCCAAGTAGCGCCGCACCAGCTCCCGCAGACTCCCCGCGGCCACATCCGGATCCGCCAGCACCGGCCGCTCACCCGCCGCCACGTACGACGGCCGCGTACCGAACGACCACGGCCCTCCCGTCGGCGCGTGCCACAGCGGCACGTACTGGCGCAGCATCCGCTGCGCCGCCGACTCCATCGGCGCGCCCAGCCGCTCCTCGATCAGGCCCCCTATCTCGGCCACCGTCCGCGGCCGGTCGGCGAACTCCAGCACATCCGCGACCAGTTCACCGGCGTCGTCCGCGCTGAGCCCGGATGCCGTGAACCGGGAGTCGCCGAGCCGGGAGCCGCGCAGCGTCGGCTCCATCGCCTCACGGAACGTCCGGTAGTCCTCGGCACGGACCGCGTGCAGGGTCAGCCGCATCAGCGTCGCCTTCACCGTCCGCAGACCGGCCACCGACGCGTCGAGCGCCGACGCGTCGAAGCCGCTCAGCCTGTTCCACAGGGCGATGTACGGCGAAACGGGCTGCTGCGCCTGCAGGGCGACCACCCGCCGCACCCCCTCCGCCACGCCGAGCGGCTCACGGCCGAGGAGCAACTGCCGTGCGAGAGTGGCACGGTTGAGCCCGCGCGCGGTGATCTTCATGCGGGGATTGTGCCGGGTGCGGCCGCCGCCCGGCCAGGCGGAAAACTTCGGGCCGGGCGGGACGAAGGGCTCAACGGGCCGGGCGCTGCGGGGCACTGGCCACCCCCGACTCCCGCCCGCTGAGTTCCGCGTCCAGGGTCTCCTGGGCGATGCGCATCGACTCGGCGTACTTCGGCTCGGACATCCGCTGCCAGGCCACGTCCGGTGCGACGTCCTCGGTCCGGCTCGTCACCCACCAAATGTTGCCGAACGGATCCCGCACCCTGGCGCCACGGTCGCCCCACGCACTGTCGACGACCTCGGTGACCACTCGTGCCCCGTGGGCAACGGCGGCGGCCATGGCGGCATCCGCGTCGGGGACGTAGATCCGCAGCAGTGACGGCATCACGGGCCAGTCGGGCCGCCGGTCGAAGGCGAGCACGACAGTGTCGCCGACACGGATCTCACCGTGACCGATGGTGCCGTCCTCGACCGGCACCCGCGCGAGCTCCTCACCCCCGAACGCGGCCGTGATGAAGTCGAGCAGCGCGCCGGTGTCATCGGTGACCACCCACGGCGCGACACTCGTATATCCCTCGGGCACAGTGCGGTGCATCGGCCTGTCCTCTCGTCCGGTCCTGCATGACATGACGACCGTAGAACCCGAACAGGTCAGATTCCGTCCTAAATGCCCGCGGGACGTACCGGCCCCTACGCGCCTCCCGCGACGCGACCCCGGACGCGACCGGACGGACGCCGACCCACGGTGCGCGAGCAACGGACGAGCCGGCAGCCGTCCGGGCCGCGACCGTCACCCCGTCGCGCATGCGCGCGGTGCGACGCGCGGCTCGCGCATGAGACGGGGCCGGGGAGCGCGAATCGGCAACCATGAACGCGGGTGTCCCAGCGATGGACACCGCGCGGTGTGAGGAGGCGTTCGGTGGAAGCGGCAGAACGGGACGAGCGGCGGTTGTCGGCCCGCCACGAAGCGGCGCGGCTTGCCGCCGAAGGCGTACGGGCCGTCGCGATCAGCTGGGTCGACAACGCGGGCGTCAGCCGGGTCAAGACAGTGCCCACCAGCAGACTGCCGCAGGCGGCGCACCGCGGCGTCGGCATGTCCCCGGTGTTCGACGTCTACACCTCGGACGACGCCGTCGCCACCTCCCCGCACATCGGCGGCCCCGACGGCGACCTGCGGCTCCTGCCCGACCTGGAGCGGCTCACGATCCTGGCGGCGCAGCCGGGCTGGGCCTGGGCCCCGGCCGACCGCTATGACCAGAACGGCCTCCCGTATCCGGCGTGCCAACGGCAGTTCGCCCGGCGCATGGTACGGCTGGCCGAAGCGCAAGGCCTGGAAATGCGGATGGGCTTCGAGACCGAATGGGTGGTCCTCAAGGACGACGGCACCGAAGGCCATGCCGGCCGGGGTCCCGCCTACGGACTGACCCGGGTGGCCGAGCTGTCGGACTATCTGCTGGCGGTCCACGACACGCTCGCCGCGCAAGGTATCGAGGTCCTGCAGCTCCATCCCGAGTACTCACCGGGCCAGTTCGAGGTCTCCACCGTACCGGCCGACCCCGTCCGTGCCGCCGACGAGCTCGTCCTCGTCCGCGAGAGCGTACGGGCGGTCAGCCTGGCACACGGCCTGCGTGCCGCCTTCGCGCCGGTGGTCGTCGCCCGCCAGGTCGGCAACGGCTGCCACCTGCACCTGAGCCTGCGCCAGAACGGGCGGAACCTGCACCGTGACCCCACCGCCGCCCACGGCCTCGCTGCCACGGCGAACATCTTCCTCGGCGCCGTCCTGGACGCCATGCCCGCCCTCTGCGCCATCGGCGCCCCTTCCCCTGCCAGTTATCTGCGCCTGATTCCCTCCCATTGGGCGGGTGTCCACCGCTGCTGGGGCATCGAGAACCGCGAGGCCGCGCTGCGTCTGGTGCTCGGCGAGCCCGACGACCTCGAGGGCGGGCACGCCGAGCTCAAGCCCTTCGACGCCGCGGCGAACCCCTATCTCCTGGTCGGGTCCGTCATCGCGGTGGGTCTTCAGGGCCTCGACGACGGCGGCCCCGCGCTGCCCGCCCCCGTGAGCGGCGACCCCGCCGGCCGCGGCGACCAGGAGCGGCTGCCGACCTCGCTCGGCGAGGCGCTCACCCACTTCGAACGGAGCGGAACGCTGCGCGCGGCACTCGGGGAGGCGTTGTACGGGGCAGTGCTGGCTGTTCGGCGCGCCGAGGCGGAGGCCCTGGCCGAGCACAGTCCGGAAGCGCTCGCCGAGGCCACTCGATGGCGCTGGTGACGGGCGCCGGTCGAGCCGGACCGACGGCACCCGAGGTCGCCGGGCGGCCGGCCCGCTGCGGGCGCTCCACCTGCCCGTCGACCTGATCGCCGCATCGGGGGAGCGGAGTGCCGCGAAACCGTCGCATCCTCCACACCTCGCCCTGCCTCCGTACGGGCGTGGGTCCGCCCCGTACGGATCAAGCCGGAGAGCCGGCGGCGGCCGCACATGTTCGGCTGGATCCGCGCCGGTGTGCCTGCACCGGAGGCCGACCCGCCGGTGCTCAAGAGGAGTTCTCGATGTCCCGTCAGTATGTCCCGGCCGTCGTCGGCCTCGTGGCGGTGGCGCTGGTGGCGGCCCCCGCCCCGGCCGCCCACGCCGATGACGAGGCAGCGGTGCGCGTCCGCTGCTCGGTCCCGGCGCTCGTCGCGGCGATCAACGCGGCGAACGCGTCGCCGGGAGCGGACACGCTCCGGCTGGCGCGTGGGTGCACGTATCGGCTGACGGCGCCGGATCCGGTCCATCAGGGCAATGGGCTGCCCGTGATCAGCAGCGAGATCACGATCGAGGGGCGCGGGGCGACGATCGTCCGGGACTGGAAGGCCACCGAGAAGTTCCGCATTCTCTTCGTCGGGCCGGCCGGTGACCTGACCCTCACCCGGACCACGATCAGAGGCGGCGATGCTCCGGACTGCCCGCAGTTCCCCGGTCTCGTCTGTGGCGGTGGCATCTCCAACGCCGGAATCATCACAGTGACGGACAGTCAGTTCCTCGACAACAGGGCCGAGTCGGCGCTCTTCGCCCAGGGCGGCGGCCTCGACAACCCCGGCACGGGGATCGTGCGCAACACCGAGTTCAAAGGCAACACGGCCGTCCACACCGGAACGGAGCCGGGCGCCGCGGCAGGAGCCGGCATCGCCAACGACGGTCCGCTGACGCTCACCCGCAGCCGGCTGTCCGACAACACGGTGCACGTCACACCGAACACCGACAGCATCGCGTTCGGCGTCGGTCTCGCCGGATTCGCGCAGACGGACATCAGCCACACCACACTCACCGGCAACCGGGCCGTCGCCGAGGGCGGATTCGCGCGCGCCGCGCTGACCAACGGCGCTGTTCCGCCCGCCTCGATGAACGTGACCGACAGCGTCATCCGGAACAACACGTCCAAGGCCCCGAACGGTGTCGCACAGGGCGGCGCCATCGCCAGCAACTCTCCGCTGACCGTCACCCGCACCCTCATCACCGGCAACCGGGCCCTCGCCCCCGGCGGTACCGCACGCGGCGGCGGCATCAGGAACGGCCCCTTCGGCATCCTCGACCTGGTGGACAGCCGGGTGTCCGGCAACACCGCCGAGGCCGAGAACGGTACGGCCCAGGGCGGCGGCCTCGACAATCCCGACGGCGGCACCGTGACCAGCACACGCACGAAGATCCTCCGCAACACCGTGCGTGCGGAGAACGGCACCGCTCAGGGCGGTGGCCTCTACCACGCCGTCGGAACGACCACGCTGGACAGGAACCTCGTCCAGCACAACCGTGCCGGAGACGGCGGAGGCATCTTCAAGGCCTCCGGCACCCTCACTCTGATGAGCACCCAGGTCGTGAAGAACGTCCCGAACAACTGCAGTCCGCAAGGCGCGGTCCCGGAATGCGCCGACTGACCGTGGTCGACCGCTCGTCGCCTCTGACAGCGCGCCGGGGCCCTGCGCGACCGGACCGACGCTAGCCCCAGGTGCGTGAGCACAGGACGAGCCGGTAGCCGTCCGGGTCGGCGACCGTCACGCCGTGCTCGTCCCAGTACGGATTGTGCGCGCGCACCCGGGTGCCGCCGCAGGCCACCAGCCGGTCGACCAGGCTCTCCTCCACGGGGGCGCCCAGGTAGAGCACGAACAGGTCGTCCACGGTCGGAGCCGGCTCCAGCGGGCGCTCGGGGTCGCGGGTCAGCTCGAAGTGCCAGGAGGCGCCCGCGGGGCCGACCATCAGCAGTTCGTGCTCGCCCGGGACCCGTTCGGTGCTCCGCCACAGCACCGCGAGCCCCAGCCCGTCCACGTAGAAGCGTTCGGCGGCGGCGAGGTCCCGCGAAGGGCGGGCCACACGGACGTGCGTCGAGGAGTCGATCACGCCGACGTCTCCAGCGCGGCACGCCATACGGGGCTGTCGACGTAGTGGTTGTCGAAGCGTTCCGCGGACTCGGCGATCTCCTTCGGATCGGCCTCACCGCGCATCACCCGGCCGAGCAGGCGCAGGTAGTCGAACCGGCCCATGCCGGGCGTGAACACGAACAGCGCGTCCGCCTTCGCGCCGGGCGCCGCGGCGAAGGCGTGCGGGGTGCCCGGCGGCACGGCCAGGAAGTCGCCCTCGTCCAGGACGGTGATCTCCTCGCCCACCAGCACCCGCAGAGACCCGCTGATCACGAAGAACAGCTCGGTCGCCCTGGTGTGGAAGTGGGCCGGGGCCCCCACGGCTCCCTCGGCGAAGGTGGACCGGTAACTCGTGAAGCCGCCAAGGGCCTTGTCCGACTCCCCGAGCAGTGTCATCACGCTGCTCGGGTCGGCACAGGTCTCGGCGTCCGCGCGGCGGGTCAGCACCGCCTGAAGGGGAGTGGTGGACAGGGATCCGGTGGGCGTTTCCTCGGTCATGATCACGACCCTACGGCCCGAAGTGCCCTGCGGCGCGGGTCATTTCGACGCCGAGACCCTGGGCCAATCCGTACCGGTCACGATGGGGGACGAGACCCGGGATCCAGGCGTTCGTCGCCGGTGGCCCCCTGCCCCGTCCCCACCGCGCCGCCGCCCGGCCCGGGCGCCGACGAGGGGCGCCGCGCACTGTGGAACCGGTGGGGGAGCGGAGAGCTCCCCGGCGCCGAGACCGGCAGAGAGTGATCGCTCGTCAGCTGGGAGCATGGGACACCGAAGGGATCGCCACGCGTGTTCGACCCGTCAATGCGCGAGTAATGCAGTCCTGTTCGCCCTGACCGCCGGAGGCGCGGCATGGCGGCAATGACAGGGCCCACGAGGGACGTGACGGCGTCCAGCGCAGGGGCACTGCCGCCCGGCGCCGTCGTCGCCCGGTCGAGAGGCGGGCGCTCGGACCGCGTGGAGGTTGCGGAGGCACCAGGCCGCGATGGTCCTCGCCGGCGTCAGGACGCGTGAGGTGGCTGCAGCCCCTGGAGGAGGACGGCGATCAGGCGTCGGGGGTCGTAGCGGGGGTCGTCGTCGCGTCCGATGCACAGGTTGCCGATGCCGCGCATCAGCTCGTACGGCTGCAGGCCGGGCCTGATGTCGCCGGCCTCCACCGCGGCGTCGAGCAGTTGGGCGCAGACGGGCAGCAGGCGGTCGAGGAAGTAGGCGTGCAGAGCGGCGAAGCGGTCGCTGTCGGACTGCAGGGCGTCGGCGAGGCCGTGCTTGGTGACCAGGAAGTCGACGAAGAGGTCGATCCACTCGCTCAGCGCGTCGAACGGGGAGTCGGCGCCGGCCAGCAGGTGCGGGCCGGCCTCGGCGCAGGCCTCGATCTGGTGGCGGTAGACGGCGGTGACGAGATCCGCCCGGGTCGGGAAGTGGCGGTAGATCGTGGCCATCCCGACGCCCGCCCGGGCCGCGATCTGGCGGATCGGCGCGTCGACGCCGGAGGTCACGAACACTTCGGCGGCGGCAGCGAGCACCGTCTCCCGGTTGCGCTGCGCGTCGGCCCGCTTGCCTCGGGACGGCGCCTCCCCGGCAGGGCTGTCGGTGGCCATCACGTAGTCCTTCCACACCGATTGACAAAACGGAGCAGTGCTCCGAATACTAAATGGAGCAGTGTTCCGTTTCAGGTTAGCCGAAACGGGACGCTCCTGACCGCCCTGCCCGCCACCGCCCGCAGGAGACCGGCACCGGCAGGCGCCACCGAAAGGGAAACCCACATCGTGAGCACACCCACCACCAGCACCGACACCATGAGCACGCCCGCCCCGGTCCTGTCCTACAGCCCCGTAGTCCTCACCGTGCCCGGACGCCCCGTGGACCTCCACGTACGCGTCTCCGCACCCGCGACCGGAACCGGCCTCCCCGTCCTCCTCCTCTCCCACGGCCACGGCCCCTCGCACCACCTCTCCTCCCTCAACGGCTACGCACCGCTCGCCAACTTCTGGGCCGCCCACGGATTCACCGTCATCCAGCCCACCCACCTCACCTCCCGGACACTGAGCCACCTGGTCGCCGACGCACCCGGCGCACCCGACTTCTGGCGCTCCCGCGCCGAGGACATGACCCACATCCTCGACCGGCTCGACACGATCGAACGCACCGTGCCGCAGCTCGCCGGACGAATCGACCCCACCAAGGTCGCCCTCGCCGGACACTCGCTCGGCGGCTTCACCGCCGCCCTCCTCCTCGGCGCCGGACTCGCCGACCCCGACACCGGGAACGTGGTGCACCTCCTCGAACCCCGCATCAAGGCAGGCGTACTGCTCGCCGCGCCCGGCAGAGGCGGCGAAGTCCTCAACGGGCCCATGGCCGAGCAGTGGCCGATCATCGGAGCAGTCGACTTCTCCACCATGACCACACCCGCGCTGGTCGTCGCCGGCGACAAGGACGACTCCCGGCACTTCACCGACATGGGGCCGCACTGGCACGCCGACCCCTACACCCTCGCCCCCGGCCCCAAGACCCTGCTCACCCTGTTCGACGCGGAGCACGGACTCGGCGGGATCGCCGGATACGACGCCGCCGAGACCACGGACGAGAACCCCGAGCGAGTCGCCGCCCTCGCCCGTCTCACCGCGGCCTACCTCCACACCCGGCTCCACCCCGACGCCCCCACGTGGCACACCACGTGCGCGGCACTGACGACCGGCCCCGACCCGGTAGGACGAGTCGAATCCAAGTGAGCCCCCAAAGGCGCCCTCCCGGCGACTCCTCGGAAGAACTTAAGGGCCGCTGTCGATCCGGCCACCTCCCGTTCGACGCATTGATGGAGAGCGCATTGCCGTACGAGGGATGCGCGGGGACCGGATGAGGGAAAACATGGATCAGCTACTGAGAGTGATGAACTTCAGCGTCTCAAGTGACGGCATCGGTGCCGGTGAGCACCAGAGCCTCGAGAGCCCGTTCGGCCACGTCCATCCCGAAAGGCTGTTCGCCTGGGCCGGTGCCACGGCGAGCTGGCCCATGCGCACCGACCCCGGAGGGAGCCGCGGCCTCGACGACTACTTCACGCGAGACTTCGCACGCAACATCGGCGCCGAGATCATGGGCCGCAACAAGTTCGGCCCCCAGCGCGGGCCCTGGCACGACCACGACTGGCAGGGCTGGTGGGGCGAAGAGCCCCCGTTCCACACCCCGGTGTTCGTCATGACCCACCACCACCGCCCCTCGATCACGCTCTCCGACACCACGTTCCACTTCGTCGACGGCAGCCCGATCACGGTCCTGGAGCAGGCGCGGGAAGCGGCGCGGGGCAAGGACGTCCGACTCGGCGGCGGGGTCACCACCATCCGGCAGTTCCTTGATGCCGACCTCGTCGACACCATGCACGTAGCGGTCTCGCCGGTGAAACTCGGGTCGGGCCTGCGCCTCTGGGAGTCGCCCGATGAACTCCTCGACCGGTTCCACCTCGAGGTCGTGCCCAGCCCGAGCGGCGTGACACACCACCTGTTCTGGCGCTGAACGCCACGTTGTGGGCGAGCCACCACTGCACACCGTGGTACTCGCCCACAACCGGCGGCACTTCTCGCCCGAAGGCGACCCAGCGAGGAGAAGAACAGCGGCGGCAGGGTTTCCGTCGGCGGTCACGGCGGCGTCCGGGCCCTGACCGCGACCTCACAAGGGGTTGTGAACTGCTGGTGTGTCACTGCGTATGAGTGAGTTCTGGTGTTCGGGTGCGGGTTGTGGGCTGCTGTGTGCGGGGTTCGGTGTGGTGGACGGGGTTCGTCTGTCGAATGGGTGACCTTTGCGGGTTGTGGTCGTTTGGGTGGTGGCGGGTGCGTGAGTGCCGGTGCGGAGGGGGTGATCGCTGTGGGCGGTCTGCGGGAGGTGGCGGCGCCGTTCGTGGTGACCGGACCTTCGGGTGTGGCGGTACGTACCCGGCTGAAGGGCCTCACTCCGGAGGACGAGACGGTGCTGCGCCTGGTGGGTGCGCATCTGGGCTCGCTCGCCTCGAAGGATCTCAAAGCGCGGTGCATGGACGGCCTGGAGCACGACAGCGGGTCGTGGGCGGTGCGCAAGCGGGAGTTGACGGGTGTGTCGTCGTCGCGGTGGGCGGGGTCGATCACGAAGGCCACGCACGATCAGTGGGCACTGGCCCGGCGCGGCCAGGCCGCCCACATCCACAGCCTTGAAACCGGTGTCAGGACGATCCGGCATCGGTTGTCGCTGCCGGTCGGGGCGAAGGGCTCCAAGCGGGCTCCGGGTGGTTACCGTTCGCGGCGGGAGTGGCATGCCAAGGCACGGCGCCTGCGGGTGCTGGAGCACCGGCTGGAGCGGGTGCGGGCCGAGCGGGACGCGGGCCGGGTGCGCGTGGTGCGCGGCGGCAGAGTTCTGGCCCGTACCCGTCACCATCTTGCCGACGCGGGGCTGACCGCAGCCGAGTGGCGCCGGCGGTGGGAGGCCGAGCGCTGGTTCCTCCAGGCGGACGGTGAGTCGGGGAAGAGGTGCGGCAACGAGACGATCCGCATCACCCCCGACGGCGAAGTCAGCATCAAGCTCCCGGTACCGCTGGCGTATCTGGCGAACGCTGCGCACGGCCGGTACGTCCTGCCTGCGCGGGTGCGGTTCGCGCACCGGGGCGCCGAGTGGGCGGACCGGGTGGGAGCGAACCGGGCCGTGGCCTACCGCATCCACCACGACACCGGACGTGGACGCTGGTACGTGACCGCGTCCTGGCAGATCCCGCCCACCAAAACCGTCTCGCTTGAAGCTGCCCTCGCCCAGGGTGTGATCGGGGTCGACATGAACGCTGACCACCTCGCCGCCTGGCGCCTGGACCCCCACGGCAACCCGTGCGGTGAACCGCGCCGGTTCTTCTACGACCTGTCCGGCAGTGCCCCGCACCGCGATGCGCAGGTCCGCCACGCCCTCACCCGCCTCCTGCACTGGGCCAGGGCCTGCGGGGTGAAGGCCGTCGCGGTAGAGGATCTCGACTTCCAGGCGGAGAAAACCCGAGAGAAGCACGGCCGCAGGCGACGGTTCCGGCAGTTGATTTCCGGCATGCCCACCGGTCGGCTCCGAGCGCGGCTGGCTTCCATGGCTGATGCGACGGGTATCGCGGTCATCGCCGTCGACCCGGCCTACACCTCGAAGTGGGGCGCGCAGCACTGGCAGAAGCCCCTCACCAGCACCACCCGCACCATCAGCCGGCATGATGCGGCGAGCATCGCGATCGGCAGGCGCGCCCAGGGGCACCCGGTCCGGCGTCGGACGGCACCGCCCCGTACCCACCAGAGCGATGGGTGCGGGCATCGGACCGTCCAGGCCGACCTGGGCACCCCTGGGCATGAGGAACCCCGCCCCCGCATCCCCGGACCACGCACCGGATGCGTGCCACCGGACGCGGAGCGAACGCGGGCGACCAGGACACCCACCACCGTTCGGGGTGCCCGCAGTGACCAGGAATGGGTCCAAGACTCACTCCTGCTCACTGATTAGGAACGGTTCTGGTCCTCGTTCCCCGAAGGTTCTCCCTCGGAGGCGGACGCATCGCCGGACTTGCCGGCCCGTTCCGCCGCGTCGCCCCTCTTCTCTCCATCGGGCCGGCCCTTCCCGCCCCGGCGCTTCTCCACCTCGAGCTGCTTGCGGACCTCTTCCGGCTTGTCTCCGAGCTGGTTCACGACCCGCTCCCTGGTCATCGACGACATGGTTCCGCGGCCAGGTTCACACAGGCCCATACTCCCCGCACCCGGACATACCGACGCCGACAGAGCCCGCCCGGCCCGGGCGATGCGGCCCGCAGCCGGCGTGGCCATGCCTACTGAATCCGTCAGCCCGCGAGGGCGCCCCGGGGCGGGTGGAGGGCCGCGCCAACGGTCGCTCCGTCCACCCGCCCGGCCCGCCGGACTCACCGACCCGGCACCAGGAACGCGGTGCACCTCGCCCCCCATCAAGGCAGGCGTGCTGCTCGCCGCGCCCGCCAGGGGCGGCGAAGCGGCGGCCGGGCGGCCCAAGCTCTGGACTTGCTCAAGTCCGGTTGGGCCGCCGGTCGCCAGGGGCATCGTCCACGCACACGCGACGCGACACGCACGCGTGCCGGAGACACACGGGGGACGACATGACCGACTTCCTGATCATCGCGGGCTTCGCCGTGATCGTGATCCTGCTCGTCGGGGCGGGCGGGAAGAAGAAGACGAAAGGCCGGGACAGCCGCCGGGGCGGAGGCGGCGACGGCGGTGGCTACGGCTGCGGCTGCGGCGGCGGCTCCTCGTGCGGCGGCGGGGGAGGCGGCGACTGAGCCGCCCCGGGCCTGACCGGCCCTGGCCCCGGAGCGGCCCGGAGCGCACGGCCCCTGGCTTGCAGCATCATCTGCCTGCGGCGGCTGTGAACCTCCTTCCGAAAGCAGCGGTTTCAGTCGACGGCCATGCCGGGGGCGGGGTCTCACCCGTGATCAGGTACCGGTCGACAGCATCCCGCGCAGGGCCCGGATACATGTACGACGTGTGCCCGGCTCCGTCCCGGGTCAGGAGGACCGCGTCCTTGAATTCGGTCAGCATCAACTGCGCCCAGGCGTACGCCGTCGACGGGTCGTAGAGGGCGTTGACGATCAACGGGGTGACGCCAGGGGTGATGCCGGCTGCCGGGCGGGGCGGATTGCTGAACGGCACGGGCCAGCGCAGGCACTGCGCGATGTACTGGTACGACTGTCCTGTGCCGCGGGTGTGAGGAGCGACAACGCCGTCCAGAGCCATCTGGGTCTTGAGCGCCGGATACCCCCGGAAGTTCGCCCGCATGTCGAGGCAGCCGACGGCCGGTCCGGAGAACGCCGGATCGTCCGCCGTCGCGACCACCCGCGTGGACAGCGCACTGGCGTCGCCCTTTCCGGCACGGGCGACGGCCTGGCCGAGCTCCTTCCACCCTGGGACGGAGAGCTGCGGCAGCCCGTCCTTGAACAAAAGGAACTCCTGGGCGTTGAGGCGGACGTCCTCACCGGTGACCTCGGGGCGGCAGGACCGGTCCCCGCCTGCACGCAGGTGCGGGGATCGGGGCGCTGTCGGCCCTCTTGACCAGGGCGGAGAAGGCTGCGAGCGGGTCCTTGCCGCGAAGGGCACACGCATCGGCTGTGCGGCACCAGGCAGCGAACTGCTCGAGGGTGCGCTCGTAGGCGACGGACTCGTTCTCGTTCAGTGTGGACGCTTGGAGTGAGTGGACCAGCGCCCCGTCCAGCGCGAGGCGGCGCAGATTGCCCGGATAGCGCCGGGCGTACTCCTGGCCGATCTCCGTACCGTACGAGAGGCCGAGGAAGTTGAGCTTCCCCTCGGCCAGACGCTGCCGCAGGACCTCCAGGTCGCGGGCGACGCTGACGGTGTCCATGTGTGCCAGGAGAGGGCCGGTCATCCGCTGACAGCTGCGGCCGAAGGCGGCGTATTTGTCTTCCAGGGCCTCGTATGCGGCCGGCGACTCCGGAAACAGCGCAACCGGTGAATTCCACAGCGCCGGATCGCAGCGCACGACCGGCTTACTGGTGCCCACACCCCGGGGGTCGAGGCCGATGATGTCGTAGCGTTCGCGCACCGGGCGACCGAACATGCCGCCTGCCCTTGCTTCAGCCGCCACCCACTGAGTGCCTGAGCCGCCGGGCCCGCCGGGGTTGAAGACCAGACTTCCGATGCGGGCGGAGGGCCGTGCGGCCGGGAGCCGATTGATCCCTGTGCGTACGGTCCGCCCATCCGGGTTGCTCCAGTCCAGAGGGACCTCGATGCTCGCGCACTGGACGCGCGCTCCATAGCCCAGGGCCTCCCGGGCATGCGGTCCAGGCTATTCGCCCCGGGCCGCCCTCGCCTCCCCCCGCGGTCGCTGGGAGGACCAGGAGAGGCGCGGTCAGAAGCGTTGCGAGGACCGGCAGACCGACACTCGCGCGTCGCGCTGCATGCGTCGGCATCATGGGCTCCGTTCTCACTCATCGGGCGCCCTTGGGCGGGCATGCGGCGGAGCGGGTACATATGAACTGAAAACGACTCAAGCCTTGCCCGCTGATACGGCAGCCGCAACCGTTGCATCCCAGCGTGCCGCCGCTCTGCTGACGTTCATCGTGTCCCTCACCACCCCTGGTCACTGCATCGTCAACGCCGCCCCTCCCTGCGGCGGTTAACCCCGCGATGACCGGCTGCGCCCTGCTGGCGTCGCTGTTCGAGTGTGATTACTTCACTGCCGAACACGCGGAAATCTATGTTGGCCAAGGTAGACATTGGATGGTGGTGTGGTTATGGTTTCTCTCGTAGCTCAGAGAGACCGCAGGGCCTGGCAGAGACGAATTGCCGGGCAGCAGTACCCGCAGTTGCAGTTCGCAGGACGGTGCGGTGGTGGAGTTCCGAAGCCAGGGTTGATGCAGGACGGCGACGGGACTGACGACTGGACCGGGCGGCCCGCAGTGATCAGGGGCCGCCGTGAGCAGTGCCGCAGTTGACGCAGTGGCAGTATCCGCACAATGCAGTTCGCAGTGCTCAGCAGTGAAGTAAGTGAGCAGCACCTCGATGAAGGCGTCGGGCTGCGGACGCGCGCATCGGGAAGTTCGGCAGCGGGTTCTGAGCCAGAGCAGACGCATGAACGGGCGACCGGACTGGCTGCCGAAGTGGCGCTGTCACAGGCCACTGATCAGTTCGCATCACCAGCAGTACGCAGTGCCCCCGCTTGGTAAGCAGTTGATCGCCGAGGGAAGAACGGAGGAGCCAGGCGCCATCAGGATCGCCCGGACGGAAGTCTTCGAATCCGGGTACCGCAGGACATCGATAGTGAGGTGGTCTCCGGTCCAGCAACGCGATCCCCGCAAACGCCGACAGCGTTTCGGTCGGCTCAGCGGAAACAGAACGCCGGCGCAGTACAAGGGCCGGCAGATGGTGTAGCAGTTCCTCCGGGGTCCTGGTGTCATATGGCACCAGGGCCCCTCCAGCGTGTCCCCCAGAGAGGTGCAATGACAGCAGACGACTCATACGGCCGTCTCGATGACGACGACTACCCCGCCTACACCATGGGCCTGGCTGTCGAAATGCTTGGCACCACACCGAACTTCCTCCGCGCGATCGGCGAAGCCCGCCTCATCACACCACTGCGTTCCGCAGGCGGACACCGCCGCTACTCCCGCTACCAGCTGCGCATTGCCGCCCGCGCCCGGGAACTCGTCGACCAGGGCACCCCCATCGACGCCGCCTGCCGCATCATCATCCTCGAGGACCAGCTCGAAGAAGCCCAGCGCATCAACGCCGAACACCGCCGCACTGCCGATTCGGCAAACCCCACGGCTGCCGCCTGAGACAGCCGGCCCCTTACTGGCGTACCGGCCCTCCACTCTTGCCCGGATCCGGTCGTGGCGCGGTTCAATGGCGGCCATGACGCGTAGAACCCCGACCACCGCCATCGCTGCCGTTGTTGCCGCGGTCGTGCTCGCCGCTCTCACGTCGTGTTCCTCGGATTCTTCGGACGGGCCGCCCGCCGAGGGCCGGCCCAGCGGGTCAGGCGCCGGGGCACCGGCGTCGGACCCCGGGCCGACTCCCACAGAGACGGCCACGCCGTCGCCCTCACCGACCGGGCCGTGCGCTGACGGGACATGTGAGATCGAGGTCGCCGTAGGGGACGTCGTGACCGTGCCGGAAAAGTACGGGCTCGGACCGATCAAGGTGACGGCGATCACCGGCGGCGAGGTCGAGATGGCCGCGCCGCTGACGGGATCGGGCTACAGCGTTTCAGGCTGCTCCGGCGGCGGCAGCGTGTCCTCGGAGGGCAGCGGCGGCGTCGGGCTCAGCTGCGGCAAGGGACCCGCCGCGACCATCAACGACGCCATGAGCCTGGAGGTCGTCGAAATCCTCGACGCCACCGCCGTCCTTCGCATCGAACCCGTCGGGTGACGTACGGCTCGGCCCCTTCGGGCAGGATTCCGTACAAGCGTGCCGGTCACGCGAGACGGTGCAGAAACGGCTCAGGGCCAGTGGCCAGTGGGCGCGCGTGGGGCGCCTTTTGACGTCGTGACGGAAAGGATCTTTGAATGCGCAGTTCAGGGCGGCCATCGCTCAAAGTCCTGGGCTGGGCTCTGTTCATCGTCGGCATGACCACGTTCTTCATCAACGCCGAGGCCCTCATGAACGGCAAGGCCGTCGAGTGCGACGGCAGCCCGATGAGACCCGGTCAGTGGTGCGTGAGGGTGGGCGGTGAATCCCTCAGCTACGACGAGGAGAAGAAGAACGAGGCCCGTGGAGAGCTCGTCGGCTACGCCGGGGTGGGCCTCGGCGCCCTGGGTATCGCCGTCTTCATCACCAATGGGATCACCACGCGACGCGGAAACCGACAACGCTAGCCGTCAGTGCGGAGCGCGTTGAGGGCTCCGCCTCGGCGGGACACCCTGCCGTGCCGCCGCGTGCCCATCGAGCCCCACCGCGCCCCCGAAGTCACCGCCCGGCCTTCGGGAAGCCCGCCCCCTCGAAGTCACCGCCTGCCCAACGAAAAGCCTCGCCCTCTACGCCGACCGCCAGGTCCGCGAGGACTTCATCGCCGACGAACAGCGCCCGCGCCCTGGCCGCGTTCCTCGACGGCTGGAACGGCCCGCACCGCCCCGCGAAAGCGGTGCCCGGAACAATTCCCCAGGCAGGGCCGACGGCTGGGAAGAGGGTCACCAACCCGGCGGGCTCGTCGAACCCGTTGACCCGACCGACGCCACGGCGACACTCCGCACCCGACGGCGGTGCCGTGGGACGGCGAAAAGGAGAAGACGGCGCCGACGCGCCGTTGGCAGGATGTCCGGGCCCAACACCCCGTGGGAAAGGACCCAAGACCGTGGCTCGCGCCGTCACCCTGATCCGCTCCGCCTCCCTGTCCGACGTCGCCGAGTACGCTTACGCGGCCACGGCGCCCGCCGAGGCCCGCCTGATCTTCCTCGCCGGGGCATGTCCACTGAACGACGACGGCTCGACGGCGGCGATCGGGGACTATGCAGGCCAGGCCCTGAAAGCTGTCGAGAACATGCAGACTGCTCTCACCGCCGCCGGCGCGTCCCTCCAGGACGTCATCAGCACGAGGGTCCTCGTGGCATCGGCCCGCCGGGAGGATTTGGTGACTGCCTGGGAGGTGGTCCGGGACTCGTTCGCTGACCATGACGTCCCCAGCACTTTGATGGGCGTCACGGTGCTGGGCTACAAGGACCAGCTCGTCGAGATCGAGGCCGTCGCCGCGGTGCACGACGTCTGACGGGCTCACCGGGCTCTGTTCAGGTGTTCGGGTTCCGGCTCAACTACGGTGGCAGCGCTCCGGCCCTGCACTGCTCGCCTGCCAACTGCCGTGCGTCGCGACAGGGGACGCCAAGGCAGGTGCCCGATTCCACAGTCCCCAAGGAGCGTCCAGGTCGACACCAGTGGTGATCGGCCGGGCAGTTCCTGGTCGGTCAGCGAGGCGCCGGCTTCTCCAGCGCCGTCATCTGCTCCTGCGTGTGCCGCCGACCCGGAAGTCCAGCTCGACCGTGTCCATCGTGCCGCGCTCGCCGCACCACCGGCGCTTGACCGGTTCGGGCGTGGTCCACGCCCGGTAGAGCAGCCGCCGGGGCGCGTCGAAGCCGGTCCACTTCCCGAGTGGCGGCTCTGCGGCGGCGCCAGGGAGACTCCGCAAAAACCCGTAGGCGGACGAGGGCGACCACTGCTACGTTCCAGGAGGCCGTGCGAGAGATCGAGGAGGTGGTACCCGTGAACGCAGTATCGACATGGGTGCTCCCCTCCGGGGTCACGGTCGGGCGATAGACAAGGTCGTCCGGGAGCGCCGTTCCAGTGCACTCCCGAAAGGCACGACCATGCATTTCACTTCCGAGCAGCGTCTCGACGACGGCGTCCTCGAACGCGAATTCACCCTCGGTGAGATCCCCGGCATCCTGTGGACACCCGCATCGGCATCCGCATCCGCATCAGCGCCGCTGATCCTGCTCGGCCACCCTCCCCTCGGGCTGCGCAAGATGTACCCCCGACTGGTGGCCCGGGCCCGGCATTCCGCGGCGGATGGCTTCGCCACGGCCACCATCGAGCTCCCCGGAAGCGGCGACCGGCCTCGTTGGCCCGCCGCCGAGCAGGCCCGCGCTGACCTGCACCGGGCTATGGAGGCCGGCGAGCCGGTCGGCGACGAGATCATCGACGCCCTCATCCTCCCGCTGGTCGAAAAGTCGGTCCCGGAATGGCAGGCCGCCCTGGATGCCCTCCTGTCGCTGCCCGAGATCGGCGGCCCGGTCGGGTACTCGGGGGGAGTGATCTCCATCGGAATCCGGCTGGCGGTGGTCGAGCCGCGCATCATGGCCGCCGCTTTCTTCGCCGGGAGTTTCGTGCCTCGCGCCATGTTCGAGGAGGCCCGGCAGGTCACCATTCCGCTGCATGTCCTGCTGCAGTGGGACGACGAAGGGAACGACCGGCAGGCGGCCCTGGACCTGTTCGACGCCTTCGGCTCCAAGGAGAAGACGCTGCACGCCAACATGGGCGGGCACACCGGCGTCCCACAGTTCGCGGGGGAGGCCGCGGCCCAGTTCTTCACCCGACATCTGAAGTGAGGCCGGGCCGTCGGACCGGCAACAGACGGTAGCCGACGTCGGCCGGCGTGCCGCTCATCGAAGACAGGTACCGGCCCTCCGCAGCTCTCTGCACCGTGGGCCTCTGCTGAACCTCGGCAGGGGCCCGTTCTGCCTGAAGTCATGAACGGTTCGATTTCTGCAGAGCTTCGAGTACTGCCCAAACTCGTGTACAGCTGCTGTCGGTTCTCGCGAACAAAGCCAGACCAGAACCGCTCGTATCTGCCGACCCACTCGTGGATCGGCTTCAGTGCCTCGGCGTTGAGCCGGTAGAGCCGGTGCCGGCCGTCCTCCCGGACACTCACGGCGCCGACGTCCCGCAGGACGCGCGGGTGCTTGGAGACCTGCGGCTGTGTCAGCCCCAGCTCCTCCACGAGGGCGGTGACGGAACGCTCGCCGTCGGCGAGGACGTCGAGTATCCGCCGGCGCCACGCCTCGAGCAGCCGCTCAGGCCGCACCGAAGATCGTGGCGAGCTGGGCGTCCAGTGCGGCGACGGCATCCTTCTCCGCGTACTGCCGTGACAGCAGCTGCATGCCGAGGCCGTCGACGAGCGCCATCAGGCCGATCGCCGCGAGTTCGGGGTCGATGCTGTCCGCTCCGGCCGCCCGCAGCTGCTCCGCGATGAACCTGCGCATCCCCGCCGAGTCCTCGCGCAGTCCTGCCTGGATCGCCGGCTTCACCGCGGCGTACGCGAGGAACGCGAGTCCGACGTGGCCCTCGAGCCGTCGGGTGTCGTCACCGGCGCCGTGATGGCCCACGGACCGACCGTCGCCCGCCGAGTACGGCATCCCGGCGGTCATCTGCGTCCCGGCCGCCACCACACGCATCCGCAACGGGCAGCTGATCACCGTCGACGGCGCCACGGGCACGGTCACGCTGGATCCCTGAACGGGAAACTCCGATCCTGCCGGACGTCCAGAAGCCCCGGCCCAAGGGGCGGCGGCTGCCCGCCGCGCGCACGGGCCGGCGCGCGCGGACCGGAGTTCCGGCGAGTCCCGCACCAGCGGCATCTCGCCCAGCCGTATCAGCTGCGCTCGGCCTTGACGATGCGTGGTGTCGTCGGGGTGTCCGACTCCCCGGCCTTGCGGCTGGAGATGTACCGCTCGGCCCGCTCGCCGGGGCCGACGTCGGGGAAGCCGGCCACCACGGAGTCGACGACTGTCCCGTCACCGGTGACGAAGTCCACCTGGACCGCGTAGAAAGCCGTCTTGTCGGTCGAGTTGGTGACCCTGACCAGACCGGTGCGCAGCCCGTCCGAGCGGGTGGTGGCGACTCCTTGCAGGGACACGTCTCCCGTGGCGTTGCCGCGGCCCTCGACCGTGCGCAGCTCGGCGGCAGCGGAGGCCCGGACGCGTGCCTCCGCTGCGGACGCGGACTCCTCGAGGTCCTTCTGGGTGCGCGGTGTGGCGGTGCTCGTATCCGTCGGGGACGCGGACTCGGTCGCGCCGGGAGGGCTTGTCGTCGTCGGACCGGACCCCTCGTCGTCGCCGGAGCCGCAGGCGGCCAGTGAGACGGCGATGAGCGGTGCCAGGACGGCGGGGGCGAGGCGGGGGCGGTTCACGGTGTCTCCGTTCTGCGGCTCCGGCCACAAGCCGACGCGAAATCTCGCCCCAAAATAGTGCGAATGACCAAGGGCTGCACGCTGCGACTCGCCCCATCACCGGAGGCGGTCCAACCGCGAAGAGCCCGAGGCATACGCCCCCGACCCCGCTGCTCCTGCGGCGTGGTGACGAGTCCCGCACGCAGCACCGATTCCCGACCGGCCCGCCTCCGAAGTCCCCTTCGCCCTGCGACCAGCGCCACCCCACGGCCCTACGGCCACAGCGCTCAACGAGGGCATGCGGCACGGCGTCCGCCCAGGACCCGGCCGCGTCCCCGCTCCAGGCGCTCATCGCCGCGTCGGCGAAACAGACGCCGGGGCACCCCGGCACACACCCGGCCGGTCCGGGAGTGCACCGCCTGTACCGCCGACGCGCTGTCGAAAGGGATGACCGCCCGCACTCCCTTTCACGGGGCATGCCCCTCGGGCAAAAGGGGAACGGCCGCGGAACCGACCCGCACCGCCGCACCGGAAACAACTGCGCCGGCCCGTCGGCCCGTCTCCACGCGCGCGTTCGAATCTGCCTCATCCGGGGCCCCTTCCCCATACACCCGGACGGACTAGACGCCGGAGCACGACCCTTCTCCCGCCTGGCCCGTGCACCCATTGGAGTTGCGTCGTCACTGAGCCCATGAGTCCTTGGAAAGCGTGTCCTGCCGGATCTCACCATCAGGAGGAGACATGGGCACCGTTCAGAACAACCAGACGGCCGAGAGGCTGTCCGTCGTTTTCGCGGTCCGTGTGATCGAGGGCGGCGAGCAAGGGTTCCTGGAGATGTACGAGCAGATGCGGAAATCCGTCGCTCGAACCCCCGGGCACCTCGTCGAACGACTGGGAGAGCCGGTCGACGGCTCCCGCCAGTGGGTGATCACCAGCGAGTGGGAGACCCCCGAACACTTCTTCGCCTGGCAGCAGAGCGACGACCACCAGGAACTGGTGGCCCCGCTCCGCAACTGGGTCGACTCGACGCAGTCGCTGCGGTTCCGGGTCGTCAAGGAGACCGTGGAGGAGAAGTCATGACGCACACCACCAACGGCCCCGTCGCCGTCCTCGGCCTCGGCACGATGGGCGCAGGCCTGGCCTCACGCCTGCTCGCGCAAGGCATACCCGTGCGGGTCTGGAACCGTACCCCCGAGCGGGCCGAACCACTCGTCCGGGCCGGCGCCTTCGGCGCCGGCCGCCCCAGCGAAGCCGCCGAAGGCACGAGCGCCGTCATCTGCACGGTCGCCGACGGCGACGCCCTCAAAACCGTGCTGCGCGGCCCGGACGGTGTCCTGTCCAGAGGCACCTACCCCGGCGCCCTGATCTGCGCCAGCACCGTCGCCCCCGAGGAAGTCGTCCGCCTCGCCGACGACGTCCCCTCCGTCATGGACGTCGGCATGCTCGGCAACCGCGACCACGCCCGCGACGGCGAACTGCGGCTGTTCGTCGGCGGCGAGGAGCGGGTCTTCACCGCCGGCCGGCCCCTGCTGGAGATGCTGGGCAAGGAGGTCGTCCATCTGGGCGCACTCGGCTCCGGCATGCGGATGAAGCTGCTCCTCAATCTCCTCATGGGGATAGAGGTGCAGGCCATGGCCGAGGCCGCCGAACTGGCGGCCGTCTGCGGCCTCGACAAGCAGCTCGTCCTCAGGACCATCGCGGGCAGCGGCTTCGCCTCGCCGGTCATGTCGTTCAAGTCGCGGCGCCTGGCCACCGGGCGTTTCGACGAGCCGGACTTCCGGCTGCGCCTGATGGCGAAGGACCTCATGCTCGCCACGGAGCAGGCGGCCGCGGCAGGCCTGCACCTTCCGCTCACCGCCGCAGCCGCACAGACCCACGCCCGTGCCACCGAGCAGGGGCTCGGCGACGAGGACTGTGCCGCGGTGACCCGCGCAGTCACACCGGAACCGGGAACCCACACATGATCATCGACATCCACGGACATCTGTCCCCGCCCCAGGCGGCCGGCCGCTTCCCCATGCCCCCGAGCCTGACCGACGTCGACGGCATGCTCGCGGCCCGCGCCGCGGCCGGGATCGACCTCACCATCATCGGCAGCCCGGTGGGCGCCGGCGCGATGGCGCGGGTCCCGGGCGTGGACAACTACAAGCAGCCGCGCGACCGGCTGCGTGGTTTCCACGCCTGGATGTCGGGTCTGATCTCCCAGTTCCCGGACCAGTTGCGCGGGTACGTCTACGCCAACCCGTTCGGCGACGACGATCACCTGGAAGGGGTGCGGGAGACCCTGGCGGACCCCGCGTTCGTCGGCCTGATCACCACGTCCAGCGTCCACGGCGAGCTGCTCGGCTCGCCGCGGGCGGACTCCTTCTTCGCGCTGGCCGCGGAGGCGGGAGTCCCGGTCCTGGTACACGCACCGGCCGAACCGGCCGGCACGGAGAAGGTGGACACCATCGGCTTCGTCGAGCAGATCGGACGGTTCGGCGACGTCACCCTGGGCATGGCCATGATCGCGTTCGCGGGATGGCTGGACAAGTACCCGGACCTGCGGCTGATCGGCGCGACCGGCGGCGGCGCGATGGCGCTGCTGCCGGAGCGCCTGCAGACGGCGGCGAGCCCCCGGCACTGGGGCGGCGGAGCACCATCCTCCGCCGCCCCGGCCGCCCGGCCGGCGGCCCCCGCAGCGCCGGGGGCCGCACCCGGCCGGCCGGCCCCCGCCGCGCCGCCCTCCCTCCCGCCGTCGACCGACCCCGCCGCGGCCCTGCAGCGCATGTACGTCGACACCAGCCCGTTCAGCCCCGCGCACCTGAGCCTCAACGCGGAGGTCCTCGGACCCGAGCGGATGCTGTTCGGCAGCGACTCGCCGCCGCTGTCCGCGCCGCTGGAGGACCTGATCCGCATGATCGAGAAGCTGCCCGTGGACAAGGCGTCCCAGCAGCTCATCCTCGGCGGCAACGCCGAGACCCTCTTCGACCTCAGGAGCCGTCCGTGACCACCACGCAGGACCCCGTCACCACAGCCGAGCAGTGCACCGCCGAGTTCCGGCGCAACCCGCACCCGGTCTACGCCGCCCTCCGGGACACGGCGCCCGTCTGCCCGATGAAGCCGCCGCACGGCGTCGAAACGTACCTGATCACACGGTACGAGGACGCCCGGGCCGCACTCGCCGACCCCCGGCTGAGCAAGGACATGTACGGGGCCATGGACGCCTACCGGAGAATCTTCGGCGACTCTTCGGTCTCGCTGGACGACAACATGCTCAACGCCGACGCGCCCAAACACACCCGGCTGCGCAAACTCGTCAACGCCGAGTTCACCCCGCGCCGCGTCGAGGCGCTGCGGCCGAAGATCCAGACAATCGTCGACCAGCTCCTCGACGCATGCCCCACCCGCGAACCGCTGGACCTGCTGCCCACGTTCGCGTTCCCACTGCCGATCACCGTGATCTGCGAACTGCTCGGCGTGCCGCCCGAGGAACGGGCCCACATGCAGCACCTGTCCACCACAGTGGCGCAGACAGGCTTCAGCAAGGAAGCCAAACAGGCCCAGCAGAAGGCGGAAGAGGACCTGCACGCCTACTTCACCGAACTCGTCGCGCGCAAGCGCGAACACCCGGGCGACGACCTGCTCAGCGCGCTCACCGAGGCCCAGGACCAGGACGGCGGCCTCACGGAGAACGAGCTGATCTCGACGGCGTTCCTGCTGATGTTCGCCGGCCACAAGACGACCGCGTACCTCATCGGCAACGCCGTCCACCACTTCCTGGCCCATCCCGCACAGCTGCAGGCCGTGCGGAAAAACCCGGAACTGATCGGCCCCGCGGTGGAAGAACTGGTGCGCTACGACGGCTCGGTGGAAAGCGCCACGTTCCGGTTCGCGACCGAGGACGTGGAAATCGGCGGTACGCGGATCCCCAAGGGCGCACTGGTACAGATCTCGCTCCTTTCGGCGAATCGCGACCCACGGAAGTTCGACGCGCCGGACGACTTCGACGTGAACCGGCCGGGAAACACGCACCTGGGCTTCGGCCACGGCAGCCACTACTGCCTGGGCGCACCACTGGCCCGGCTGGAGATGCAACTGGCCCTCACCAGCCTCTTCGGCCGGTTCCCCAGGATCGCCCTGGCCGCTCCCGAGGCCGGCCCGAAGTGGATGGAAGTCCCCTTCCCGGCCTTCCGCGGCCTCGCGGAACTGCCCGTCGTGCTCGACCCGCAGAAGTGACCGGCAGCCCGGCCACCGTTCAACCCGGCACCACCACCGCACCGCACGCCAAGGGCCGGCTCCCCACCAAGGGAGCCGGCCCCGGCCATCGAGGCGCCGGGAAGACCTCGCGCACTCCGCCCGCCGTCCACGGCCTGCGTCGTGGTCACGGCTCACGAGCCGGATCGAGGTCGAGGTCGTCGCGGACGATACGACCGCGCAGGTACTGGAAGTTGTCCGGCAGGACCAGGCCGCTGGCATCCACCGCCCGGACCACGTCGTCCAGCTCGTTCCACATGCCGTGGTGCATGAGCTCTCCGGCTCCCTCGAGCCAGTTGAGGTGGGCTGTGCTCCACAGAACGAGCCGGGAATCGTCCACCCGCCCCTGATCGCGCAGCAACGTCGCCAGGGCGACCGAGCAGAGCATGTCGTCATGAAACGACCGCTCCCCGGCAAGATGATCGGCCAGGAGATCGATCGCCGCATCATGCTGCCCGGCAGCCTGGTAGCGCCGGGCCAGCACGTAGCGGGCGCCGGGGTCCGCGCTCGCCGCCGCCCGGAGCATCTCCGGCACCTCAACCGCGCGACCGTACCCGTCGAGGAGCTCCGCCATGGTGAGCCAGACGGAATACGTGGAATAGGGCCGGTAGTCCTCCAAGTGCGTGCGGAGCTCCCGGAGCGCCTCGTCGAGAGCGCCGCTGCCGGCCAGTGCACGGGCCAGCGCGATCCGGTCCACCGGATCAGTCGGTGGTGTGGTGTCGGGCCCCCTCTCGAGAGACCGGTCACGCAGGACGCGGATCGCTTCCACGTGGCGGCCCTGGCTGCTCAGCAGTCTGCCGAGCTGAGCCCGCGCCCGCTCGGCATGGCGGGTAGCGCCCCCCTGCCGAATCCTCTCGAGCAGCCTCTCGGCCTCGTCCTCCTTGTCCCGCCGCACCATGAGGTCCGCCAGCACGAACGCATACCAGCCGTTGCCCGCTTCGAACAGGCGCTGCGCCTCCTGCTCCGCCTCGCCCGGACGGCCCAGATGCACCAGGGCCTCGATCCCGTAGTCGGCCTCCCCGATGGACCTGGCGCGCACCTCGGCCGGTGCGTTGAACGGCAGGACAGCCAGGGCCTGTTCCCACTCGCCGGCACGCCGGTAGAGCTCGAGGGCAGGGGAAGGGTCGCCTTCGCCGGCCCATCCGTCAGCCAACGTCCTGGCCTGCTCCACCAAACCGTGGACAGCGCACAACTCGACCAGATCGCCGCGCAGACGATCGTTCTGCGCCACCAGCCGGATCGCTTCACCGAGATTCTTCTGCTTCACCAGCAGATCGAGACGATGACGATCACCGCCGTCCCGGTGCCACACCGTGCTTTCTGCGTGCCGGCCGGTGATCCGCAGGAGCTGCACCAGTTCGCTGGCCGCCACGTCGTCGGCGACGGCCGCCTGACGCAAGAGCGCCTCCCCTTCCGCGAGACGTCCTTGGGACCACAGCAGGGAGATCAGCGCGTGCCAGGCCACAGATCCAGACCACGCCCCACCACGGGCGGTGGCGACGAGGAGTTCCTCCTCGCTGGGCACATGAGCCACCGGGGGAGCGGAGACCGCCGCCGGCACCAGCGTTTCCTGATCATCGTCCACGGGTTCCGGCACCGCAGGAGAGGCGGAGCCCGATGATCGGTCGCCGAGGCGCTCGACGAGATCCTGCACCCGGTGCTCCCACCACCGGCGGTCGATGCGGTCCGCGAACACCTGAAGCAGCTCGTCCTCGCAGGCGCGGTGACGGCCCTGCGGATCCCACTTCGCCAGCACCTTGGAACACCGGAGCGCATCCCTTGTGGCCATCTCACCGTCGGCAGCACAAAAACGCTCCGCGACCGTGGCCAGTTCCTCCCACCGGCCCAAGGCCGCCAGGACGTTGCACAACTCCCGCTTGGCGCCCCGGGTGCTGTGCTCTGTCGCCCGCCACCGGAAAACAGGCAGGGCGTCGTCGAACCGGCGCCGCGCGATGTACCAGTCTCCCGCGACGGACCCTGCCCACCAGTCCCCGCCCTCAGCGGCCTGCATCAGATACGGCAGCGCCGCCTCCGGCTCCGCCCGCTCCATGAGCAGACGCCCCAGCGCCCCGGCCGCCTCGCACGCCGCCTCACGCCGCGCCGACGACGCGGCCATCCGCCAGGCGGCGATCGCGGTGTCCGCCTGCGCCCAGCGCTGCGCCTGATGCCCGAGCTCGAGTGCCTCGTCGGCCGTGGCCGCCCCCAGCAGCGCCGACCACAGCGCCTCGGGCACCGGGGCCTGAGGAATACGCGTCTGCGCGTCGTCGACGAGATAGTCGAAGGCCCGCACACCCGCACCGGACTCGTCGTCGACCAGCAGCCGGCTGAAGCCTCGCCTCCGCCTGCGGGCCCACTTCAGAGCCCGGTCGAACAGTGCATCGTCGACGTCCTGGCGCAGCGCTGACGGCACATAGTGAGGCAGCAGCTCCCGCAGGAGCGCCGGCTCAAGAGGACGGCGCCAGCCCACCCGGGCGGCATCGACACTGGCATGGACGACAGCCGCCCCGCCGAACTGGCCATCCGCGGCATCCGTGTGCGCCTGCAGCAGACGCAACAGCTCCGGACCGGCGGCCAAAGCCTCCGCCACACCGTAGCGACCCGCCACGCGCAGGGCGTCGGCCAGGCGCGTGTCCTCACGCAACTGCTCCGCGCGCGCCAACTCGGCAGCGGAGAACATCCGCTCCATCCGCACATGCCGCGCCCGCGCCAGCAAACCGCTCACCACTGCCGCCGCCCTGCGGTCCCACAGCACATGCGGTGCCGTCCGCTCGTCGTCGCCGCCCTCCTGCGAAGCACCCTCCTCGAGGTCGGACAGCTGATGCGCACGAATCGTCGCGATGACCAACGGGTTCTCCGACCGGGCCAACAGCTGAGCGAGCGCCTCAGCCTGCCGTCCCCCCGAACCGACATACACATCCAGCTCGTTGAGCCAGATCACCGTCCGCGTCAGATCCAAACGAGCACCGGCAAGCCGCACCAGCGACTCCGGCATGACCGGCACCAAAAGAGCCAGTCCAGCTCGCCAGAGGTGAAGCCCGCGGCGTGCACCCGCACGACGACGTCGTTCTCGGCCGCATGAGGGTAGGGCATGTCCGTCAGGGACATCCCGGCAAGACCGGCGTCACGGTCCCGCACAGTGATGGCTTGCATACAAGTGGTCCTTACCTCGGAGGGGCGACTCGAGCACGCAGCCCCCCACACGCAGGGCTCCTAGCGGCGCTTCGTCGGGAAGACGCAGCAGGTGGATGTATGCCGTTCCGCACCATCGATCTCACCTGCTCGAACGTGTTCCTTCGTCGCCCGTTCTGCTTTCTCATCAGGGAGACGAGGTAACCCCTCCGGGTGTGACAGCTCAGACGCGCACGAGTTTCTCCGGGTCGATGACCCTGCGGTACGCGGTGATCAGACCGTCCGTGATCTGGACGGTTTCGACGCAGTAGACCCGGCCTTCGCGGTAGAACACCAAGGCGAGCTCGCCGCCGACCTCGACGAAGCCAATGCGATCCGGATGCCACTGACGCCCCACCCGCACCATGACCTCGGCGACACGCTCACCGCCGTGGATGAGCTTGCGCGCCGCAGAGACCTTGCCGCCGCCGTCGGTGACGTAGACGGCGTCCGGGTGCAGGAGCCTGACCAGGCCGGCCAGGTCCCCGGCCTCGTAGGCGGCGCGGAAAACCTTGAGAACGCGTTCGCGTTCCGCCTTCGAAGCCTGAGGCATGGAGCTACGTCGGCGGCACCACCGACACGACAACCGGCCTCGCCCACCTCGGTGCCCGGGAGTACGACCCCACGATCGGCCGATTCATTAGGTGTGATGTGAGCCATCACACCGTAGCCGAACCCCCGCGACAGCCAACCGACTTGGAGACGCCAGCGTGCCCGACCCGGTGAACCCGTCGCCCACGATCACCTCGCCACCCGGGCCACCCCGGCCATGAACCCGCACCGCGGCAACCTCCTCGACCTACGGGATACCGACATCGGACAAACCCGCTGGCCACAGACCTGACACGGTGACCCGCGAAGTCCGGGGCTAGGCCGAATGGCCGCCGTGGTGCGTGCCTTGCAGGTGATCGGGCACCCATCTCCCGTCCCGCCCCGGACACTCTGGACCGCTTATCAGATTCCCATAGGGAGCCACGCATGGAACCAGTCGCCACCCCCCGGAACTGTCCGTTCGACTATGCCGAAGCCCTCGAGTTCGACCCCATGCTCAAGCACTTGATGACCGAAGAGCCCGTCTCCCGCATCCAGCTGCCCCACGGCGACGGGGAGGCATGGCTCGTCACCGGCTACGACGACGTGCGCACGGTGACTACCGACCGGCGTTTCAGCCGCCGCGCCATCATCGGCCGGAACTTTCCGCGCATGACCCCTGAACCCATTGTTCAGGACGAGGCGATCAACGTGATGGACCCGCCGGCCAGCAGCCGCCTGCGCAGTCTGATCTCCAAAGGCTTCGCGCCTCGTCACATGGAACGCATGCGGGTCCGCACCCAGCATGTCGTGGACGAGTTGCTGGACCGGATGGAGGAGCACGGTTCTCCCGCGGACCTCACCGAGCACTTGGCCGATCCTCTGCCCCTGGCCACCATCTGCGAGGTCCTCGACATCCCCGAGGCTGATCGGGCCCAACTGCGCGCCTACGCACGGACCATGATGGACACCGGCATCGACAACCGTGACAACGCCGTACGGGCCAAGGCCGATCTCCGCGCCTACTTCCGCACATTGACCGGTATCCGGCGCGAGAACCCCGGCGACGACCTGATCAGCGCGCTGGCCACGGCTCGCGACGGAGATGAGATCCTCAACGACCAGGAACTGGCCGTTATGGCCATGGTCCTGCTCATCACCGGACAGGACACCACCACCTACCAGATCGGGAACATCGCCTACGTCCTGCTCACCCGCCCCAAAGAGCTCGCCATGCTGCGCGCCGATCCTGGGATGCTCCCGCAGGCCATCGAGGAGCTGTTGCGCTTCATCCCCTTCCGTAAAGGCGTCGGCATTCCCCGCGTCGCCATGGAAGACCTGGAACTGAGCGGGGTGACGATCAAAGCAGGGGACATCGTGCACGTCTCCTATCTGACGGCCAACCGTGACGGACGGAAGTTCGACCGGCCTGACGAGCTGGATCTGGAACGCTCCGGTCCGTCTCACATGACCTTCGGCTGGGGTGGACATCACTGTCTCGGCGCTCCGCTCGCCACCACGGAACTCCAAGTCGCACTCGGAACCCTTCTGGAGCGCTTCCCCGACCTGAAGCTGGCGAAGCCGGCCGAAGAAGTGCGCTGGAACAAAACGTCGATCTGGCGCTATCCGCTCGCGCTACCCGTCACCTGGTGACCGTCCGGCGCCCCGGATGCGCAGAGAGTCCGTGCTTCCGGGGCCCACTCGTAGGCCTCGGGAGACTGCCGCCCACCGCGCTCGCCCAGGCTCGCGGCGGCGTGCTCCGGGCAAGCTCGGCGAATCGCCCCTTCGATCGTGGCTGGGAACAAGGCTCTCATCAGCGATGCGTCGTCAGGAGGGCCACGGCCCTCCTGACGCGGGCCGTCCCGTCGAGCGCTGCGCTCGACATGCGGCCGTCACCCTGCCGTCATAGCGTGGGGCGGACGGCTGACCAAGCCGTGGCGGATCACCGTCCGCCCGACCGGGGAGAACTCAGTCTTCGACGGTCCATCCCGGCCATGCCGCGCCAGGGTATCGAAACCGGCGCCGGAGCCCACCAACGATCTGTTTCGCACCGTTCCGCGCGGCAGATCCGGGCGGCTTCCGCCGGCAGACGAACAGCCCGCATCTGGTCACGGCCCGGCTGTGTGGACCACGTGCGCTGGGAGGCATTCCATGGCGGTTCTCTGCAAGCCAGCCATCGAAGTACCCGAGTACGTCATCACCAACGAAGAGACCCTCGAGCTGGCACAACGGTTGCACGGTGACCATCCGCAGCTCGATCTGGTCCTCAGCCTGATCGAACACACCGGGGTGCAGAAGCGGCATCTGATCCAGCCGATCGAGAAGGTGCTGCAGCACCCGGGCGTCGACGCCCGCAGCATCACCTACGAGGCGCACACCAAGGCCCGCGTGCCGGCCGTGGTGCGCCGGGCACTCGACCAGGCGGAACTTGAGCCGCAACAGATCGACATGATCATCTACGTCTCCTGCACCGGCTTCATGATGCCTCCGCCGACCGCATGGCTCATCGACACGATGGGCTTCCGGCCGGAGACGCGACAGATGCCGATCGCCCAACTCGGCTGCGCAGCAGGCGGCGCGGCCATCAACCGGGCACACGACTTCTGCACGGCGTACCCCGACGCCAACGCACTCGTCATTGCCTGCGAGTTCTGCTCGCTGTGCTATCAGCCCACCGATCTCGGCGTGGGATCTCTGCTGTCCAACGGTCTGTTCGGCGACGGGATCGCCGCGGCCGTGATCCGGGGCAACGGCGGCACGGGAGTCCGCCTGGAACGCAACGGCTCGTACATCATCCCGAGCACCGAGGAGTGGATCTCCTACGCGGTCCGCTCCACAGGCTTCCACTTCCAGCTCGACAAGCGCGTGCCCGGGACCATGGAGCCACTCGCCCCAGCCCTGCAGGCACTCGCCGAACAGCACCAATGGAACGCCAGCAAGATGGATTTCTACATCATCCACGCGGGCGGTCCGCGGATCCTCGACGACCTGAGCCTCTTCCTCGACGTGGCACCCGAGGCGTTCCGCTTCAGCCGCGCCACCCTCACCGAGTACGGCAACATAGCCAGCGCGGTGGTACTCGACGCCCTGGCCCGCATGTTCGACGAGGCATCAGCCCTTGACGGCCACCGCGGCCTGATGGCCGGCTTCGGGCCAGGCATCACCGCCGAGATCGCCTTGGGCACCTGGACCTCGGGGTCCGAATCCTGACATCTCCGGCCTTCGGACGTGCCCCAGTGCCGCCCACAGCCCATACCGTGGCTGTGGGTGGTCGTGGTTCTTGGATTCGCAGAACCTGCTCACCACCGTGGGCTTCCTCGCGGTCAGCCGATCAGGCTGTGCAGGACGGGGACGCTGAGTCCGGCCGCCCTGGTTATGTTCATGAGAACGGGTTCTGGCTCACTTTCCGTGAAGGGAACACGCTGAGTGACAGCAGACGCTCGGATCGGCCGCGCGACGGCCGGGGCACACCAAGCAATCCAGGTCGCTGACCGTTGGCATCTGTGGCACAACCTCAGCGAGGCCGCGGGCCGTTGGTCGTCACCGTCAGTGCTTGCGCCTCCTGACCCCCGAACCCGTCGAGGAGAAAGCCGCCGAGGAGCCCACACTGTCCGAGGAGGCCCCGGCCTCGCCCTGGAAGAGCGACCGGTTCGCCAACCGCATCCGGACCAGGCACGCCACCGTCCCCGCGATGCTGGAAGACGGCCACAGCCGCCGCTCCATCGGCCGCCAGCTCCACATGACGCACCGTACGGTCAAAAGCTTTGCCGATGCCGCCAGGCCGGAAGACCTTTTCAGTGGTCAGTACGAGTTCAACCGAGCCTCTGCTCTTGATGAGTACAAGCCCAACCTTGACAATCGCTGGAACGAGGCTGCACCAACGCCTGGAAGCTGTGGGAGGAGACCGTCCCACTCGGCTACAAGGGCAGCTACGGCATCGTCAGCGGCTACATCAGGAAGAAGCGCACCTCACCCCGCCCAGTTGCCGCACAGCCGCCGGCACCTCGGGTGGTCACCAAGCGGATCCTCAGCCGCCCGGGCTTCCTCACCGAGATCGAATGGCTCCGGCTTAACTGATCGTTTCAGAATGAGGTTCGGAGTCGTCTCAAGCAGATGATGCTGCAGGCGAGTTGGAGCAGGCTGAGGTGG
>NZ_JBQHCZ010000021.1:0-137068 GCF_052068155.1 Streptomyces sp. OZ13 | reverse complement strand
GTGCCGGCAGCCGTACTTGTTGTCGAACTTCGACTTCGTGACCGCGTCGTTCACGTTGATCGCCGGGAACAGCAGGGTGCCGTCGCGGTGCATCTCGTAGAGGCGGTGGACACCGGTGGTGGTCTCCTCCGTCACGCCGCGGATCTCGGACGCCAGCTGCGTCCACTTCTGCGGGTTCTCGGTGAGCGTGCGGTTCAGAAGGCGCAGGATGTGGCTGTACTCCTCGCTGTCCGCGGTGGACGGGTCGGGAGCGGCGCCCGCCTTCTCGAACTCGACACCCTTGTGGACCAGGAGGGTGGCGTCACCGCCGTCGTCCAGGATCATGTTCGGGCCGCCGGTGGGGGTGTTCGGCCAGGTCAGCGCCTGCTCCGTGCACCACCAGTACTCCTCCAGCGTCTCGCCCTTCCAGGCGAAGACCGGGATGCCCTGCGGGTTCTCGGGGGTGCCGTTCGGACCGACCGCGATGGCGGCGGCGGCGTGGTCCTGGGTGGAGAAGATGTTGCAGGAGGCCCAGCGGACCTCGGCGCCGAGCGCGGCAAGGGTCTCGATGAGGACGGCGGTCTGCACGGTCATGTGCAGGGAGCCAGTGATGCGGGCGCCGGCGAGCGGCTGGGCGTCGGCGTACTCCTTGCGGATCGACATCAGGCCGGGCATCTCGTGCTCGGCGAGGGTGATCTCCTTGCGGCCGAAGGCGGCGAGGGAAAGGTCGGCGACCTTGAAGTCCTGGCCATTGGCGACAGTCGACATACGAGCTGCTCCTCGTGGTTCGGGTCGAGGGTGGTTACGGCTGGCTCTGCGGCGGCCAGGGCATACGAATGCCCGGGAGTCCGCAGGACAGTCCGTCGGAGGCCCTCTCTCCCTCGGCCGGTCCGCGCGGGACCGCCCGACCGCCATCAGCAGCGACGTCTGACTGGTTACGAATCTACACCGATCGGCCCAGCCGACCCCAGCCGCCCAGGGGCGGGTTCCGGCCAGTCTCCCGAGTCCGGAAGGCGGCAGGTCCGCGGCTTCCGGGCTTTTGACATGGCCGGAATCTGGTGCACGATGCTGCGACATCCCGCTGGTGGGTCGGGGCCATCCGCACGATCCGGCGGGACGAGCGTTAGGAGAACCACGTGACGAGTCCGGCGAACGGGCAGCGGGCGTTGAAGCTGCTCGCGGTGACGGCCTGTCCGACAGGCATCGCCCACACATACATGGCGGCGGAGAAGCTGACGCAGGCCGCGCAGGCCCTCGGCGTCGACATGAAGGTGGAGACCCAAGGATCCATCGGCGCCGAGAACACGCTGTCTGACAACGATGTCAGAGAGGCGGACGGCATCATCATCGCCGCCGACAAGGACGTCGACCGCAGTCGCTTCGCCGGTAAGAAGGTGCTGGCCGTCGGCGTCTCGGAAGGAATCCGGCACCCGGAGCAGCTGATCGAACGGGTGCAGCGTGCCCCGGTGCAGGGTGCTGCCGGCGAGGAGGACGGGGCCGTGGGCGCTTCGCACGGCCCGGCCGGCGCCAGCAGCGGCAGCGGCGGCGGCGGCAAGGAACGCAGCGTCGTGTACAAGGCGCTGATGAACGGTGTCTCGTACATGATCCCGTTCGTCGTGGTGGGCGGGTTGCTCATCGCCGTCTCGCTGGCGCTCGGCGGTGATGCGACGGCTGAGGGCTATGTCATTCCCGAGGGCACCTTCTGGGCGCAGGTGAACGCGATCGGCGTGGTCGGCTTCGAGCTGATGATCCCGATCCTGTCCGGGTACATCGCCTACGCCATCGCCGACCGGCCCGCGCTGGTACCGGGCATGATCGGCGGATGGATCGCCGGGCACGGCGAGTTCTACGACTCGGAGGCCGGCGCGGGCTTCATAGGGGCCATCGTCACCGGCTTCCTGGCCGGCTACCTCGTTCTGTGGATCAAGAAAGTCAAGGTCCCCAAATTCGCCCGGCCGATCATGCCGATCATCGTGATCCCCGTCGTGGCCACGACGGCCCTCGGCCTGTTCTTCGTGTACGTGATCGGTGAACCGATCTCGTGGGTCTTCACGCATCTCACCGACTGGCTCAGCGGCCTTACGGGGACGAGCGCGGTCCTGCTCGGCGCGCTGCTCGGCCTCATGATCGCGTTCGACATGGGCGGGCCGGTCAACAAGACCGCGTTCCTGTTCGGCGCCGGCCTCATCGCGACCGGCAACCAGACGGTGATGGGCATGTGCGCGGCTGCCATTCCGGTCATGCCGCTGGGGCAGGGCCTCGCCACGGTGATCCGGCGGAAGCTGTACTCGGAGCAGGAACGCGAGACGGGTATGGCCGCGCTCTTCATGGGCACGTTCGGCATCTCGGAAGGTGCGATCCCGTTCGCGGCCGCCCGTCCGGCGCAGGTCATCCCGGCGAACATGCTCGGTGGTGCGGTCGCCGGTGCGATCGCGGGCATGGCCGGTGTCGAGGACGCGGTTCCGCACGGCGGGCCGATCGTCGCGGCTCTCGGCGCGGTCGGCGGTGTGCCGATGTTCTTCCTGGCCGTCGCCGCGGGCACGGTCGTCACCGCGATCACGACCAACGCGCTGATCGGCCTCCAGGAGCGTGCCGTCCGGGGCGCGCCCGCTCCCGCCTTCGCGGGTGCCGCCGGTGCCGAGCCCGCGGCCGTCGATCGAGCACTCGTGGGCTCAGTGCCGGCAGCAGCGGACGTCGCGGCTGGGTCCAGCACGCGGGAAGCGTCCACGTCCCCGACCGCCGCGGCTGCGGCGGGTGACGCGCCGGGTGACGGGAGCCCGGACGACAGCGGCATCCTCTCCGGCTATCTGACCGCGCAGACCGTGCGGGTGCGGCTCGACGCCGACAGCAAGGACGCCGCCATCAAGGAGATGGCCGGGATGCTGGCCACCACCGGCAAGGTGGCGGACCCCGAGGCACTGGTGCGGGCCGCGCTGGCACGCGAGGAGCAGGGCACCACGGGGCTCGGCGACGAGATCGCCGTCCCGCATGCGAAGACGGACGCCGTCACATCCCCCGTCGTCGGATTCGCCCGCTCCGTGGAAGGCGTGGAATGGGGCTCGCCGGACGGCACCAAGGCCAAATTGATCTTCATGATCACGGTGCCGGAGGCCGCCGCGGGCGACGAGCACCTGCGCATCCTGGCCATGCTGTCCCGCAAGCTCATGGACGCGGAGTTCCGTGAGCGCCTGACGACGGCACCGGACGAGGCCGCCATCCTCGCCGTGCTGCGCGAGGTCGGCTAGCCGGTCGTCGGCCGGGCGGTCAGCCAGGCCGACGGCCACGTCCACATCTACGGCCACGTCCATGGGTACCGGTGTCGGCACCGGCGGCGTCCGCCACGAGCGAGCCGCCGGGACGGTACGGTCGCGATCCACGCGCTGCGGCTCCGCCGACCCGGCCCCGCCTGCGGCGGAGGAGCGCCGGTCCGCCCACGCCAACTCAAGCAGCCGCGGAGAACCCCGCCGGGCGCCGGCACCGGACGAGGCCGCACACCTCGCCCGGCTGCGCGAGGCCGGTCAGCCGGCCGTCGGCCGGGCCGACGGCCACGTCCACGGGCACGGGGGCACCGGCACCGGCACCGGGGAAAGGACGTCTGCTCGCCACGTCCCCCGGACACGCGCCACGCCGCGCCACACGCAACGCCAAGGCGCGCGAACGGTCAGGAGCGCCGAACAGCCAACGGGGAAGGCCCCCGACCGGCGCCGCCGACATCGCCGGTGGCACGCGGTCCGGGGGCCTTCCCCGTGGAACAGGACCTGCTCAGTGGCCGGAGCCGCCCGGCGACTTGGCCGGGTCGGTGCTCGCGGCAGCCCTCGACTCGTTGTAGATGTCCGGCTCGAGGTAGATCACGCGCGCGATCGGCACGGCCGCCCGGATGCGCTCCTCGGCGGCGTCGATGGCCTCCGCCACCTCGTCGGCGGTCTCGTGCTGCTCGACGGCGATCTTCGCTGCGACGAGCAGTTCCTCGGGACCGAGGTGGAGCGTGCGCATGTGGATGATGCGGGTGACGGTCCGGCCGTCGACCGTGGCGGCCTTGATCTTCTCGATGTCGTCCGTGCCCGCGGCCTCACCCAGCAGCAGCGACTTGGTCTCCGCGGCGAGCACGATGGCGATCACGATGAGCAGGACACCGATGCACAGGGTGCCGATGCCGTCCCACACACCGTCGCCAGTGACCAGCGCGAGGCTGACGCCGACGAGGGCCAGGATCAGGCCGACCAGGGCGCCCAGGTCCTCCAGGAGCACCACGGGAAGCTCGGGCGCCTTCGCCCGGCGCACGAACTGCGTCCAGCTGAGCTTCCCGCGCACCACGTTGGATTCCTTGATGGCGGTGCGGAACGAGAACGTCTCGGCGATGATCGCGAAGACCAGCACGCCGACCGGCCAGTACCAGGCCTCGATCTCGTGCGGGTGCTTGATCTTCTCGTAGCCCTCGTAGATGGCGAACATGCCACCGACGGAGAACAGCACGATGGAGACGAGGAAGGCGTAGATGTAGCGCTCGCGCCCGTATCCGAAGGGGTGCTGGGGGGTCGCCTCGCGCTGGGCCTTCTTGCCGCCGAGCAGCAGCAGGCCCTGGTTGCCCGAGTCGGCGAGCGAGTGGACGCTTTCGGCGAGCATCGACGACGAACCACTGAAGAGGAACGCCACGAATTTGGCCACCGCGATTGCGAGGTTCGCGGCGAGTGCTGCCACGATCGCCTTGGTACCGCCTGACGCGCTCATGCTTGCCCGATGTCCCTTCGTACGTACGCCGACCGGTCCTGTGCGCGGTCTCGGCGGTGCGCCATTGTCGCAGCAGCCGTCCGCGGTGCCGACTCAGGCCACCACAGTCGCGCGGAAGACCGTGCCGGGACCGCCGTCCGTACCCGAGATCTCCACCTTCTCCCCTGCCGGCACGAACGCCGACTCGCCCGGTCCCAGCCGCAGTTGACCGGCTGTGACGCCGCCCGCGGTGCAGAGCAGGATCTGCGGCGTGGACGCGGTCACGTCGCGCGGCTCCGCGTCGGGCGCGAGCACAAAGCGGGACAGCCGGAATTCGTCGATGGGCGTCTCGTAGACCTCTTCCCCGGAGGGTGACGCCTCGGGGCGCAGCACGGCGGGTTCGGAGGCCTCGAACCGGACGATGCGCAGGAGTTCGGGGACGTCCACGTGCTTGGGGGTGAGTCCGCAGCGCAGCACGTTGTCGGAGTTGGCCATGATTTCGACGCCGAGTCCGTCGAGGTAGGCGTGCGGAACACCGGCGCCGAGGAACAGCGCTTCTCCCGGCTGCAGTTGGATGTGGTTGAGCAGCATCGCCGCGATGACGCCGGGGTCGCCCGGGTAGTGGCGGGCGATCTCGGCGTACGGGGCGTAGGCCCCGCCGAGGCGTTCGGCCGCAGCCGCGGCCTCGGCGACGGTCGCCGCCATCTCCTGCGGGTCCGCGGTCAGTACGGCGGTGAGCACCTCGCGGAGGGCGGCGTCCTCGGGGTGGGCGTGCAGAAGGTCGACGTACGGCTTGAGGGAGTCGACCTCGAGTCCGGCGAGCAGTTCGGCCGCGGCGGCGGGGGCGCGGAAGCCGCAGAGGCCGTCGAACGGCGTGAGCGCGCAGATCAGTTCCGGCTTGTGGTTGGCGTCCTTGTAATTGCGGTGCGGCGCGTCGACGGGGACTCCGGCGTTCTCCTCGGCGCCGTAGCCGTCCCTGGCCTGGGCGAGATCCGGGTGGACCTGGAGGGACAGGGGCGCGGCGGCGGCAAGAAGCTTGAGGAGGAAGGGCAGCCGAGGACCGAACTTGGCCACGGCCGCCTCGCCGAGCTCGCGTTCGGGGGCGGCGGCGACCACGTCGGACAGGGGCTGGTCCGCCTCGCCGCCGCGGGTGACGCGGGACGGTGCCCCCGGGTGTGCTCCCATCCACATCTCGGCCTGCGGCTCGCCGGTGGGAGCGACGCCGAGCAGCTCCGGGATGGCGGTCGTGGACCCCCAGGCGTAGGGGCGCACGGTGTTGGCGAGGCGATCCATGGTCTTCCCTGGTCCTTCGTCGGTACGTCGTGGTGCGGGTGCTGCCGTTGTACGTCTACTCGTGGTGGTTGCCGGAGGCCGCGAGGGCCAGGTACACGGCGGCGAAGTCGGTGACGGCGAGCAGTTCGGCGATCGACTCCAGCTGTGAGCCGTCCTCCGGTTCGAGCTCGCTGACGGCCGTGTCGTGGGCGAGCGCCAGTTCGCGGGCGGCGGGGGCCGCCGTGAGGCCGCCGGCGGGCCGGTCGCGCAGCAGTACGACACGGGCCCGCAGCGCCTGCTGCTCGTCGACCCGGTCGCGGAAGAAGTCGTCCTGGTCGGCGCCCGCCGTGAAGTCGCCGGCGAGGAGGACTCCGTGCGCGGGCAGGGCCTCCGGCAGATCGGCCGCGAGCGCGGGGCGGCCCGCGAGCTCGGCCAGGACCGCGGCGAAGCGCCGGCCTGCCGGACCGGCGCCCGCGCCCTCCGTCCAGATGAGCGGCAGCCGGTCGGCGAGGTCGGCGGCCAGGGTCTTGGCCGGGTTGCTGTGTGTGGCGATGGCGGGGCCGCACCGTTCGGCGGTGCGGTCCAGACGGTCCGCGACCTTCGCGAGGGTCTCCGGGGGCGCGTCGACCAGCGCGAGGCGGTCGAGGAGCGCGAGGAGGGGCGTGAACAGCGCCCAGAGCGCGCCGGGGGCGGCGGCCTGGGCGGTCTCTTCCGCCTCGTAGGGGGCGGTGGCCATGGGAACGACCAGGCCGTGGATCGCGTCGACCGCCTCGGAGAGCGGCGCGGTCTGGGGAGCGACGGCGACAACCGTACAGCCGCGCCGGTAGGCCTGCTCGGCGAGCAGGGCGAGGCCGGGTTCGCTGCCGTCCGTGGTCGTGAGCAGCAGCAGGTCGAGCGAGCCCGCCCAGCCCGGGAGGGCCCAGCGCAGGGCGCCTGCCGCGTGGGCGACGCCGGTGGTTCGGAGCGGGATGACGGGGGCGGAGGCGCCGGCGAGGGCGCCGATCAGGTCCGCGACGCCCAGAGCCGCGGTGCCGGGGCCCGCGACGAGGACGGCCCGCGGCCGGCCCTCGGGGCTGAGCCGCGCGATGCCGGCTTCGTCGGCGTGCCTGGCGGCGGTGCGCACACGGGCCCCGGCCTCTGCCGCGCCGCGGAGCAGGCCGCGGCGGTCGGCACGGGCCAAGGCGTCCGGGTCGTCGAGGAGCGACTCGTCGAGCATGGGGGTGGGCCTCCGATCGCCGTACGCGTGCGGGGGGTGTTGTGCGGTTGTCGGGACGCGGTCCTGACGGTGGGATCAGGTCCGGGCGCCGTCGTACCGGGCCCGTGGTCCGTCGCACCACCGTCCGTCGGTGCCGCCTTATGCGGGGCGGCGAGCCTCGTCGACGAGAAGGACGGGGATGCCGTCCCTGACCGGGTAGGCGAGGCCGCAGTCCTTGCCGGTGCAGATCAGCTCGGGCGTGTCGGCTGCCGTGCGGTCGTCGAGCGGGGCGTGGCAGGCCGGGCAGGCGAGGATCTCCAGGAGGCCGGCTTCGAGCGGCATGACAGCGGTGTCCCTTCGGGCTGTCGCACATCGGGCGGAGCGGTTGCGCTCGCGTCGGACGCGCGGTCACGGTGTGGCGGATCAGGCCTCGTCAGCCTACCGCCGGGGGGCGTGGTGCGGCTCGTTCTGGGGCGGCGTGGGCGGTCGGTACGGGTGGGGACCGCGGCCCCCACCCGTACCGGCGGGCTCAGGCCCGTACGAGCGCCAGCACCTCGTCGCGGATCTTGGCCATGGTCGCCTCGTCGCGTGCCTCGACGTTGAGCCGCAGCAGCGGCTCCGTGTTCGAGGCGCGCAGGTTGAACCACCAGTCCGCGGTGGTCACCGTCAGCCCGTCGAGCTCGTCGGCCGTGACGTCCTCGCGGGCGGCGAAGGCGGCCTTCACCGCCGCCGCCCGGCCGGCCTGGTCGTCGACCTTGGAGTTGATCTCGCCGGAGGCCGAGTACCGGTCGTACTGCGCGACCAGCTCGGACAGCGTGCCGTCCTGGGAACCGAGCGCCGCGAGGACGTGGAGCGCGGCGAGCATGCCCGTGTCGGCGTTCCAGAAGTCGCGGAAGTAGTAGTGCGCGGAGTGCTCGCCGCCGAAGATCGCCCCGGTGCGGGCCATCTCCTCCTTGATGAAGGAGTGCCCGACCCTGGTGCGCACCGGCGTGCCGCCGTTCTCGCGGACCACCTCCGGTACGGACCACGAGGTGATCAGGTTGTGGATGACCGTGCCGCCGGGGTGCTTGGCCAGTTCACGGGAGGCCACCAGAGCGGTGATCGCCGACGGTGAGACGCCCTCGCCACGCTCGTCGACGACGAAGCAGCGGTCGGCGTCGCCGTCGAAGGCCAGGCCCAGGTCCGCGCCCTCCTCGCGCACGCGGGCCTGGAGGTCGACGATGTTGGCCGGGTCGAGCGGGTTGGCCTCGTGGTTGGGGAACGTGCCGTCCAGCTCGAAGTACATCGGGACGAGCGTGAGCGGCAGCGGGCCGAAGACGGTGGGGACCGTGTGGCCGCCCATGCCGTTCCCCGCGTCCACGACGACCTTGAGGGGGCGCATCGCCGAGAGGTCGACGAGCGAGAGGAGGTGCTCGGCGTAGTCGGTGAGCGTGTCGCGCCCGGTCACCGTGCCCGGGATCCCCGCGGGGGCGGGGGCGCCCTGCTCGGACCAGGTCTCGACGAGCCGGCGGATGTCGGCGAGGCCGGTGTCCTGGCCGACGGGTGCGGCACCCGCGCGGCACATCTTGATGCCGTTGTACTGCGCCGGGTTGTGCGAGGCGGTGAACATGGCGCCCGGGAGCCCCATGTGTCCGGAGGCGAAGTACAGCTGGTCGGTCGAGCACAGTCCGATGAGGGTGACGTCGGCGCCGCGGGCCGCAGCGCCGCGCGCGAAGGCGCCCGACAGGCCGGGCGACGACGGTCGCATGTCGTGGCCGACGACGATCGCGTCCGCGCCCGTCACCTCGACGAAGGCGGCGCCGAACAGTTCGGCGAGCGACTCGTCCCACTGATCCGGCACCACCCCGCGGACGTCGTACGCCTTCACGATCTGCGACAGATCAGCAGCCACGGCCCAACCCCTTCTGAAGTCCATGCGGTCACCTCAAACTACCCTCACGGGGCTGTGGCGTGGGGGCGCGGACCGGGTCATGCCGCAAAGCCGTCGGGCAGGCGGGTGTGCGAGGGGAGCGACGGGGTCGGGAGTCGGGGTGAACCGGCGTCAGGAGTCGGGGGAACGCAGCACCCGCAGGTGACCGCGGCGCGCGACCTCCATGGGGTCCGCCGAACGCCGTCCGCCCTGGCCGCCCGCTTCGGCCGTACGCCCCTGGGGCCGTGCCGCCTCACGCACCGCGTTCGCGAGCGCTTCGAGATCGTCGCCGCTGGGTCGGGCCGGGGCGGAGCCGTCGGTGAGCCGGACGACCTCCCAGCCGCGTGGCGCCGTCAGCCGCTCGCTGTGCTCGGCGCACAGGTCGTAGCAGTGGGGCTCGGCGTAGGTGGCGAGCGGACCGAGGACCGCAGTCGAATCGGCATAGACGTACGTCAGTGTCGCGACGGCAGGGCGGCCGCACGCGGTGCGCGAACAGCGACGTACAGGGCTCACGACGTTGGACGGTACCGCACTCTTGAGCGGGCTGCGACGACTCTCCACCAGGTCACTCCCCCGTGTCGTGGTGTGACATCGGACATATCGGCTGTTCGGGCAACTGGCCTGACCTGCACGGAGAGAGAACCACACCGGAGACGGCCGGGCACCGCGCGGTCACGAGGTGGAGTGAATCAGATCAATTGCGGCGAGAAGGGCGGTCGCGAGAGTCGTGGAATCGGGCTCAACGTTGGCCGGAATGCTCAATCGGCGACAGGCCGGCCGCCCCGGGCCCGGACACGATCGCCGTGGTCCCCGGAGAGCTACCCTGCGTCAGTGATGGACAGTCCCGTACCCCCCCGACCGGCAGAGCCGAGGCCCCGCCGCCGTGACCGCCACGGAAGAGGCATGCGCGGCCCCGTCGCTCCCCCTCAGGTGCCGCTCTCGGCCAGCCGTGCCGAGACGTTCCGTGACCTGGTCCAGGACTCGGTGGAGCGGCTGGAGCGGCACTGGCCGCAGTTGGCCGATGTCGACTTCCTGGTCCTGGAGGTCCCTGGTTCGCCCGACGAGTCGGTGCCCCTGGGCAGTGCGGTCCCGGCCGCCAAGGACCGGCCCGCGCGGATCATGATCTATCGGCGCCCCGTCGAGATCCGGACAAAGAACCGCGACGAACGGGCACTCCTCGTTCACGAAGTGGTCGTCGAGCAGGTCGCCGAGCTGCTCGGGCTGGCACCGGAGTCGGTCGATCCGCGCTACGGGCAGGACTGACGGAAGCCCGGGAGGACCGGCACGGACGCACGGTGGCCGGCCGGCGCCGGCCACCCGAACGCGTCAGTCGTCCAGCACGGAGAGATCCTGTTCCGCCGCCGGCACGGCCACCATCCCGCGGTCGTCCGGCAGCGTCTGCACGGTGAACATCGGGATGCCGTCCTCGGCGATCTCCAGCGACCGCGACGCGTGGACGGGCCCACCGGACACCGTCTCGACCGTGAGCGCGTAGGAACCCTTGAGCCCGGCCGGCACCGGCGCGGGTACGGCCAGCGTCGTCCCGGCCTTCACCGAGTACGTCTTCACGACCTGTGTACCGCCCTCGGTCCCCGCCGACGCGGTGACCTTGACCTCGGCGGCCTTGCCCGCCGCCACGAGCGACAGCAGGGAACCCTTGGCCCGGTTGTCGGCCACCGTGGCGCGCTCCCCCACCGGCGCCGCGGCCGGGATGAACGCGACCTCCTTCTTGTCGCCCTCACCCCGTACGACACGCAGCGCTGCCACCACGGGAGTGGCCCGGCCGCCTTCGGCCGGACTGAGGACGAGCGAGCCCGCCTCGCCCCGGGTGACGTCCTTCAGGTCGAGGCTCGCGGTCATCCCGGACTTCACGTAGAGCGTCTCGGCCCCCGCCGGGGTGATGGTGCCCGTCGCACCCGCGAGCCGCACCTGGAGCTCCGCGTCGTCGTCCCCGGGGGCGAACGCCACCAACTGCACGGAGGTCGCGTCCGCCGGGATACCTGGCAGCACGGCCGTCGCTGCCGGGTCGGCGGAGGCTGCCAGCCAGTCGCTGCCGCTGTCCTCCTCCGCGGACCGCACGACGGCGCCGACCCGGCCGGTACGGGTCGTGACGTGGACGGTCACGTCCTCCGCCGGGTCCGCCGTGAGCGTCGACAGCAGGACCGGCAGGCCGGCCCCACCGGGAACCGGGATGCCCTCGGCCACGGTGCTCTTGAGCGCGCCGTCCTTGCCGTGGAGCTCGACGTCGACGACGGCGGTGGTGTCGTCCGGGTTGGTCAGGTGCACATAGTCCTGGCGCTTGTCGGCCAGCGAGGCGCCGGGGAACCAGAAGTCCGTGTCCGGTGCGGTGCAGCTGACGCCGAGGAGGCCCCGGCCGCTGCCCGCGGAGACGACGGTGGTCTGCTGCGCGGTCCAGCCGGGGGCGAGGCGGCCGGTGGCCGTCCCGACGAGCGCCGGGGCCTGGCCGCCGCTCTCCTCGGCCGAGACGGGCTTGCCGGGCTCCTTGAGAGCGAGGAAGGGCTTGTCGGCCTCGCCGTCCTTGTCCGCCGTGTCTTTGTCGTCCTTCTCGGCCTCGGCGTCCTTGTCCGCCGGCGCGGCGCCGGGATCGGCCAGCGTGGCCGCCGACGGCCGCAGCTCGGCGGTGTCCGCGCCGGCGCCCGCCGCCTCGTCGGCCGCGGTCCCGTCCTTGGCACCTTCCTGCGCGCCGTCCTTCATGACCGGGGTGAAGGAGGTGTAGCGCGTCTCCGCGAGGTCGGAGCTGCTGGGCGCCGGGCAGAGCAGGCTGGAACGCTCGACGGGCAGCCGTGCCGGAGCCGCGGCTTCCGTGGTCGCCTCCCCGTCGGGTGCGGTGAGGGAGGCGAAGCCGGTCACCGCGGCGAGGGCCGTGGCGACGGCGATCAGGGAGATGGTCGTGCGCTTCACTCTGACTCGCCTCGCGTCGTGCCGGGGGCTTGCGCCGGGGGCTGGGGGTACGGGCCGCCGTTCGCGTCGCCGTAGCCGTACGGGTCGTACTGCCCGTCCTGCTGGTACTGGCCGTCCTGCTGATACTGGCCGGGCTGGTACTGCCCGTCGGACCCGTACTGGCCGTCGCCGTAGGAAGCCGCCTGGTAGGGGTCCGCCGGGTACGGCTGCTGGTAGCGGGGGTCCACGTAGGTCTGGTCCCCGCCGTACTGCTGACCGTCCGCGTACTGCTGCTCGCCGCCGTACCCCTGGCTCCGGGCCTGGTCCGCGTTCTCGCCGTACTCGCCGTACCCGCCGTCCTGGTACTGCTGCTGGTCGTACGAGGTTCCGTACGGCGCGGCCGCATGGGTCTGCGTGTCCCACTCGCCGTACTGCTGCTGCGGTACCGCCGCCGGGTACGGGGCGGGCTGCGCGGGCTCCTGGTCCTGATCCGGCGTCCGCGGCCCGTCCTGGGCGGTCGGCTCCGCCTCCTCGGCCTCCGCCTCGGCCTGGGCCCGCAGCCTGCGCGCCCGGCGGCCCTCGCCCGCGACCGGCTGCTCCGGCACGGCCACCGGCTCCTCGGGCAGGTCGTCGTCGATCTCCCGGCGCCGGCCCGGCAGGGCCAGCACCAGCAGTACGAGGGCGAGGAACGCCTGCACCCAGATCCAGGCCGTGTGCATGGCCGGGTCCTCGTACGTCAGGTCGAGGCGGCCGCCCTCCGCGGGCAGCTCGAAGCCCTGCGCCCAGCCGTCCACCGTGGTCTTCTTCAGCGGGCGTCCGTCGAGGGTCGCCTGCCAGCCTTCCGCGGCGCGGTCCGCGATGCGCAGGACGCGGTCGGAGCCGCCGACGGGGATCTTCGCGTGCGCCTCCACGGCGTCGGAGGCCACGGGCAGCGGCTCCTCCTTGCCGGTGACAATGGTGGCCCTGGCGACCTGGCGGTCCACCCGCCACAGCGCGCTGCCGTCGAGCTGGCTGAGCCGGCTCAGGCCCGGGGTGGCGTCGAGGACGCGGCTGGTCTGCCGGGGGGCTCCGTCGCGCACCAGCACGTAGCGGATCGCGAAGCCGCTGAGCTGGCTGGTCTGGTCGGCGCCGGAGCCCGCGACCAGGTTGGCGACGACCTTGTCGAGCCGGGGGTCGCCGCCGGCGGTCTCGGTGAGCTCGGCGTCGCCGAGGCGGGCACCGGAACCGCGTACGAGTGTGTAGGAGACCTTCGCGGCGGAGGCCCCGCCGAGGACCAGCGTGCGCGGCTGGTCCTGGGTGTCGCTCTCCTCGGCGACGAACGCCGGCACCTGCACCGGGTCGCGCCGCTCAAGAGGACCTCCGGCGCCGCTCAGCATCCAGTTCGCGGCGGCGATGACCGGGGCGAGGCCGGCCGCCAGCGCGACGAGGGCGGCGACGGGCTGCCGCCAGCCGAAGCTCTGGGCGGCGACCCGGGTGCGGCCGCCCTCGGCGCCCAGCACGGCGGCGGCCAGCAGGGCGATGCCGTAGACGAGGGTCGCGGGTCCGGCCCAGCCGGCACCGCTGTCGCCGGAGCCGTTGACGAGTGCCGCGAAGACCAGGGCGACCAGTGCGACAGCCCAGGCGCCGCGGATCGCGAACTGCCGCTCCTCGCGCAGCAGGGCGCCGAGCGCCGCGAGCACGATGCCCATCATCAGGAGCCCGCCGACGGTTCCGGGGCCGCCGGGACTGATGCCCAGCAGGTCGGTCGCGCCCGCCGCGCCGCCGTCGTACTCGAGCCCGGCCTCGCGGAGGAAGCCGGAAGGGCTGGTGAGCAGCGACAGCGACCAGGGGGCGAGGACCAGCATCGGCGTACCGACGGAGGCGACGAAGCGCAGCGCATAGGCCGTGATGTCGCCGCGGCGCAGCACCAGGACGGCGATGCCGATGACGACGGCGATCGGCCAGACGACGGGGGTGAAGGCCGTCGCGAAGGTCAGCAGCAGGGCGTACGCCCAGGTGGCCCGCCAGCTGCCGCGCCCGCCGCCCTGGAGACGCAGCCCGTGGGCGGCGACCGCGGCACGGGCGATGAGCGGCAGCACGATCGCGAGGACCGCCGTGCCGAGCCGCCCGGTGGCCAGCGCGCCGGTGGCGGCGGGCAGGAAGGCGTAGGCGACGCTCGCCCAGGCCCGCAGCAGCCGTGAGCCGACGATGGGGCGGGAGGCGAAGTACGCGGTGAGGCCGGCGAGCGGGACCGAGCAGACGAGCAGCACGGTCAGGGCGAGGCCGGTGGAGCCGAGGAAGAGCGCGGACAGCACCGCGAGGACGGCCAGATAGGGCGGTGCCGCCTGGGTTCCGCCGGTGCCGATGGGATGCCAGCTGTCGGCGTAACGGCTCCAGAGGTCGAAGACGTCGGCCGGGGCGGGCAGCAGGGCACCGCCGGCCAGCGCGCCGCCCGCGAACAGTCCGCGGCAGGCGACGAGCGAGGCGACGAGGAGCAGGGCGAAGAGGAGCGGCCCGGGCTTGCGGGCGATCTTCTTGAGCCTGGCGAACTGCTCGATCTCCAGGAAGTCGGCGTCGTCCCCGCCGGGGCCCGATTCCACGGCGCCGTGCCGGGAGCCGCCGGAGTCGGCGTCCGAGCCGCCGAAGCCGGAGACGACCTGCTCGACGGTGGCGCGGACGGTCGCGCCGGGCGGCGGGAACAGCGGCCGCAGTTCACTCGCCTCGACGGTCCGCCGGGACCGTCTGCGGCGGCCGGCCAGGATGCGCTCGGGGCGCAGCAGGACGCCGAAGAGTCCCATGACCTCGTCGACGGCCTGCCCGGGCACCTTGCCGACGAGGTAGGCGAGGGTGCGCAGCAATGTGCCGAGGACGATGCGCAGCAGTACATAAGGCAGCGCGACGCCGCGGGTGTTGGTGAGCAGGGTGTAGACGGCGCCGGCCTTGTCGACGCGGTGCGGGCTGGCCACTGACCGGCCGGCGCAGTCGACGGTGCGGCGTTCGCGGGCGGCGGCCTCGGCGTGCCGCAGCACGGCGTCGGGGGCGATCAGGACGCGGTGCCCGGCGGAGTGGGCGCGCCAGCACAGGTCGACGTCGTCGCGCATGAGCGGCAGCCGCCGGTCGAAGCCGCCGAGTTCCTCGAACACGTCGCGGCGTACGAGCATGCCGGCGGAGGAGACGGAGAGGACGGAGCGCACCTGGTCGTGCTGGCCCTGGTCCTGTTCGCGGCGGTCGAGTCCGGTCCAGCGCCGTCCGCTGTTGGCGATGGAGACGCCGGTCTCCAGGAGCTGCTTGCGGTCGTACCAGCCGCGGAGTTTGGGGCCGACGATCGCGACGTGTTCGTCGGAGTCGGCGACGCGCAGCAGTTCGGCGAGGGCGTCGGGCTCGGGGGCGCAGTCGTCGTGCAGGAGCCACAGCCATTGGACGGGCTCGCCGTGCGGCAGCTCGGGCATGTCGTACGCCTCGTCGCGCCAGGTCCTGCTGACGGGGTCCCAGCCGCTCGGCCGCTTCAGATACGGCAGTTCCTCGGGGGTGAGGACGCCGGCGGTGCGTGCCGCCTCTTCGACGGCGGTGCCGAAGCCGGTGCGGCGTGCGAGGTGCAGGACGCGGTCGGCGCCGAGGGCGTCGGTGAGCAGTCGGGCCGAGTCGTCGGCGCTGCCGGTGTCGGCCGCGACGACGTTCTGCACGGGGCGTTCCTGGCCGATCAGTCCGGCGAGGGCATCGGGGAGCCAGCGCGCGCCGTCGTGGGAGACGAGCACGGCGGTGACTACGTGCCGCGGGAACTCTGGCGCGGCTGCCGGAACAAACGCGGCTGTGGTGGCGGACATTGAGGTACGGGCCCTCCGGCCGGGGTCACCCCGTAGGGGCTCTGGTGCGTCACGGACGGGGCCCCACACTAACGGCTGGCATGTGAACGGTCCGCAGCCTGTGGACAACCCACAGACGGCGGACCGTTCGTTACGTATGCAGTTGACTCGGTTGTACCGTTTGGGCCGGGCGGGATCGGGCGGCTCGGGCCGGAAGTGACCGGGCGGCGGGAGGGGCGGCGATTCAGACGGCTGCCTTCTTCAGGCGCCGGCGTTCCCGCTCCGAGAGGCCGCCCCAGATTCCGAATCTCTCGTCGTTGTTCAGGGCGTATTCGAGACACTCGGAGCGGACCTCGCAGGCGAGGCAGACCTTCTTGGCCTCGCGGGTGGAGCCACCCTTCTCGGGGAAGAAGGACTCGGGATCGGTCTGGGCGCACAACGCGCGCTCCTGCCAGCCGAGTTCCTCGTCCGCGTCCTCGACCAGCAGTTGTTCGAACAGCTCGGTCATGTGCGCCCCTCGTCTGTCTTTGCGTCCCCGTGATGTTGCCGCGATCGTTTTCGGCCGAACGACACGAGTGAAATTACAAGTGTGTGGCTCCGGGCCAGTCAAGCCGAGATCTGCTATTGGGCCCGGTATTCACTCTGCGGAACCAAGGCTATGCGGAAAGTGTTCAAATCACCAAAAAACGTGACACATGCCAGCGGCCTGCTCCGCACCCCGCCATTCCTCGAAAAGGAAGACGCCAGAGACATCGATCTTGTTTCGATCGAGCCGGCGAAGCGATCCGGATCACAGTGCGATCACTTCGGGCCGGATGACGTTTGCAAGCAGGGTTGCTGCCGCATGTGTCCCTACCCTCCGCTGCACAAACCTTTCTCCGGTCTCCGTAACCGGAAAAGGTGAAACATTGCCGCCAAATCGGTCATTGGGTTGACAGTCGACGAGCGCAACCGTCACCTTTGTTTCCATGCCAGCGACCACAGCGCCCCTCGCGACCCGCCTCCGCGGGTTCCGCAGCGCTGTCCAGGCGCGCTGTTGCTGTTGCTGTTCCAGCTGTTGATGCCCTCGAGCTCCAGCTTCTGCGTCTTCTTCCTGCTCTGCGACACCCCCGCACTTCTGCTGAGGAACCCCCGCACCCATGAACAGCGACAGCGACCTTCAGATCGCCGGCGACATCCTCGCCGTACAGCACCTGCTCCAGCCCGCCCGTGAGCACCCGGCCACCGTGGCCGAGTTCGCCGGCCTCGCCCGGTCCATCGCCGCCGACCGCGCGCAGTGGGCGCACCTCGTCGAATACGACGCCACCACCCGCTGGTACCACCGGCTCGACACCGGCCCCGGCTACGAGATCTGGCTGCTCAGCTGGGTCCCCGGCCAGGGCAGCGGACTCCACGACCACGGCCCCTCCTCCGGTGTGCTCACCGTCCTCGAAGGCCGGCTGACCGAGCGCACCGCGCGCGGCGAGCGCTCACTCGCCGCCGGTGCGCAGCGGGTCTTCGCACCGGGCTACGCGCACGAGGTCGTCAACGACTCCCTCGAACCCGCCGTGAGCCTGCATGTCTACTACCCGGGCCTGACCGAGATGCCGATGCACACGGCCGCGCGGTGCACGACGGAGACGGTTCCCGCCTGATGCCCCGCCGGCACCTGCGAGGATGTCGGCATGCGCATTGTGGTTCTGGCCGGCGGCATCGGCGGCGCCCGTTTCCTTCGCGGTCTCAAGCAGGCCGCGCCCGAAGCTGACGTCACGGTGATCGGCAACACCGGTGACGACATCCATCTGTTCGGCCTGAAGGTCTGCCCCGACCTCGACACCGTGATGTACACCCTCGGCGGTGGCATCAACGAGGAGCAGGGCTGGGGCCGCGAGGACGAGACCTTCCAGGTCAAGAGCGAACTCGCGGCGTACGGGGTCGGCCCCGAGTGGTTCGGTCTCGGGGACCGCGACTTCGCCACCCACATCGTCCGTACGCAGATGCTGAGCGCCGGCTATCCGCTCAGCGCCGTCACCGAGGCGCTCTGCGACCGGTGGGACCCGGGCGTACGGCTGCTGCCGATGTCCGACGACCGGGTGGAGACTCATGTCGCCGTGACACTCGACGGCGAACGCAAGGTCATCCACTTCCAGGAGTACTGGGTTCGGCTGCGGGCGTCCGTGGCCGCGGAGGCGGTCGTCCCGGTCGGCGCCGAGCAGGCCAAGCCCGCTCCCGGAGTGCTGGAGGCCATCGCCTCCGCGGACGTGATCCTCTTCCCGCCGTCGAATCCGGTCGTCAGCGTCGGCACGATCCTCGCCGTGCCCGGCATCCGTGAGGCCATCGCGGAAGCGGGCGTACCGGTCGTCGGCCTCTCCCCCATCGTCGGGGACGCGCCCGTGCGCGGCATGGCCGACAAGGTCCTCGCCGCGGTGGGCGTGGAGGCGACGGCGGCGGCGGTCGCACAGCACTACGGCTCCGGGCTGCTCGACGGCTGGCTCGTCGACACGGTCGACGAGCCGGCGGTCGCCGCCGTCGAGGCGGCGGGCATCCGCTGCCGGGCGGTACCGCTGATGATGACCGACGTGGACGCGGCCGCCGACATGGCCAGGGCGGCCCTGGCGCTGGCCGAGGAGGTACAGGCGTGACCCCGGCGTCGTACCGGGTCTGGGCGCTGCCCGGCCTCGGCGAGGTCCGGCCCGGCGACAACCTTGCCAAGCTGATCGCGGCCACCTCGCCGGGACTGGCCGACGGAGACGTACTGCTCGTCACCTCCAAGATCGTCAGCAAGGCGGAGGGGCGGATCGTCGAAGCGGCGGACCGCGAGGCGGCGATCGACGCGGAGACGGTTCGGGTGGTCGCCCGGCGCGGCGCCCTGCGCATCGTCGAGAACCGGCAGGGCCTGGTGATGGCCGCGGCAGGCGTCGACGCGTCCAACACCCCTGCGGGCACAGTGCTGTTGCTGCCCGAGGACCCGGACGCCTCCGCCCGCGCGATCCGCGAGGGGCTGCGCGACGAGCTCGGCGTCGACCTCGGCGTCATCGTCACCGACACCTCCGGCCGGCCCTGGCGGACCGGGCTGACCGACATCGCGATCGGCGCGGCGGGCGTGCGGGTCCTGGATGATCTGCGCGGCGGCACCGACGCCCACGGCAATCCCCTCAGCGCCACTGTCGTGGCCACCGCCGACGAACTCGCCGCCGCGGGCGACCTGGTGAAGGGCAAGGCCGAGGGGCTGCCGGTAGCCGTCGTCCGCGGCCTGCCGCACATCGTGGGCGAGGCCGGCGAGGACGCGAGAGCACTCGTCCGGATCGCCGCCGACGACATGTTCCGGCTGGGCACCTCGGAGGCTGTACGGGAGGCGGTGACACAGCGCCGCACGGTCCGCGAGTTCACCGACGAGCCGGTGGACGGCGGCGCGGTGCGGCGCGCGGTCGCGGCCGCGGTGACGGCGCCCGCCCCCCATCACACGACGCCGTGGCGCTTCGTCCTGCTCGAGTCGGCCGGCTCCCGCCGCCGCCTGCTGGACGCCATGCGCGACGCCTGGATCGCGGACCTGCGCCGCGACGGGAAATCCGAGGAGTCCGTCGCCAAGCGGGTCCGGCGCGGGGACGTCCTGCGCAAGGCCCCGTACCTGGCGGTGCCGTGCCTGGTGGCGGACGGGGCCCACACGTACGGCGACGAGCGCCGGGACGCGGCCGAACGCGAGATGTTCGTCGTCGCGGCGGGCGCGGGCGTGCAGAACTTCCTGGTGGCGCTCGCGGCTGAGCGGCTGGGATCGGCTTGGGTCTCCTCGACGATGTTCTGCCGCGACGTGGTGCGGGAGGTGCTGTCGCTGCCGGCGACATGGGACCCGATGGGCGCCGTGGCGATCGGCCACGCCGCCGCCCCGCCCAAGGCACGTCCGGCGCGGGAGGCCTCCGCGTTCATCGAGGTCCGCTAGGAACCCGCCGGCGGCTCAGGACACGGCGTTCCGCCGGTCACCACGCGGCGATGTCGACCCTGCGCATCTTCGGTTCGCGGCGCGGCGGGACGCGGCCCGCAAGCAGGATCAGGCGGGCCGCGCGGTGGCGCTGGCCCTCGTACGGGGCGAGCAGCTCCAGCATCGCCGCGTCGTCCGTGTTGCGTTCACCGGCCAGGGAGTAGCCGACGATCCGCGGCAGGTGCAGATCGCCGACCGTGACGGCGTCGGGGGCGCCGTTGCTGCGCTGGATCACCTCAGCCGAGGTCCACGGGCCGATACCGGGAATCAACTCCAGCCTGGCCATGGCCTTTTCGGGCTCCATCGCCGCCGCTTCCTCCATCCGGCGGGCGACCCGCACCGCGCGCAGGATCGTCGACGCGCGCTTGTTGTCGACGCCCGCCCGGTGCCATTCCCACGACGGGACGAGCGCCCAGGTGCGCGGCTCCGGCATGACGTACAGGCCCTGGTCCGGGCCCGGCGCCGGTTCGCCGTACTTGCGGACCAGCAGCCGCCAGGCCCGGTAGGCCTCGTCGGTGGTGATCTTCTGTTCCAGGATCGAGGGGATCAGGGACTCCATGACGAGTCCCGTGCGCAGCAGCCGCAGTCCCGGCCGCCGGTGCTGCGCGGCGGCGACCAGCCGGTGCCGCGGGGTGAAGGCCTCCGGCTCGTCGGCCGCCCCGAGCAGTTCGGGAAGCCGGTCGAGCAGCCACTCCGCGCCCGGCCCCCATGCCTCGGCCTCGACGGTGCCCGCCCGCATCGCGACGTGCAGCGTCCCGGGCCCGGCCGGGGTGCGGCTGGTCCGCCAGGCAGAGCCGTCCGGCGTCGTACGGAAGGTGGGATCGGCGGGGCCCCTGCGCAACGGGCCGAGGACAAGTCCGAGATCCAGCGGCCACGGCGGGGTCCATCGCCGCGTGCGGGCGGCGGCGGGCGCGGCAGGGACCTGTCGCGGTATCGCCGCGGGTACGCCGCTCGCGCCACCGCGCACGGTGGCGCGGCTCGTGTCCGGTCGGAAGCGCCCTGCCATGCGGCCAGGCTACTGGTCGGAGGAGAAGCGGACCGCGCCCGCCGGGAGCACCGCGTCGCACCACACCCGCGCACCGTCCCTGAGCTCGTTGTCCTCACCCACGACAGCGCCGTCCCCGACGACCACGCCGGACAGCACCGTGCGCGCCCCGATGCGCGCGCCCGCGCCGACGAGTGAGTCGCAGATCACGGCGCCCGCTTCCACGACGGCGCCGGCCAGGACCGTGCTGCCGTCGATCCGGGCGCCCTCGCCGACGGTCGCGCCCTCGCAGACCACGGTGCCGCCGGTCAGCTTGGCGCCCGGCGCGACGCGCGCGGACGGCAGCACCAGCTGGTCACCGCGTCTGCCCGGCACGGCGGGAGAGGGAGCACGGCCCAGGACCAGATCGGCGGAGCCGCGTACGAAGGCGTGCGGCGTGCCGAGGTCCAGCCAGTACGTGGAGTCGACCATGCCCTGGAGGTGGGCTCCGGCGCTCAGCAGCTCCGGGAAGGTCTCGCGCTCGACGGAGACGGGCCTGCCCGCCGGGACGGAGTCGATGACGGAACGCCGGAAGACGTAGGCCCCCGCGTTGATCTGGTCGGTGACGATCTCCTCGGGCGTCTGGGGCTTCTCCAGGAAGGCCGTGACGCGCCCGGTCCCGTCCGTCGGCACCAGACCGAAGGCGCGCGGGTCCTCGACCCGGGTGAGGTGCAGGGAGACGTCGGCCCCGGACGTGCGGTGGGTGCCGACGAGGGCCTCGATGTCGAGTCCCGTGAGGATGTCCCCGTTGAAGACGAGGACCGGGTCGTCGGGACCCGACCGCAGCCGGGAGGCGACGTTGCGGATGGCCCCGCCGGTGCCGAGGGGCTCCTCCTCCGTCACGTATTCGAGGTGCAGCCCCAGCGCGGAGCCGTCGCCGAAGTACGGCTCGAAGACCTCGGCCAGGTACGAGGTGGCGAGCACGATGTGCTCGACGCCCGCCGCCCGCGCCCGCGCCAGCTGATGGGTGAGGAACGGCACTCCCGCCGCCGGCACCATCGGCTTCGGGGTGCGGACGGTGAGCGGACGCAGCCGGGTTCCCTTGCCTCCGACCAGGAGGATCGCTTCTGGGGCCAGGTTCAATGCGTTCTCTGCTTCCTGCTGGGGCCGGGCTCGGTCACGGGTTTGACCGGCCAGTTTATGAGTTGCGTCCACGGCGGCCCGAGTTGCGTCCGCCGTGTCCCGGCCCCGTCGTCCGTCAGCGGCCCTGAAGCTTGGCCGAAGCCGTTCTGGCGGTTCCGAGTTGGCTGTAGAGAAGGCCTCCGGGGCAGTCCGTGACGTAGCCGTCGCGGTGTCCGGAGATGGCGTTGAGCTGGACCTTGACGCCCTTCGCGTATTTCCCGCTGCCGGCCGAGGTGAGCGTCACCTTGCCCGCGGGGTCGATCCCGTGCAGGCCGAGCTTCCACGCGGTCAGCTTGGCCACGGCGGTCACCGCGGCCTGCGGCGGATTGGAGGAACTGTACGTGCCGAGCACGGCGATGCCCGTGCTGTTCGTGTTGAAACCCAGGGTGTGCGCGCCGAGCACCGGCTTGGCCACGCCTCCTGCCCGGCCTTCGTAGATGTTTCCGCACTTGTCGACGGCGAAGTTGTAGCCGATGTCGCGCCAGCCGCTGCTCTTGACGTGGTAGCGGTAGATACTGCGGATAACGGAGGGGGCCTCCTTGCAGGTGTAGCTGTTGCCGGTGGCGCTGTGGTGGACGAACGCGGCCTTCACCGAGCCCGTGTAGACGAACGCCTTCTCCCGCCACGACTCGTCGGCGCCCCACCCCTTGCGGGTGACGATGCTCGGACGCGGGCCGATGTACGGCTTGGCGCCGGCCGCGAGGTCGCCCTCGAGCAGGTCACCCGCCGCGGCCGCCTCGGCCTCGGTGTCGGCCTGGTTGAGGGCCGGGATCACGAGGCCGCCGACCGGGGAACGGCCGACGGTGGGCTCCGTGTCGGGGCCTGCCGCGACCTGGTCGGTGCCGGGTTCGGGGGCGGTGTCCGTGTCGGGGGCCCTGTCCGTGTCGGGGGCCGCGGCGGCCGGATCCTCGCCGGGGTCGACGAGTTCGAGGCGCATTCCCTCGGGCAGTCCGCTCGATGTGCCGTCCTCGGCCCGTACGCGTACCTCCACGCCGTCCGATGCGCCGACCCACAGCGGGGCCGTGGAGCCGCGCACAGAGCGCGACTCGCTCTCGGCGGTACCGGGGTCGGCCGCGTGTTCCGAGTTGTGCGTCTCGACCTGCTGCCAGTCGGACCAGACACCGGACCCGGCCGCCCGGGTGCGTACCTCGACGGTGCCGTGGAGTTCGGTGAACGCGTCCTCCCAGACCACGCCGACGAGCGAGAACGGATCGACGTCCTGCTCGGGAAGGCCGAGTTCCGGGGCGCCGGCGGAACGGTTCGAGGGGGTTTGGCCTATGGCCTTCAGTGGCAGGGACTGGGTCGAGCCGGGCACGTCCGGTGCTTGTGGGACCGCGGCGGCCGGCAGGGGCGCGGCGAGCGCGCCGGAAGCGAGCGAGAGCGGAACGACGAGCGCGGTCGCGCACGCCACTCCGACGGAAGAAGCCAGGTATCCACGCATGGCAAGGATCCTGGGCCGGTGCGGCGCGCCACGCTCGGCGGCAAACCCCCGGCGGACCGGGGCCCTTCGGTCCGACCGGAGGACACCGTCACCCGAGCGGCCGCCCCCGCGCCCGGCGGCGGCGTACGCTTGCGCGGATGAACGCCAGCGACCGCACCCCCGCCGACCTGCTGCGATCCGCGCTCGCCGCGGACCCCGCGCGCCCCTTGGTCACTTTTTACGACGATGCCACCGGTGAGCGGGTCGAATTGTCCGTCGCCACCTTCGCCAATTGGGTGGCGAAGACGGCGAATCTGCTCCAGGGCGACCTCTCCGCGGAGCCGGGCGACCGGCTCGCGCTGCTGCTGCCGGCGCACTGGCAGAGCGCTGTCTGGCTGCTGGCCTGCTCGTCCGTGGGTGTGATCGCGGACGTCGGCGGCGACGCGGCGCGCGCGGACCATGTCGTGGCGGGGCCGGGCCGGTTCGACGACGGGCTCGCCTGCGGCGGTGAGCGGATCGCGCTGTCCCTCGCACCGATGGGACGCCGCTTCCCCACCCCGCCGGCCGGTTACGCCGACTACGCGGTGGAGGTACCGGGCCAGGGCGACAGGTTCGCCCCCTACGCGCCGGTGGATCCGGACGCGCCGGCGCTGACCGTCGGGGAGCTGGAACTGACCGGTGCCGAACTGGTCGGGCGGGCGCGGGAGGACGCGGCGCGGCTGGGTCTCACGCCGGGCTCGCGGCTGCTGTCCGGGATGTCGTACGACTCCTGGGAGGGTCTGTCCGCGGGGCTGTACGCGCCCCTGGCGGCCGGGGCTTCCGTCGTTCTGTGCCGGAATCTCGGCGAGTTGTCGCAGGACTCGCTGGCGAAGCGCCTCGAGAGCGAGCGGGTCACCGTCACGGCGGTATGACAAGCATGGGGCGTCCACTCGTGTGGCGCACACTCGGGCCGAGCCCTCCCCGTCCGGCGGCGGCGCCCGGTGGATGATCGGCGACAAGCGTGCTTCAACGCACAACCAAGCGCCGGGTTCAGCCGTCTAGACCAGCGATCGGCGGCCCAGCGTGCCGCCGACGCCATGAAGGATGGACGCACACGTGACGGACAAGGCCGGCACGTCGGCGGACCCCGCGGGGTCCGCCGGCGCGGACGAGAAGGCGGGATCCGCGGTCGCGGACGACTCCGCCACGCCCGGCGGCCCGGCCGACTCCGGGAGAGCGGGCGACACCCCCGCCGCGAGCGGTGGCCACGCCGCTGACGCACGCGCCGAGAACACGGCGGGTTCGACGGCCGACGACAAGACCGGGAACGCGGCCACCGGCAGGAACGCCGAGAGCCCGGCGGACTCCACCCCCGCCACGCAGTCGGGGAACGCAGCAGCATCGACGGCCGACGACGAGGCCGAGGGCACCGCAGACCCGAAGGCCGACGGCCAGGCCGGAAACACGTCCGGTCCCTCGGCCGGGACCGACGCCGAGCCCGACGGCGCCGCCCCCGGGGCGCCGGGCGGAAAGGACGTGCCGGTCGACAGCGCCCGTGCCGGCGGCTCGGCCCCCTCGGGCGGAGGCGGACCGGGCGACGACAACGGCGGGGACGGTCACGGCGGGGACAGCGGCGAGGGCAGCGGCGACGGTCACGGCGGCGACGGCGGCGACGGTCAGGCAGGAGGAAGGCCGCCACGGCACTGGATGCGCTGGGCCGCGCTCGGCACCTCGCTCGTCGTGCTCGCCGCCGCGGGCGCCGGCTGGTGGTTCTACCGCAAGCTCGACTCCAACATCACCACGGACACGACGGCCGCCGCCGAACTGGAGACGTACGAGAAGGAACGCCCCACGCCCGTCGCCGTCGACGCGCAGAACATCCTGCTGCTCGGCTCGGACACCAGGGCCGGCGAGGGCAACAGCAAGTACGGCCGGGACGAGAACGGCGGCAGCCAGCGCTCCGACACCACGATCCTGCTGCACATCGCGGCCGACCGTAAGAGCGCGACGGCGATGTCGATCCCGCGCGACCTGCTGGTCACCGTCCCGAGCTGCGGGAAGCCGGACGGCAGCCGCTCCAAGGAGCAGACCGCACAGTTCAACTGGGCCTTCCAGTTCGGCGGGGCGGCCTGCACGATCCGTACCGTCGAGAAGTTCACCGGGGTCCGCATCGACCACCACATGGTGATCGACTTCCGCGGCTTCAAGGACATGGTGGACGCCGTGGACGGCGTCGAGGTGTGCCTGAAGGAGCCGATCGACGACAAGGACGCGCGGCTCAAGCTGCCGGCCGGGCCGCAGACGCTGCACGGCGAGGAGGCACTCGGGTTCGTCCGGGCGCGCAAGACGTTGGGCAACGGCAGCGACACCGAACGCATGGAGCGGCAGCAGCAGTTCCTGGGCGCGCTGGTCAAGAAGGTGCAGAGCAACGGCGTACTGCTCAATCCGACGAGGCTCTATCCGGTGCTCGACGCGGCGACGAAGTCCATCACCACCGATCCGGGTCTCGACTCATTGAAGGACCTTTACGACCTGACCCGCTCACTTCGGAGCATTCCGACGGAAAAGGTCCAATTCCTCACTGTTCCCCGGCAGCCGCACGCCGCGAATCCCAACCGGGACGAGCTCGTGCAGCCGGACGCGGACCAGCTCTTCGAGAGTCTGCGCGAGGACGATCCGGTCACTGTCGTACCGAACGGCGAACGGGAGGGCGAGGGGACCACCGGAGAACCGGACACCGGCGGAACCAGCACCCCCAGTGCGACACCGACATTTCCCGGCACCAATGCCGCCGAAGGGATGTGTGAGTAAAGCAATGGCCAAACGGAAGCAGAGAGTGCTGACAGATTGGGCGAATTGCCCAGTTGTAAGGGGCGTGGAATTTGTCACGGACGTCGCTCGACGCCGAACTGGACGGATAGTGTGACGCGATCCGGTGCTTCCGACCCTGTGTCGCGCACTGCTGGATCGAAGGACCGAGCGCCTGCCGGGGGAGGCGCGTCGCGTGGCACCCGACGGAGGACTCAAGCAACCGTGGATGCGCAAAGCCGTGGGCGGGCGGACGAGATCGACCCCGCCGACCAGTGGGTACTCAACCCGCAGACCGGCAACTACGAACTGCGACTGGATCAATCCGCACCGCAGTCGATCCCCTCCACCAGAGGCTCCGGGCGCAGCACAAGAGCCGGCGCGGCCGGCAGCCGCGGTGCCGCCCCACGGAACACGGCGGCCGGAAATGGTGCCCGGCGCGGTACGACCGCCCAGGGCACCGAGGTCCCCGAACAGCGTCGGCGTCGCACGGGTGACGCGTCCGCCGGCCGGGCGGCACAGGCGCAGACCGGCCGGCGCAAGCGCAAGCAGGGCAAGTCGCGCAAGAAGAAGGCGCTGCTGTGGACGGGCGGCACGCTCGCGCTGGTGATGGTGGGCACGGCGACCGCCGGATACCTCTACTACGAGCACCTGAACTCCAACATCACCTCGGTCCCCGACGACGGCGCCGGCACCGGTGGCTTCAGCAAGGACCGGGCGATCAACATCCTGGTCATCGGCACGGACAAGCGCACCGGCGACGGCAACGAGGGCTACGGCGACAGGAACAGCGCCGGCCACGCCGACACGACGGTGCTGCTCCACGTGTCCAAGGACCGCACCAACGCGACGGCGCTGAGCATCCCGCGTGACCTGATCACGGACATCCCGGACTGTCCGACCACCCAGGATGACGGGTCGACCAAGACCATCCCGGGGTCGCCGAACACCCGCTTCAATGTGAGCCTCGGCCAATCGGGCCGTACACCCAGCTGCACCATGCGTACGGTCACCGAGCTCACCGGCATCAAGCCCGACCACTTCATGGTGGCCGACTTCAACGCGGTCAAGACGCTGACCTCGGCGGTCGGCGGTGTACCGATCTGCCTCGCCAAGGACATAAAGGACCCCGACTCCAAGCTCGACCTGCCCGCGGGTGAGCACGAGATCGAGGGCGAGGAGGCCCTGGCGTTCGTCCGTACCCGGCACGCGGTGGGCTTCGGCGGCGACCTCGACCGCATCAAGCTGCAACAGCAGTTCCTGAGCGCGCTGATGCGCAAGCTGAAGTCCAACGACACGCTCACCAGCCCGACGAAGCTGGTGAAGCTGGCGGAGGCGGGCACCAAGGCGCTGACCGTGGATTCCCAGATAAACGACATCATGAAGCTCCGTGACCTCGGTCTGGAGCTCGGCAAGTTCGACATGAAGAACCTGACCTTCGCGACCGTGCCCGTGCGGGACAACCCGGCGGAGACGGTCAAGGCCACGGTCGTGCTCGACGAGAGCAAGGCGGAATCGCTGTTCGCGATGGTCCGCGAGGACGTCTCCCTCACCGAGGTCGAGCAGAAGAAGCAGCAGGCCAAGGACAAGCAGAACGCTCTTCTCGAGGGCACCAGGGCGAAGGCGTCCGACGTCCGCGTCGATGTCTTCAACGGCGGCGGGCCGACGGGAGCCGCGCAGAAGACCCTCGACTGGCTCCAGAACACCGAGGGCGTCCTGAAGTCCGCCAACAAGGGCAACGCCCCGGCGGACGTGACCAGGACGACCCTCGAGTACGCACCGAACCAGGCCGACCAGGCCCGCGCACTCGCGGACCTGATGGGCCTTCCTGCCGCGGCGTTGAAGCCGGGCACACAGGACGCGGAGGGTCTCACAGCGATGACGCTGACCCTCGGTCCCGATTTCAAGGGCGCAGGGGTGCCCATCACCGGTCCGGCGAAGGTGCCGGACGACATCCAGAAGGTCGAAGCCGACAAGAAGGTCTGTGCCGGATGAGGCCGGAGGAACGGCTCGTGAAACGAGCCTGAAACCAGGGGGGACCCAGGGGTGGGAAGAAACAGCGTGCGTGGGGAGGGGACCCGGGAGCACGTGGCGGAACCCGGCGATCTCGGCTGGGACGAAGGGCTGTACGGCGAGGGGACCGGTGTCCCCGGCAGCCGTACGGCCCTCGACGACGAACGGAGCCCGCAGGCCGCGCCGGCAGAAGGCAGCGGCGGCGGGCACCGGCGCGGCGGTCCCCGGCGTCGCGCGAAACGCGGCAAACGCCGGATACTGCGCGGCGTCGCGATCACGGTGGCGGTGGTGGTGCTCGGCACGGCGGGGGCCGGATATCTGTACTACGAGCACCTGAACAGCAACATCCGTAAGGGGGAACGCAGTTCGGCCGACTCGGACGTGCGGAAGAGTGCCCCGAACGCGGCCGGCCAGACCCCGCTGAACGTCCTTCTCATCGGCTCCGACAGCCGGAACACGGCGGCCAACCTCAAGCTCGGCGGCTCCAGGAAGAGTGTGGGCGCCAAGCCCCTCGCCGACGTGCAGATGCTGTTGCACGTGTCCGCCGACCGCAAGAACGCCTCGGTCGTCTCCATCCCGCGCGACACCAAGGTCGACATCCCGAAGTGCACCGACCCCAAGACCGGGGACGAGTTCCCGGCGACGCGTGACCTCATCAACGCGACGCTGGGCCGCGGCGGTCCCGGCTGCACCCTCGCCACCTGGCAGGAGCTCACCGGCGTCTACATCGACCACTGGATGATGGTGGACTTCGCGGGCGTGGTGGCGATGGCCGACGCGATCGGTGGCGCCGAGGTCTGCGTGAAGCACGGTGTGTACGACGGCCCCAAACCGAACGTGCCCGGCGGCTCCGGTCTGCGGCTCGAGGCCGGCACCTGGCCGATCAAGGGCGAGCAGGCGCTCCAGTGGCTGCGTACCCGCCATGCCTTCGAGAGCGACTTCGGACGCTCCAAGGCGCAGCACATGTACATGAATTCGGTGATCCGCAATCTGAAGGACCAGAACGCCTTCACCGACACCGGCCGGCTCATGGACCTCGCGGAGACCGCGACCAAGTCGCTCCAGGTCTCGGAGGAGATCGGCACGGTCAAGAAGCTGTTCGACCTCGGGATGACCCTCAAGGACGTGCCCACCAGCCGGATCGCGATGCTGACCATGCCGCGCATACCCGACCCGGACAACCCGAAGGCGCATGTGCTGCCGGCGCCGGGTGAGGCGGACCGTCTGTGGCAGATGCTGCGCGAGGACACTCCGGTGGACGGCAAGGCGCCGACGTCGAAGCCCAAGCCGTCTGCCGCTCCGAAGGATCCGGCCGCCGACCCCGCCGAGATCGGGATCATGGTCCGCAACGGCACGGGCGTGAACCAGGACCCCACTCCCCGCAGAGCGGCCGCGGTCGCCGAAGTGCTCACCGGCCAGGGCTTCACGGGCGCCAGGACGGACACGACCCCGGAGGCGGAGAGCCGCACACAGGTCCTGTTCCCGAGCGTCGACCTCGACGGCGACGCGCACGCCGTCGCCACGGCCCTCGGCATCCCGGCGAGCGCGGTGCGCAAGTCGTCCGAGGTGTCCGGAGTGACGCTGATCGTCGGCGCCGACTGGCGGACCGGGGACACGTTCCCGAAGCCGGAGCCGGCCGGAGGGCCGCCGAAGAACACGGAGACGGTCATGGGCGACGACAAGGGCGCCTGCATGGACATCTACGCGCCGTACCGGATCTGACCCGGCACCACCGCGCCTGTACGACAGCGCCGGTCCGCCCCTTCACGGGGGCGGACCGGCGCTGTCCTCGTGCTGGTGGGCCGTGCTCAGGCAGCGGTCCGGACGGAGGGCCGCCGGCTCGCGATGACCTTCTTCGCCAGCGAGCGCGGGCTCGTCAGGAAGCCGTAGCCCCAGCACATGTGCATCGTGGCCAGCGCCACCGGGATCTGGAGCCGTGCCTTCAGGGACAGGCCCTTGCCGGCGGGGACGGAGCCCGCGGTGATCGCCGCGAGATACCCGGCGGGGACGACGAACGCCCACGGCGTCAGCGCGGCACCCGCCACGACGCCCGCGGCGATCGCGCAGAGCGCCGTCGGCGGCGCCAGGTAGCGCAGATTGATCGAGCCCTGGTGGTAGCGGGCCACGACATGGCGCCAGCGCCCGTAGTCCTTGTACTGCTTGGCCAGCGCCCGCACGGACGGCCGGGGACGGTACTGGACCCGCAGCTCCGGGGAGAACCAGATCAGGCCGCCGGCCTCGCGGATGCGGAAGTTCAGCTCCCAGTCCTGGGCGCGGATGAACTCCTCGTTGTAGCCGCCCTGCTGCTCCAGCGCCTCGCGCCGGAAGACGCCCAGGTACACCGTCTCCGCGGGGCCCGCCTTGCCGCCCGTGTGGAAGGCGGCGTTGCCGACGCCGACCTTCGAGGTCATCGCGGCGGCGACGGCGTCCTCCCAGGCGTTCTCGCCCTCGGCGTGCATGATGCCGCCGACGTTCTGCGCGCCGGTCTCCGCCAGCAGGCGGACCGCGGTCGCGATGTAGTTCGGCGACAGCATCCCGTGGCCGTCGACACGCACCACGACCGGGTGGCGGGACGCCTTGATGGCGGCGTTCAGGGCGGCCGGGGTGCGGCCCGTCGGATTCGGCACGGTGCGGACCCTCGGGTCCTCCCGTACGAGCTCGGCGGCGATCTCGTCGGTGCGGTCCGTGGACGGTCCGAGCGCGATCACCACCTCCATCTCTCCGTCGTACTCCTGCTCGAGGATGTGGCGGACGGCGTTGCGCAGATGCCGCTCCTCGTTGAGGACCGGCATGATCACGGAGACAGCGGGCGTGGCGTTCATCGCCCGCCACGTTACCGCGAACGGGGGACACCCAGGCGCGGCGGCCGGTGTCGCAGATCGTATGGGCCTACGGTGCGGGGAATCCCCTGTCGTCCGCGGAGGTGTCCTCTTGCCCCCACCGCCCCGCCCGCGTCCCCGTCCCCGCCCGGCCCCGCAGCGCGGCGCCACGGGGCGGCCCGCCGCGCGACAGCCGGCCCGGCCGGCAGGGCGGGGCGGGCACCCCGCACGACGCACGGGCGGCGGATCCCCACCGCGCCGGGACGGGCACGCGGCACGGCCGCGCTGGGGCATGCGGATCGTCACATCGCTCTCGGTGCTGGTCCTGGGCGTGGGCGGCATCGGGCACGCCGTGGTCACCGGACTCGACACGGAGATCGACCGGGTCGACCCGTTCCATGACATGAAGAACCGGCCCGAGGGCGGCCGGGGCACGAACATCCTCGTCGTCGGCACCGACGGCCGGGACAGGATCACGCCGGAGGAGAAGAAGAAATACCGGCTCGGCGGGGCGCCGTGCAACTGCACCGACACGATCATGCTGGTGCACATCGCCCAGGACCGTGATCGCGCCAGTGTCGTCAGCCTGCCCAGGGACAGTTACGCGGAGATCCCCGAGCACACCGACACCACCACGGGCAAGCATCACAAGCCGCACCCGGTGAAGCTCAACGCGGCCTACGCCGAGGGCGGCCCCGGCCTGACCGTGCGCACGGTCGAGCACATGACCAAGGTGAAGATCGACCACTATCTCGAGGTCGACTTCACCAGCTTCATGAAGACGGTGGACGTGGTGGGCGGGGTGGAGGTCTGCACCGCCCGGCCGATGAAGGACACCTACACCGGTCTCGACCTGCCGGTCGGCACCCACAGGCTGAGCGGCGGGCAGGCGCTGCAGTACGTGCGCTCCCGCCACATCGACGGGGCCGCCGACCTGGGGCGGATGCAGCGCCAGCAGCGCTTCCTGGCGGCGCTCGTCGACCGGGCGACCAGCGGCGGTGTGCTGCTCAACCCGGTGAAGTTCCGGAAGGTCACCTCGACGATGCTCGGCTCGGTCCGCGCCGACCGGCAGTTCGGCACCCGGCAGATGCTCGCCCTCGGCCGGGCGATGCGGGGCTTCACGCCCTCCTCCTCCGAGTTCACCTCCGTGCCCGTCGGCGACGTCGCGTTCCCGGTCAAGGGCGTCGGGTCCACCGTGAAGTGGGACGACGCGCGGGCGCAGCGGCTGTTCCGGCTGCTGCGCGAGGACAGGCCGCTCGCACCGCACCGCCCGAAGCGTGCCAAGGCCACCGTCGTCGACGTCGACCCGAAGCAGATCAAGGTCCAGGTCTACAACGGGACCCACCTCGCCGGCCTCGGCGAGAAGGTCGACAAGGCCCTGAACGGCCTCGGCTTCGACACCACACGCGCCCCGCTCAACGGCGGCGGCGGGAAGGTCGGGCGCACCTATGTGATGCACGACCCACGGTGGGACCGCTCGGCGAAGTCGCTCCGGGCGGCGCTGCCCGGCGCCGAGCTGCGTCCGGTGAAGGGGCAGGGCCCCACGATGAAGGTGATGGCGGGGACCGACTTCAAGGGAGTCGAGCCCGTACAGGCCCAGGAGCCCCACCGCGGCGAGTTCGGCGCGGTGACGGGCGACCAGGTCGTCTGCCCGTAGGTCCCCGCCGGGCGGCCGGACTCAGTCCTCCATACCCTCCGCGGCGCGCTTCTCGCGCAGCTCCCGGATCGCCCGGCGCCTGGCCAGCCGGTGCGTGCGCCGGATCTGCGCCTCCTGGTAGCGGCGCTGGTCCCGCTCGGTCTCGGGAACGACCGGCGGCACCGCCCGCGGCTTGCCGTCCGCGTCCACCGCGGCGAAGACGAGGTAGGCACTGCCGACCTGAGTGGCGGGAGTCGACTCGTTCCAGCGCTCGGCCAGGACCCGTACGCCGACCTCCATGGAGGACCGGCCGGTCCAGTTGACCTGTGCCTTCACATGGACCAGGTCGCCCACCCTGACCGGCTCCAGGAACACCATCTCGTCCATGGAGGCGGTGACCGCGGGACCGCCGGAGTGCCGGCCCGCGACGGCTCCGGCCGCGTCGTCCACCAGTTTCATGATCACGCCGCCGTGCACGGTGCCGAGGAGATTCGTGTCACTGCCGGTCATGATGTGGCTGAGGGTGGTACGGGACGCCGAAGTGGGCTTGCCCGGAATTTCAGCCTCCGGGCGCTGGGCCTGATCTGTCATGCCGTCCACCATATGCCGGGGCCGGAATGCATCAGCTTCGCTACAGCCCTGGTGCGATTCCTCACCCACCCTGTCTGGGCGGCCACCCTCCCCTGCACACTGTTCCGCATGAATGACTGGCCCGATGGATGGACCGACAACGGCGGCAACGGCAACGCACGCGGCTACGGGCGCGGCAGCGCCGGGGACCGGCCCGAGGGCGCGCGCGTCATGCGCCATGTCCAGCGACCGGCCGCCCCGCAGCACGGCGGGGTCCCCCCTCAGCAGCCCCGCGGTTACGACCAGGGCCATGCCGAGCCGGTGTACGACAGCGGCTACAACACGGGCCAGGTCTACCGCGGCGCGGGCGGCGGGGTGCCTCCGCAGGGCAGACCCCCGCGGCAGCCCGGCCCGGCGCCGGACTGGCGGCGCAGGCTGAAGATCGGCTCGATCGTCGTGCTCGTGGCCGTGCTGGGCACCACCATCGGCACGTACTTCTGGGCGGACTCCAAGGTGCGGCGCGAGGTCGACCTCGCCAAGGTGATCGAGCGGCCCGCCGAGGGCGACTGCACCACCTACCTGATCGTCGGCTCCGACAGCCGTGAGGGCATGACGGCCGAGGAGAAGAAGAAGCTCCACACCGGTGACGCCGCGGGCAAGCGCACCGACTCGATGATGATCCTCGCGGCCTGCGGCAGCGGGAACACGATGGTGTCCCTGCCGCGTGACTCCGACGTCGAGATACCGTCCTTCGTCGGCTCCGAGTCCGGGAAGAAGTTCCCCAACCAGGGCCGGCGCACCAAGCTGAACGCCGCCTACGCGGAGGACGGGCCCGAACTGCTGGTCCGCACCGTCGAGCACAACACCGGCCTGCGCATCGACCACTACGCGGAGATCGGCTTCGCCGGCTTCGCCAACATCGTGGACGCGCTCGGCGGTGTCGAGATGAACATCGAGAAGGGCTTCAAGGACAAGAAGTCCGGCGCCGACTTCGAGGCGGGCAAGCAGACCCTCGACGGCGAGCAGGCCCTCGCCTTCGTCCGCACCCGCTACGCCTTCGCCGAGTCGGACCTCGCACGCACCAAGAACCAGCAGAAGTTCCTCTCCGCGCTGGCGAGCCAGGCGGCGACCCCCGGCACGATCCTCAACCCGTTCAAGCTGTACCCGACCCTGGGCGCCGGCCTGGACACGCTCATCGTCGACAAGGAGATGTCCCTGTTCGACCTGGGCGAGATGTTCTTCGCGATGAAGGGCATCAGCGGCGGCGACGGTACGTCGATGAACATGCCGACGTCGGGAAGCCGGGGCGGCAACCTCGTCTGGGACAAGGCGAAGGTGCAGCAGCTGGTGAAGCAGATCCAGAACGACGAGAAGGTCACTGTCTCCGACAAGTGATTCCGGCACATCGAAGGGGCCCGCACCGCGCGTACGCGGGGCGGGCCCCTTTTCGTCGCGGTCGGAGCGCGAACGGGTCGGCCGTGTTGCGGCCGGCCCGCCAACGGGTCGGCGTGGCCAGGCAGTCACCGGTCCGGGACAGGCGGTTCTTGCCGTACTCGTCCTGTACGAGGGTGGATCCGGCGGCCGTCAGCCGCTCGGCGATCCGCTGCCTGCGGACCTCGCACACCCTGAACGCGCTGGGGAGGAAGGCGACCGGCGCCGCGCCACCCGCCAGGCGCGCCCGCGCCAAAGCCCAACGTACGACGACGCCAAGGCGCACCTTCCCAGCACGAGTGACCGACGTGACGACAGAGTCCGCGTTCCGCTGCGTCCGCCTCACATCGCCGACGCGGCCGACTGCGCGCTTGTCACCTGCTCAGGACGTCACTCGCGGGGGTGGATCGACGCGCCCACCAAGCGCAGTACGGCCCGCCGCGGACGGTCCGCCGTGTATCCGGCGGGAAGCTGTGGCACGCCCGCTGCCCGCTGCCCGCTCCACGTGGGATCGGCGGCAGGACGACGAGAGGCTGAGAGGTCTGCATGCCCATGTTCACATCTCGGCTGCGAACGGCGTTGTGCCGATTCGTGGCCCGACGCAGGCAGTCACGGCGCGGCCGGGCCGCGGCCGTGGCAGTCGCGAGCCTGGCACTCGTACTGTCCCTGCCCGGAACCGCGCTGGCCGCCCCTGGCGACCTGGACCCGGCCTTCGGCGGCGACGGCAGGGTGCTCACCGGCTTCGGCAGCGATGCCGATGAGGCCTCTGACGTGGCGCCGGCACCCGACGGTCGGCTCGTCGCCGTCGGCTCGACGGTCGCCGACACGACAGCCGGCGACTTCGCGGTGGCCCGCTACAACCCCGACGGCAGCCTGGACACCAGCTTCGGCGGCGACGGCAGGGTGACCACCGACATTTCCGGCGAAGGCCAGTGGGACACCGCCTACGGTGTGGCGGTGCAGCCCGACGGCAAGATCGTCGTGGTGGGGAGCAGCTGGATCGAGTTCGAGAACTGCTGCTGGTTCACGGTGGTCCGCTACAACCCCGACGGCAGCCTGGACACCGGCTTCGGCGGCGACGGCAAGGTGCTCACCGACTTCGACGGCGGCCCGAACGAGGCCTACGAAGTCGCGGTGCGGTCCGACGGCAGGATTGTTGCCGCCGGTACTTCCGGCGGCAGGTTCGCGGTGGCCCGCTACAACCCCGACGGCAGCCCCGACACCGGCTTCAGCGGCGACGGGGAGGTGACCACCGACCCGGGGCCGGCGCCGGACGAGGGCGGCACGGGTCGCACCATGGCATTGCAGCCCGATGGCAAGATCATTGCGGGCGGCGACGTCGGGACGACCCGCTTCGACTTCGCCCTCATCCGCTACAACGAGAACGGCAGCCTGGACACCACTTTCAGCGGCGACGGCATCGTGAGAACCGATTTCGGTGACTACGAGGCCGTGGAGGCGCTGGCGGTGCAGCCCGACGGCAAGATCGTCGCCGCCGGCGAGCTGTACGGCAGCGCGATGGCCCGCTACAACCCCGACGGCAGCCTGGACACCGGCTTCGGCGGCGACGGCAGGGTGGATCCCCCGGCGGGTGGCCACGACATGGTCTTGCAGTCCGACGGCAGGATCGTCCTCGTCGGCGGCAGCGGTCCAGGCGACTTCGCCGTCGTGCGTCACAATCCCGACGGCAGCCTGGACGCCGGCTTCGGCGGCGACGGCATCGTGACCACCGACTTCGGCGGCAGCGACAGGGCTCGCGGCGTGGTGCTGCAGTCCGACGGCAAGATCGTCGCCGCCGGTAGGGGCGGACCGAACGTCGACTTCGCGCTGGCCCGCTACGAGGGCGGCGGCACCACCCCGCCCCCACCGGCGAACGCGAACCTCTCGGTCACCAAGTCGGGGCCGAGTCAACTCTCCCTGGGCAATCGGGCCACCTACACCGTGCGGGTGACCAACGCCTCCGACTCCACCGCAACGGCCACCGGCATCACACTGTCCGACACCGTCTCCGGAGCCGGTGCGACACTCGTGTCGGCCACGACCACCAGCGGCAGCTGCAGCACCACCTTCACCAGCGCCAACTGCGCACTGAGCTCGCTGCTTCCCGGCGGAAGCGCGACGGTCACCGTGGTCGTGGAACCCAGGGCCACCGGCACCGTCACCAACAGGGCCACGGTCGACGCCATGGAGGACGACCCCGTACCCGGCAACAACACCGCCACGGCGACGACCACCGTGAACAACAGCCGTGGCTGCACGATCATCGGGACCAGTGCCGGTGAGACGCTTGTCGGTTCGGGCGGCAACGACGTGATCTGCGGCCTCGGCGGCAACGACACCATCCGCGGGGGCAACGGCTCCGACACCCTCTACGGCGACGTCGGCAACGACAACGTCGACGGCGGTTACGGCAACGACACCCTGTACGGCGGGTCCGGAAGCGACAACCTGACCGGCTATTACGGATCCGACCGGGTCAACACCGTCGACGGCGTGTCCGGCAACGACACGGCCAACGGCGGCCCCAATTACGACACCTGCACCACGGACTCGGGCGACAACCGCATCAGCTGCCCGTGATCCGGTGATCCGCGGCCGTCGCCGGAGCCGCCGGCTCGGGCGACGGCTCCTGCCGGCGGCGTCGGGAGCCTGAGGCAGCGCACGAACGGCGAACGCCCCTGCCCGGAACCGGCAGGGGCGTTCGCCGTTCGTGCGCAGCGCCGCGTTACGGCAGGTTGCGCGCCATCACGATCCGCTGGACCTGGTTGGTGCCCTCGTAGATCTGCGTGATCTTGGCGTCGCGCATCATGCGCTCGACCGGGTAGTCACGGGTGTAGCCGTAGCCACCGAGGAGCTGGACGGCGTCCGTGGTGACCTCCATGGCCACGTCGGAGGCGAAGCACTTGGCCGCCGCACCCTGGAAGGTGAGGTCGGCGTCCCCGCGCTCGGACTTCGCGGCGGCCGCGTACGTCAGCTGGCGGGCGGCCTCGATCTTCATGGCCATGTCCGCGAGCATGAACTGCACGCCCTGGAACTCGGCGATCGGCTTGCCGAACTGCTTGCGCTCCTTGACGTAGCCCTTGGCGTAGTCGAGGGCGCCCTGCGCGATGCCGAGTGCCTGGGCCGCGATGGTGATGCGGGTGTGGTCCAGGGTCTTCATCGCCGTGGCGAAGCCCGTGCCCTCCGCGCCGATCATGCGGTCGGCGGGGATGCGGACGTTGTCGAGGTAGACCTCGCGGGTCGGCGAGCCCTTGATGCCGAGCTTCTTCTCCGGGGCGCCGAAGGAGACGCCCTCGTCGCCCTTCTCGACGACGAAGGCCGAGATGCCCTTGGAGCGCTTCTCGGGGTCGGTGACCGCCATCACCGTGTAGTACTCGGAGACGCCGGCGTTGGTGATCCAGCGCTTCACGCCGTTGAGGACGTAGAAGTCGCCGTCGCGGACCGCCTTCGTCTTCATACCCGCCGCGTCGGAGCCGGCGTCGGGCTCGGAGAGGCAGTACGAGAACATCGCGTCGCCCTTGGCGAGCGGGCCCAGGTACTTCTTCTTCAGCTCCTCGGAGCCGGAGAGGATCACCGGGAGCGAACCGAGCTTGTTCACGGCCGGGATGAGGGAGGACGAGGCGCAGACACGGGCCACCTCCTCGATCACGATGACCGTGGCGAGCGCGTCGGCGCCGGCGCCGCCGTAGTTCTCCGGGACGTGCACGGCCTGAAGGTCGGAGGCGACGAGCGCGTCGAGGGCCTCCTGCGGGAAGCGGGCCTCCTCGTCCACCGCGGCGGCGAACGGCGCGATCTTCGCCTCGGCGAGGGAGCGGACCGTCTCACGGAGCATGTCGTGCTCCTCCGACGGGCGATACAGATCGAAGTCGGCCGATCCTGCCAAGACTCTCACTCCCCAAGGTGTTAACTACCGTTAAGTATTCCAATTTTAGACGCCGCTCCCCCGGCAGGCATACGTGAGCTTGGTGACAGCTCGGCCACAGCGCGCGAAGAGCGCTTTGGGGCGTGCCGCACGCCCCCGGATATGCTCGGCCCCGCACCGCCCTTGCCCGCGTCAGTACTGGAGCACCCCATGGCCCTCAAGATCACCGTGATCGGCACCGGATACCTCGGCGCCACCCACGCCGCGGCCATGGCGGAACTGGGCTTCGAGGTCCTTGGACTGGACGTGGTCCCGGAGAAGATCGAACTGCTCTCCGCGGGCCGGGTGCCGATGTACGAGCCCGGTCTCGAGGAGCTGCTGCGGCGGCACGTCGCCGGGATCGAGGGCTCGAGCGGCCGGCTGCGGTTCACGACCTCCTACGAGGAGGCCGGTGAGTTCGGCGACGTCCACTTCGTGTGTGTGAACACCCCGCAGAAGCACGGCGAGTACGCGTGCGACATGAGCTACGTCGACTCCGCCTTCGCATCGCTGGCGCCGCACCTGAAGCGCCCGGCGCTCGTCGTCGGCAAGTCGACCGTCCCGGTCGGCTCCGCGGAGCGGCTCGGCCGGCTGCTCGCGGAGAAGGCGCCGGCGGGTCCGGACGTGGAGCTCGCGTGGAACCCGGAGTTCCTGCGGGAGGGCTTCGCCGTCGACGACACCCTGCACCCGGACCGGATCGTGGTCGGCGTGGAGAGCGAGCGCGCGGAGAAGCTGCTGCGGGAGGTGTACGCGACGCCGGTCGGCGAAGGCTCGCCGTTCGTGGTGACCGACTTCCCGACGGCGGAGCTGGTGAAGACCGCGGCGAACTCGTTCCTCGCGACGAAGATCTCCTTCATCAACGCGATGGCCGAGGTGTGCGAAGCGGCCGGCGGCGACGTGGTGAAGCTGGCGGAGGCGATCGGCTACGACGAGCGGATCGGCAAGAAGTTCCTGCGGGCCGGTGTCGGTTTCGGCGGCGGCTGCCTGCCGAAGGACATCCGCGCCTTCATGGCACGCGCCGGTGAGCTGGGCGCCGACCAGGCGCTGACGTTCCTGCGCGAGGTCGACTCGATCAACATGCGCCGCCGTGGCCACATGGTCGAACTGGCACGTGAGGCGGTCGGTGGCACGTCGTTCCTCGGCAAGCGGGTCGCCGTGCTCGGCGCGACGTTCAAGCCGGACTCGGACGACGTCCGTGACTCGCCGGCGCTGAACGTCGCCGGTCAGATCCACCTCCAGGGCGGCCAGGTCACCGTCTACGACCCCAAGGGCATGGACAACGCCCGCCGCCTGTTCCCGACGCTGGGTTACGCGGACACTGCGCGGGAGGCCGTACGCGGCGCGGACGTGGTGCTGCACCTCACGGAGTGGCGCGAGTTCCGCGAGCTGGACCCGGCGGAGCTGGCGGAGGTCGTGACCTCGCCGCTCATCCTCGACGGCCGCAACGCCCTGGACCCGGTGGCGTGGCGCGAGGCGGGCTGGACGTACCGGGCGATGGGCCGCCCGCGGGCGTGACCCGCACGTCCGCCGGAACTCCCTGACGGGAACGCGCCCGAGCCGGACCGAACCCTGACCGTGTGCGCGGGCGGCGGGCCGAGCGCGCGTACCCCGAGCATCGGGTGCCGGGTGTCGTGACGCCGCTTCAGGCGGAGTCGGCCCGGCGGGCGCGGTAACTGCGCATCTTGGCGCGAGCGCCGCAGACGGACATCGAGCACCAGCGGCTGCGGCACGCCGGGCTGCGGTCGTAGTACACCCATTGGCAGTCCTCCGCCTCGCACGCCTTGAGGCGGAGCCATGTGTCGTCGGCCGCCGCGGCGGCGATGGCCTCGGCAACGCGGGTGAGAAGGGCCGGCGGGCCCGTGGGGCACAGGGCGGCCTCCCCCGCGGGGGAGATCGCCACGCGCAGAGGGGCGTCGGCGAGGAGGGCGTCGAGGGCGCTCGGGCCGGGAGTGCCGTGGCCGGCATGGGCCAGGCAGGCGGCGCGCAGCGCCTCGCGGAGCTCGCGTGCGGCGGGCAGGTCGTCCGGCGTGAGGCCGAACCGGGCCCGGCCGTCCGGCGTGTCGAGGCGGTCCGCGCCGGTCTCGATGTCCAGCGTGTTCACCAGCGCTTCGATCAGTGCGAGGCCACCGGGTGCGGGCGCCCTGTCATTCATGCTTGCGACGTTACCTGTTATGCGGGAGCATGCGGTAACCGTTACCGGTTGAACGCATGTAGAGGTAACCACCGAGGAGGAAGCATGAGCATCGGCAAGGTCGGAGCCGTCGTACTGGACTGTCCCGATCCCGTCGCCCTCGCCCGCTTCTACGCCGAGCTCGTCGGCGGGACGGTCGAGGACGACGGCGACGGGTGGGTGGACCTCAAGGGGGCCGACGGCGCGCAGCTCGCCTTCCAGGGCGCCCCCGGTCACGTACCGCCGAAGTGGCCGTCCGCCAAGGACTCGCAGCAGTTCCACATCGACGTGATGGTCGAGGACATGGACGCCGCCGAGGAGCGGGTGCTCGCGCTCGGCGCCACCACGCTCGACGCGGAGGACCGCAAGCGGTCGTTCCGGGTGTACGCCGACCCGGCGGGGCATCCGTTCTGTCTCTGCGCCTGCTGAACCGGCGCGGATCAGAGGTCCAGCGCGCCGATCGCCGCCCGTGAGGGGGCCCGGCGCGGCTGGGCCGCCCGGGCGGCGAACTCGGTACCACGCAGTACCCGGGCCACGTTCGACCAGGTCAGACCCATGACCTCCGATTCGGCCCAGCCCCGCTCGAGCAGTTCCGCGATCAGCCTCGGCAGGCAGGAGACGTCGTGCAGGCCGGCCGCGTGCGGCAGTCCCGTGTCGTACGCGCCGCTGATCGCGACGGCCTCGGGCCCGGCGGTCTCCCGCACGTGGTCGAGCAGGTCCGCGGTCGCCGGCAGCGTCCCGGCGGTGCACGGCACCATGCACACCCCGTGGTTGCCGCGCAGCGCGTGCAGCACGTCGTCCGGGAGGGGCTCCGCGTGGTGCGAGAGGACGACAGGCGCTCTGGTGATCAGGAATGTGCGCCGCATGGTGTCGGCCGTGCAGCCGGAGAGGTCGATGAGCACTCCGAGCCGGTTCATCTCACGGACCATCTCGTGGCCGAAAGGCGTCAGACCACCCTGCGTCCAATGGGCGCCGGCGAGGGTGACGCTGCGGACGCCGAGCGCGTACACGGCGCGCAGCGCGGCGAGCGAGTCGCCGAGGGCCTCACCGGCCATCGGGCCGAGAAGGGCGGCGATCCGGCCGCAGTTCCAGGAGTCGACGAGCTCGTCGGCGCTGAGCGCGAGGCGCAGGCCCTCCGGGCATTCGGCCACCGTGACCCGTACCAGGTCGATCAGCTCCATCGTGGCGCCGAGCGAGGGGCTTCCGGCGCTGCCGGCCGGTGCCTGGAGGGACCAGAACTGGGCGCCCACACCGCCGCGCCGCAGCCGGGGCACATCGGTCTCCAGCAGGCTCTCGCCGGCTTCGAGGTCGTACCAGTGCATGCTCCGGAGCACCGGGGCCAGACCGCTGTACCCGTCGATCACGGGGTGGGTGCGCAGGAGTCGAGCGGCGCGCGCGAGCGGATCGGCGGGGGGTCCGGAGGTCGGACCGGGGTCCGGCGGCGCGGACGCCGCTGCTCCCGGTTCCCCGAGAACGTCGAGGCCGTCGAGATCGTTCAGCTCGTCGAGGTCCTCCGGACCGACGGACTCGACGGCGGTGAGGGACGAGGCGTCGTGCAGATCTGCCATGTGCTGCTCCGGGTTCGCCGGCCGTATGCCGTTACGCCAACCGTGGCACGGGAGCCGTAAGGGGTCGCGGCGAGTCGTGCGTTCGGGGTACGCGGCCCGCGGCCGCGCACCCCGAACCGCTCAGAGCGCGTCGAGCTCGGCGATCGTCGCGATCGACGGGCCGCGGGTCGCCTGCAGGTCGGCGGCCACGTCCTCGGCCGCCCGCAGCACGCGGACGGCGTTCTGCCAGGTGAGCTTCGCCAGATCGGCGTCCGACCAGCCGCGGCGCAGCAACTCCGCGACCAGGTTCGGGTAGCCGGCGACGTCGTCCAGGCCGGCCGGGGTGAAGGCCGTGCCGTCGAAGTCGCCGCCGATGCCGACGTGGTCGATGCCGGCGACCTCCCGCATGTGGTCGAGATGGTCGGCGACCGTGGCGGCGGTCGCCACCGGCCGCGGGTTCGCCGCCTCGAACGCCTCGTGGATCTTCATCGCCTGGGGCGTGGTGTCCAGGTGGTGCAGCCCGTGCGCCCGCATGTTCTCGTCGGCCGCCCGGGTCCACTCGACGGCCGCGGGCAGGATGAACTTCGGTACGAACGTCGCCATCGCCACGCCCCCGTTGGCCGCCAGCAGGGCCAGCACCTCGTCGGGGATGTTGCGGGGGTGGTCGCACACCGCGCGGGCCGACGAGTGGGAGAAGATCACCGGCGCCACGGACGTGGCCAGCGCGTGCCGCATCGTCGTATCGGCGACGTGCGAGAGGTCCACGAGCATGCCGAGGCGGTTCATCTCGCGCACGACCTCGTGGCCGAAGGCCGACAGGCCCCCGACGCCGGGCTCGTCGGTCGCCGAGTCCGCCCAGGCGATGTTGTCGTTGTGCGTGAGCGTCATATAGCGCACGCCCAGCGCGTAGAGGGCGCGCAGGGTCGCGAGCGAGTTGTTGATGGAGTGGCCGCCCTCGGCGCCCATGAGCGAGGCGATCCTGCCCTCGTCGCGGGCGATCTCCATGTCCTCGGCGCTCAGGGCGCGGGCGAGGTCCGCGGGGTAGCGCTCGAGGAGCTGGTCGACGACGTCGATCTGCTCCAGGGTCGCGCTGACGGCCGTGTCGCCCGCCATGTCGCTGCGCACGTAGACGGACCAGAACTGCGCGCCGACCCCGCCGGCGCGCAGCCGGGGGATGTCGGTGTGGAGCCGGCCCTGCTGGTCGGCCGCGATGTCCAGGCGGTCGAGGTCGTAGCGGACGTGTTCCCGCAGGGCCCAGGGAAGGTCGTTGTGACCGTCGACGACGGGGTGGGCGGCGAGCAGTTCGCGGGCCCGCTGGAGGAGTTCCGTGGGGGTGTCCATTGCCTGTTGCTTCCCCGCGTCCTACTTTCCGAAGCCGAAGGACTCCGCACCCGCGACCTTGGCGCGCAGCCGCTTGCCCTTGTCGGTGGCCTGGTCGTTGAGCTCCTGGAGGAACTCCACCATGCGGGCCTGGAGTTCGGCGTCCTGCGTGGCGAGGATGCGGGCGGCGAGCAGTCCGGCGTTCCGCGCGCCGCCGACCGAGACGGTGGCGACGGGCACGCCGGCCGGCATCTGCACGATGGACAGCAGCGAGTCCATTCCGTCGAGGTACTTCAGGGGGACGGGGACGCCAATGACCGGCAGCGGGGTCACCGAGGCCAGCATGCCCGGCAGGTGGGCCGCTCCCCCGGCGCCGGCGATGATCGCCTTGAGTCCGCGGCCGGCCGCCTCCTCGCCGTAGGCGATCATCTCGCGCGGCATGCGGTGCGCGGAGACGACGTCGACCTCGTAGCCGATCTCGAACTCGTCGAGCGCCTGCGCCGCCCCCTCCATGACGGGCCAGTCCGAGTCGGACCCCATGACAATGCCAACGACCGGGCTCATTCGGTGATCGTGCCTCTCAAGTAGCCGGCGGCGTGGCGGGCGCGCTCCAGTGCGTCGGCCAGGTCGTCGCCGTACGTGTTGACGTGCCCCACCTTGCGGCCGGGCTTCACATCCTTGCCATACATATGGATCTTGAGCTGGGGGTCCCGGGCCATGCAGTGCAGATAGGCCGCGTACATGTCCGGGTAGTCACCGCCCAGGACGTTGCACATGACCGTCCACGGGGCACGGGGACGGGGGTCGCCCAGCGGCAGGTCCAGCACGGCACGGACGTGGTTGGCGAATTGCGAGGTGACCGCGCCGTCCTGGGTCCAGTGGCCGGAGTTGTGCGGGCGCATGGCGAGCTCGTTGACGAGGATGCGGCCGTCGGCGGTCTCGAACAGCTCGACGGCGAGGTGGCCGACGACGCCGAGCTCCTTCGCGATCCGCAGTGCGAGTTCCTGCGCCTGACCGGCCAGCTCCGCGTCGAGGTCCGGCGCGGGCGCGATCACGGTGTCGCAGACCCCGTCGACCTGCTGCGACTCGACGACCGGATAGGCGACGGCCTGGCCGTGCGGCGAGCGGACGATGTTCGCGGCGAGCTCGCGGCGGAAGTCGACCTTCTCCTCCGCGAGGACCGGCACGCCCGCCTTGAACGGGGCCTCGGCGTCCTTCTCCGTGCGGACCAGCCAGACGCCCTTGCCGTCGTACCCGCCGCGCACGGTCTTGAGGATCACCGGGAAGCCCCCGGCCTCCTCGGCGAACGCCGTCACATCGGCCGGGTCGGCCACGATGCGGTGGCGGGGGCAGGGCACGCCGATCTCCGTGAGCCGTGCGCGCATCACCCCCTTGTCCTGGGCGTGCACCAGCGCGTCCGGCCCCGGCCGGACGGCGACGCCGTCCGCCTCGAGGGCCCGCAGGTGCTCGATCGGGACATGCTCGTGGTCGAAGGTGATCACGTCACAGCCGCGCGCGAACTCACGCAGCGTGTCCAGGTCGCGATAGTCGCCGACGACGACATCGCTCACCACCTGGGCCGCTGAGTCCTGCGGGGTGTCACTGAGGAGCTTGAACTTCAGGCCGAGGGGGATACCCGCCTCATGGGTCATGCGGGCGAGCTGACCGCCGCCGACCATGCCGACTACCGGGAACGTCACTCTCCTAGGGTATCCGCCCAGTCGGCGGGCCCCGTCTTCCGTATGTTCCGACAATGCTCCGCAGCAGGCGACACATCATCCTCACGGCCCACAGGCATCACAGTGAGCCGCTGGTTAGCATGACGGTGACCACACATGCCAATCTGATGAGGCTGGGCTCTCACTATGAGTGAACGAGGCGGAAGGCTGCGGGGGCAGCTGCACCAGCTCATCCGGGAGGTCGCCAAATTCGGCGCGGTGGGCGGGGCCGGGCTGCTCGTCAATCTCGCGGTCTTCAATCTCGTTCGGTACGTCACCGAGGTTCCGGTGGTCCGGGCGTCCGTCCTGGCGACCGTCGTCGCCATCGCGTTCAACTACGTGGGGTTCCGCTACTTCACCTACCGCGACCGTGACAAGAGCCGGCGGACCAGGGAGCTGACGCTGTTCCTGCTGTTCAGCGCGGTGGGCCTGGTGATCGAGAACGGCATCCTGTACACGGCCACGTACGGCTTCGGCTGGGACACCCCGCTGCAGAGCAACGTGTTCAAGTTCCTCGGGATCGGCGTCGCGACGCTGTTCCGGTTCTGGTCGTACCGCAGCTGGGTCTTCCGTGCGCTGCCCGCCCATGACGCCGTGCCCAGCGCCGAATCGTTCCTCGAGCAGCGTCGGCCCGCGCCTGAGCCGGTACGGCACCGCGTCGGCCGCTGAGCCCCGGAGCAGGGCCCGGCCCGGCGGCTATCGGATCGTCGGCTTCTCGTCGTTCTTGCGCTTCTTCGCCACCCTGCTCAGGAAGATCGCGAAGACCGGCGGGTGCTGCTGGAGCAGCTCCAGCCGGCCGCCGTCGGCCTCCGCCAGGTCCCGGGCGACGGCCAGGCCGATGCCGGTCGAGTTGCGGCCGCTGATGGTCCGCTCGAAAATTCGCGCGCCGAGGTCCGCAGGCACACCGGGCCCCTCGTCCGTCACCTCGACCACCGCCTGGTTGCCGGTCGCCCTGGTGCGCACCGCGACGGTGCCCCCGCCGTGCATCAGCGAGTTCTCGATCAGGGCGGCGAGCACCTGCGCCACGGCGCCGGGCGTGCCGACGGCCCGCATGCCCTGCCGGCCCGAGCAGACGATGGCCCGGCCGGCGCTGCGGTAGACCGGGCGCCACTCCTCGAGCTGCTGCTTGACCACCTCGTCCAGGTCGAAGACCACGGCGGAGCCGGTGCGCGGATCGCGGGAGTTCGTCAGCAGCCGCTGGACCACGTCGGTGAGCCGCTCCACCTGCGTCAGGGCGATGCTGGCTTCGTCCTTCACCGTCTCCAGGTCGTCGGTGACCGTGATCTCCTCCAGCCGCATCGACAGCGCGGTCAGCGGTGTACGGAGCTGGTGGGAGGCGTCCGCGGCGAGCCGCCGTTCCGCGGTGAGCATCCGGGCGATCCGCTCGGCGCTGGCGTCGAGCACATCGGCGACCCGGTCCAGCTCCGGGACTCCGTAGCGGCGGTGGCGGGGGCGGGGGTCGCCGGAGCCGAGACGCTCCGCGGTCTCCGCGAGGTCGGTGAGCGGCGAACCGAGGCGGTTGGCCTGCCGTACGGCGAGCAGCACGGCGGCGACGACGGCGAGCAGCGCCACCGCGGCGATGATCATCAGCGACCGTCCGACCTCGCGGGTCACGGAGGAGCGGGACTCCTCGACGGTGACCGTGGTGCTCCGTTCCCCCTCCGCGGTGCCGCGGATGACGCTCCCGGAGGGCGGCTCACCGATCTCGATGGGGCCGCGGCCGGGGATGTCGATCAGCGCGTAGCGGGTGATGTCGCCCTGCTCCGCGAGAATGTCCGGATTGACGGGCTCGCCGCCCACCAGGCGGCTCTCCACGATGCTGACGAGGCGCAGCGCGTCGGAGTCGACGCTCTCCTGGGCGCTGCTGGTGATGGTGCGCGTCTCGACGAGCACCAGGGAGACGCCGAAGACGGCGATGACGACGAGCACCACGGCGAGCGTGGAGGTGATCAGACGGCGGCGCATGGTGCTTTCAGTATCAGGACTTCTCGAAGCGGAAGCCGACGCCGCGCACGGTGGCGATGTAGCGGGGGTTCGCCGCGTCGTCGCCGAGCTTCTTGCGCAGCCATGAGATGTGCATGTCCAGGGTCTTGGTGGACGACCACCAGGTGGTGTCCCAGACCTCGCGCATCAGCTGGTCCCGGGTGACGACCCGGCCGGCGTCCCTGACCAGCACCCGCAGCAGGTCGAACTCCTTGGCCGTCAGCTGGAGTTCCTCGTCGCCCATCCAGGCGCGGTGCGACTCGACGTCGATCCGGACGCCGTGGGTGGCAGGGGCGGGCGTGGGCTCGGCGGATCCGCGCCGCAGCAGGGCCCGGACCCGGGCGAGCAGTTCGGCGAGACGGAACGGCTTGGTGACGTAGTCGTCGGCGCCCGCGTCGAGGCCGACGACGGTGTCCACCTCGTCGGCGCGGGCGGTGAGCACCAGGATCGGGATCGTGTGGCCCTCCGCACGCAGCCGGCGGGCGACCTCCAGGCCGTCCATGCCGGGCAGGCCGAGGTCGAGCACCACGAGGTCCACACCGCCGGCGAGTCCCGCGTCGAGCGCGGTCGGGCCGTCCTCGCGTACCTCTACCTCGTACCCCTCACGGCGCAGCGCGCGGGCCAGTGGTTCCGAGATTGATGCGTCGTCCTCGGCGAGCAGTACACGGGTCATGGGGTGATGGTAGTCCGCGGCCACGGGCCACGGGACTTGATCCACAATGCCTGCGGCTATGGGGTGAGATCCTGGTTACGACCTTCGAATCAGGGCAGACGGTTCCACGTTCACCTGTGATCCATGTCTCAAGTCCTTCCATATGCCGCACTGTCGTGGCGTATGGTGGCGAGACGCCCGTAGTACAACTCGGGGACCTTTGGCTGCCATGCGCACCAAAGGTCTCTTTTCTGTCCGAAGGTCGGCCCGATACCGTTCCGGTCGTTTCGAGTACCGACCCGAAGCAGTGAATGACCTGTTGGCCGGGCCCCGGCGCCCTCACGCGCCCGGGGCGTGGATCCCGGTACGGACCGTTTCCGGCCCCTGTCTTCGCGGGCGCGGGCCCGGACCGTACCGGTGCCGGCCTCCCCCCACCGGGCGCGTACCGCTCACGAAGCGCCGCGTCCCGAGCGAGCAAGGATCGACCATGGCGTCCAGCCTGACGAAGGACTCGGCCAGCACTCCTGGCGGCGAGAAGACCTTCTTCGGCCACCCCCGCGGTATGGCCACTCTCTTCATGACGGAGATGTGGGAGCGCTTCTCCTGGTACGGGATGCGCGGCATCCTCGTCCTCTACCTGGTCGCGGAAGTCCTCGACGGCCGGCTCGAGGACCGCGAGGCTCTGGCAGCCGCCATCTACGGCGTGTACAACGCCGTCGTCTACATGGCGGCCATGCCCGGCGGCTGGGTCGCCGACCGTCTGTGGGGCGCCCGCAAGGCCGTTCTCGTCGGCGGCATCGTCATCGCCCTCGGCCACTTCACGCTGGCGCTCCCTTCGGACACCGCGTTCTTCGCCGGCCTCGCGCTCATCGCCGCCGGTACGGGCCTGCTGAAGCCGAACATCTCGGCCATGGTGGGCGGCCTGTACGAGGGCCAGTCCAGCGCCCGCCGCGACGCAGGTTTCACGCTCTTCTACATGGCGATCAACATCGGCGGCATGGCCGCCCCGCTGGTCGTCGGCTACCTCGGTGAGAACGTCGACTGGCACCTCGGCTTCGCCGTCGCCGGTATCGGCATGACCCTGGCCGTCGTGCAGTACGTGCTGGGCGGCCGCCACCTCGGCGACGTCGGCAAGGAGCCGGGCACCCCGGCGACCCCGGAGGAGAAGCGCGCGGTCCTGCGCAAGGTCCTGCTGTGGACCGGCCTCGCCGTGGCCGCCCTGCTGGCCGACATCGTGCTCGGGACGTACGACGTCGAGCACATCGTGAACGTGCTCGCGGTGCTCGGCATCGCCGTTCCGGTCATCTACTTCATCTCGATGTTCCGCAACCCGGCGCTGACCGCTCAGGACAGGCCGAAGATCAAGGCGTTCGTGTGGTTCTTCGCCACGGCCGTCCTGTTCTGGATGATCTACGACCAGTCCGGCTCGCTGCTGACGCTGTTCGCGGACGGCAAGACCGACCGCATGATCGGCGGCTGGGAGTTCCCGGCGTCGTGGTACCAGTCGGTCAACCCGGCCATGGTCATCGTGCTGGCGCCGATCTTCGCCACGCTGTGGGTCAAGCTCGCCCAGCGCAACCGTGAGCCCAGCACTCCGATGAAGTTCGCGCTCGCGATGCTCCTCATCGGCGGCTCCTTCGCGATCATGGGCCTGGCGGGCGCCGCGGCCGCCAACAGCGACACCGGCAAGGTCACCGTCTTCTGGCTGCTGAGCGTCTACCTCGTCCAGACCATCGGTGAGATGTGCCTGTCCCCGGTCGGCCTGTCGCTGTCGACCAAGCTGGCGCCGAAGCAGTTCGTCGGCCAGATCATGGGTCTGTGGTTCCTGGCGACGGCGACGGGCAACGCGCTGAACGGCTGGACCACGAAGCTCAACAAGCCGCTGGGCGACGCCATGTACTACTCGCTCTGGGCGGTCATCGCGGTCGCCGCGGGACTGACGTTCATGATGGCGGGCCGTAAGATCCGCGCGCTCATGGGCGACGTGAAGTAGCACCACCGACCGGTCGGCGGACCGGTCCCGGCGCGACGGCGGAGGGCCGGCACGAAGGAGACTTCGTGCCGGCCCTCCTGCTGTTCCGCGCATCGCCCTCACCGGGCGAACGCGCCGGAAGAAGCCGCCGCTCAGCGCGGGCCGCGCAGGCGCTGCCACGGCGTGAAGGTGAACACCGCGCCGCCGAGGAGGATCACCGTGCCGGCGACCAGGGCGAGGGCGCGCAGCGCGCCGGTGTCCTCCGCGCCGGTCTGGGCGAGGCCGCCGGAGCTGCCGCCGGACGACCCCGTTCCGCCGCCGGCTGTGCCGCCGCCGGTGGTGGTGCCCCCCGAAGCCCCGCCGGGCTGGGCCGAGGTGTCCAGCTCCAGGGAGAACGGGACGCCGGCCGGCGGGGTGCAGGTCGTGGTCGTGCCGAGCGCCTTGACCGTCAGCACACCGGGGCTGAGCGTCGCCCTGCCGGTCGCGCCCGGCTTGTACGTGCCCGTGAGGTCGGGGATCTCGATGGGCTCGCCCGACTTGATGGGCTCCTTGTTGGTCGGGCCCTCGACGTGGACGAATCCCTTGTCGGCTCCGCCGAGCCGGACCTCCATGGAGGGCTTGACGGAGTCCGCCGGGATGTCGGCGGGGCTGTCCATGACGGACTTGGAGAACTTCACGGTCAGGTCGTAACCGCCGCCGTTCTTCTTGGCATTGATCCGGACCGGGGAGACGGCGTTCTTGTCTCCGATCGGGGTCTTGCAGGCGTAGGCGACCTCGATCTCCTTGCCCTCGAAGTCGGTGGGGCCCGGATCGGTGCCGCCGGAGGTGGTTCCCCCTGAGCTGCCGCCCCCGGACGTCGTTCCGCCGGAGCTGCCGCCCCCGGAGGTGGTTCCGCCGGAGTCGGACCCACCATTGGTCGTTCCGCCCGTGGTGGTTCCTCCTGAACTGGTGCCCCCGGAGGTGGTGCCGCCCGAGCTCGTACCGCCGGAGGTGCCACCCTGGCCGTCCGTCACCTTGATCGTCGCGCCGGCCCCGACCGTCTCCTTCGGTGAGCACTTGGTGTCCGTCGAGATCGGCTTCGACACGTTGATGCTGTACGCGCCCGGCGTGAGCGTGATCTCGCCGGCCTTCTCCAGTTTCAGCGTGGCCTTCATGTCGGGGAGCACCATCGGGCTGTTCTTGGGGATCGGCGGATTCTGGCGCGGGCCTTCCGCCTTGAGTTCGCCGCTCGCGGCGCCCCCCAGGGTGATCGTGCCGGTCGGTTTGACCGTGTCCTTCTCCAGGTCCAGGACGTCCGGGTTCTTCGACGCCGCCTGGACGGTCTTCCACACCACCTCGACCTCGTCGCCGACCTTCGCCTCCGGGGGCGCGGTGATCTGCACCTTGGTGGTGCCCTGTACGGGCGGCAGACCGGAGATGGGCGGCGGAATGCACTCCGTCGCGTACGAGACCTCTGCGGCCTGTACCGGGCTCGCGGCCAGCAGCATCCCCGCTCCGCCGAGCATCAGCGCGACTCCGGCCGCGCTCATCCTCCGTTGCGTACTCACGAATGTCCCTTCGTCGTGGGCCGGTTCTCTGACGGTGCGGAAGGTGCGGACGTTGTGGACGGTGCGCCAGGTGCGGGCGGTGCGGAGGACACCGCGGGCGCGGAGGGCGCGGCGTCGGGCACGAGCCACGGAAGCGCCGCCGCCGTGTCGCTCGCGCCGCCGTCGGCGGTGGCCGTGGCGGTGGAGCCACGCCGTCGGGACGGGCGGGCATGGCGGGGGTCCGGCGGCCGGACCTTGTCGACGACCGCCATGCCGATACGGAACAGGGCGGCCGGCACGACCAGTGCCAGCAGCACCCAGAACACCGTCACGCCCCATGGCCTGGGCACGCGCCAGGGCTGCTCGGCGAGGACCTTCGTGCCGTACTCGACCGAGATCGAGTAGTCACCGTGCGCCCCGGCGGGAAGCTGCACGGGCAGCGTGATCCGTGCCTTCTCGCCGGGCCGCACCGTCCCGCGCCACTGCTGCTCCTCCCACTGCGGGGCGAACAGCCCGTGCGCCGTGCCGATCCGGAAGACCGGGTCCCGGACGGGGTCCGTGCCGAGGTTGCCGACCGTGAACTCGAGAGTGCGGGCGGGCGGGGCGCCGAAGAAGACGAGGAGGCCCGAATCCCCCTCGAGCCGGGTGGCCGTGAGCACCGCGAGCCTGCCGCCGCCGGTCTGCTCGGGAAGCGGGGCGGTGGGGTGGCCTGCGACGACGAACACGGCGTCGACGCTTTGCTGTTCCCCCATGACGGTGGCCACGTGGACGACGCAGGGGCAGGGTACGGGCGGTTCCGCGACCGGCACCTTCTTGCTGAACGCCCCCGTGGAGTCGGTGGTGACCGCGCGACCGTCCGCGTTGGCACAGGAGTTGGTGCCGCCGATCACGCCCTTGGCGGGGGTGGCCCGGCCGCAGACGAGCAGCATGAGGAGGGTGCGGGGACGCCAGCCGCTGCCGCTGACGGTGATGTCCCGTCCCTTGCCCGCCTGCGGGGCGGACAGCTCCACCCTGGGCGGGGACGGGTCCGCGGCTGCCGCGGGAACAGCCGGAAGCAGGAGGAACGCTGCGAGTACGACCGCGAGGGCGCGGCGGACGGAGGGCATCGTCAGCCTCCTGCTTTTCTGGGCCGGCGCCGCAGACGGACCCACAAGGACGCGGGCAGCAACAGCGTCAGCAGCAGCGCCGGCCAGGGAAGGAAGGTCTTCGTCACCGTCGCGCCGGCGTGCACGCCGCCCGCCGCGGTGACGTCCAGGCGCAGTTCGACACGGTCCAGCGCCGGTGGGTCCCATCGCTCGGTCAGCGCGACCCGTTGCGCCGGCGGCAAGGAACGGACCTCGTGGGCGCGGCGGGTCACCGGCGCACCGAAGAGGCCGTCGGCGCGCAGCGAGACGCGCGGCGACAGGGGCGTGTTGCCCCGGTTGACGACGGTGTAGTGGACGAGACCGCCGGAGAAGGACACGTCCTCGACGGTGAGGGCGGGGACTTTCGGGCCGCTCACCCGCAGGTGGACGCGGATCGGCTCCGTGCGGCCGTCGGCCGACGCCGTGATCGTCGCGGTCCGTTCACCCGGCGGCGTGTTCGCGGGGACGGTCACCGTGAAGGGGATCTCCGCACGGGTGCGGGCCGGGATCGTCACCTCGCCGGCGGCGAGAGCGATCCACGGCCCCGCGCCGGGCGGCGCCTTCATCTCCACCGTGAGCGCCTCGGTGCCCGGGTTGGTCAGGGACACGCGGTCCTCGAGCACCGTGCCGGGGCCGCCCTCCAGGTACACGTACTCGCGCTCCGGCTCCCAGCCGGCGCCGGGGGGAGGCGCGGCCAGGGCGAGTACGAGCGCGAGGGCGGCCCGCACGGATCAGCCCGCGGTCCGGCCGCCGCGCCGGGTCAGCCAGAGGACGCCGGCCGCCCCGGTCAGCAGTACGGTTCCGCCGAGCGTGCCGAGCGCGGTCGCCGAGTCCAGCGGACCGGTCTTCGGCAGTTCGGACGACCCGCCTCCCGTGGCGCCGCCCACCGCCGTGACGTCGAGCTCGAGCGAGGGCCGGGGACTGTTCTTCGGCGTGCAGGTCGTGGTCGTGCCGAGGGCCTTGATGGTCAGCACTCCGGCCGTGAACGTGACCTTGCCGCTCTTCTTCGGGGTGTACGTACCGGACAGGTCGTTGATCTTGATCGGGGTCTCGGCGGGTACGGCGGCGGCGTTGGGCGGGCCGGACACCCGCACCTCGCCCGTCTCCGCGCCGCCCAGTTCGATGACCGCGCTCGGGTTCATGGCGCCCTTGCCCAGTTCGACCGGGCTGGAGGAGACACCCTTCTGGAAGGACATCGTGAGCCGGTACGCGCCGCCGTTCCTGACCGCCTTGATGTCGATCGGCGACACGGCGCCCTTCGGGCCGATCGGGGTTCGGCACTCGTAGTCGACGTCCACGACGGCGGCGTGCGCGGCGGGGGCGGTCAACAGCACCGCCGGGGCCGCCACCGCCGCCGCCAGGGCGAGAGCTGTTCGTTTCCGGTACGACACGTCGGGTCCCCTCGGCCGCAGTCAACTGACGACACATCAGATCGGGCGCTCAAGGTACGCCCGGGGCCTTGGGGAGGGAAGACAAAGAGCACGCCGTATCGGCGTGCTCTTTCAACGGGTCCTGAGCGGCGTCACGCGGGTGCGGCGAGCTCCGCCCACACCGTCTTGCCCGGATGACCGGGCGTTCTGACGACTCCCCAGTCCATGCAGAGCCGCTGGACGATGAACATGCCGTGCCCGCCGGGCCGCCCGGCACGGTGGGGGGTGCGCGGCGCCGGCTGACCGGCACCCCGGTCGGTGACCTCCAGGCGCAGCACTTTGCCGTCGCAGCCGACACGCAGCTCCTCCGGCCCCTCCGCGTGCAGACAGGCGTTGGTGACCAGCTCCGAGACGACCAGGAGCACGTCCTCCGCGGCGGCTCTGCGGTCGGCCGTCGCGGCGGGCAGCCAGCCCCAGTCGTAGAGCGCCTGCCGCGTGAAGTCCCGGGCGAGGGGAACAATGCCACTGGCCGCGCGCAGGGGAAGGCTGCGCACGGCGCCGCCGGAGACCCCGGATGCGGGGACGGCCGGCGGCGCGCCGGCGCCACCCGGCTCCGGGCCGGCGTCGCCCGGCTGCTGTTGCCGGGTGGTGCTCATCAGCGCTTCACCTCACCGATTCACCGATTCACCAGTTCGCCATGGTCTCAAGTACGCAGAGTGCTGGGCGTTCAACGGTCTGCGGGGGTTCTCCTGCCCGACCGGCCCGTGACAACACCCACTGTGCGGATCCGGCCGCGTGACGCGGGCAACAGGGCGGCCGGTCAGTGGACCAGGGCCGCTTCGACGGAGTCGTGCACGGTGAAGACCGCCTCGGCGCCGGTGATCTCGAAGACCCTCGCCACCACCGGCAGCATCCCTGCCAGATGGACCCCTCCGCCACCGGCCTCGGCCTTCAACCGGGCACCGAGCAGCACATTGAGTCCCGTGGAATCACAGAACTCCAGCTGCGAGCAGTCGATGACCAGACGTACGCGACCGCGTTCGATCGCCTCCTCCAAGGGCACGCGCAGCAGGTCCGCCGTGTGGTGATCGAGCTCACCCACCGGCTTCACGATTTCGCTGCGGCCCTCGGTCCGAACCTCGACCTGAAGCCGGCCCCGATTGACGCTGCCGACCGTCTCGCGGTCCATGCCGTCCCTTTTCGCCGTGTCGTTCAGTGTGTCGCCACCGTGTCGTACATCACGTCGGCACCGTCGACGGACGGCGCTGACGCCCGTCGAACCCTACGCCCTCCACGCGCACACTGGTAGCCGAACTAACCGACAATACGGACATACTGCCGATATGCCACTTGCGATCGTCGTGGCAGACCGGGTAGGGCTAGTAGGGACACAACCAACACGGCCGGCTTTGGAGGCGCCGCTCACCGCAGCAGCATGTATGGGCTTCGGCAGCCATATGCCGAGAACGATGGAGGAGACCATGTCACCCCGGCTCGACGCATCGCGAACCCCCACCGCGCCGTCGACACTGTCCACCCCCACCGACGAACAGGCCACGGGCCTCGAAGCCCTCGAGGGCCTTCCGGAGATCCCGCCGTTCGAACAGGTGGGAGCGCTGGACGCGCGAGAACTGTCCAAGACGCTCTTCGCACGCCTCGCGTCCCTCGAGGAGGGCACGCACGAGTACGCGTACGTCCGTAACACCCTGGTGGAACTGAACCTCGCGCTGGTCAAGTTCGCCGCCTCACGGTTCCGCACCCGCAGCGAACCGATGGAGGACATCATCCAGGTCGGCACGATCGGCCTGATCAAGGCGATCGACCGCTTCGAACTCAGCCGCGGCGTCGAGTTCCCCACCTTCGCGATGCCGACCATCATCGGCGAGATCAAGCGCTTCTTCCGCGACACCAGTTGGTCGGTGCGTGTGCCGCGCCGGCTCCAGGAGCTGCGGCTGGACCTCGCGAAGGCGGGGGACGAGCTCTCCCAGCAGCTCGACCGCGCCCCCACCGTCGACGAGCTCGCGCAGCGGCTCGACATCGGCCGGGACGAGGTCGTGGAGGGCATGGCCGCGAGCAACGCGTACACCGCGAGCTCGCTGGACGCCCAGCCGGAGGAGGACGACAGCGAGGGCGCCCTCGCCAACCGCATCGGCTACGAGGATCACGGGCTCGAAGGCATCGAGTACATCGAGTCGCTCAGGCCGATGATCGCGAGCCTTCCGCCGCGCGACCGCCGGATCCTCTCCCTGCGTTTCGTCGCCAACATGACGCAGTCGGAGATCGGTGAAGAGCTCGGCATCTCGCAGATGCACGTGTCCAGGCTGCTGTCCCGGACCCTGCGCAGGCTCCGCAAGGGCCTGACGCTGGAGGAGTGAGCGGACCACCTCACCCGCACCCGGAAGGGCCCATTCCGTCAAGGAATGGGCCCTTCCCCGTTATTGACGGGGCAGTCCTGATTGGTCCACATTGACCCAGGGGCAAGTGGGGGGAAACACATGGCTCTTGGGGAGGGCTGCCCGCAGGCGTACGCACCGCTCGAAAAGCTGATGCGCCGCCGTCTGGGCAGGGAGTGCCTGTACGTGCCGTCATGCCGTCTCGGCCTCTATGTGGCGCTGCGCCACTGGTGCCGGCCGGGCGGGCGGATACTGATGTCGCCGGTCAACGACGACGTGATCTTCTTCGTGGTGCTCGCGGCCGGTCTGCGCCCCGTGCAGGCGCCGCTGCGGGCGGACGACGGCACCATCGACGCCGAGGCCGTCCCCAAGTCCCTGTGGCGGAGCCTCTCCGCCGTCCTCACCACCAACCTGTACGGGAATCCGGACCCCGCCCCCGAACTGCGCGCACGCTGTGACGCGTCGGGCATCCCGCTGCTGGAGGACGCGGCGCACGCCATCGGCACCGTGCTGGCCGGGAGGCCCGTCGGCGGCTTCGGCGACGCCTCCGTCTTCAGCCTCTCCAAACACACCGGCGCCGGCACGGGCGGGTTCCTCGCCGTCGCCGACCCCGCGTCGCGGGAGGAGCTGGCGCGGGCCAGGGACGCCCTGCTGGCACCCGCACGGCTGTCGGCGGAGCTCGCCTACGGGCTGCGGCCGTACGCGGAGGCCGGGCTGCGGGGCCTGCGGCTCACCGGAGCGGCACGCGCGGCGCTGCGACTCCTCGGCCTCGAGGAGCGCACGGAGATCCGGATGGCGCTGCGCCCGGACGAACTGGCGCGTACGCTGCCGCGGTCCCCGTCGCTCGACGCGTTCGACTCCTGGGCGCGGGTGGACATGCACAGCTACCGGCTCGTGCCGGGCCGGCTGCGGTTACGGCGTACGGAGCGGCTGCTGGCACGCCTCGACGAGCGGCTCGCGGCCCATCTCACGGGCACCCAGAGGCTGTTGGACACGCCGTGGGCCGCTCCCCGGCCGGGCCCCGCGCAGCCGCTGTTCCGGGTACCGCTGCTCGTGGAGGACCGGACCGCCGCGACGGCGGCGCTGGCCCGGCACCGGATCCCCGTCGGCTACCTCTACGACCCGCCGCTCGACCGGTACGCCGGCGACCGCTTCACCGACCCGTCGCCCGCCCCCGCCGCGGCGTCGTGGTTCGCGCGCCACGCCCTGCCGGTCGATCCCCTGCGGGCCGAACGGGCCGCGGCGGTCCTGGACCGTGCCGGCGTACGACCGGCCAGGCCTCCGCAGACCGCCCCCACCCGGGCGCCGGCCCGTGTACCGCCCCATGTCCTGCGCCGCCCCGGCCCGTCGCCGGCGGCCCCGCGGCTGCCCCGCCGGGGCGATGCCGGTGCCTGACGCCCCCGGCGCGGGCGAGGGCGCGGACACGGCGACGGCCGTGCCGCTCCTGAGGGCCGGGCCGGGCGGCGGCGAGGAGGCGGCCGGTGGCCCGCCGCCCGCGGGCGACCGTGACGCGACGCACACCGGCACACCCGGGCCCGGCGCCGGTGACTCGCTGTTCCGCAACGCCTACGCGCTCATGCTCTCGACCGGGGTGTCCGCCGCGCTCGGACTGGGATTCTGGCTGGTGGCCGCCCGCCACTACACGCAGGAGGCCGTCGGGCAGGGGTCCGCCGCCATCGCCGCGATGCGGCTGCTCTCCTCGCTCACCGCCACCACCATGATCGGCGCGGTCGTCCGGTACGTGCCCCGGGCCGGGCGCGGGACCGGGGCCCTGGTGCGGCGGGCGTACGCGCTCAGCTCCCTCGTCGTGTGCCTGGCGTCCGTCGCCTTCCTCTTCACGCTGGACCTGTGGGGCCCCTCGTACGCCCCGCTCGGGGGCCTCGCCGCCGGAGCCGTCTTCACGGCGTCCTGTGTCGGCTGGGCGCTGCTCACCCTCCAGGACGGCGTACTCACGGGCCTGCGCAGAGCCGTGTGGGTGCCGGTCGGCAACACCGTGTTCTCCGTCGGCAAGCTGCTGCTGCTCGTGGTGTTCGCCGGCGCCCTGCCGGTGCTCGGCATCTTCGTCTCCTGGGCCGTCGCGATCGCCCTGTCCGTCCTGCCGCTCGGCTGGATGGTCTTCCGCCGGCTGATCCCGCGACAGGCCGCGGCCGACCACGACCGCGAGCCGCCGAGCCTGCGCGACATCGGCCGCTTCCTGGCCGGCGACTCGGTGGGCGCGCTGTTCTCCCTGGCGATGATCAACCTGCTGCCGGTGATGGTCGCCGTCAGCTTCGACGCCGCGCACAACGGCTTCTTCTACATCGCCTACACCGTCGGCGGCACGATGGAGTTCATGGCCATCAACATGGCCTCCTCGCTGACGGCGCACGCCTCGCACAGTCCGCAAACCCTGGCCGCGGGGGTGCGCGGCGCACTGCGCCGGATGGCGATGCTGCTCGTCCCCGTCGTGGCCGTCCTCGTCGTGTTCGCCCCGCAGATCCTCGCCCCCTTCGGCGAGGACTACGCGGCGCACGGCACCACCGTGCTGCGGCTGCTGGCGGCGGCGGCCCTGCCCCGTGTCGCCGTGGAGCTGTACATCGGCGTCCTGCGGGTCCAGGGGCGTACGGGCGTGCTGGCCGTGCTCCAGGCCGCCATGTGCGTACTGGTCCTCGGCAGCGCGGCGCTGCTGCTGGGTCCGGCCGGGATCGCGGGGGCCGGCTGGGCGGTGCTGCTGTCGATGACGGCGATGGCGCTGGCGTGCGTGCCGGGGCTGCGTGCGGTCCTCGCCGGGGGACGCCCGCCCCGCCCCGGGCTCCGCGTCCGGGCGGCCCGGGCCCGTACGCGCGTCGGCGAGGAGTGGGCGGTCACGGTGCTGTGGCTGTTCCTCGGGTTCGGCGCGGGGCTGTTCTGGACGCCGTTGGCGCACCGGCCGGACGCCGGCCACGTCGACTGGCCGTGGGCCCTGCCGTCGCTGAGCCTCGCGGGTCTCTCGCTGCTCCTCGTCGTCCAGGTCGCGGCCGCCGCCCTGCCGACGCCGCAGCCCGGGCTGCTCGGCGCCGGCCTGCTCGCCACGTTCGCCGCGCTGCACACCGCGCCGTGGAGCGGGCTGCGGACCGCCGTGGGGCAACTCCTGTGCCTCGCCGCCGTGTTCGTGATCCTGTGGCTCGTCCGGCTGCCGGGCGGCGCCCGCTGGGCCGTCCTGCTGCTGCTCCTCGCCGGCGGACGGGCCCTGCGGGAGCAGCTCGACGCCGTCCTGCTCCCGCTGCAACTGTCCCTGCTCTGCACGGTACTTGTGCTCGCCCTGCTGCGCGGGCGCCGTCGCCGACACCGCCGTATCGAATGACCTGGGGGAAAAGCGTGCACCTGCCCGTCACCTCGGACGCCGGACCCACGGCGGAGACGTCCGGCCCGCCCGCCGCCGACCCCGTCGGCGTGCGCCGGCGCGTGCCCTGGGGCGCGGCGCTGCCCCTCGCGGGCGCGCTCGCGCTGTGGGCGCACTCGGTACTGCGCACCGATCCGGCCGGGCTCGGAGACTTCGGGCTGGTCGGCGCGCTGCCCGTCACGTACTGGGCCGCCCTGGCACTGCTGACCGGCGGCTTCTGGTACTGCGTCCGCGATCCGGCGCGGGGCGGCGGCTGGCCCGCCGCGTACGTGCTGGGACTGCTGCTGATCGAACGGGCCACCCAGGGGCTCGTCTACCCGACCGCGCTGTACGCGTGGGCGTGGAAGCACGACGCGGTCGTGGAGCATCTGCTGTCCGCCGGCCGGCTGGAGACGACGGCCGAGCGGCTCGGTGACATGACCGTCTACGACCAGTGGCCGGGCTTCTTCGCCGCGCAGGCAGGCCTCGTACGGCTCACGGGCGCGGAGAGCGCGGCGGCCTTCATGGCCTGGTGGCCGCTGTTCTCGAGTCTGCTGCTGCTCGCTCCGCTGCTGCTGGTCTACCGCACGTTCACGCAGGACCGCAGGCTCGTCTGGACGGCCGTGTGGCTGTTCCACGTCGCCAACTGGGTCGGCCAGGACTACTTCTCGCCGCAGTCCCTCGCGTTCGCCCTGTACCTCGGTGTGATCGCGGTCGTGCTGCGCCGCGGCGGCCGGACCGAGGACGGCGCACGGCCCCGGGGCCGCCTCCTGTGGACGGCCCTGCTGCTTCCCCTGATCGCGGCCGTCGTCGTCTCGCACCAGCTCACGCCGGTCATGCTGGGGGCGGGGCTCACCGCGCTGTGCCTGACCCGCGACCGCCGCGCGTGGGCGCTGCCCGCCCTGGCCGCGCTGGCCGTGATGTTCCTGGCCTGGAACCTGACCGTCTCGCTGCCCTTCCTGCGCGAGGCGGTGCCCGAGATGCTCCGGTCCTTCGGCGACGTGCGCGGCAACCTGGAAACGGGCTACGGGTCGACGCCGACGGGGACCGGCCCGGTGACCGTGTCGTGGGTGGCCCGGCTGCTGTCGGGGGCGGTGCTGCTGCTCGCCGCGCTCGGCGTGCTGCGACGGAAAGCACTGCGGACCCGGGCCCGGCCGCTGCTGATGCTCACCGCCGTCCCGCTGCTGATGCTCGTCGCGAACGACTACGGCAGCGAGATGATCTTCCGGGTGCTGCTGTTCATGCTGCCCGGCGCGTGCTTCTTCGCGGCAGCGGTCCTGCTTCCCCCGGCGGCGGCCGACGCCTCCCCGGACGTCCCGACGGCGGGGGCGGGCGGCGGCGGACGGCGGCGGACCGTGCTCGCCGGGGCCGCGCTGCTCGTGCTCACCGCCGCGTTCGTGCCCGCCTACGCGGGCAAGGACCGGCTCAGCTACTTCCCGCCGGACGAGGTCGAGCTCGTCCGGCAGGTGATCGACGGTGCTCCGCCCGGCTCGCTCGTCGTCGCCGCGCACCGCAACTACCCGCTGGCGTACGCCTCGTACGGGGAGGTCGGCCACTACTGGTTCCTCGAGGACGCCAAGAGCCATGTACGGGAGGTCCTCGCCGACCCGGCCGGCACACTCGCCCGCGACATGGCCGGGGTGGCTGCGCCGGGCCGGGCGTACTTCCTGCTCACGAGGGGCCAGATCGCGGGCTCCGAGATGAACGGCATGCTCAGCGCCGCGGAGCTGCGGCGGATCGAACGGTCCGTCGCCGGCTCGCCCTTGTTCGAGCGGGTCGCCGGCAACAGCGCCGGCGTCGTCTACGCACTCAGGCCCACGACAGGGAGCACACCATGAGACCCGGATCGCTCACATTCCGGCTGCTGCCACCACTGGTGGGCTGGTGCGCGGTGGCCGCCACCGCGCTGCCCGCCGCCTCGCCGCTGCGGACACTGCCCGTCGTCGCCTTCCTCCTCGCGGGCCCCGGCGCCGCCGCCGTCCGCATCTGCGCGCCCGCCCTGCGCCGTTACGGCGCGGCCGCGCAGGACGACGGCTTCACCCGCGACTCCGACCGGCTGGAGCAGCTCGTGCTGGCGCTCTTCCTGAGTGTGAGCGCGGCGGTCCTCTGCGCGACCGCGCTGCTCGCCGCCGGCGCCTTCAGCGGACTGCGGCTGCTTGTCCTGCTGGCCGCGGCGACCACGCTCGCCGCGTGCTGCCCGCAGGTCACCGGCCGGGCGCCGGCCGCCCGCTCCGCCTCCCCGCCGCGGAAGGGGTCCCTCACGTGACCCTCACGGGAGTGCACCACCGCCGGCCCTGGGTGGCGGTGGTGTCCGCGGTGCTGCTCTGCGGGGTGCTCGCCCTCACGTTCGCCGGCCCGGGGGACAGTGCCCCGCCCTCGCCCGGCAGTCCCCGGTGCCGCGCCACCGAACTGCTGGTGCCCCCTTGCGGCGCCTGGTTCGGCGCCTACGTCCGGCACGACAAGACCGACCTGGAGGAGAAGGTCCTCGCCTACGAGAAGCGGCTCGGGCGGCGGCTGGACATCGTGTACGCCTACCACGACATGTCGACCGACGGCCTCGAGGGCCGGCTGCTGACCGAGCAGGAACAGCGCGTCGGCCGGGACCGCTTGCTGCTGCTGTCGTGGGAGAGCAAGTGGTGGAACGGCCGGCCCGAACAGCAGCCGACCTGGCGGCAGATCGCGGCGGGGCAGCTCGACCGCAGCGTCGTCGACGTGCAGGCGCGGCGGATCAAGGCGTACGGGAAGAAGGTGTTCCTCTCGTTCGACCTGGAGATGGACACCCGCACCCCGGCCGCGGGCACGCCGGAGGAGTACGTCGCCGCCTACCGCCACATCCATGACCGGTTCCGTGAACTGGGCGTTCAGAACGTCGTCTGGACCTGGGTCGTCACCGGCTGGACCGGGCACGCGGCGCTGTTCCCGCGGCTGTATCCGGGCGACGCGTACGTCGACTGGATCGGCTACAACCAGTACAACTACTTCCGCTGCCACCGGACGTCCTGGAAGAGCTTCGAGGAGACGCAGACCGCGTCCCACCGGTGGATCAGGGAGCACATCTCCCGCGACAAACCCCTGATGCTCTCCGAGTTCGGCACGGCCGACGATCCGGCCCGCCCCGGCGCGCAGGCCGAGTGGTACGCGGAGGTCCCGGACGTGGTGAAGGAACTGGACGGGGTGCGGGCCGCGCTCCAGTGGAACCACCGCGACCCGGGGCCCGGCTGCGACCTGTCGCTCGCGCGGGAGTCCTCGTGGCAGGGCCTGCGACGCGCCGTGTCCGATCCGTACTTCGGCCAGCGCGTGCCTCGGGGCTGAGCCGCCTCTCGGGTCAGCCCGCGAACTGCCTCCCCCGCACCACCGCACGGGCACGCCGGTACAGCCGCCAGCCCACCGTCGGCAGCCCGTCGGGGAACGGCGCGACGGGCACACCGCCCCGTGCGTCCATCCACGCCTCGACGTCCGCCACCGTGTGGGTGCGGCGCACGATGAGGCGGGCGATGCGGTACGCCTCGTCGGCCGGTGAGCTGAGCGCGTGCCGCACCGCGGCGGCCGACGTGTAGCCCGCCGCGGCCGCCGCCCTGCGGACGGCACGGCTGTTGTAGCCGTGCGGATAGGCCAGATGCGTCACCTCATGGCCGAGCACGTCCTCCAACTCCGTCTTCGCCTCGCGCAGTTCCCGGTCCAGTTCGGCGGGCGGCAGGGTGTCGAGCTGCGGATGGGTGACGGTGTGCGCGCCCACTTCCATGCCGTACTGCTCCAGCAGCGGCGCCCGGGACAGGGTCATCATCGGCGCGGGCGGCAGCAGGCTGGTCCGGCCGGGCGTGAGCGCCCCGGTGGTGAGATACGCGGTGGCCGGCATGCAGCGGCCGGCGAGCGCTTCCGCGGTCGGCCCGGGCAGATCGGCGAAACCGTCGTCGAAGGTGAGGACGACGGGCCGTGGGGGCAGCGGGCCGCCGCCGGTGAGCGCGTCCACGAGCGTGCCTGCGGTCACCGGGGTGCGGCCGCTCGCCGCGACGGCGTCGAGATGCGCCCCGAACTGCGCCGGAGTGACGGTGAATTCGGCGATCCAGGCGGGCGGATCGTCCATGACGGCGTGGTAGAGCAGCACCGGGATCGCGTCCGGCATGTCAGCGCCTCCCCGCCGCGACGTCGGGCAGGTCGACGCCGCGCAGCCGCAGCCGTGCCCGCACGTATCCGAGCGGGCCGGTGAGCATCCCGCGGCGTTCCAGCCGGGACAGATGGCGCGGCCACGGATGCTCCCTGGCCCCGTGCGTGCCCGGCGCCCCGCCCGTACCGGCCTCCCGGGAGGCGGTGATCGCACGGGCGTGGGCGAGGCCGGCCGGCAGCCCGCGCAGCAGGGCGGGCAGCAGCGCCGGGCGGCGGACCAGCAGGGCGGTCAGGGCGGCGGTCAGCCCGGCGCCGTACCCGTACGCCTGCCGGGTCAGGTCCCGCCACGTCTCACGGTGGTGGTGCCACACCAGCGCCTGCGGCGTGTAGCGCAGCCGGTGGCCCGCCGCGAGGACGGAGACGAACGCGTACAGGTCGTCGCCGCCGCGGGCTGGCGTGCCCGTGCCGGTGGCCGGGTCGAAACCGCCCAGCCCGCGCAGCACGGCGGCCCGGAAGGCCATGTTGGCGCCGGACCCGAAGCTGCCCGCGGTGAACGGGAACAGCGGCTGGTCGGCCGGCGGGCGCAGCGGGTCGTACGTACGCGGGGTGAACCCTTTGGCGAAGCCGCCGTGGCTCTCCAGGAGGATCTGCGCCGGGGTGCCCAGCCGGGCGGGCAGGATCAGTCCGGTCGTGCAGCCGATCCGCGGGTCGTCGGCGAAGGGCGCGGTGAGCGACGTGAGCCAGTGCGGGTCCGCGACCACGTCGTCGTCCGTGAACGCGAGCACCGCGCCGTCGGCGACGGCGACGCCCCTGTTGTGGGCCACGGCGAGGCCCGGCACGGGTTCGCTGACGTACCGGACGCGTACGGTCCGCAGGCCGCCGTACTTGTTCTCGACGAGATCGCGGGTGGCGGTCGTGACGGGGGCGTTGTCCACGACGACGATCTCGTACTCCGGGTGGTCCTGGGCGAGCAGCGAGTCGAGGGCGCGGGCGAGCCGTCCGGCGCCCTCGCGGGTGGCGACGACGACGCTGGTACGCGGCAGATCGCCGTGCGGCGGCGCTGGCGCAGGCTCCCGGCCGGCGAGCCGCGCCCGGGCGGCCACGGCGACCGCGTCGACGGCCCTGCGCCCGGGCGGAACGCGGCACACCACGGTGGCGACGGGCCGCCCGCGCAGCCGGACCAGTGCGAAGACGTCGTCCGCCGCAGCGGTCGCCGGCTCCCCCGGGAACGGGCTGCCCGGCAGTCCGCCGGCCTGTCCCGGCGGAGCCGGACGGAAGGCGAGGACCGGCCCGTCGGGGCCTTCGAGGTCCAGTTCCACCACCCGCATCGGCGCAGGCGGCCGCGGCGGGCCGGGCGGGGCGGGCCGTAGTGATCTGCTGAGCATGCGTGTCCCCCTGGTGTGCGTACGGTGCGCTGCCGGGCCGATGCCCCTGCGGGCCGCGTCCGGCGTCAGCGGGTCCCCCGCAGCCGGCCCACCCGGTTCAGCGTCCGTCTGGCCTGCGCGGCGAGCCGCGGATGGTCACGGACGAACCCATGGGCCCGGCGCACCGGTTCGCGGCCGAGCCAGTACAGCGCGGCCCCCGGCCCCGGCCGCAGGGTCGCGCCCTCGTGGACCCGCAGCTCCCCGGTCTTGAGGGCGTCCTTGTACTCGGCGGCCCCACGGCCGAGGTCCAGCAGCGCGACGCCCTCGCGGGCCGCCGCCTCCGCCATCCTCAGATGCAGGATCAGGCCGGGTGAGAACTTGGCGAACTCGGGCTCGTACGCCGGGAACCAGCAGGCCAGCACCGTGCGCGAACGCAGCCCGAAGTGCGCGGCGACCGGCCGGTCACCGGCGTACAGCACGGAGAGCGTCCCTCGGCAGCCGGCCGCCCTCGACTCGTGCAGCTGCCGCACCAGGGTGCTGATCCACCGCTGCGAGAAGCGGTCCCTGCGGCCGGTCCTGCGGTACTGGGCGGATTTCCACGACATCAGCGTCCGCAGCGCGCCCGGGTCCCGCTCGTCCAGGACGAACCGCACGCCGCCGGCCTGCCGGCCGAGCCTGCGCTCCTTCGCGAGCGTGGTCCGCAGGAACTTGGGCGACCGCTCCCTGAGCTGCTCCTCGTAGGCGGCGTATCCCGCGGCGACGTCGATGACGGGCGAGCCGAACGCACCGGCCGCGTCCGGCTCGAACAGTTTCTGGCCCGCCTCGAGGTTGTCGAACTCCCAGGCCGCCAGCGAACACGCCCGGAGCAGTTCACGCGGGTCGAGGCCCAGACCGGGCCGCAGGACCGCACCCTGGCAGTCGGACACCCCGAGACCGATGGCCCGGCCCCGCCCCAACGGCCCCCGCTCGTAAGGGAAGAATCCGGCCGGTTCCCCGCCCTCCCAGAGCACGGCCACTCTTGCCGGGGCCCGCACCCGGCCGACCGCGAGGGTGAACTCGGGCTCCATGAACGGGTTCGCGGGTGCTTCCGCACCCGCGCGCATCTCCCGCCACGCCTCCGTCTGACTCGCGCCCAGCTCCCCCGGCGTCACGACCCTGATTCGCACATCGCTCAACTCGACCCCCCGGCTTTGCTCTTGAGCTTTCAACAAGCTCGCCCCCAGGAGAGCGACGGTACCGGCCGAAATACCGACACGGTAGGGAGCGTCACGCTTCTTCTGACGCGTGCCGGTTCGCCCGCGCGCCCCCGCGATCGGCCGCCCGGACCGGGCCGGTCCTCCTGGCGCCCGTCCGGGCTCAGGCCAGCGCGGCCTCGACGGCCGCCCGCGCGTGCAGTGTCGTCGTCGGGAACACCGGCACAGGGCTGTCGCCGGGCCCGATCAGCAGCTCGATCTCGGTGCAGCCGAGGACGACGCCCTCCGCTCCGGCACCGACCAGCTCGCCGATGACGTCCTGGTAGCGGGCGCGGGACTCGTCCCGCACGACGCCGAGGCACAACTCGTCGTAGATCACCCGGTGGACCAGCGCACGCCCCTCCGCATCCGGGGTGAGGACCTCGAGCCCGTGCCCGGCGAGGAGTTCGCGGTAGAAGTCCTGTTCCATCGTGAAGGCGGTGCCCAGCAGGCCGACGCGGGTGAGACCACGGGCCTTGACGGCGTCCGCGGTGGCGTCCGCCAGGTGCAGCAGCGGCACCCGGACCGCTGCCTCGACCTGGCCGGCGACCTTGTGCATGGTGTTGGTGCAGATCAGCAGCAGTTCGGCACCGGCGGCCTCGAGACCTCGGGCGGCCGCCGCGAGGATCTCGCCGGCACGCTCCCACTCACCGGCCGTCTGGAGCTGCTCGATCTCCGCGAAGTCGACGGAGTGGAGCACGCATCGCGCCGAATGGAGCCCGCCGAGCCGGTCGCGCACGAACTCGTTGAGAAGCCGGTAGTACTCCGCGCTGGATTCCCAGCTCATGCCGCCGATCAGCCCGATGGTTCGCATCCGCCCACTGTCGCATGTCGTGCGCCACCGGGCCGCCGGCGCCCGCGAGACTGGTGCACACACCGGCCGGACCGCGCGTCCCGGCGGGAGAGGACCGCGCATCCCAGCAGGAGGACACCGTCATGCTCCCAGTCATCGCAGTCACCGGAGCGAGCGGCCGCGTCGGCGGCCGGGTGGCGCGCCGGCTCTCCGGTGCGGACGCCGCGACGCGGCTGATCGGCCGCGATCCCACCCGGCTGCCCGAACTGTCGGGCGCGACGGTCGCCCGCCCCGCCTCCTACGGCGACGGCGAGGCGATGCGGCGCGCCCTCGACGGGGCGCAGACGCTCTTCATGGTCTCCGCGCACGAGGCCCCGGACCGGGTGAAGGAGCACTGCACGGCCGTGGACGCGGCGGTCGCCGCGGGCGTCGAGCGGATCGTGTACGTGTCGTTCGTCGGCGCGGCGCCGGACGCGACGTTCACCTTCGCCCGCGACCACTGGCACACCGAGCAGTACATCCGCTCCTGCGGGGTGCGCCACACCTTCCTGCGGGACAACTTCTATCTGGCCGCGTTCCCTTCGATGACCGGCAAGGACGGGGTGCTGCGCGGCCCTGGCGGCCAGGGCCGGGTGGCCGCCGTCGCCCACGACGACATCGCCGACGCGGCGGCGGCCGTGCTGCTGGACGGGAGCCGCACGCACGACCGGGTCGTGTACGACCTCACCGGCCCCGAGGCGTTCACACTCGCCGAGGCCGCGCGGACGCTGAGCGAGGTCACCGGCCGCACCGTCCGCTACCACCTCGAGTCCCGCGACGAGGCGTACGCCTCCAGGGCCGGGTACGGCGCGGAGGACTGGGAGGTGACGGGCTGGGTCAGCTCGTACGAGGCGATCGCGAGGGGCGAGATGGCCACCGTCTCCGACGCGGTGCCCCGGCTGACGGGTCACCCCGCACAGGGGCTGCGCGACTACCTGGCGGCGCACCCGGGCAGCTGGCGGCACCTGCTGCCCGGGAAACCCTGAGGGGGCCGGGCCCGTCCGGTTCAGGATCGGCGGGGCGGTCCGTGTCGTGGCAGCGGACCGGGACGCCGCAGGAGCGGCCGGAGCGGCGGACCTGAGCCGGCCGCCCCGGCCGTACCGGCACACGCCTCGCGCGGGCCGGCCCGGTGGCGGCGGCCTACGCGGCGCGACGGCCGGCCCGCCACACCTCGCTCACCAGCGGAACACCCGGCCGGTACGCCAGGTGCACATGGCTGGGCGCGTCCAGCAGTACGAGATCGGCGCGGGCGCCGACGCCGAGGCGGCCCACGTCCGTGCGGCGCAGGGCCGCCGCCCCGCCGGCGGTCGCCGACCAGAGCGCCTCGTCGGGCGTCATCCCCATGTCGCGTACGGCGAGCGCGACGCAGAACGCCATCGACGAGGTGAACGACGAGCCCGGGTTGCAGTCCGTCGACAGCGCGACCGTCGCGCCGGCGTCGATGAGCCGGCGCGCGTCCGGCCACTCGGCGCGGGTCGAGAACTCGGCGCCCGGCAGCAGCGTCGCGACCGTCGCGCTGTTGGCGAGCGCGTCCACGTCCGCGTCGGTGAGGTGGGTGCAGTGGTCGGCGGACGCGGCGTCCAGCTCGACGGCGAGCTGCACGCCGGGACCGTAGGTGAGCTGGTTGGCGTGCACGCGGGGAGTCAGCCCCCGCGCCTTGCCCGCGGTGAGGACGGCCCGCGCCTGGTCCGCGTCGAACGCGCCCTTCTCGCAGAAGACGTCCACCCAGCGGGCGTACGGCGCGCAGGCGTCGAGCATCTCGCCGGTCACCAGGGCGACGTAGGCCGCCGGGTCGTCGGCGTAGTCCGGGGACACGATGTGCGCTCCGAGGTAGGTGACCTCGTCGGTGTGCGCGGCGGCGATCCGCAGGGCACGCGCCTCGTCCTCGACGGTGAGCCCGTAACCGGACTTGGTCTCCATGACGGTGGTCCCCTGCCGGAGAGCCTCCGCGAGATAGCGGGCGACGTTGGCGTCCAGCTGGGCGTCGCTCGCGGCGCGGGTCGCGGCGACGGTGGTCCGGATGCCGCCCGCGGCGTACGCCTGCCCGGACATCCGGGCGTTGAACTCGGCGGTGCGGTCACCGGCGAAGACGAGGTGCGAGTGCGAGTCGACGAAGCCGGGGACGACCGCCCGGCCGCCGGCGTCGAGCCGGTTGTCAGTGGCGGGTGCTTTGCTCTTCTCCCCGATCCAGGCGATGCGGTCGCCGTCGATGACGACGGCCGCGTCCCGGATCAGTCCGAGGGGGGATCCGTCACCGAGGGAGGGGTCGTTGGTGACCAGGCTGGCGATGTTGGTGATGACGGTGGCCGTCGCCGCGACGGCGCTGTTCGTCGTCGCGGGGCCGGGCGTCGCCGGGGCGTTGTTCGTCGTCTCGTGGCCGCTGTTCATGGTGCGGGGTGCCTCCTTCAGCCGTGCAGTGCGGCGATCGCGTCCGTCAGAGCTCGTGCAGCGTCGGGAACCGCGGCATGGACCCCGTCCCGTACGACATGGCGGCCACCCACGACCGTATGGCGCACGTCCGCTGCCGACCCGGCGAATACCGCTGTCTCAGCTGCCAGACGCGGTGGCGGCCCCGCTGTCCTGACGGTGTCCAGGGCGACGGTCGTGAAGTCCGCGAGCGCGCCCGGCTCGAGGCGGCCCGCCTCGTGCCAGCCCAGTGCGGCGTGTCCGTCGGCGGTTGCGGCCCGCATCAGCGCCGCGGCCGTCCAGTGGCCCCGGGTGCGCGAGCGCAGGCGCTCGTTCAGCTCCATGGCACGGGCCTCCTCGAACAGGTCGATCACGGCGTGGCTGTCGCTGCCGAGGGACAGGGGCGAGCCGGCCGCCTGAAGGGCGGGGGCGGGGCCGATGCCGTCCGCGAGGTCGCGTTCCGTCGTCGGGCACATGCAGGTGCCCGTCGTCGTGCCGCCGAGCAGCGCGATGTCGTCGTCGGTGAGGTGGGTGTTGTGCACGCCCGTGGTGCGGGCGCCGAGCACGCCGTGGTCGGCCAGCAGCCGGGTGGGGGTGCGGCCGTGCGCGGCGAGGCAGGCGTCGTTCTCAGCCGTCTGCTCGGAGAGGTGGACGTGCAGGGGCGCGTTGCGGTCGGCGGCCCAGGAGGCGACCGTCGGCAGCTGCTCGGCGGGCACGGCCCGTACGGAGTGGATCGCGGCGCCGATCCGTACATGTCCGCCGTCCTTCAGCGAATCGGCCCGCTGGGCCCACGCGTCCGCCGTGCCGTCGGAGAAGCGCAACTGGTGGCTGGTGGGTGGTTCTCCGAAACCGGCGGACAGGTAGGCGGTGTCGAGCAGGGTGATCCGGATTCCGGCCTCGCCTGCAGCCGCGATCAGCGCCTCGCCCATCGCGTTGGGATCGGCGTACGGCACGCCGCCCGGCGCGTGGTGCAGATAGTGGAACTCACCGACCGCGGTGATGCCGGCCAGCGCCATCTCGGCGTAGACCGCGCGGGCCAGCGCGAAGTACGAGTCGGGGGTCAGGCGGACGGCCACGTCGTACATCACCTCCCGCCAGGTCCAGAAGGTCCCGGAGCCGACCTGCACCGTGCCGCGCAGCGCGCGGTGGAAGGCGTGCGAGTGGGCGTTCGCGAGGCCGGGAAGCGTGAAGCCGCGCAGCACCTCCGCCCCCGGCGGCGGGGTCTCGACCCCCTGCCGTACGGCGGTGATCCGGCCGTCCGTCACGTCGAGGGCCACGCCCGGCTCGGCGTGCGCGCCGAGCCAGGCGTGTTCCAGCCAGTACGTGGTCACCTGCACGCCAGGCCCTCCAGTACGTCGGCGAGTGCGAGAACCCCGGCCACGCAGTCGTCCTCGTCCGCCGACTCGGCCGGGGAGTGCGAGACACCGGTGGGGTTGCGTACGAACAGCATGGCGGTCGGGACGGACGTGGAGAGGATTCCCGCGTCGTGTCCCGCGCCCGTGCCGAGCACGGGGACGGCGCCCCCGAGGATCTTGTTCAGCTCGTCGCGCAGAGCGTGCTCGAACTCGATCACCGGCGTGAACGACTCCTGTACGACCGAGAGGTCCACGCCGTCGCGCTCGGCGCGCTCCCGCGCCGCCTGCTCGACGGCGGCGACGACCGTGTCGAGGGTGGCTTGGTCGGGCGCCCGGGAGTCCAGCCAGCCGCGCACCAGCGACGGGATGGCGTTCACGCCGTTCGGCTCGACGGAGATCTTTCCGAACGTGGCCACCGCGCCCGCGAGTTCCGCCTCCCGTCGCGCGGCGAGAACGGTCTGCGCGTACGTCAGCATCGGGTCGCGCCGGTCGGCGAGCCGGGTGGTGCCGGCGTGGTTGGCCTCACCGGCGAAGTCGAACCGCCAGCGCCCGTGCGGCCAGATGGCGGACGCGATACCGACGGCGTCACCGGACAGGTCCAGGGCACGGCCCTGCTCGACGTGCAGTTCCACGAACGCGCCGATCCGGGCGAGGCGTTCGGGGTCGGGACCGATGGCTGCCGGGTCGTACCCCGCCGCCTCCATGGCCTGCGGAAGGCTGATGCCGTCCGCGTCACGGAGTTCGTACGCCTTCTCCCGTGTCAGCCGCCCGGCACTCAGCCGGGATCCGACACAGGCGAGCCCGAACCGGGCGCCCTCCTCGTCACCGAAGTTGGTGACGGCGAGGGGCCGGGTGAACTCCGCTCCCCTGCGGCGGAGTTCGTCGAGGGCGGCGAAGGAGGTCACGACGCCGAGAGGGCCGTCGAAGGCTCCGCCGTCCGGTACGGAGTCGAGGTGCGAGCCGGTGACCACGGCGTCGCCCTGGGCGGGGTCGCCGAGCCAGGCCCACTGGTTGCCGTTGCGGTCGGTCTCGTAGGTAAGGCCACGTGACTCGGCCTGCGCCCTGAACCACGACCGGCAGTCGGCGTCGGCGGCGGTCCAGGCGTACCTGCGGTACCCGCCGGTGGACGCGTCGCGGCCGATGGGGCGCAGGTCGCGCCACATCTCGTGGAACGACCCCGCCGCGGAGCCGGTTCCGGACCCGGCGGCCGCGCCGGCGCCCGGCCCGGTGCCGGTCCTCGCCGCAGCGCTGCCTGTGCCTGTGCCTGACACTGTGCCGGTCCCGGCGGCGGGACCGGCCGGGCCGGGGCGGCCCTCGCTCGTCACGAGTCCTCCCGCATCGGCACGCGGACGCCCTTGGCGTCGGCGACCGACTCGGCGCTCTCGTAACCCGCGTCCACGTGGCGGATCACGCCCATCCCCGGGTCGTTGGTGAGCACGCGGCGGATCTTCTCGCCCGCCAGCTTCGTGCCGTCCGCCACCGACACCTGACCGGCGTGGATGGAACGGCCCATGCCGACACCGCCTCCGTGGTGGAGGGAGACCCACGACGCGCCCGACGCGACGTTCACCATCGCGTTCAGCAGAGGCCAGTCCGCGATCGCGTCGGAACCGTCGAGCATCGCCTCGGTCTCGCGGTACGGGGAGGCGACGGAGCCGCAGTCGAGGTGGTCCCGGCCGATCGCCAGCGGGGCGGCCAGCTCACCGCTCGCGACCATGTCGTTGAACCGCTCGCCCGCCCGGTCGCGCTCGCCGTAGCCGAGCCAGCAGATGCGCGCCGGCAGGCCCTGGAAGTGGACCCGCTCGCCGGCCATCTTGATCCAGCGGTGCAGGGACTCGTTCTCCGGGAAGAGGTCGAGGATCGCCTTGTCGGTCTTGGCGATGTCGGACGCCTCGCCCGAGAGCGCCGCCCAGCGGAACGGTCCCTTGCCCTCGCAGAACAGCGGCCGGATGTACGCGGGCACGAAGCCGGGGAAGGCGAACGCCCGGTCGTAGCCGGCGAGCTGGGCCTCGCCCCTGATCGAGTTGCCGTAGTCGAAGACCTCGGCGCCCGCGTCCATGAAGCCGACCATGGCCTCGACGTGGGTGGCCATCGACTCCCGGGCACGGGTGGTGAAGCCGGCCGGGTCCTTCGCCGCGTACGAGGCCATGTCGTCGAAGTCGACGCCGACGGGCAGGTAGGACAGCGGGTCGTGGGCGGAGGTCTGGTCGGTGACGATGTCGATCGGCGCGCCCTCCGCGAGCATCCGCGGCAGCAGGTCGGCGGCGTTGCCGAGGAGGCCGATGGACAGCGGGCGGCGGGCGTCCCGGGCCTCGACGGCGAGCTGGAGGGCGTGCTCCAGGGAGTCGGCCCTGACATCCAGGTAGCGGTGCTCGATGCGCCGCTCGATGGCGCGCGGGTCGCAGTCGATGCAGATCGCGACGCCGTCGTTCATGGTGACGGCGAGCGGCTGGGCGCCGCCCATGCCGCCGAGGCCGGCCGTGAGGGTGATCGTGCCCGCGAGCGTGCCGTTGAACTTCTTGGCCGCGACGGCGGCGAACGTCTCGTAGGTGCCCTGGAGGATGCCCTGGGTGCCGATGTAGATCCAGGAGCCGGCGGTCATCTGGCCGTACATGGTCAGGCCCAGCTGCTCGAGGCGCCGGAACTCCTCCCAGTTCGCCCAGTCGCCGACCAGGTTGGAGTTGGCGATGAGCACGCGCGGCGCCCACTCGTGGGTCTGCATGACGCCGACCGGACGGCCGGACTGGACGAGCATCGTCTCGTCCTGCTTGAGCGTCCGCAGCGTGCGGACCATCGCGTCGAAGGAGCGCCAGTCCCGCGCGGCCTTCCCCGTGCCGCCGTAGACGACGAGCTTGTCGGGATGCTCGGCGACCTCCGGGTCGAGGTTGTTCTGCAGCATCCGCAGCGCGGCTTCCTGCTGCCATCCCAGGGCGCTCAGTTCGCTGCCGCGCGGTGCCCGTACGGGGCGGGGTCCTGACATGGCGGTGCCTCCTCGCGAAGATGTGTGGATTTTCTATTCACATACTTACTTCCTGAATAGATGTAGTCAACAGCTGCGGCGCGAACCGCCGGGTGATTGGCTGGCGCACATGACTGTCGACCGCCGGGACCGGGCCGTACGAGCGGCCGTGGAACAGGGACTTCTCTCCGAGGACCAGCCCGTGACCGCCCTGATCGACGTGGCGGGTATCCGCTCGTCGGTGGCGGCGCTGCGGGCCGCTTTCGCCGCCGTCACCGACGCGCCGGTGCTGCACGCCTTCGCCGTGAAGGCCGCCCCGCTGGTGCCGGTGCTCGCGCTGCTGCAGGCCGAGGGCATGGGCGCGGAGGTCGCGAGCCCCGGCGAGCTGGCACTGGCGCGGGCCGCCGGACTGCCGTCCGGCTCGATCGTGCTGGACTCCCCTGCCAAGACGGTCGCCGAGCTGCGGGAGGCCCTCGCCCTGGGCATCGCCGTCAACGCCGACAACTGGCAGGAACTGGCCCGCATCGACGAGCTCGTCGCCGCCGGGCCCACCGCCTCGCCGCTGGGCCTGCGGGTGAACGCACAGGTCGGCGGCGGCTCCATCAGCGCCCTGTCGACGGCGACACCGACGTCCAAGTTCGGCGTGACCCTCCGCGACGAGGGTTCACGGGAGCGGCTCGTCCGCGCGTGTCTCGAGCGGCCCTGGCTGACCCGGCTGCACACCCACTCCGGCTCCCAGGGCATGGCCCTGACCCGGATGACGGAGGGCGTCCTCGCGGCGTACGAGCTCGCGGAGGAGATCAACGCGGCGGCAGGCCGGCGGCAGATCGACACCATCGACATCGGCGGCGGTCTGCCGGTCAACTTCGCGTCCGAGGAGCACACCCCCGCCTTCGCCGACTACACCGCGCTGCTGCGGGAGCGCGTCCCCGGGCTGCTCGACGGCCGGTACGGCCTGGTCACCGAGTTCGGCCGCTCCCTGCTCGCCAAGCACGGCACCGTCCTCGCCCGGGTCGAGTACGCCAAGACCGCCGGTTCGCGGCACATCGCCGTCACCCACGCGGGCGTCCAGGTCGCCACCCGTACCGTCTACGACCCGTTGTCCTGGCCGCTGCGGATCACCGCGTACGACGCGAAGGGGCTGCCGAAGACGGGACCCGGTGTCGAGCAGGACATCGCGGGGCCGGCGTGCTTCGCCGGTGACCTGCTCGCCGAGAAGCGGGCCCTGCCGCTGCTGGAGCCGGGCGATGTGATCGCCGCCCTGGACACGGGCGCCTACTACTTCTCCAGCCACTACGGCTACAACAGCCTGCCCAGGACCGCCGTGCACGGCTTCACCGCCGGAGCGGACGGCGAGGTGCGGTTCACCACCGTGCGGACGGCCCAGAGCGTCGAATCCATCGTCACGGAGGCCGGCGGGGCGGAGCGGGACGCACTGCTCGGCCGATGACCGTGCAGCGGGGGCGGCTGTCGTACCTCGGTGGTTCCATGGATCCATGGCTACCAGCAGCGTCGTCGTCGAGCGTCTGATCCTCGCACCGCCCGGTCCCGTGTGGCAGGCCCTGACCGACATCCGGGGCTGGGAGCGCACGCTCAGCGGCGTGGAGCGGATCGAGGTGCTGAGCGAGGGCGACTTCGGCGTCGGCACCCGGTGGCGGGAGACCCGGCGGATGCTGGGCAAGGAGGCCACGGAGGAGATGTACGTGACGGCCAGCGAGCCGCCCGAGCGCTATGTGGTGGAGGCCGATTCCCAAGGCACCCACTACGTCTCCGAGTTCCACCTGCTCACCGCGGGCCCGGAGGCGACGACCGTCCGGCTGACGTTCCGCGCCGAGCCGCCCGGCGGCTTCATGGGACTGCTCGCCAAGGTCTTCGGCAAGCTCGGCGCCAGGGCCGTCCGCAAGGCGATCGTGAGGGATCTGGACGACGTCGCCGCCGCGGTGGAGCACCGCACCCGCTGACGGGCGGCACCCTCCGCCCGCCGGTCCCCCGTCCCGGCGTTCCACCGGCCTCACCGTCATGACGCCGTCCTGCGCCGGCACCGGCCGCCGAAGCGCCGATCGGCGAATTGGCGATTGGCGACGGACGGGGAGAGAGCGGACCTTATCGGGCGCGCGCATGTTCCGCTGGAAAATGCCAGAAGTCCCCCCAACGGGTGGCACGTTGCGTAACCTCTCCGTCACTGCCGCGTTCATGCGCGGCACACCGAGGCGGGGAGGGGAGTCCGCGTGCCCGGAATCGACGAGTGTCTGCTGCAAGCCATGGTGGTGCCCGGGGCCCGGGGGGCCGCGATCGTGGACTGGACCAGCGGTCTCGCCCTCGGCAGCATCGGGGAGACCCCCGGCGGCGACCACGAGGCGACCGCGGCGGAGACCGCCGAACTTGCCAGGATGGCCGCCGAGTACCCGACCTTCGCGCCCGAGGAGGAAGCGGCACCGGACGGCGCCAAGGGCTTACCCGTCGAGGACCTCATCGTCACCACACGCACCGGGTACCACGTGGTGCGCTTCGTGGAGACCACGTTCGACAGCAGTGTGTTCCTGCACATCTGGCTCGACCGGGAGACCGGGAACCTGGCGCTCGCCCGGCTGCGCCTCGCGGACCTCGCAGAGCGGCTGGTCCTCGGATGACCGCAGCGCCCACGGCCGTCTCCCCCATGCTCCTCAGGCTGGCGGAGGAGCGGGCCACCGGCGTCCTCGTCCGTGACCACGGCGCCCTCTACCTCGCGGACGGGCAGGTCGTGCACGCGGAGAGCCCGGCCGCACCCGGCGTCGAGGTGTTGCTGACCGCCGGCGGCCGGCTGGCCCCCGAGGGCTGGCAGGAGGCCGTTGCGAAGGCGGGCGCCCGCCGCGAGGTGGCCCGCTTCCTCGTCGAGAGCGGCCAGGTCGCCGGCGGAGAGATGGAGATCTGCCACCTCGGCGCCCTCCACGACGCGGCGTTCTTCGCCCTGGCGCCCGGCAGCGGGCCGACCCGCTTCCGCTACGGCGTCGCCCACTGGATCGGCGCCGTACGTCCCGTGCCGGCCGTGGCGGTCGCCCGGGAGGCACGCCGGCGGCGCGGACTCCTCGACTCCGTGTGGCCGCACTCCGAGGTGGACACCGCGCCCCTGCGGTGCCGCCCGCCCGACCACGGCGCGACGGCCACCCCCCGGCAGCGGGCGTTGCTGGAGCTCGCGGACGGTGTGCGCACGCCGTCGGCGATCGCCCGGGCGGTCGGGCGGCCCGCGTTCAACACCCTGCTCGAAGTACGGCGGATGGCCGCCGCGGGGCTCGTCGAGACACCGTCGGACCCCGCCGCACCCGATCCGGCCCCACTGCCCGCCTGGGTCGCCGATTTCGCCGTCGACCCGGACATCGCCCTGCTACGCCGGCTCCGCGACGCTCTGGAGGCAAGCCTGTGACACACCGCACGACCCACCGGGCCCTGCGCACACCGTCATGAGGCGCGCCCTGAGGCTGCGCGCCGAGAGGAGACAGCTCATGACGGCCGAGACCGAGGTGCTCGGTGAACTCAAGAGGCTGCGCGCCCGCGTGCCGCAGCTGACCGGCGGGCTCGCCGCGAGCGTCGACGGCCTGGTGCTGGCTGCGGACACGGAGGAGGCGGAGAGCGTCGCCGCGCTCACCGCCGCCGCGCTCGGCGTCGCGCTGCGGCTCACCGAGGCCACCGGGCAGGGCGGCTTCAAGGAGCTGCTCGTCCGGGGCGAGGCGGGCTACGTCGCCACCTACGCGGCCGGCTCGTCGGCCGTGCTCACCGTCCTGGCCGAGCCACGCATCAACGTGGGCCGGCTCCATCTCGAGGCCCGTCGTGCCGGCGCCCGTATCGGGGCGCTGGTGGACGCCGCCCTCGAACGACCGGAGAACGCCTGACACATGGCCGCCACTCCCGAAGAACCAGTACCCGCACGAGCCCCTCGCACCACCCGATCCACCCGCACCACCGCGAGAACAACCAACCGACGGAAGGAAAGTGCGCCTGCCATGGCCAACACCGAAACAGCGCTGAAGGAAGCCATCACCATCGAGGGCGCCATCGGCGCCGCACTCGTCGACTACACCAGCGGCATGGCGCTGGGCACCATCGGCGGCGGCAAGGAATTCGACCTCACCGTGGCCGCGGCCGGAAACACGGACGTGGTCCGTTCCAAGGTGCGCACGATGGAGCACCTCGGGCTCAAGGACGAGATCGAGGACATCCTCATCACCCTCGGCACGCAGTACCACCTGATCCGCCTGATGAAGGGCCGTGGCGCCAACGGTCTCTTCCTCTACCTGGCGCTGGACAAGGATCGCGCGAACCTGGCGATGGCCCGCCACCAGTTGAAGAAGATCGAGGCCGAACTGGACGTCTGAGCCGTCCCTCAGCGCCGGCGCCGCGCCCCTCCGGGCGCGGCGTCGCCGGCGGCGATGCCGGTGGTACGGAAGCCCTCGGTCTGCTTGCCGGCCGGCCCCTTGGCCAACCGGTCCGTGGGCAGCCACAACAGCGTCTCCGTCGCGCGTTCACGCCGGCCCAGCCACACGGCCTTGAGCCACAGGCCGGTTCCCGCACCTGCGAGCACCGCACCGCCCGCGGCAGGCAGCACGAGCGAACTCGCCACGGCGGCCAGGAAGGCGAGCAGCAGCCACCAGCGCCGCGGCCGCCGCACCACCCGCAGCGTCACCCGGCTGTCCTGGAGGACGTCGTGCCGGCCGGCACGGGTCGCGCTGTCCGCGAGATGCGTGTACCGGCGGCGGCGTACGAGAGCGACCACGGCGGCGGTGACCAGGAACAGCGCCGCCCCGGCCAGGACCCCGATGCGACGCCCGGTGAGTCCGGGAAGCAACAGCCCGGTCCCGGCGGCCAGGACCCCCAGCCACCACAGGGGCGCCGCCCCGGCTCTCACGACCACCGCCACCCGCGCCAGCGACTGCGTCCCGCGCCCCACGTCCGTGCTCCCTCCGGCAGATCCGATCCGTGGGCGCGGAGGTTAGCGGCCGTACATGAGTACCGTCTGAGAAACAGGGGCGGAATTCGGTCCGGTACGGCTCATTCCGCGAACAGGCCGCGTTCCGCCGCCTGCACGTCGAAGTCCTCCAGGCGCGCCTGCGCGTCCGGCAGACCGTCGCACATGGCCTCCAGAAGGACCCTCCCCAGCAGCATCGGCGCGCACGCGGTGTCGAAGGCCAGTCCGGTGCCGACGGCGGCCGGGATCAGCAGGTCGCTGTGGGCGGCGACCGGGGCGAACGCCGAATCGGCGACCGTCACCACCGTCAGACCGGCGGAGCGGGCGTACGCCAGTGCCTCCACGACCTCCTTGGGGTGGCGCGGCAGGGCGAAGCAGAGCAGCGCGCTCGCGCCCGCCCGCCGCGCCGCGTCGACGCGGTCGAGGAGCATCGAACCGCCCTCGTCGAGGAGCCGTACGTCCGGGTGCACCTTGGCGGCGAAGTAGGCGAAGCCTCTGGCCTGCGACGACGCGGCGCGCAGGCCCAGCACCGGCAGCGGCCGTGACGCCGCCAGCAGCCGGCCGGCCCGCTCCACGGGCGCCGGCTCCGCGAGCATGGCGGCCAGGTGCTGCAGGTTCTCGATCTCGGCCCGCACGGCCTGCTGGTACTCGTTGTACGCGTCGCCGGTGTCGGGTGTCTCCGGTGGGACGACCTCGCGCAGATGCCTTCTCAGCGCGGGATAACCGTCGAAACCGAGCGCGACGGCGAAGCGGGTGACGGACGGCTGGCTGACGCCGGCCAGCTCCGCGAGCTCCACGCTGGACAGGAACGGCACGTCCGCGGCACGACGGACCATGCAGTGTGCGATGCGGCGCTGGGTGGGGGTGAGCCGGTGCCCCTCGAACAGCTGCTGCAGTCGTGCGGCAGGGCTGTCGCTCATGCCATCCCCCTCGTCCGGCCCGCTCGCCGGTCGTCCTATTCACTCACCATGAACTCTGCATGACGATATGCAGACCGGGCAAGACGAGGCGCACGGAAGCCGTTCAGGACGCGGCCCGCGGCTCCATGAACTCCAGCCTGTTGCCGACGTTGTCGTGGGCGCAGAAGCGGTCGTGGCCGGGGAATTCGCCGTCCCACGTCACCTCGTGTCCGCACTCCTCCAGCCGCTCCGCGAGGGCGCGCAGCGAACGGACGAGAATGCCGGGGTGCGCCTTGCGGGCGGGTGCGAAGTCCTGCTCGACACCGAGGTGGACCTCGAGACCGCCGCCGCGGAACCAGCAGCCGCCGCGGGCGGCCAGCACCGGGGGCTTCTCCAGCTCGGTCATGCCCAGCACGTCGCCCCAGAACCGGCGGCAGAGGTCCTCCGACCCCGGCGGGACGGCCAGCTGGACGTGGTGCAGGCCGCCGAGGACGTACTCGGCGGTCGGTGCGGTGCTCTCTGTGCTCATGGTCGCCTCCCCCTGCGAACCGGCCTGCGTCCGACGGCAGTCCGACCTCACATGCTGTCACAGCACGACGGCCCGTTCCCGTTGTCCCCGGGGTGAAGAGGGGGGCCAGCCCCAATGACCCGGCGGCCCGCCCGGCCGTAGCTTCGGTCCCATGGAAGCCCGCGACCCTGAGCTCAAGAAGGAGCTCGACGCCACCCTCCACGCCCGGCGCGAACTGGGCGAGGAGTACGACTCCGCGCTCGTCGAATCCTTCCTGGAGAAGGTCGAGGAGCGGCTCGACACCACGGTCGACCGCCGTGTCAGGCGCCGGCTGGCCGAGCAGCGGACGACCGCCGCCCGCAGCCCGGGCCGGCAGCGGTCCGCGGACAACTTCGGGGAGCGCTTCGGCTTCGGCATCATCACGATGGTCCTGGCCGTCCCGCTCTCCGCGATCGGCGTCGCCAACGCGGACCTGCCCGGTCTGGTCGTCACCTGGCTCGGCATCGTCGGGGTGAACGTGGCCCACGCCGCCCACGGGTTGCCGTGGCAGCGCAGGTCGCGGAGCACCGGTTCCGCCTGGGAGGACTGAGCGGCCGTCACCGCGCGCGGGCCGGCCGGCGCACAGGGCGCGAAGACTGTGCGCGGGGACCGCCGCACCCCCTGCCCGAGGGCCGGGGGGCGGGACGACGGCGGTCCCCGCGAGGGACACGGGCCGGGTCAGGACCGGTCCCCGTGTCCGGGGCGTCCTGGGAGTCCGGGAGCCGCTCCGGAAGTCCTGTGACGCCGCCAGTGGTGCCGGCCGGGGTACCTGCCCGGTCTCCCTGCCGACATCCACCAATGTGCCGTACGCGTGTTAAGCGGGTGCTGCGCGTACGTGACGCGCTCGTACCGATTGCGCGACAGACGTCCGCAAACTGCTTGTCCGGCGGGCTACTTGGCGCCCTTGGCGAGGAACGCCAGCAGGTCCTGACGGCTCACCACGCCGGTGGGCTTGCCCTCGACCAGCACGATCGCCGCGTCCGCCGTCCCGAGCACCGACATCAGGTCGCCGACCGGTTCGCCGGAGCCTACCTGCGGCAGCGGTGCGGACATGTGCTTCTCCAAGGGGTCGCCGAGCGACGCGCGCTGGGTGAACAGGGCGTCCAGCAGCTCCCGCTCGACCACCGAGCCGATGACCTCCGCGGCCATCACGTCCGGGTGGCCGGCGCCCGGCTTGACGATCGGCATCTGGGAGACGCCGTACTCGCGCAGCACCTCGATGGCCTGGCCGACGGTCTCCTCCGGGTGCATGTGCACCAGGCTGGGGATGCCGCCGTGCTCCTTGTCGCGCAGCACGTCGCCGACGTTCGCGACGCCCTCGCCCTCCAGGAAGCCGTAGTCGGCCATCCACTCGTCGTTGAAGATCTTGCTCAGGTAGCCGCGGCCGCTGTCCGGCAGCAGGACGACGACGATGTCGTCGGGGCCGAGGCGCTCCGCGACCCGCAGCGCGGCGACGACCGCCATGCCGCAGGAGCCGCCCACCAGGAGGCCCTCCTCCTTGGCGAGCCGGCGCGTCATCTGGAAGGAGTCCTTGTCGGACACGGCGACGATCTCGTCGGTCACGGTCCGGTCGTACGCGGAGGGCCAGAAGTCCTCGCCGACGCCCTCGACGAGATAAGGACGGCCGGAGCCGCCGGAGTAGACGGAGCCCTCGGGGTCCGCGCCGACGATCCTGACCTTGCCGTCACTGACCTCCTTCAGGTACCGACCGGTGCCGGAGATCGTGCCGCCGGTACCGACGCCCGCGACGAAGTGCGTGATCCGCCCGTCCGTCTGGTCCCACAGCTCGGGCCCGGTGGTCTCGTAGTGGGAGCGTGGGTTGTTGGGGTTGGAGTACTGGTCCGGCTTCCAGGCGCCCGGCGTCTCGCGCACCAGCCGGTCGGAGACGTTGTAGTACGAGTCCGGGTGCTCCGGGTCGACGGCCGTGGGGCAGACGACGACCTCGGCACCGTAGGCGCGCAGCACGTTGATCTTGTCCGTGGACACCTTGTCCGGGCAGACGAAGATGCACTTGTAGCCCTTCTGCTGGGCCACGATGGCAAGTCCGACGCCGGTGTTGCCGCTGGTCGGCTCGACGATGGTGCCGCCGGGCCGGAGCGCGCCGCTCTCCTCGGCCGCCTCGATCATCCGCAGGGCGATCCGGTCCTTCACCGACCCGCCGGGGTTGAAGTACTCGACCTTGGCCAGGACCGTCGCCGAAATGCCTGCGGTCACGCTGTTCAGCTTCACCAGCGGGGTGTCGCCGACCAGGCTGATCATCGAATTGTGGATACGCACAATGTTCTCCGGGGTCTCCGTGATGGTTCGCCCAGCGTAAGCGGGCGGCCGCGGGATTGGGCGACGGTCGCTACGGGGCAGTTAGCTCTTGGAAGGCGACGAAGCCTGCGAGGGCCGCAGCACACGAGGCTGCGGCCCCGGTGGGTTGCGAGGAGGTGGCACGGACTGTGTCGAGAGCGAGGGTGGCGCGGCGCATCGCGGCCGGCGCGGCATACGGCGGGGGCAGCATCGGGCTGCTCGGGGCGGCGGCGGTGGGCCTGGTGCTGGCCGAGGTCCAGCTGGCCAAACGCACGGTCGGCGGGGGCCGGGCACCCATCCCTCCGCGCGGCGACGGGCTCTACGGGCTGGCCTTCGGCCGGGAGAACCCGCTGCATCTCGGCGTCCTCGGCGACTCGACCGCGGCCGGCCAGGGTGTGCGCAGGGCCGGCCAGACTCCGGGGGCGCTGCTGGCGTCCGGGCTGGCGGCGGTGGCGGAGCGGCCGGTGGAGGTCCGCAACATCGCACTGCCCGGGGCGCGGTCCGACGACCTCGAGCGGCAGGTCACGCAACTGCTCGCGGACCGGTCGAGGACCCCGGACGTGTGCGTGATCATGATCGGCGCCAACGACGTCACCCACCGGATGCCGCCGACGGAGTCAGTGCGCTACCTGGCCGCCGCCGTCCGCAGACTGCGGACGGCGGGCGCTGAGGTGGTCGTCGGCACCTGCCCCGACCTCGGGACGATCGAGCCGGTCTACCAGCCGCTGCGCTGGATGGCCCGCCGCGTGAGCCGCCAGCTGGCCGCGGCGCAGACGATCGTGGTGGTCGAGCAGGGCGGGCGGACGGTCTCGCTGGGCGATCTGCTCGGCCCGGAGTTCGCGGCGAACCCGCGGGAGATGTTCGGGGTGGACAGCTACCACCCGTCGGCGGAGGGCTACGCGACGGCGGCCATGGCGATGCTGCCGACGCTGTGCGCGGTGCTCGGCCTGTGGCCGGAGACCGACGTGCTGGACGCGGACCGGGACGAGGACATGCTGCCGGTGGCCCGGGCGGCCGCGACGGCGGCTTCCGAGGCGGGCACGGAGGTCACGGGCGCCCGCGCGCCCTGGGCCCTGCTCAAGCACCGCCGTCGCCGCCGTCTGCCTCCGGCCGCGGAGACCTCGGCCCCCGCCACCACGACGCACGCCGAGCCCGCCAGGGGTCACGCGGGCCCCGCGCACTGATCGGCCGGGCGCCCGGACCTGCCGTACGCGCTGCTTCAGCGGTGTACGGCAGGTCCTTGCGTACGCGGCCTCGCCGCGTGTCGGCAGGACCCGCGGGAGGCGGGGCCGATGGGGGCGGAATCCGGGCGGAGTATCGGTTTCGGGGCCGTCCTCGGCGGGGAAGGGCAAGCCGGGAAGGGGCATAAGCAAGCGCCCGCTTAGAAAAGAGGCCCGCATCACACCATCCGCGCAGTGACCCGCGCGGTACGTACGGGTAACTTCCCAACCAGCCCTTCCGTCTTCCCCTCATGGAGCCGTGATGCCCGAAGCCGTGATCGTCTCTGCCGCCCGTTCCCCGATCGGCCGGGCCTTCAAGGGCTCGCTCAAGGACGTCCGCCCGGACGACCTGACCGCCGAGATCATCAAGGCCGCCCTCGCCAAGGTGCCCGAGCTCGACCCGCGTGACATCGACGACCTGATGCTCGGCTGCGGCCTCCCCGGCGGCGAGCAGGGCAACAACCTGGGCCGCATCGTGGCCGTGCAGATGGGGATGGACCACCTCCCCGGCTGCACCGTCACCCGCTACTGCTCCTCCTCGCTCCAGACGTCCCGGATGGCGCTGCACGCCATCAAGGCCGGCGAGGGCGACGTCTTCATCTCGGCGGGTGTCGAGACGGTGTCCCGCTTCGTGAAGGGCAACTCCGACAGCCTGCCGGACACGCACAACCCGTTCTTCGCCGAGGCGGAGGCCCGCACGGCCGCCGTCGCGGAGTCCGAGGGCTCCACGTGGCACGACCCGCGCGAGGACGGCCTGGTGCCGGACGCGTACATCGCGATGGGGCAGACCGCGGAGAACCTGGCCCGCCTCAAGGGCATCACCCGCCAGGACATGGACGAGTTCGGCGTCCGCTCGCAGAACCTCGCGGAGGAAGCCATCAAGAACGGCTTCTGGGAGCGTGAGATCACCCCGGTGACCACGCCCGACGGCACGGTCGTCAGCAAGGACGACGGTCCGCGCGCCGGAGTCACCCTCGAGGGCGTCCAGGGCCTGAAGCCCGTCTTCCGCCCCGACGGCCTGGTCACCGCCGCGAACTGCTGCCCGCTGAACGACGGCGCCGCCGCGCTCGTCATCATGAGCGACACCAAGGCCCGCGAGCTGGGCCTCACGCCGCTCGCCCGGATCGTCTCCACCGGCGTCTCCGGCCTCTCCCCCGAGATCATGGGCCTCGGCCCGGTCGAGGCGTCCAAGCAGGCCCTGCGGCGCGCCGGCCTGACCACGTCGGACATCGACCTGGTCGAGATCAACGAGGCGTTCGCCGCGCAGGTCATCCCCTCGTACCGCGACCTCGGCTTCGACCTGGACAAGGTCAACGTCAACGGCGGCGCGATCGCGGTCGGCCACCCCTTCGGCATGACCGGCGCGCGGATCACGGGCACGCTGATCAACAGCCTCCAGTTCCACGACAAGCAGTTCGGCCTCGAGACGATGTGCGTGGGCGGCGGCCAGGGCATGGCGATGGTCATCGAGCGGCTGAGCTGAGCCGTAGCGGAGGGTAGGGGTCGCCCGAGGAACGAGGGCGGCACCTGCCCGCAGCGGCGGCGAAGCGAACGCGACCCGACAACGCCGGCGGCTGAGCCGAGCCGTAGCGGAGGGTAGGGGTCGCCCGAGGAACGAGGGCGGCACCTGCCCGCAGCGGTGGCGAAGCGAACGCGACCCGACAACGCCGGCGGCTGAGCCGAACCGAATCGGTCAGGGCCGTGGTGAGCGGCCGGGCCCGGTCCGGGACGCTGCCGTGGATCTCAGTTCGTGACTGAATCTCCCCCAGGATGTGACCTATCTCCTGGGGGAGACGCCTTTTTGCAGGTCAGGGCCGATCCGCCGGTAAACGCCGGGCACAAAGTCCTGTCCAATTGGTGACGTAATGCACTGACAGAGTGCGCGGGTTCATCGCAAGCTGATGTAGAAGTCGGGGGATCCGATTGAAACCGGGAGTAAGTCAGTGAGCGCCATGTCTCTTGCCCTGCTGCTGACCACGGCCGCCGCCACGGCCGTGGGCGCCGCTGCCCTGCACGCCGCCCACGGGCTCCGTAAGCAGGTGGCCGCCCTGCGCAGCGAGCTCGCCGAGGCGTCCGGGCCGGCCCGGACCGCCTCCGTACCCCAGGCCCGCACCAGTGATGCCGCCGAGATACGCGCGGCCGTCGCCGAGGCGCTCGCCGAGGAACGGGAGCGCGAGCTGGCCGAGGCGCGGGCCTTCTGGGCCGCGCAGGAGGCGCGTGACGCCGCGGACGCCTCCGCCCGCTACTCCGGCGAGGGCTCCGGTTCCGCGTCGGGGTCCGCGCTCGGCGGTCTGTCGGGCATCGGCGACGAGATCCCGCCGTTCTACGTCCCGCGCCAGGCCGACTTCGTGGGCCTGGAGTCCATGGGCCTCGAGTCGACGGACCTGGAGTCGCTGGATCTGGACGGCGTCGACGGGCTCGACGAGATGGCCGACCTCCCCGAGGTCACCGAGTTCGCTGAGGACTCCCCCGAGCTGGCCGCCGCCCGCCGCCGGCACCCTTCCCACCCGGACTTCGTGCCGGTCCAGACGCCTGTCGTCACCGACCATGAGCGCACCGTGTCGAAGCTCGAGGAGCTGGCGGAGACGGGCATCGAGCTCGCGGACGTCCGCCCCGGCCCGCTGGGCACCCTGGACGTCTACGTCTTCGCCGACGGCACGACCCTGTGCATGACCCCGGGCCACCGGGAGACCGCTGAGCGCCTCGCGGACGCGCTGCGCGCGGGCACCGCGCCGGTGCTGCTGGGCGGTTCCGGTGTGTCGGGCGCGTACGCCCTGACGTTCTCCTGCGGCGACGAGAGCGTGTACATCCTCGCCGACCGCGTGATCGCCTCCCACTGAGCCACCGAGCCGCCGAGCCCGGCCGCTCGCCCGCCCGCCCCCGGATCCCGGGGGCGCCGACCGGAGGGCTACAGCCCCGAGCGGTCGGCGGCGGACCGCACCAGCGCGATCGCCTCGTCCACTTCCCTTGACGCGTCCGGCACCGGCCGAAGCGCTTCGGCCAGATCGTGGGCGGCCACCATCAGCTGGTCCGCGACCGCGAACACTCCCGCGTCGGGCATGATCCTCGGCTCCGGTCCGGGCTCCTCGATCCGCTGCGCCCTTTCCGCGAGTTCCCTGGCCAGGGCCAGTGCCTCAGCCGCCGCGCCCCGCTGGAGCCGGCTCTGCGGCGCGGCCCGCAGACGGTCCGCGAAGCGGTCCGCCGCGGCGATCAGTCCCGTCGTATCAAGCACGCCGCGACCCTACGCGCCCTCCCGGGACTGTTGCCAATACGCGCACGCTCAGGCACGGTGGCGTGAAGAGCACACGCGCAATGCGTCCGGAGGCGCCGATGTCCCAAGTCTTCTCCGAACAGACCCACCGAAATCTGCTCTCCCGAATCCCCGAGTGCACCGGTCGTGACATCTCCGACTGGCTCCGCACCGTCGACGAAGGACCGTCTCTCTTCAATTTCGAGGAGAAGGTCAGCTGGCTCCGGGGCGAACACAACCTCGCGTACGGACATGCGAAAGCGATCATCCACGAGTACGACCTGAGGCGGGCCGCGCGCAAGCTGCTCTAGTGGCCTCAGGTGCCGCACACGAGGAAGGGCCCGCAGGCAGTGCCTGCGGGCCCTTCGTGCGACCGGTGTCCCGGCCGCCGCGCCGACTAGTCGTCGCCGCTGAAGATGGCCACCAGACGCAGCATCTCCAGGTAGATCCACACCAGGGTCACGGTCAGGCCGAAGGCGGCCAGCCAGGACTCCTGGCGCGGCGCGCCGTAGGTGATGCCGTCCTCGATCTCCTTGAAGTTCAGGGTGAGGAAGAAGCAGCCGATCAGGATGGCCAGGATGCCGACGACCGCGCCGAGCGGCCCGAAGCTGCGCAGACCGCCGTCCTCGGCGACGCCGAAGACCACGAGCAGCAGGTTCACCGCCATCACGGCGATGAAGGCGATCGCGATGGTCATACCGATGCGGGCGTACCGCGCGGTGACCCGGATCCAGCGCTGCTTGTACACGAACAGCATGGCGCCGGTGACGGCCATGGTGCCGAGCACCGCCTGGAAGGGCGCACCGTCCCACCGGCTGTTGTACATCTCGCTGATCACGCCGAGGAAGATGCCCTCGAAGGCGGCGTAGCTCAGGATCAGCGCGGGCGACGGGGTGCGCTTGAAGGACTGGACGATCGCGAGGACGAAGGCCACGAGCGCCGAGCCGATGGCGATGCCGTAGCTGCTGGGGGAAACCGGCAGGACGGCCCAGGCGAGGACCGCACCGAGAACCACGGTGCCCAGCGTCATGCCGGTGCGCGTGACGACGTCGTCCATCGTCATGGCGTCCGTGCGGACGGGCGCCGGGGCGCCGTACTGGGTGTCCGTGGGGGCGTAGGGGTTGGTCGCGTAAGGGTTGCCGGCGCCCTGGGCGTAGGGGTTCGTTCCTACGGCGGGGCCCCCGGCCTGCGGCTGCTGCTGCGCGTTGAAGCCGGCGTAGCCGTTGTCACGGCTGAACCCCCGTCGCGAGAAGACCGGGTTGCTGCTCCTCATCTCACTCCTCCTTGGCCACCGTGCGCGGCCTAGAAGTCAAGAGTAATGCGGAAGCAAAGCGAACACTCTAGTGCTCGGGGAGGATCTTTCCGGGATCGTGACAGTGGAGCACGGCACAGGGCTCCACAGAGGGTGACCGTGTGCCGGGCGGTGGGGCGTCGAGGTGCCCGGAGCCGGACTCGAACCGGCACGCCCCGAGGGGCAGCGAGGTTTAAGCTCGCCGTGTCTGCATTCCACCACCCGGGCGTGGCGCGAGGGCTCCGCGTTGGCACCCGAGCCTATCGGTGCAGATCGACTCGCCATCGGGGCGATGGCCCGATCTTGTCTTGTTCCATTGGCTCCTGAGGGAGCGTCAGGCCAGGTCGGGGTGTGTGCGCACCCCCCTCGTACCGCCTGCGACCGCTGCCCCGAGCCCCTGGGAATGACGTAAAAGCGCCCTCTCGGGTCCCCCTCGTCTCTCAGGGGCGCCGTCATACCCAAGGAGGAGGAGCGGGCCGCCCGGTCCGACCGGAGAGGGCCCCGGGAACGGGCACCGGGACTGACGATTCCCGGCGCCGGCGCGTACAGGATGGTGGAGTCAGCACGGCACACCCCCGACAGGAGCTCCCCTCGTGACCACCACCCCCATCGCTCACCGCGCCACCGCCGTGGCCGCCCGCGCCACGGACCTGTCCAAGGTGTACGGACAGGGCGAGACCCAGGTGGTCGCGCTGAACCATGTGAGCGTCGACTTCCGGCAGGCCGAGTTCACCGCGATCATGGGCCCGTCCGGCTCCGGCAAGTCGACGCTGATGCACTGCGTCGCCGGTCTGGACTCCTTCAGCTCCGGCTCCGTGCGCATCGGCGAGACCGAGCTCGGCAGCCTGAAGGACAAGCAGCTCACACAGCTGCGCCGCGACAAGATCGGCTTCATCTTCCAGGCGTTCAACCTGCTGCCGACGCTGACCGCGATGGAGAACATCACGCTGCCCATGGACATCGCGGGCCGTAAGCCCGACCGGGAGTGGCTGGAGCGGGTCATCGACATGGTGGGCCTGCGCGACCGGCTCGGTCACCGGCCGACCCAGCTCTCGGGCGGCCAGCAGCAGCGCGTCGCCGTCGCCCGCGCCCTCGCCTCCCGGCCGGAGATCATCTTCGGTGACGAGCCGACCGGAAACCTCGACTCGCGGTCCGGCGCCGAGGTGCTCGGCTTCCTGCGCAACTCGGTGCGCGAGCTCGGCCAGACCGTGGTCATGGTGACCCACGACCCGGTGGCCGCCTCCTACGCCGATCGGGTGATCTTCCTGGCGGACGGCGCGATCGTCGACGAGATGATCAGCCCCACGGCCGACGGCGTCCTCGACCGGATGAAGGCCTTCGACGCCAAGGGCCGCACGAGCTGACGTCGCCGGGCCCCTACCGGCCCGTTCCCCGCCCAGGGCCGGCGCGCCCGCCCCGGGCGCTCCCGCGGCACGCCCCGGCGCCCCCGGCCGCCGCGCAGCACGCGCCCTGCCCCGCGCGCCCCCAAGACCTCACCTGTCACCGCCCGGCCCGCGGCCGGCCCCGCCGGGCCGCCCGCGAGGACGCCGGTGCCCGTTCCCAGGACACCCACATGTTCCGTACCGCCCTGCGCAATGTGCTCGCGCACAAGGCCAGGCTGCTGATGACCGTGCTCGCCGTGATGCTCGGCGTGGCCTTCGTCTCCGGCACCCTGGTCTTCACCGACACCCTCGGCAACGCCTACCGCAACCAGTCCGCCAAGAGCTACGACAAGGTCGCGGTCGCCGTGACGACCTACATCGACCCGAGCGAGGCCGCGAAGGACGCCGGCATCGACGAGAAGACCCTGGAGAGGATCCGGGACGTCGACGGTGTCGCATCCGCGGCCGGCCGGGTCTCCGGCTTCGCCGGCGTCGCCGACCAGGACGGCAAGCTCATCGGCAACGGCTGGTCCAACACCGGCGCGAACTTCGCCCCGGGCAAGGACGGCAAGGACGCCGCGTACACCTTCACCACCGGTGAGGGGCCGCGCGAGGACCGCGAGATCGCCCTCGACAAGGATTCCGCCGCCAAGGGCGGGTACAAGGTCGGCGACACCGTACGGGTGGCCACCAACGGCCCGGTGAAGGAGTACACCCTCGCCGGTGTCTTCACCACCGAGGACGGCGCGGTCAACGCGGGCGGCAGCCTGGTCCTGTTCGACACCGCCGTGGCCCAGCAGCTCTACCTTCGGCCCGGCTACTTCTCGGACGTCACCGTGACTTCCGAGGCCGGCGCCTCCGACACGAAGATCCTCGCGGCCGTGAAGCCGCTGCTGCCCAAGGACTCCGAGGCACAGACCGGCAAGGAACTGGCCGACGAGCAGGCGAAGCAGATCGAGAGCGGCCTTTCGAACATGAACACGATGCTGCTCGCGTTCGCGGCCATCGCCCTGTTCGTCGGCGTCTTCCTGATCGCCAACACCTTCACCATGCTGGTCGCCCAGCGCACCAGGGAGCTGGCGCTGCTGCGTGCCGTCGGCGCCTCCCGCCGGCAGGTCAAGCGCTCGGTGATCCTCGAGGCGCTGGTCGTCGGGGCCGTCGCCTCGGTGGTCGGCTTCGTGCTGGGCCTCGGTCTGGCGACGGGTCTGCGGTCGGCGATGAGCACCTTCGGCGCCAAGGTGCCCGCGGGACCGCTGGTCGTCTCGCCCACCGCGGTGGCCGCCGCCCTGGCCGTCGGTGTGCTGATCACGGTGCTGGCGGCATGGCTGCCCGCCCGCCGGGCCGCGAAGATCCCGCCAGTGGCGGCGATGAGCAGCGTGCACGCGGTCGCCACCACCAAGTCGCTGGTGCTGCGGAACACCATCGGCGGTGTGCTCACCCTGCTCGGCGCGGCCGCGATCGTCGCCGGCGCGGCTGCCGGCTCCGACGGCCGGACGATCATCGGCGGCGGCGCGTTCCTGGCGCTGGTCGGCATCATCGTCCTGATCCCGCTGCTGTCCCGCCCGGTGATCGCGCTGGTGCGGCCGCTGCTGCACCGTCTCTTCGGGGTGTCGGGCAAGCTCGCCGGACAGAACGCGGTGCGCAACCCGCGCCGTACGGGCGCCACTGCCTCCGCGCTGGCGATCGGTCTCACCCTGGTCACCGGGATCTCGGTGCTCGGCGCCACGATGGGCCGCGCCGTCGACCAGATGACCACGGACAACATCAGGGCCGACTACATGGTCTCGATGGCCGGCGGCGGCGCGCTGGACCGGTCGGCGCTCGACGCGATCGAGAAGGCCGAGGGCGTCAGCGCCGTCTCCCCGCAGCAGGCGTCCTCGATGGAGATCAAGGGCAACTGGCACTCGGCGTCCGCGGTCACCCCGGGCGACGTGGAGAAGGTCTTCGACCTGGAGACGGTCTCGGGCTCGCTCGCCACGCTCGGCAAGGGGCAGATCGCGGTCGACGACGACACCGCGAAGTCGAACGGCTGGAAGACCGGTGACACCCTGCCCGCCGAGTTCGGCCAGGAGGGCAAGAAGGAGACCAAGAACCTGACGGTCGGCGCCGTCTACAAGGGCAACGAGTTCCTCTCCCCGATCCTGGTCGCCACCGACGTCGTCGCCCCCTACGAGCCGAAGCCGTACATCCCCGAGATCTGGGTGACGATGGACGGCGGCGCGAGTGCGGCGAACGAGCAGGCGCTGGTCGACGCGCTGGGCGACAACCCGGCGATGAGCGTCATGGACCAGCAGGACATCCGGAACATGTTCGGCGGGTTCATCAACACGGCGCTGAACATCATGTACGGGCTGCTGGCGATGGCCCTGATCATCGCGGTGCTCGGCGTCATCAACACCTTGGCGATGTCCGTCTTCGAGCGTCAGCAGGAGATCGGCATGCTCCGGGCGATCGGCCTCGACCGCGGCAAGGTGAAGCGGATGATCCGGCTGGAGGCCGTGGTGATCTCGGTCTTCGGCGCGGTGGTCGGCATCGGTCTCGGCTCGTTCCTCGCCTGGGCGATCGGCGAGACGATCCGCAAGGAGATCCCCGGCTATGTGCTGGTCATGCCGTGGGACCGGATCGGGATCTTCCTGCTGCTGGCCGGTGTGGTCGGTGTGCTGGCGGCGCTGTGGCCGGCCCGGAGCGCGGCGAAGCTGAACATGCTGACGGCGATCAAGACCGAGTAGATGTTCCCGGGGGCGGGGCCCCGTGGGCGTGTGCTGTGCACGCGCCCACGGGGCCCCGCGTCGTTCGTACGTCCGGCGGCGAGCGCTCAGCGCCAGTCGCGGCTCCGCAGCGGCACTCCCGAGCTGCCACTGTCGGGGGTCCGGACGGCGAGGATCTGATTGACGCCGATCCTGTTGCGCTCGAACGAGACCGCGGACGCGGCCATGTAGAGCCGCCACACCCGGGCCCGGCCGGCCGACGTGGATCGCGCGGCCTCGGGCCACGCCTTCTCGAGGTTGGCGACCCAGGCGCGCAGGGTGCGGGCGTAGTGCTCGCGGATGGCGTGGACGTCCCGGACCTCGAAGCCGGCGTCCTCCAGGGTGGCGACGGTACGGCCGAGGGGCGCGAGTTCGCCGTCGGGGAAGACGTAGCGGTCGATGAACTCGTCGACCTGGTAGGCCGATTCGTTCTTCTCGGGCCGGCGGGCGATCTGGTGGTTGAGCAGCCGGCCGCCCGGCACGAGGAGCGAGAACAGCTGGTCGGCGTATTCGCGGTAGCGGACGCGGCCGACGTGTTCCGCCATGCCGATGGACGAAATGGCGTCGTACGGACCGTCCCTGACGTCCCGGTAGTCCTGGACCCGGATCTCGATCCGGTCGGTGAGGCCCTCGTCGGCGATGCGCTTGCGGGCGTAGACGGCCTGCTCACGGGAGAGTGTCACGCCGGTGACCCGGGCGCCGTACTCGCGGGCGGCGTGGACGGCCATGGAACCCCAGCCGCAGCCCACGTCGAGGAGCCGGTCGCCCTCCTTCAGCCCGAGCTTGCGGCAGACCAGGTCGAGCTTGTCGCGCTGGGCCTCCTCCAGGGTGCCCGCCTCGTCCCAGTAGGCGCACGAGTAGACCATGGACGGCCCGAGCACGAGCTCGTAGAAATCGTTGCCGACGTCGTAGTGGTGACTGATGGCCTCCTTGTCGCGCCGCTTGGTGTGCAGCGGGCCGGTACGCCGGCGCACCTCCTCGAGGGGCGGGGGCGGCGGGGGCAGCGGCCCGCCGAGCCTCAGCAGGTCGAGGGCGGCCGCCCGCAGCCTCGGGTCCCGCGCGGCGCGCAGTGCACGTACGGCGCTGTGCCGCTCGCCGCCGCGCTCCCAGAAGATCCCGGCGAGCAGGTCGAGGGCCTCGTACAGGTCGCCGTCGACGTCGACCTCCCCGGCGACCCAGGCCCGTGCGAGCCCCAGCTCGCCCGGTCGCCACAACAGCCGCCGCAGGGCGCGCCGGTGGCGTACGACGAGGGTGGGCGCGCCCGGCGGTCCGGCTTCGCTGCCGTCCCAGGCGCGGATGCGGACCGGGAGCGGTGCCCCCAGCAGTTCCTCGGCGAGAGTGGTCAGCCGCAATGCGGCGTCGGCCATGGCGCACACCTCCGTGACGGTGGTTCCCACGAACGCCCCGCCGGCCCCGCACCGCGGGACCGCACGGTTCCATTCCTTCAACAACGTGACCACCATGTGTGCTTCCCCGCACTACGCAATGCACAGGCAAAAAGGCGGGAAACGGCACCTGGTCGGAGTCAGCCGCGCCCGCGGCCGGGCAGCGGCCCCCGGCGGCCGGGCAGGCGGAGCGCGCCGGAGGTCGGGGAACGCCGAAGGGGCCGCCCGCACCACGGATGGCGGGCGGCCCCTTCGGGGACAGCGGTACCGCTAGGAGGCCTTGGCCTTCTCGGCCTCCGGCTTGGCGGCGGCCGGAGCCGGCTTGGCGGCCTCGTAGAACTCCTCGCGGGGGCTCTCCATCGCGCCGAGGGAGACGACCTCGCGCTTGAGGAACATCGCCAGCGTCCAGTCGGCGAACACGCGGATCTTGCGGTTCCAGGTCGGCATGGCCATGCCGTGGTAGCCACGGTGCATGTACCAGGCGAGCCGCCCCTTGAGCTTGATCTTCATCTTGCCCATGACGATCATCGCGACGCCCTTGTGCAGGCCGAGACCGGCGACCGCACCCTTGTTCGCGTGCTCGTAGTCCTTCTGCGGGAAGCCGCGCATCCCGGAGATGACGTTGTCGCCGAGGACCTTGGCCTGGCGCAGCGCGTGCTGGGCGTTCGGCGGGCACCAGGCGTTCTCGACACCGGCCTTGCGGGCGGCCATGTCGGGGACCTGGGCGTTGTCGCCGGCGGCCCAGATGTAGTCGGTGCCCTGGACCTGGAGCTTCTCGCTGCAGTCCACGTGGCCGCGGGGGCCGAGCGGCAGGCCGTAGCGGGCCAGCGCCGGGTTCGGCTTCACACCGGCGGTCCACACGATGGTGTTGGAGTCGACCTCGAGGCCGTTCTTCAGCACCACGTGGCCGTCGACGCACGAGTCCATGGAGGTGGAGAGGTAGATCTCGACCCCACGGCCCTCGAGGTGCTCCTTGCCGTACTTGCCCAGCTTCGGGCCGACCTCGGGAAGGATCTTGTCGGCGGCGTCGACGAGGATGAAACGCATGTCCTCGCGCTTGACGTTGCTGTAGTACTTCGCAGCGTCACGGGCCAGGTCCTCGACCTCGCCTATGGTCTCGGCGCCGGCGAAGCCGCCGCCGACGAAGACGAAGGTCAGCGCCTTGCGGCGGACGTCCTCGTCGGTCGTCGAGTCGGCCTTGTCCAGCTGCTCGAGCACGTGGTTGCGCAGGCCGATGGCCTCTTCGATGCCCTTCATGCCGATGCCCTGCTCGGCGAGGCCGGGGATCGGGAAGGTACGGGAGATCGCGCCGAGGGCGATCACCAGGTAGTCGAAGGGCAGCTCGTACGCCTCGCCGACGAGCGGCGAGACCGTCGCGACCTTGCGGTCCTGGTCGATGGTCGTGACCCGACCGGTGAGAACCTCTGCCTTGGGCAGCACGCGTCGCAGCGGGACGACGACATGCCGAGGCGAGATGCTGCCGGCGGCAGCTTCGGGGAGGAAGGGCTGGTACGTCATGTACGACCGCGGGTCGACGACCGTGACGGTCGCCTCGCCGTAGCGCATCTTCTTGAGAATGCGCCGAGCTGCGTACAGGCCTACGTACCCACCGCCTACAACGAGGATCCTGGGACGCTCCGTGGTGCTCATGCCATCGAGTATCCACCCCCCTCGGAGGGGGCGCTCGTGAGCCCCTTCACAAGGTGTTGGCTCCACTCTGCTACACTCCGCCGCCCACGTGACCCAGGTCATGGTTCCCAGGGGGAACCACAGGGTGCCGGGGGACGTTGATCACCCCTCTGAGCTGGCCCCTAGGGCTGCGGGGCCGCTGGACCGCCGCTCCTTTGGCTCTGGGGGCGCGGTCGGCCGCCCGCCTTCGAATGTGCCCGTCCGGGCCCAACAGGCGGGCACAAAGGGCCTTGAGGAGCCTCTACGGGCGTGTCAGGACGCTTTTCCTTGTGAAGAACTTCACGAACTTTCTCGCGAGCACCCCTCCAGGCCGGTCCGGCAGGCCCTTCCGGGGGCGGCCGGAGCGTCGTCGGGCGGGCGCCCACGCTCGGTGCCAGGCTGAGGCGCGGACCCCGGGAGAGACCGGGGAAGTCCCGGAGAAAGGGAATGGCGTGATCACCACTGACTTCGTGCCCGGCTCCCCCTGCTGGCTCGACCTCGGCGCCCCCGACATCGACGCGGCGGCCGCCTTCTACGGCGCCGTGTTCGGCTGGCAGGCCCAGGCGTTCGACCAGGAGGCGAGCAGCTACAAGTCGTTCCGGCTCGACGGCAAGGTGGTGGGAGCGGTCGGGCAGCTCACCGAGGAAGGCGCCCGCCCGGCCTGGACGGTCTACTTCCACACTCCCACCGACATCGACTCCACCGTCAAGGCGGTCGAGCAGGCCGGCGGCTCGGTGCGCACCCCGCCCTCCGAGGTGTCGGACGAAGGACGGTTCGCCCAGCTCACCGACCCGCAGGGCGCCCAGTTCGCGGTCTGGCAGCCGGGCTCGTACCCGGGGATCCAACTGGCCGACGCCCCCGGCAGCCTCGGCTGGGTGGAGCTCTACACCACCGACTCGACCGCCGCGCAAACCTTCTACGGCACCGTCTTCGGCTGGTCCGGCCAGGACATGGAGCTCCCCGGCGACGGCGGCACGTACACGATGGTCACGCCGAAGGACCAGCCGGCCGAGCGGATGTTCGGCGGCATCATGGCCGTCCCCCAGATGTTCTCCTCGGGCGAGAACCGGCCCTACTGGCACCCCGTCTTCGGCACCGCGGACTGCGACGCCACGGTCGCCCTCGTGCGGGAGAAGGGCGGCTCGGTCTCGATGGGCCCCGAGGACGCGGAGGGCGTGGGCCGGCTCGCGGTGTGCAACGACCCGGCCGGGGCGGAGTTCGTCGTGCTCACCCCGTCCCCGATCCCGACCTTCTGACGCGGACTCAGCCGGTGGTCCCGGCGGCGACGCTGTACGCGATGCCGTCGAGGATGTCGTGTTCGCTGACGACCACCTCGCGGGCCCCGGTCCGCCGCATGACCGTGAGCAGGACGAGCGCCCCGGCCGCGATCACGTCGACGCGGCCGGGGTGCATCACGCCGATCGCCGCGCGCTCGTCGTGCGTCGAGTTCAGCAGCATGGTGGTGACCTCCTCGACCTGCTCGTAGGAGATCCGCGAGTGGTGGATGGCCTCGGAGTCGTACTCCTCGAGGCCGAGCGCGATGCCCGCGACCGTGGTCACGGAGCCGGCGAGCCCGACCAGGGTGTGCGCCTGCCGGATGGGCACGGTCTTCTCGACGTCGTCGATCGCCGCCTCGATGTCCGCGGTGATCGCGGCGATCTGCTCCGGCGTCGCCGGACTGCTCGGCGCGTGCCGTTCGGTCATCCGTACGCAGCCGATGTCGACGGACCGGGCGGCCCGGGCGTGCTCCTCGCCCACCACGAACTCGGTGGAGCCGCCGCCGATGTCGACGACCAGATAGGGACGGTCGACGTCGGAGCGGCCGTCGAGCGAGTTCGTGGCGCCGGTGAAGGAGAACTCGGCCTCCTGGTCACCGGTGATCACCTCCGGCTCCACGCCGAGGATGTCGAGCACGCCGGCGACGAACTCGTCGCGGTTCTCCGCGTCGCGCGACGCGGACGTGGCGACGAAGCGGACGCGGCGGGCGCCGTGCTCCTCGATGACGGCGGCGTACTCACGGCAGGCGTCGAACGTCCGCTTCAGCGCCTCCGGGGCGAGCCGGCCGGTGCGGTCGACGTCCTGGCCCAGCCGGACGATGGTCATCCGGCGGTCGAGGTCGACGAGCTTCCCGGTGGCCGGGTCGACGTCCGCGACCAGGAGCCGGATGGAATTGGTGCCGCAGTCGATTGCGGCGACGCGGGTCATGTCGGCGGTCTCCTCGGTGATCAGGCTTCGGGCGTCACGCAGGGCGACACGCACGGACCCTTGGCCCACCACTCCGGCAGCATCGCGATCGCCTCGTCGCCCAGCGGGTTGACGCCGGGGCCGGCCGCCAGCGAGTGGCCGACCAGCACGTGCAGGCACTTCACCCGGTCCGGCATGCCGCCGGCACTGGGGAAGCCCTCCAGCACCTCGATGGCGTCACGGCGCCGGATGTAGTCCTCGTGGGCCGCCCGGTAGGCGGCGGCGAGTTCGGGATCGGTCGCCAGGCGCTCGGTCATCTCCTTCATGACGCCGTTCGCCTCGAGCGTGCCGATCGCGGAAGCCGCCCGCGGGCACGTCAGGTAGTACAGCGTCGGGAAGGGGGTGCCGTCGGGGAGCCGCGGGGCGGTCTCGACGACGTCGGGCTGCCCGCAGGGGCAGCGGTGCGCGATCGCGCGCAGACCGCGCGGGGGCCGGCCGAGCTGCTCCTTGAACGCGGCGATGTCCGCGTCGGTGGGCTCGGTGGGTTCGGTGGTGGGAGGAGGTGTTTCCATGCCTGCCTTGTTCGCTGACTTAACCGTGCTGCGGGCCGTCGGCGCTGTCCACGCCGTTCCATACGTTCGAGTACCAGGGCCGGTCGGCCGCACCGCCCTCTTCCTGCTGCTGCTCGGCGGCCTCCGGATCGATCATGGTGTATCCGGTCTCCCCGGGCAGGACGTAGTGCAGGTGCTCGCGCGCCAGCCGCCGGATGTACATGTCGTCCTCGAGACGCGCCTTCTCGTCCTTGAGCTGCTCGACGCTCTTACGGGCCTCGTCCATCAGCCGTTCCTGCTCGGCGATCTCGGCCCGCTGCGAGACGTACTGGCGCATCGGGTAGGCGAGTGCGACGACGAGCGAGCAGACGACGAGGGCGAGGAAGGCCGCGCGTCCGGTGAGGCGGGAGCGGCGGGCCTGGCGGCGGTTCTGGGACCGGTAGACACGGGCGGCGGTCTGCTCGCCGAGCAGCCGCAGCCTGGTCGCGGTGGAGAACCGGTCCGCGTCCGGCGTGCGTGCCATTCCTCTCGCCTCCCCTTCACACGCGTACGTCCCCGGACACGGTACGGGACCGCGGCCGGGGACGTACGGACGACAGGGCGTCAGGCGGTGATCGTCGGGACGATCAGCCCTCGTACCTGCTGCGCCTACTGGTCCGCGAAGCGGAACCGCGGGAACGCGCTGCGGCCCGCGTACACCGCCGCGTCGTCGAGGATCTCCTCGATGCGCAGCAGCTGGTTGTACTTGGCGACGCGCTCGGAGCGGGCCGGGGCGCCGGTCTTGATCTGGCCGCAGTTGGTGGCGACGGCCAGGTCTGCGATGGTGACGTCCTCGGTCTCGCCGGAGCGGTGGGACATCATGCACTTGAAGCCGTTGCGCTGGGCGAGCTCGACGGCGTCGAGGGTCTCGGTCAGCGAACCGATCTGGTTGACCTTCACGAGCAGGGCGTTCGCGGCGTTCTCCTCGATGCCGCGGGCCAGGCGCTCCGGGTTGGTGACGAACAGGTCGTCGCCGACGAGCTGCACCTTGGCGCCGAGCTTCTCGGTGATGGCCTGCCAGCCGGCCCAGTCGTCCTCGAACAGCGGGTCCTCGATGGAGACCAGCGGGTAGGAGTCGACGAGCTCCGCGTAGTACTCGGTCATCTCGGCGGCCGAGCGGGACTTGCCCTCGAACTCGTACGAGCCGTCCTTGTAGAACTCGGACGCGGCGACGTCGAGCGCGAGCGCGATGTCCTTGCCCGGGGCGTAACCGGCCTCCTTGATGGCCTCGAGGATGAGGTCCAGGGCGGCGCGGTTGGAGTCGAGGTTCGGCGCGAAGCCGCCCTCGTCGCCGAGACCGGTGGACAGGCCCTTCTGCTTCAGGACCTTCTTGAGGGTGTGGTAGACCTCGGTGCCCCAGCGAAGGGCCTCGGAGAAGGACTCGGCGCCGATCGGCGCGATCATGAACTCCTGGATGTCCACGTTGGAGTCGGCGTGCGAGCCGCCGTTCAGGATGTTCATCATCGGAACGGGCAGCAGGTGCGCGTTCGGGCCGCCCAGGTAGCGGAAGAGCGGCAGGTCCGAGGCCTCGGAGGCGGCGTGCGCCACGGCGAGGGAGACGCCGAGGATGGCGTTGGCGCCGAGGGAGGACTTGTCCGGGGTGGCGTCCAGGTCGAACATCGCCTGGTCGATCAGCCGCTGCTCGGTGGCGTCGTAACCGACGAGCTCCGGGCCGATCTGCTCGATGACGGCGAGGACGGCCTTCTCGACACCCTTGCCCTGGTAGCGGTTCTGGTCACCGTCGCGAAGCTCGAGAGCCTCGAACGCACCGGTGGAGGCGCCGGACGGAACTGCAGCACGACCCGTGCTGCCGTCGTCGAGGCCAACCTCGACCTCGACCGTGGGGTTACCTCGGGAGTCCAGGATTTCCCGGGCTACGACGACGTCGATGGACGGCACGAGCATCTCCTTCTGGGATGTGACGCGAGAAAAAGTGCAGAGGTCTGCTTGGCCTTGCGGCAAGAGCCTAACCGCCTCGGGGGCAAAGGCCGGCCGATGCCCGCCCCCTGGGACGAAAAAGGGCATCAAGACCCTTGGGACGGGGCAAACAGGGCGGTATCTACCTGTGGGTAACCGGCATTCGGGCCCTGGCCCTCGACGGACCGAACCCCGGCCCGGCGCGTTCGGGGGAAGGTGCGCCGGACCGGGGTGCTCGGATCCCGTTCGGAAGACGGGTGGCCTCCCACGACCGCCGGACCGTGGGAGGAAGGGGTGGGTCAGCTCAGGTGGAGCTGCTGACCCGGGTGGATCACGTCGGCGTCCTCGACAATGTCCTTGTTCAGCTCGAAGAGCTTCTCCCAGCCGCCCTTGACCTTCTCGGCCTCGGCGATGGTGCTCAGGGTGTCGCCGGCCTTGACCTTGTACTCGCCGTCGCCCTTCTTGAAGGACTTGGCCTCGGCAGCGGCGTTCTTCGCCGGGGCCTCGGCGCGCTCGGAGCGCGTGGTGGGGGCCTCGGCGCGCTCCTGGGCCGGCTCGGTGGGCTCGGCCTCGGCGGAGCCGGCGTCGTTGGCAGCGTTGGACAGGCCGACGCCACAGCTCGGCCAGGCGCCCTTGCCCTGGCCGGCCAGGACCTTCTCGGCTATCTCGATCTGCTGGGACTTGGACGCCTGGTCGGCGGTCGCGGCGTACGCGGTGCCGCCGTACGCGGCCCAAGTCGAGGTGGAGAACTGCAGGCCGCCGTAGTAGCCGTTGCCGGTGTTGATGGACCAGTCGCCGCCGGACTCGCACTGGGCGACGGCGTCCCACTCGGCCGTGGTGGCGGCGGAGGCGGTGCCCGCACCGAGCAGCGGCGCGGCGACGGCCGCACCGGTGATGCCGACGAAGGCGGCGATACGGGTCGTCCTGGAAGCGCGGCGGTGCTTGGCGTTGCCGGAAGAACGCAGCATGGAGCTATCTCCTCACCGACGCCTGCGAGGTGAGCTGTCGGGTTCGGGCCTGTGAGTTGCCCGGCCGCACGTCACTGACGCGCGGTCTTCACCCCCAGCCGGTTCCGTTCCGCCGGTCTCCACGGTCCGGCCGACCTCGACGTACGGTCGGCCTCTCGCGATCTCGGCTCACGGGCCCGGCACTTACCTGGGTCCCCCGCTCCTGCCTTCGGCGCTCTGAGCGACGACTGTTCCCCCCGACCGACGGCAGGATTCGGCGTATCGGTCGACGGTGCCCGCGATGGCGAACGGTTCAGACGGTAGACACACGACTCCCCGATGTTCAAAGTCGAACATCGGGGAGAAATCGCCCGAACCGGCCACCTATGAGTGTCCGTTTTCGCAGGTGAGGGGCGGAGTGGGCGAATTCGCAGGGGGATTTGCCGCAGTTGCAGCAAAGAGACCCTTGTCTCACTCGCACACAACGGACATAAGCCCGCGAAACGCTACGCGAACTAGACCCGGTTCAGGCCGAGATCGAGGCTCTGACCGGGCAGGATGAGGTCCGGGTCGGCCCCGACGGTCTCCTCGTTCGCCTCGTAGAGCGCCGGCCAACCGCCGGGCACGTCCTTCTCGGCGGCGATGTCGCACAGGTTGTCGCCGGGCTGAACCGTGTAGGCGTCGGGGCGGGTTGCCTCGTCGACACCATTACGACCTGAACTTTCACCACGTGAGGCATGACGGCCACTTTCGCGACCCTCTTCCGCATTGCCCGTTTCCGCCTCGTCGTCGGCGGGAGCGCCGCGGTGCTTGCCGCCGCCGCTCGTCGCCTCGTCGGAGGGAGCAGCGTCCGTGACGCCGTCGGACGCGTCGGGAGCATCCGGAGCCGTGGTGGTCCCGTCCGTGGAGTCCGGCGCGTCACCGGCGTCACGGGACGGCGCGGACGCGTCCGCGCCGTCCGGCGCTCCGGTCCCGCCCGGACCGCCGGAAGAGTCCTCGAGGGTCCCGCTGTCCGTGGCGTCGGCCGGCGTGTCCGTGCCGGAGGCGTCCTCGGACGGCTCAGCGGCCGGCGCTTCGCTCTGCTGCGGCAGCGGCAGGATGCCGGGATCGACGCCGGTGTCCGTGCCGTCGTCGACGAGCCCCGCGAGCGGCCCGCACGCGGGCCACGCCTGCGGGCCCTCGGCGGCGAGCACCTTCTCTGCGACCGCTATCTGCTGCGAGCGGCTGGCGAGGTCGGCGCTCGGCGCGTACGCGGTGCCGCCGTACGCGGCCCAGACCTCCTCGGAGAACTGGAGTCCGCCGTAGAAGCCGTTGCCGAAGTCGGCGCTCCAGGCGCCGCCGCTCTCGCACTCCGCGACGCGATCCCACGTGCTCGCGTCCGCGGCCGAGGCCGAGCCCGCGCCGAGCAGCGGAATGGCGATGGCCGAACCGGTCACCCCTGCCGCGACGATGAGGGCCGGAGCCTGGCGGGGTCGGCGGTGTCGTCCGTTCCCGGAGAGCATGCGGTTGCCTTTCGCGTGACAGCTGGGAAACCTGCGGCCTGCTGTTGCGTGCCGAGTCGACGGTGAACGTAGCCGTATTCGAACGCGAGTCACAAGTCGATGCAGCGGAGATCACGTGAAAGTCACAGAATTGACGCGGCGTCAGTTCGTTTCAGGTGTGAACTCAACGGGCAGAGTGCGCAATCCACGCATGATGAGTCCCCCACGCCACCGCAAATCGGCCGGATCTCCCGCAAGCCGCAAGTCAGGCATTCTGCGGAGCAGCGTGGCGAGCGCGGTCTGCCCCTCGAGCCGGGCGAGCGGCGCGCCGAGGCAGTAATGGATGCCGTGCCCGTACCCCAGATGCTGGTTGTCACGCCGGGACAGGTCGAGCGTGTCCGGCGCGTCGAAGCGTTCGGGGTCGCGGTCGGCGGCCGCGAGCACGACGAGGACCGGGTCGCCGGCAGCGATCCGCTGCCCGCCGACGGTGAGCGGTTCGGTGGCGAACCGCCAAGTCGCGAGCTCCACCGGGCCGTCGTAGCGCAGCAGTTCCTCGACGCCGGTGGCGAGCAGCTCGCTCTCGCCCGCGGCGAGCGACGCCTGGAGGCGCTCGCGCTGGCCGGGGTTGCGCAGCAGCGCGTACACACCGTTGCCGATGAGGTTCACGGTGGTCTCGAAGCCGGCGAAGAGCAGGATGAAGGCCATCGCCGCGGCCTCGTTCTCGGTGAGGTGCTCACCGTGGTCGGACGCCTTGATGAGCCCCGAGATGAGGTCGTCCCCCGGTTCCTCCCGCTTACGGTGGATCAACTCCGCGAGGTATCCGCGCATCTTCTTCACCGAGCGGGCGACGCCGCCGCGCGGACCGCCCCCGTGGCGGATCATCATTCCCGCCCAGTCACGGAAGTCGTCCTGGTCCTCGCGCGGGACGCCGAGCATGTCGCAGATGGCGTAGATGGGCAGCGGGAAGGCGAACTCGTGGATCAGGTCCGCCTCCCCCTTCGCCGCGAAGGAGTCGATGAGCCGGTCCGTCAGCTCCTGCACCCGCGGCGCGAACTCGGCCACACGGCGCGGGGTGAACGCCTTGGAGACCAGCCGGCGCAGCCGGGTGTGGTCCGGCGGGTCGATGTTCAGCAGATGCGTCATCAGCTCCGCCTTGCGCTCGCCCGGGATGCCCGTCTTCCCCTTGGCGTGCGCCGGTTCGTCGTGATGCGCGGGATTCTTCGAGAGCCGCTGGTCGGCGAGGGCCTGCTTGGCGTCGGCGTACCGGGTGACCAGCCATGCCTCCACTCCGCTGGGCAACCGGGTCCGGTGCACCGGCGAGTGCTCGCGCAGCCAGGCGTAGGCGGGGTAGGGATCGGTCGCGAACTCCCAGGTGAAGAGTTCGGGAGCGGCGTTCCGGTCGGTCGGGTCGTTCACCCCTCGACGTTACCGGGGTGGCCCTCCGCCGCGCGGATCGCGTCCCGGTACGCGCGGGCCGCGGCACGCAGCGCGGCCTCGGGGTCGACGCCCGCCGCCTCCGCGCGCACGGCGAGGGCGAGCAGCTCGTAGCCGACGCCCTGTCCGGCGGGGAGGGGGACGTCGAGGCCGGCCGTACGGACCCTGGAAGCGAGCTTCGCCGCCAGCGCGAGGCCCGGCTGGCCGAGCGGGACACCGTCGGTCACCGACGCACGCTGCTTCTCGATCGCCTTGGTGCGCAGCCAGTGCGCCTTGACCTCCTCGGGCGTCGAGGCGGTCTCCTCCCCGAAGACATGGGGATGGCGGTGGATCAGCTTCTCGACGATCGTGCCCGCCACGTCGTCGATCGAGAACGGCTCGTCCTCTTCCCCGGGGCCACCCTCCTCGGCGATCCGCGCGTGGAAGACGACCTGGAGCAGTACGTCCCCCAGTTCCTCGCGCAGCTCGTCGCGGTCACCGTCCTCGATGGCCTCGACGAGCTCGTACGCCTCCTCGATGCCGTACTTGGCCAGGCCCTTGTGGGTCTGCTGCGAGGACCAGGGGCACTCGCGGCGGATGCGGTCCATGACCTCGACGAGGTCGAGCAGTCGTGCTCCGGGCAGGTCGTACGCACCGGGCAGCAGCTCCAGGTCCGGCATCGCCACCCGGCCGGACCCGCCGAGGCGGGCGAGACCGTCGGTCAGCGCCGGCTCGCCCTCGCCGGAGGCCAGTACGACGACCGTGCGGCCTCCCGCGCAGGCGTCCACGAGCTCCTGCGCGCTCGGCGCGGCATGCTCCACGGTCACACCGGCCTCACGCAGGTACGACAGCTGCCGGTGGTACGGGTCCGCGCACAGCACCCGGTCCGCGGCGTGCAGCGTCCGCCACGCGGGCCAGGACAGCAGTCCGGGCGCGACGCGGTGGCTGGCGGTGAGCAGGACGATACGGCCGACGGCGGGTGCTTCGGTGGTCACACCCCGAACCTACCTCCCGCCGCGAGGGTCTTTCGTTCGGATCCGGCCTGATCCGAACGAGAGGCCCTACGCGCCCGCCTCGACGGGCTGTGCCTCCCGCGAGACCTGGGTGATCCAGGGCGCCTTGTAGGTCCCGAGCTCCAGCTTCGCGTCGTCCCAGGCGCCGTAGCGGGGGTTCACATCGATGTCGAGGTCCTTCGCGGCGGCGGTGAAGGCCTCGTTCAGCAGCTGCTGGCCCTCCGGGCTGTTCGCCGCGCCGATCGCGGTGGCGATCTTGCCGACCAGGATGTCGCGGCGCACCGCGTTCTCGACCTGGTCGGGGGCGACGCCGCGCTGCTGGAGATACATGGCGGCGAGCTGCTCCTCACCGCCGGACTGCTCCGCTAGCTCGTCCCGCCCGTCCTGGATCTCCTTGCGGCTGACGCTCACCCCGGCGTCCTCCGCGGCCTTCGCGACCACCCGGTCGACGATCAGGTCGTACAGCTTGGCCCGGCCGAGCTGTCCGCTGTCCTTGATCAGCTGCGCGGACTGCGGCGAGGCCTGCTGCGCGTCGCGTACGTCCTGGACCTTCGCCTGGACGGTGGACACCTCGATCCGCTGCCCGCCGACGACGGCGGCGGTCCCGGGGTGCGCGTCGTTGCCGCAGGCGGCGAGGAGCGGCGCGGCGGCTAGGAGCGCGGCGGAGACGGTGAGCGCGGTGCGACGACGGCGGTGCAAAGGGGCCTCCCGGCATGATTGTGCTTCGGTGCACAAGGCCTTGCGGTGATCGATGTTAGGCACTGGGAGTGGCGTGGGCCACTGATTCGCCAAACGATTCGGCGGGAGCCGGGATGCGGGCGGGGCTCCCTCTCCCCCCACGGCGGTCACCGGCCCGGCGGACGCGCCTCGCCCGACGGTCCGGAACGGGCCCCCGGGGCCGCTCTCCGCTCGCTGCCGGGAGCCCTCGCGTACCTCCCCCGACGCTCATCCGGCGTTCACCTTCCGCTCACGCCGGCGTCAGAGGCCGCTCCATCGGCCGCCCGTACCCTCGCCCGGTGACCACGCTCTCTGTCATCGTCCCCTGCTACAACGTCTCCGCGTACATAGCCGATACGGTGGCCGGCCTGGTGAACAACGCCCGGGACGACTTCGAGTTCATCTTCGTCGAGGACCGCTCGACGGACGACACCTTCGAAGCCCTCACCGCGCTCACCCGACGCCTGCCGAACAGCGCCGTCGTCCGCCACGAGGAGAACCGGGGACTCGCGTCGGCGCGCAACACCGGCATCGACCGGGCCGACGGCCGCCTGATCACCTTCCTCGACGGCGACGACTGGCTCGGGCGAGGTCACCTGGCGGCGCTCGTCGACGTGATCGACCGGCTCGGCGTGGACTTCGTACGCACCGACCATGTACAGGTGACCGGCTCTCAGCGGACCCTCCAGCGCGCGCCGGAGGGCCGGCGGGACACGCCGCTGGACCCGCGCTCGTCGATCCTGCCGGTCGGCGACTCGAGCATGGTCGACTACCCGTACGCCTGGGCCGGCGTCTACGACGCCTCCCTCCTCGACCGGGGCATGCTGCGGTTCACGGACGGACTGCGCACCGCGGAGGACCGGCCCTGGATCTGGCAACTGCACCGGCACGCCGAGTCCTACGCGGTGGCCTCGCTGCACCAGATCTTCTACCGGCGGGGCGTCGCGAGTTCGCTCACCCAGATCGGCGACGTACGGCAGCTGGACTTCGTGAAGGCGTTCGACCAGGTACTGGCCGAACTCGCCGACGACCCGCAGGCGGACCTCCTGATGCCGAAGGCGGTCCGCGGCTACTGCGTCGTCATCGCCCATCAGCTCCGCGACCGGCAGCGCTTCAGCCGTTCCGTCGCCCGTGAGCTCAAGGCCCTCACCGGCGGGGCCCTGCGGCGCATTCCGGGTGCCGAGCTGGAGCGGGCACTCGCCGGGCTCGACGACGAACGGCGCACCATCATCAGAAAGGCCGCCGCATGACCGTCCAGATCTTCTGCGCCGCCACCCAGTACGCGGCGGCCACCGTCACGGCCGCCATCCGCTCCGGCCTGTTCGGTCCGCGGTCGGAGCACCGCCGGATCCTGGTGGTCAGTGACACCTCGGCCGTTCCCGAACTGGGTACACCGCTGGACCGGATGTCCGGTTTCGAGGCGCTGCGCCCCGAGTTCGACGAGGTCCGCTCCTGGAACGCGACGATCCGCCCGCACCACCCGGCCGGCTGGTCCCCCCGGGCCCAGGACGTCCTGCTGTGGGAGAGGAGCCTGCGGCTCGCCTGGGGGCTGGGCGACGACAAGGTCGAGATCGCCTGCGAGTCGATCCAGGCCAACCCGTCGCGGGCGATCGCGGCGATCTTCGCGGACAGTCCGCTCCATGTGTACGCGGACGGGCTGATGAGCTACGGCCCCACCCGCAACCAGATCCCGCTGCCGATGAGCAGCCGCATCAGCCGTCTGATCCATCTGGACCTGGTGCCGGGCCTGAGGCCGATGCTGCTGTCCGAGTACGGGGTCGAGCCGGTCGCCGTGCCCGACGCGGAGTTCCGCGCCGTGCTCGCCGAGGTCGGTTCGGCCGCGGAGACCGGTCCGGAGCGTCCCACCGCGCTGCTGCTCGGCCAGTACCTCTCCGCGCTGGAGCTGATCAGCCGGGACGAGGAGGAGGAACTGCACCTCGGCATGATCCGCGGGGCCGCGGCCCTCGGACACCGTGTCATCACCTTCAAGCCGCATCCCAGCGCCCCCGCGGACTCCACGCGCGCCCTGGAGGAGCTCGGGTCCGGGCTCGGCCTCGACCTGCACATCCTGCGGACGCCCGTGCTCGCGGAGACGCTCTACGAACGGGCCCGCCCGGAACTGGTCGTGGGGTGCTTCTCCACCGCGATGATCACGGCTGCGGCCTTCTACGGCATCCCCGCCGCCCGGGTGGGCACCGAACTGCTGCTGGAGCGCATCGCCCCCTACCAGAACAGCAACCGCGTCCCGCTGACCATCGTCGACGCCCTCGTTCCCGACCTGACCGACATCGAACGGGCGGGCCGGCCGGTGGACCTCACCGCCGATGTCGGCGGCCTGGTCCGCGCGGTCGGGTACTGCATGCAGTCCGCGTCCCACCCGGGGCTGCGGGAAGAGGCGGTGTCCTTCCTTTCCGCGCTGCCCGAGGAAAAGCTGACCCGCTACTTCAAGCGGCGCAGGCTGACCAGCCTGGGCCTGCCGGGCGCCACGCCGCCCGGGCGGGGCGAGGCGCTGCGCCGGAACCCGGTGCTGCGCAAGGTGGCGCGCCGGATGCGCTGAGCCGCCCGAGCCGTACATGTCCGTGCCCCCGCGATCCTGGATCGGCGGGGGCACGGACCTGTTCTGCGCTCGTCAGCGGACCGTGACCTGCTCCGGTTCCGCGTCCGGCCGGACCGGGGAGCGGTCCGGGCCGAGCATGATGAACCGCGACAGGACGAACGTCAGCGGGATGGCCGCGGCCGCCGCGAGCAGCGGCGCGTAGGTGCTGCCGAAGTGCAGCACGTCGACGAGGAGGTACACCCCGCCGGTCGTCACCACGAAGTTCGCCGCGTTGGTGAGCGGGAACAGCAGGAACTTCCGCCACGTCGGCCGGGTGCGGTACGTGAAGTACGAGGTCAGGAAGAACGACCCGACCATGGACAGCAGGAAGGCGACGACGTGGGCCGCCACGTACGGCAGGACCGTGAGCAGGGCCAGGTACAGGCCGTAGTACGTCCCGGTGTTCACCAGCCCGACCAGGCCGAACCTGACGAGCTGGCCCCGTACCGTCATTTCCCTACCAGTTCCCCCGCGCGCCTGTTCCCGTCACCGTCCCGCCGGCCGTCCTCCTGTCGGGGAAGGCCGGCGTTGGTCGCCTTCACCAGGAAGTGCGGCCGCCGCTTCACCTCGTAGTAGATGCGTCCGACGTACTCGCCGACCACACCCAGCATCAGCATCTGCACGCCGGCGAGCGCGATGACCGCCACGAGCAGGGTGACATATCCGGGGGTGTCCACGCCGTTCGCCAGGGCGACACCGACGATCCAGGCGGCATACACCATCGCGACGGCGAGCAGCAGCATTCCCAGATAGATCGCGGCCCGCAACGGTTTGTTGTTGAAGGACAGCAGCCCGTCGAGACCGTAATTGAGGAGCTTTCCGAAGCTCCATTTGGAGCGGCCCTGCTCGCGCACCGCGTTCTCGTACTCGAATGTCGTGGTGCGGAATCCGACCCAGGCGAAAATGCCCTTGGAGAAACGGTTGTACTCGGTCAGCTCCAGCACCGCGTCGACGGTGCGCCGTGACAGCAGTCGGAAATCGCCGACGCCGTCCACGAGTTGCACGTCGACCAGCCGGTTGATCAGCCAGTAGTAGGCGCGCGCCGTGACCGTGCGGGATACCCGGTCGCCCTTGCGGGTGCGCTTGGCGATGACCTGGTCGAAGCCCTCCTCGTACAGCTGGAGCATCCGGCGCACGAGCTCCGGCGGATGCTGGAGGTCGGCGTCCATGATGACGACCGCGTCCCCCTCGGCGTGCCGGAGGCCGGCGAGCATCGCCGCCTCCTTGCCGAAGTTGCGGCTGAAGGAGACGTAACGGGTACGGGAGTCGGCCTCGGCGATCCCCTGAAGGAGATCGAGCGTCCGGTCCTGACTTCCGTCGTCCACGTAGACCAGCTCGAATTCCTGCCCGAGCAGGTCAAGTTCGGCGGTCACATGGTCATGGAAGCGGCCGATGATCTCCTCTTCGTTGAAGCACGGGACAACTATCGAGATCAGCACCAGAGAACAACATCCGTCCTGAATGTCGCAGACGGGGTCACGACATGGCGCACAGGCGACCTTTCGGTGAACTGGTCGTCCCTCAAGGTGATTTCACGATCACTACTGGCATATTCGACACATCATGTGGACTCTGCCCTCCGCGCGCGGCCGTGCTGCCGGTCTCGCCGCGCTCATCACCGCCGGCACCGTGTGCGCCGGTGACGCCGTCGCCCGCAGCTTTCCCTTCGGGCCGCACACGCGCAGTGTGAACGACCTCGGCAACCAGTTCGTCCCGTTCCACACCCGGCTGTGGGACCTGCTGCACGGGCGCGCGGACGGCGGAGTGCTGCTCAACTGGCAGTCCGGGTACGGCACCAGCTTCCTGCCCGACCTCGGCACCTACCTGGCGAGCCCGTTCTCGGTGCTCGTCGGGCTGTTCCCTCGCGACGAGATCGACCTGGCCGTCTACGTGGTCACCCTCCTCAAGATGGCGGCGGCCGCGGCGGCCATGACCTGGCTGCTCACGGCGATCCACCGGGGCACGGACCGAAGATGGGCGGCCGCCGTCCTCGGCGCCTCGTACGCCCTGTGCGGCTGGTCGGTCGTCGAGGCCTCGTACAACCCGATGTGGCTGGACGGCCTGATCGCCTTCCCGCTGCTGTGTCTCGTCGGCGAATGGGCCCGCCGTCGCAGGAGGCCCGTGCTGGGCCCCGTGATCGTCGCGCTGGCGTGGACCGCGAACTTCTACACCGCCTACATGGCGACCCTGGGCGCCGCACTGGTCCTCCTCCTGCGGCTGCTCCTGGAGGAGCCGGAGCGCCGGGAGCGGATACGGGCCCTGCTCCGCGCGGTGCGGACCGTGCTGCTCGGCACAGCGCTCGCGGCGCCCGTGCTCGTCCCCGTCTTCCTCGGCACCCGGCACGCCTATCCCGGATGGAAGCGGGAGTTCGCGGCGGCCTCCTGGGCGGACGCGTCCGCACGTCTGCTGCCCGCCACCTACAGCTTCTTCACCCCTGCGCTGTTCCTCGGCACGGGCGCGCTGCTGCTGGCCTGCGCGCTGGCCTTCCACCGCGCGGTGCCCGGACGCGAACGGCTGGCCTGGGCGGGCCTGGTGGCGGCGGTGGCGCTGTCGCTTCAATGGGCCCCCACGCATCTGCTGTGGCACGCCTTCGCGACGCCCAACGGCAGCCCCTACCGGCAGACCTTCGTGCTCGCCGGTGTGATCGTCATCGCGGCGTGGACCACCGTCGCCCGTGCCTGGCCCGGCCGGCGGGCCCTGCTCGGCGGTGGCGCCCTGCTCCTCGCGATCGCCGCCGCCGCGTCCTGGAGCCCCCTGGTCACCCGGTGGACGTACCCGCTGTTCGCCGCCGGGCTGCTCGCCGTCGTGGGCGGGCTGCTGCTCGCCCGCCGCGGCGGGCGAGCAGTACCGCTCGCCGCCGTCCTGCTGATCGGCGCCCTGGCGGGCCAGGCCGCGGCGACCACCGCCTACGCGGACCGCCAGCGCCTGAACCGCCTCGACGACTACGCGCCCTGGGGAACGCGCCAGCAGGTGCAGGCGGACGCCGTCCATGAGGCCGACGGGTGGCCCCGTTACCGCACGGACCCCGGCCGCGAGCAGACCACCGCCAACGACCCGATGGCCGTCGGCGGCCAGGGCGCCGCCTACTACAGCAGCCACACGCCCGCCGTGCTGACGCGCACGTTCCTCGCCCTCGGGAGCGGCTGGACCTCGGGCGGCCGTGCGATGCACAGTCTCGACAACCCCGTCACCGACGCGGTCTTCTCCGTCGGGGCCCGCGTCCACGTGCCCCGCGACCCGCACCAGGGCTGGACCAGGCCCGACGGCAGGCCCACGACGGTGACCCGGCAGGAGGTCCCGCCACTGGTGACCGTGCGGCCGGTCCTCCCGGACGGCCTGCGCCTCGGCCGCTCCCCGTACCGCAACCAGGAGAAGCTGCTCGGCTCGGCCGTCTACACGGTGCCCGCGACCCGGCTGCGCACCGATGCGGGGGCGGCCGTCCCCGACCAGGACCGCTTCGACCACCGGCTGGCGCCCGGCCGCTACACCCTGACGGCCCGCTGCCCCGCCGGCAGCGAGCTCTTCCTGTGGGCGCCGGACCTGTTCGGCACGGCCCGTGCCGGGGCGGGCGAGCTCGTCGACTTCCGCGGCGAACTCCCGGGACGGCGCGCCGCGATGGCCGGCCTCGGACGGACCGGCGACGGGCAGGTGACCGTGTCCCTGCGGGCCGCGCGGGCCGGGACCCTGCCCCACGAGGCGCTCGGCTGTCTCGACCGGCAACGGCTGGCGGCCGCGGTCGAGCGGCTGCGGAGCACCGGCGCGGTGTCCGTCGACGTCGGCGGCAGCGGTGTCCGCGCCGAACTCCCCGCCGGTCCGGGCGGAACGGCCGTGCTCGCGGCGCCCCGGATCGCGGGCTGGAGCTGCGGGGGCCGGCCGGCGGACTCGTACCTGGGCCTGGTGGCGACGCCCGTGGCCGCCGGGCAGACGTCCGTGGAGTGCACGTTCCGGCCACCGGGGCTGCGCGCGGGCACGCTCGCGGCCGTGGCCGGCCTGATCGGGCTGATCGTCGTCGGCCCCGGCCGCCCGATGCTTTCCCGCTCGCGTCGCCGGGGGGACACCAAGACTTCATCTGCCTAGCACTGGAGCTTGGTGGGCCCGGGGGTTGTTCACGCGTACGTTCCCGGGCATGCCCATTCTCCGCAACCGTCTGACGAAGCGCGCCCTGCGTCCCGCCCTCACCCTGCTCGACCAGCGTGTGAGACGTGGCGTGCAGCCCGACCTCGACACCTTGCGGCGGGAGGTGGCCGAGATGCGGCGGCAGCAGTACGCGGTGGGGTTGCTGCTCGACGGCACGGGCAGAGGCGCGCACCGCATCCCGCCCGCCGCGGAGATCGACCGGCTGGTGCACGAGGTGGGGGACGTCAGCGGCCGCGGCGAGCACGCCCGGCGCAGTGTCGTCGTCGCCTTCCGCACGGTGGTCGCGCTGGAGGCGCTCGGGGTGGGGCGGCTGGCGGGCTCCACGTCCAACATCTGCGGCAAGCTCGCGACCGTTCCGCTGCTCTCCCCGCCGAACGGCAACATCCTCGAGATCGGCACCCTGTACGGGCTGTTCGCCTCCGCCCTGGTGCGCATGGTGCACCGGGCGGGCATCGAGCCGGACCTGACGATCGTCGACCCGCTGGCCGGCTCACAGCTCCAGCCGGGGACCTCGCAGCCCGCCGACCCGACCGGGACCCCGGTGCGCGAGGACGTCGTACGCGCGAACCTGGCGCTGGGCGGCAGCCGTTCGGCCCTCCAGGCCCGTATCCAGCAGGGCTTCTCGTCCGACCCCGAGGTCCGTGAGGCCGTCTCCGACCGGGAGTACGGGGTGATCGTCGTGGACGGCGACCACTCCATGGAGGGTGTCGCCGCCGACCTCGAATGGGTCGAGGAGATCATCGCCCCGGGCGGGATCGTGGTCCTCGACGACTACGGCGACAAGGCCTGGCCCGGTGTCCAGGAGGCACTGGACAAGCATCTGGCCGCCGGCACGTCCCGGCTGCGGATGCTGGGGCGGGTGTCCACCTCTGCGTTCCTGCGGGCGGACTGAGCCGGCGCCGGCCGCCGAAACCTGTCCGGCCCGCCCGTCAGCCCATGCGGAACTGCTGCTGGCGCTCCAGCGCCCGCCGCACCTCGGCCGGCAGGGGATGGTAGGGGCCGTACGCGCGCTCCGCGTCGTACAGCAGCGACTGGAACTGCTGGTGCGCCGCCGTGTGATCGCCCACCGCGAGCAGCAGGTGACCGATGCGGTGGCGCACCTGGAGCGCGCGGTCCGGCTCCGAACTCTCGTAGTACGGCAGGACCGCGCGGTACTCGGCCACCGCGGCGGCCGCCTCGCCGAGCTGCTCCAGGCAGTGGGCCGCGTCGTAGCGGTACTGCAGCGTCTGGGAGTCCGACGGGCCGGCCTCCGCCGTCCTGTCGTCGGCGAGGCGGCGCAGCTCGGGCAGGGCCCGGCGGTACTGGCCGTCGTCCATCAGGGTCGCCGCGTACTGCTTGCGCAGGATGCGGACGACGGGTGAGTGCTCGCCGTGCTCGGCCGCCGCGGCCGGGAGGATGCCGCCCAGGATGTCGACGGCCTGGGTGATGCCGCCCTCGCCGAGGAGACGCTTGACCTCGTCGACGGCGGCCGCGACATCGGGCCTCGGCGCAGGCGCCACCGGCGGCGCGGCGGGGGCCGGCACGGCACCCGCCCGGTCCGGCCAGGGGGCGTGCGGGCGCAGGAAGGGGCGCGTCGGGTCGAGCGGCCCACGGGGCTCGCCGCGTTGCGGCAGCAGGGGGGCCAGCGCCTCGTACACCTCCTGCGCGCCGGAAGGACGGTGCTGCGGGTCCTTGGCGAGAAGGCGCAGCACGAGGGCCTCCAGCGGCTCGGGGACCTCGGGCCGCAGCTGCCGGACCGGCAGCGGCGGCTCGTGGAGGTGCCGGTGCAGCACGCCGAGGGCCGTGGAGCCGGCGAAGGGGACATTGCCGCTGAGGAGTTCGTGCAGCAGGACGCCCAGCGCGTACAGGTCCGTGTACGGGCCGACGGCGCCGCCCATCGCCTGTTCGGGGGCCATGTAGGCGGGGCTGCCGATCGGCGAGCCGGTGTGGGTGAGCCGGGTGGTGTCCGTGTCGATGACGGAGGCCACGCCGAGGTCGAGGACGGTGAGCGTGCCGTCGGGCTTCACCATCACGTTGCGGGGCTTGAGGTCGCGGTGGACGATCGGCACGGCGTGCACCGCGCCGAGCACCGCGCACAGCTGCGCGGCGACGCCGACGGCCCACTCCCACGGATACGGGTCGTGCTCCGCGAGGTGGTCGGCCAGGTCGGCGCCCTCGACGTACTGCATCACGAGGTACAGGTCGTCGCCGTCGCTGCCGGCGTCGTGCACGGTGACCAGGCCGGGGTGGCACACCTGGGCCGTCACCCGGCACTCGCGCACGAAGCGCCGGCGCATCTCGTCGGCCGCGGTCGCCGCGGCCATGTGGTCGGGGCGCAGCAGTTTGACGGCGACGCGGCGGTCGAGACGTCCGTCGTAGGCGGTCCACACCTGGCCCATGCCGCCTTGGCCGACGAGCGCGGACAGTTCGTAACGGCCCCCGACGACCCGTCCGTTCACTTGCCCTCCTCCTTGCGGAGCAGGTCGCTGAGCTCGTCGAGCTCGGCGCGGACCTGGTCGATGCGTGGCGTGGCCGCTCCTCCGGTTCCTGCCGGGGCCGCCGGCCGTCCGGCGGCCCCGGACGGGGCGGCGGGCGGGAACACCGGTGGCGGCGTGGACGGGGACGTGGGCGGCCGCACGGGAGCGGCCGGCGCCGCCGGCGCGGGCGGGTAGCCGTACGCCGGGGCAGGGACGGCGGGCGCGCCCGTGGCGGGCGGGTAGCCGTACGCCGGGGCCGGCGGCTGCGCCCCGTAGGGTCCGGGACGCGCACCCGCGACCGGCGGGCCGTAGGGCGAGCCGGCGACGGCGGGCGGCCAGCCGGGGTGGGGCTCCTGGTAGTGCCGTATCTCGGCGACCAGATAGTGCGTCGGCACCCCGATGGCGAGCCCGAACAACACGCCCAGGCAGACGAAGTCGAGCGCCGTCGGATCCTCGTCCGCGACGGGCGTGGTGCCCGTGGTGCTGAACTCGCCGATGACCACGAAGACCATGACGGTGAGGGCCAGCGACAGCCAGAACAGCACCCAGTCCGACCGGCGCCGGCGCACCACGGCGAGCCGGAGCATCGCCGCCCAGGCGAGGAACCCCACGCTCAGCAGCGCGAGCGCGACGAAGACGATGCGCAGGACCACGAGCACCGCTGTCGGTGGGCGCGTGGGCTGCGGCGGCGCATAGCCGTGGCCGTGCATTCTTGTGCTCCTGATGCCTGGGGACGAGGCGTAGGGGACCGAGCGTATACACCGACACCGACAAGGGGTCACGGGTTGCACGGAACGGTCGTCCTCTTCGTCACTCCGGCCGGAGGCTGCCGTCCGTCAATCCGTCGTACATGCCCTGGACGAGCCGCTCGCCGAGGCGGCCCGCGAGGCGGAGCGCGTCCTCGAACGCGGCGAGGGTGCGGAACCGCTCCCCGTAGCGCCGCTGCTCCTCGAGCGGCAGGCGCGGCAGTTGGAGGCGGCGGACGTCGAGGCGGGTCGCGGTGGAGGCGTAACTGCTGGCCTGGCGCTGGTTGGCGCTGCCGCGCAGGAAGCCGGCGAGGAACCAGGGGTCGAGCGTTTCCGGGTCGGGGCGCAGCAGTTGGAGGTTGCGCCCGAGGGCCGCGCCCTCGGTGGCCTCGTCCACGACGCGGACGATCGTGCCGGTGCCGAGCACGGGAACGACGACGTCGCCCGCCTCGAGGCGCACCGGCTCCTCGTCCGGTCCGTCCGGAAGCGTGCCCGTGGGGGGCTTGCCCGACAGGACGTCCTGCTCGGTGAGGACCGCCACGTCCTCGCCCGGTGCGCCGCCGCCGGTCCCTCCGGCGTGCATGACGAGCGCGCCGGCCCGCGCCAGTTCGCCCACGGTGGTGGCCGGCCGGTGGACGGGCGCGGCGGCCGGGGACACCGGCGGGGACGGTGGCGGCGTGAGCTCACCGGTGCGGCGCAGAGTCTGTGTCAGGCGTTCGCGTACGGCGTCCAGTCCGGCGGCGCCGCCATCGGCGGCCGGGGGCGGCAGATGGCGGGCGGGGGCCAGGTCCACGTCGTCGTCGAGCAGTTCGATGACCGGGACGCACCGGCTCACGCCGGGGGTCTCGGTCACGGATCCCTGCCGCTCGAACGGCTGCCAGGCATCGAGCACCGCGGCGCGGATGGCCTGCCAGTCGAGCCGGTCGCGGCCCGCCGCTGCCGGCTCCGCGGTGGCGGTGTCGACCAGCAGCAGTTCCGGTGACGGGCGTTCGGCGGGGCCGGGCCTGCGCAGCACCCACAGGTGGAGCGGGATGCCGTAGGGGGGCGCGGCCCCCGCCGGGAGGGCGACGACGGCCCGCAGTGCGCCGCGGCGCAGCAGTCCGGCGCGGACGCGGCGCCCGGACCGGCGGGAGGCGGCGGCCGGGGGCATCAGCAGTACGGCGGTGCCGCCGGGGCGCAGCCGGGCGAGCGCGTGCTGCACCCAGGCCAGTTCGGACTCGGTGCGGGCGGGCAGGCCGTACTCCCACCTCGGGTCGTAGGCCAGTTCGTCGTGGCCCCAGTTGCGCTCGTTGAAGGGCGGATGGCACAGGACGGCGTCCGCGGCGAGCTCCGGGAACGCGTCCGCCCGCAGCGCGTCGCCTGCCGCTGCCCGTACGTCGGCGTCCGTGTGCAGGGCGAGACGCAGGGCGGTGAGCGCGGCCAGGTCGGGGTCGGCCTCCTGGGCGTGGAGCGCCCCGGGGCGGTCGACGGCGCGCAGGAGGGTGCCGGTGCCGGAGGCGGGGTCGAGGACGGTCGCAGCGGGCCCGATCAACGCTGCCATCAGCGCGGCCGGTTCGGCCGGCGTGAGCGTGTACTGGCGGGGGTTGGCGTCGAGGTGCCGCCCGAGCAGGAACTCGAAGGCCTGACGGGCACCGGTCTCCGCGGCGAGCGCGGCGGCGCCCCGCAGCAGCGGCACGGAGGGCGCGAGCTCTTCGGGGAGCGGCGTCCCTACGGCCCGCGGGGCGCCGAAGCGGAAGGTCAGCACCTCTTCGAGCGCGCCGGGCAGCACCTCCGCCAGGCGGGCGTCGGACACGGCGGCGAGAGCGGGCCAGCCGGACGGCCGGTGATGGACGAGGAGAAGTGCGCAACCGGCGTGGACCAGGGCGGTGACGGCGCCGGCGGGGTGGGCGGACAGCTGCTGCCAGACCCGTTCACGGAGGGGCACCTCGGCCAGTTTCCCCTGGTCGCGCAGCCAGCGCTCGACGTCGGCGAGGGCGAAGGAGGGGCTGGTCTCCGTCCCTCCGACGGGCTTGGGAAAATCGGCGTGCCGGCGGCGCCAGTTGCTCACGGCGGCTCGACCGACGCCCGCGAGCCTGGCGATCTCGGCCGCGGTCACCTCTGCCGCGGTCACCTCGGCTGACGTCACCTCTGCTGCCGTCCCGTCTGCTGCGGTCACCTCTGCTGCGTTGTCCGGCACCCGGCTGTCTCCCCCGTCACAGTTCCGCTTGCTGTGTCGGCACTGTACTCGGGTTCACTGTCACAGGGCGCTTCACACGACGAGATTTAAAAACAGACCCTTTCCTTGTTGACTCGGTTCACAGGCTCTGCTGTTATTGACCCATGCAGAACGGGCCACGGAAGATCGGGCCCGCCACAAACAATGGGGGGGACCCATGTCGCAGTACACCCAGCCGCAACCGGGCCAGTTCGCAGCGCCGACCCCGGCGCGCAACGGCCTCGGTACGGCCGCCCTGGTGCTCGGAATCATCGGCCTTGTCTTCGCGATCATCCCGTTCCTGTTCTGGATCGGCACGATCCTCTGCCTGATCGCACTGATCCTCGGCATCGTCGGCCGGGGCCGCGCCAAGCGCGGCGAGGCCACGAACAAGGGCGTCGCGCTCGCCGGCACCGTGCTGGGCCTGCTCGGGATCGTCGTCAGCGTGATCATCGGAATCGTCACGGTGATGGCGGTGGACGACGCGGTCGACGAGATCAACAAGGCCGTCGAGAACACCGCGCCCAAGGACACCACCGCCGGTGGCACCGACGGTGCGGCGGAGGGTGACGCGCCGAAGGAGGAGGGCAAGTCCCTCGCCGCGGACGAGACCTCCGTCTACGACGACGACGTGCAGGTCACCGTCTCCGCGCCCAAGCCGTACACGCCCGGCGAGTTCGCGATCGGCCACACCAAGGGCAACAAGGCCTACCAGGTGACGATCACCATCGAGAACGCCGGCAAGGAGAAGTTCGACACGAGCCTCGTCACCGCCGACGCCCGCGCCGGCAAGGACGGTGTGACCGCCGAGCAGATCTTCGACGACAAGGCGGGCACCGGCTTCGAGGGCACGATCCTGCCTGGCAAGAAGGCCACGGTCACGTTCGCCTTCGACGCCCCCGCCGACGCGAAGAACCTTACGGTCGAGGTCTCCCCGGGCTTCGACTACGACGCCTCGCAGTGGGAGCTGACCCTCTGACACCCGCGGCAGACGCGGCACGCACAAGGAGCCGGGAGCGGCCCGCCGGAAAGGCGGGCCGGCCCCGGCTTCTGCCGTCCCGTCCAGGGGCACCCGGGGACCGCCCGGCCGGCGGTCCCCGCAGCCACCGCTCTCACACCTGGTGGCGTACCCAGACGTTCGGCTCGACGTACACCGCGTAACCCCGTTCCGTCTCGCAGTGCACGGGCACCAGCGCGCCCGGGACCTCGACCCGGCCCGTGGTGTCGAACGGGAGCCCCGTCCACTTGCGCCACTGCTCCAGCGATCCGGTGACCGTCATCGACGTCGGGGCCACCTTCTCGATGACACCGCCGGCCCGGACGTGGACGCGCAGCCACGGGTCGTGCGGCAGCCCGTCCGCCTCGCGGGTGCGGTACGCGTACTCGCTCATCAGCGCCGACGGCTCGGCGCTCTTGGCGCTCGGCCGCACCGGCGCGATCAGCTCGGCGAAACCCCGGCGGCGTGCGTTGTCCCGCATCGCCGCGAGGAGCCGGCCCGATATGCCTTGGCCCTGGCTCTCCTTGGCGACCGTGATCTCGATGGCGCTCATCGTGTCCGGCTTCCGGCCGTGCCGCAGGTCCGAGAAGGCCCAGAGCATCACCTGGTCCCAGCCGCCCGCGGGCAGTTCCCGGCGCCCGTCCACGTCCATGGCCACCGGCACGCTGAACGCCCGCCCGACGACCTTCCCTTCGCCGTCCGTCGCGACCAGCACGTACTCGGGGAGTTCGCCCACGATGCGCCCGATGTAGGCCCAGCCGACGGGGTCGTTGACAAGAAACTCCGCCCAGGTGTCGATCATCTGCCACATGGGGCCCTGCAGTTCCGGCCGCTCGGCCAGAGTCGTGATCTCAAGATCCATGGCGCCAGGCTAACCACGCCCGCGCCCGGACCCCAGTGGTTAAACGGCCTCCGCCGTTCCGCCCGGCCGATTCCCCCGAGCCGTCGGGGTCACCCTCCGCACTGGGCGAGCATGATCCGCTTGTCCGCAGCGGTCACCGGCAGCTCGTACTTGACCGCGACCTGCGCGAAGCGCACCGCGTAGGAGCAGCGGACGGGCTTGCTGGGCGGCAGCCACGACGCCGGGCCCGAGTCGCTCTTGGCGCTGTTGGCGCGGCCCTCCACGGGCAGCAGGTTCAGCGGGTCGTTGGCCAGTCGGCGCCGCTTGGCCTCGTCCCAGCGGGCCGCGCCCATCTGCCAGCTGTACGACAGCGGAACGACATGGTCTATCTGCACCTCGGCGGCGTCCTGCTTGCGCCACTCGATGGTCCTGCCGGTGTACGGATCGTGGATGGTCATCGCCACGACGACGCAGTCGGAGCCGTCGCGGAAGGCCAGTTCCTTCCCGTCGCGGGCGAGGAGGTCGTTCCTCGTGTCGCAGCCGTTCCTGGCCAGGGGGACTCCGTCGGCCGTGTCCATCCAGGCGTAGCCGTACTCGTCGCGGTCGTAACCGGTCTTCGGGCCGCGGCCCTTCGTGGTCACCTCGCCGATCAGCTCGCGGGCGGCTGTCCGCTCCTCCTCGGTGACGAGGGCGGCGAGACCCGGCTCCGTGCCGCGCGGGTTGGCGAGCGGACTCGTGCCGCCGGCGGCCGGTGCGGCCTGTGAAGGGCCCCCGCCGCCCTCTGCGCCGCCCCCGTCGATGCCGATACCGTCGCAACCGGTGAGCAGCAGCGCCGCGAGCAGCACCGCCGTCCCTCGCCCGACCACCCCGTGTCTGTTCACCGTCCGTACGGTACTGCCGCGCCCGGGCCGTGCCGACAGTCAGGGTGTCCCCGTTCCGGTGGCGGACCGGTGCCGAGCGCCGCCTCCGTGGCCGCGGCCCGTTCCGCGCCGCGCAACTGCCTTGGGAATAGCGTGAGTCGATCACCGCTTGACGCCTGCGTGGGCGCGCTTTCATCACCTCGCGCATCGGAACGGGAAAAGGGGCGGGACACATGACAGGACGTACGACACCGACGAACTCCTGACGGCGCACCGGCGTCGCGCTGCTGGCCGCGACGGCCCTCGTCGTTCTTCCGGTCGTCGGCACGCAAGGAGGGGCCGCCACCGGCGCCGCCGCGGCAGCGGAGAGCGGCAGCCGTACCTGGCACGGCGGTTGGGCGGCCTCTCCGCAGCCGCCGACCGCTCCGTTCGCTCCCAACTGGTCGGAGCAGGGCTTCTCGGACCACACGGTCCGGCAGGTCGTCCGGGTGAGCACCGGCGGCACCAGGGCCCGCATCGAGCTGTCGAACCGGTACGGGAAGACCCCGCTGCGGATCACCGGCGCGACGGCCGCCCGCACCGGCGAAGGCGCGTCCGTCGAACCCGGCTCGGTCCGCAGGCTGACCTTCGGCAAGGGCGGATCCGTGACGGTCCCGGCCGGCGGCACGGTCCACAGCGACGGCGTGCCGCTCAAGGTCGCGCCCCTGGAGTCGGTGACGGTCACGCTCTACCTGGCGGAGCCGACCGGACCTGCCACCTTCCACTCGTTCGCCTCCGCCACCAGCTACCGGGCGGACGGGGACCACCGGTACGACCGGAGCGGATCGGCGTTCAAGGAGACCAGCGACTCCTGGTACTTCCTCTCCGGCGTCGAGGTGAGCGGCGGGACCGCCGCCCGCAGGGACGCCGTCGTCGCCTTCGGCGACTCCATCACCGACGGCGTCGGCTCCGGCCTCGACGCCGACAACCGCTACCCGGACGAGCTGGCCGAGCGTTTCGCGGCCGCCGGCGAGCCCCGCGGCGTCCTCAACCACGGCATCGGCGGCAACCAGGTCACCAACGACACGGTCTGGGCCGGTGAGAAGGGGGTCACCCGTTTCAAGCTCGACGCGCTGAGCGAGCCGAACGTCGGCACGATCGTCGTCCTCGAGGGCATCAACGACTTCGGCGGCAGCGACTGGGAGGGCTTCCCCGGCGGGCCGACTCCCGAGGTGTCGGTCGACCGGTTGATCGAGGGGCACCGCTCGCTGATCCGCGAGGCGCACGCCAAGGGCATCAAGGTGATCGGCGCGACGCTGACGCCGACCAAGGGGTCCTCGTACTACACCCCGGTCAACGAGGCCAAGCGCGAGGCGTTCAACCACTGGATCCGGACGTCCGGCGCGTACGACGCCGTGGTCGACTTCGACCGCGCGCTGGCCGACCCCGCCGACCCGGACCGCATCCTCCCCGCCTACGACTCGGGCGACCATCTGCACCCGGGCGACGCCGGATACCGTGCGATGGCACAGGCGCTGGACCTCGACGCGTTCTGACCCGCTTCACCGGCGCCGGCCGTGCCCCACCCGGGCACAGCCGGCGCCGTGTCCGGGCGGACCGGTGCCGTGTCCGGGCCGGTGTCCGCGTCCGCGTCCGCGTCCGCTACGAGCCGAGGATGGTCGTCAGGAACTCGCCCGTCCACGCCAGCAGTTCGCGGCCCACCACCGGCTTGCCGCCGATCTTGCCGGACGTCGGGCGCGGCACCAGGATCTGGTGGACGGCCGGCTTGATGACCGTGCGCGGATGGAGCCGCTTGAGGCGCAGTTCCTGGGACTCGCGCAACTCCACCGGCGCGAAGCGGATGTTGGAGCCCTGGAGCACGATCTCGCCGACGCCGCACGCACGGGCGAGCATCCGCAGACCCGCGACCAGCAGCAGGTTCTCCACGGGCTCCGGCAGCTTGCCGTAGCGGTCGGTGAGCTCCTCGCGGACCGCCTTGATGTCCTCCTCCGAGTTAGCGGAGGCGATCGCCCGGTACGCCTGGAGCCGCAGCCGCTCGCCGGGAGCGTAGTCGTGCGGGACGTGCGCGTCGACGGGGAGCTCGATCTTGACCTCGAGCGGGGGCTCCTCCTCCACGCCGCCCTCCAGCGAGGCGCGGTAGTCGGCCACCGCCTCGCCGACCATGCGGACGTACAGGTCGAAGCCGACGCCGGCGATGTGGCCGGACTGCTCGCCGCCGAGCAGGTTGCCGGCACCGCGGATCTCGAGGTCCTTCATCGCGACGTACATGCCCGCGCCCATCTCGGTGTGCTGGGCGATCGTGGCGAGACGCTCGTGCGCGGTCTCCGTGAGCGGCTTCTCCGGCGGGTAGAGGAAGTAGGCGTACCCCCGCTCCCGGCTCCGCCCGACCCGGCCGCGCAACTGATGCAGCTGCGAGAGGCCGAAGTTGTCGCCGCGCTCCACGATGAGGGTGTTGGCGTTGGCGATGTCGATACCGGACTCGACGATCGTCGTGGAGACCAGCACGTCGAACTTCTTCTCCCAGAAGTCCACGACGACCTGCTCCAGCGCCGACTCCGACATCTGGCCGTGCGCGGTGGCGATGCGCGCCTCGGGGACGATCTCGCGCAGCCGGGCCGCGGCCCTGTCGATCGACTCGACACGGTTGTGGATGTAGAAGACCTGGCCCTCGCGCAGCAGTTCACGCCGTACGGCGGCGCCGATCTGCTTCTCCTCGTACGGGCCGACGAAGGTGAGCACCGGGTGCCGCTCCTCCGGCGGGGTGGTGATCGTCGACATCTCGCGGATGCCGGTCACCGCCATCTCCAGCGTGCGGGGGATGGGTGTGGCGGACATGGTCAGGACGTCCACGTCGGCCCGCAGCTTCTTCAGCTGCTCCTTGTGCTCGACACCGAAGCGCTGTTCCTCGTCGACGATGACGAGACCGAGGTCCTTGAACTTGGTCTCGGAGGAGAAGAGGCGGTGTGTGCCGATCACGATGTCGACCGAGCCGTCCCGGAGCCCTTCGAGGGTCGCCTTCGCGTCGGCGTCCGACTGGAAACGCGACAACGCCCGGGTGACCACGGGGAACTGGGAGTACCGCTCGGAGAAGGTCCCGAAGTGCTGCTGGACGAGGAGTGTCGTGGGGACGAGGACGGCGACCTGCTTGCCGTCCTGGACCGCCTTGAAGGCGGCACGGACCGCGATCTCCGTCTTGCCGTAGCCGACGTCGCCGCAGATCAGCCGGTCCATCGGGACCGTCTTCTCCATGTCCTCCTTGACCTCGGCGATCGTGGAGAGCTGGTCGGGGGTCTCCACGTAGGGGAAGGCGTCCTCCAGCTCCCGCTGCCACGGGGTGTCCGGGCCGAAGGCATGGCCGGGGGCGGCCATCCGCGCCGAGTACAGCTTGATCAGGTCCGCAGCGATCTCCTTGACCGCCTTCTTCGCGCGCGCCTTGGTCTTCGTCCAGTCAGCGCCGCCGAGCCGGTGCAGCGTCGGGGCCTCACCGCCGACGTACTTGGTGACCTGCTCCAACTGGTCGGTGGGGATGTAGAGGCGGTCACCGGGCTGGCCGCGCTTGGCGGGGGCGTACTCGACGAGCAGGTACTCGCGGGTCGCGCCCTGGACCGTGCGCTGCACCATCTCCAGGTAGCGGCCCACGCCGTGCTGCTCGTGGACGATGTAGTCGCCGGCCTCGAGGGTCAGCGGGTCGATCGTCTTGCGGCGTCTGGTCGGCATCCGCTGACCGTCCTTGCCGGCCGCCTTCTGGCCGGTCAGGTCGGTCTCGGTGAGGACCGCGAGCTTGAGCCCCGGGTCGACGAAGCCGTAGTCGATGGAACCGCAGGCGACGTGGACGACCGACGGCGTGATCTCGGCCAGGTCGGCGTCCAGCCGTGCCGCGATGCCCTCGCTCCCCAGCACCTCCACCGTGCGGGAGGCCGGGCCGTGCGCCTCCGTCACGAACACGGTGCGCCAGCCGTCGGCGAGCCAGCCCTTGGTGTCGGCGAGCGCGCGGGCGGTGTCACCGCGGTACGTGTCCGGGGCGTGCATGCCGAGCTTGACGGTGTCGTCCTCCTGGTCGGAGGCGTCCGCCGCGAACGGGGACACGGACCACCACATCATCCCCAGCTCGCGCGCCCGGTCCCGCACGTCCGCGATGCCCCACAGCGAGGCCGCACCGACGTCGATCGGGGCCTCGCCTCCGCCCGCCGTGGCGGCCCACGACGCCTGGAGGAACTCCTGCGACGTCGCCACCAGGTCCGCCGCCCGTGTCCGCACCCGCTCCGGGTCGCACACCACGGCCATCGAGCCCTGCGGCAGCACGTCCAGCAGCAGCTCCATGTCGTCGACGAGGACCGGCGCGAGGGACTCCATGCCCTCCACGGCGATGCCCTCGGCGATCTTGCCGAGCAGTTCGCCCAGCTCGGGGTGGGCCTCCGCGAGGGCGGCCGCCCGCTGCCGCACCTCGGCGGTCAGCAGCAGCTCGCGGCAGGGCGGGGCCCACAGTCCGTGCTCCGCGACCTCCAGGGAGCGCTGGTCGGCGACCTTGAAGTAGCGGATCTCCTCGACGTCGTCGCCCCAGAACTCCACCCGAAGGGGGTGCTCCTCGGTCGGCGGGAAGACGTCCAGGATCCCGCCGCGCACGGCGAACTCGCCGCGCTTCTCGACCAGTTCCACCCGCGAGTAGGCGGCCGCGGCAAGCCCTTCGACGACCTCGTTCAGATCGGCCTGCTGCCCGGTGCGCAGCGCCACGGGCTCAAGGTCGCCCAGCCCTTTGACCTGCGGCTGGAGCACGGACCGTACGGGCGCGACCACGACCTGGACGGGCCCTGCCGCCGGGTCGTCGGAGGACGGGTGGGCGAGGCGGCGCAGCACGGCCAGGCGGCGGCCGACGGTGTCGGAGCGGGGCGACAGCCGCTCGTGCGGAAGCGTCTCCCACGCCGGGTACTCGACGACGCCCTCGCCCGGCAGCAGCGACCGCAGCGCGGCGGCCAGGTCCTCGGCCTCCCGGCCGGTGGCGGTGACGGCCAGCACGGTGCGGCCGGCGTCGCGGGCCAGGGCGGCCACGGCGAAGGGCCGCGCCGCGGGCGGCCCCACCAGGTCCACGTGCGTACGGCGGCCGTCGCCGGCCGCCTTGACCGCTTCGGCGAGCGCCGGGTCACGTACGACGGCGTCCAGCAGACCGTGCAGGCTCATGAAGGGGTTCCGTCCAGGGAGCAAGGGGGTGGACAACGCGATGCGCCCGACACGTCGTACGGGCCGGGGGTCTCCAGACTACGTCCTGCCGATGTCACTCGCGCGAGCGAACGGCTTCCCTCCGGCGTCCCGCGCTCCCGGCAGCGCGAAGGCAGCGGGAAGGCCCCGGGCGTCCTTGGCGGACACCCGGGGCCGTTCGGTGTGCGGGTGGGACCGGACCCCCGTACCCGTCCCACCGGTGGCCGCTACTCCGTCGCGATCGCGTTCAGGACGTTCATCCGGCCCGCCCGGAAGGCCGGCACCAGGGCCGCGAACAGGCCCACGAACGCCGAGCCCACGAAGACCGTGATGATCGTCGGCCACGGGATCTCCAGGACGCCCAGTCCCTCCAGCGCCAGCAGCTGCTGGGCGGAGGTGCCCCAGCCCATGCCCAGGCCGAGTCCGAGCAGCGCTCCGAAGAGGGCGATGACCACCGACTCGAGGCGGATCATGCGGCGCAGCTGGCGGCGCGAGAGGCCGATGGCCCGCATCAGGCCGATCTCCCTGGTCCGCTCGACCACCGACAGGGCCAGGGTGTTCACCACGCCGAGGATCGCGACGATGATCGCGAGCGCCAGCAGGCCGTAGACGATGTTGAGCAGCTGTCCGATCTGGTCCTTCAGGTCCTGCTTGAAGTCGGTCTGGTTCTGCACCTTGTACTGCGGGTACTCGGCGAGCGACTTCTTCAGCGCGGTGTACGCCTCCTTCTCCTGGCCGTCGACCGCCTTGGCGAACATGATCATGTTCTCGGGCATCTTCTCGGCCGGGACGTACTGCGCGGCGGTCGTGATGTTCAGGTACATCGCGCCCTTGTCGACGTTGGTGTCGTCGGAGGTGATCGCGGCGACCTTCAGATCGGCGGGGCTGCCGTTCTTGAAGTCGACCTTGATCGTGTCGCCGACCTTCACGCCGCGCTTCTCCGCGTAGTCGCTGCCGACGGACATCGCGTCCTTGCCGTACGCGGCGGAGAGCTCGCCCGCCACCGTCTCGCGGCGCAGGTCCTCGGCGTACGTCGGGTCCGCGGCGACCAGTTGCAGGTCCTCCGCCGTACCGTCGGGGGCGGTGATCTTCGCGTCGACGCCCTTGTACTCGGTGACGTGCTCGAGGCCCGGCGTCTTCTTCAGGGCCTCCTGCGCCTGCGGCACGATCGGGCCCATGGTGGCGGACTGCACGATGAAGTCGGCGCCCACCGACTTGTCGAGTTCCTCCGTCGCCGAGGCCACCATCGAGGAGCCGACCACCGACAGGCAGGCCACCAGGGCGAGGCCGATCATCAGGGCGGCGCCGGTCGCTCCCGTACGGCGCGGGTTGCGCAGCGCGTTGCGCTCGGCCATCCGGCCCACCGGGCCGAACATCCGCAGCACCAGGGCGCTGATCACCCGCACCACACCGCCCGCCAGGAGCGGGCCGACCACGACGAAGCCGATCAGGGACAGCACCACACCGAGGCCGAGGAACATCGACCCCTCGCTCGCCTTCTCCGCCTGCGTGGCGACCAGCAGAGCCGCGGCGCCGGCGCCGGTGAGCACGAGGCCGATGCCACCGCGGATCCATCCGGCCCTGCCGTCGGCCGGCATGCCCGAGTCGCGCAGCGCCGCCATGGGCGAGACCTTGCCGGCACGGCGCGCCGGGATGTAGGCGGCGAGGACGGTGACGACGATGCCGAGCACCATGCCGACCACCGGGGTCGTCCACTTGACGGTCAGATCGTCGGTGGAGAGGTTCATGCCGACCGCGGACATCATCTTCATCAGCCCGACGGCCAGCCCCACACCGGCGGCCACACCGGCGATCGAGCCGACCAGGCCCAGCAGCAGCGCCTCGATGAGCACGGAGCGGTTGACCTGCTTGCGGCTCGACCCGATGGCGCGCATCAGGCCGATCTCCCGGGTGCGCTGGGCGACCAGCATCGAGAAGGTGTTGACGATCAGGAAGATGCCGACGAGGAAGGCGATCCCGGCGAAGCCGAGCATCGCGTACTTCATCACGTCGAGGAACGAGCCGACCTCCTCGCGACCGGCGTCCGCCGCTTCCTCGGCGGTCTGCAGCTTGTACGGCTGCTCCAGCGCGGAAGCCAGGTTCCTCTTCAGCGCCTCGTCGCTGACGCCCTCGTCGGCGACGACCATGACGTTGGTGAACAACCCCTCTTTGCCCAGCAGTTCACGCTGAGCGGTGGCGGTGTCGTAGAAGACGACGGCGGCACCGGGGTTGGTGACCTTGAAGGACGCGATGCCGGTGATCTTCGCGGTGAAGTCTCCGGTGACGGCGATGGTCCGCAGCTCGTCGCCCAGCTTCAGCTTGTGCTTGTCGGCCGTGTCGGCGTCGACCATGACCTCGGTGGGGCCGCGGGGGGCGTGGCCCGAGGCGATCTCCATCGACTTGAGGTCGTTCTTGGTCCAGTTGGCCGCGATCGTCGGGGCGCCGGTCGTGGAGCCCATGTTCTTGTTCTCGGAGTCGACGACGGTGACGCTCATGCTGGACACGGCGCCCTCGGCGGACTTCACGCCCTCGACCTTGCCGACCTCGTCGACGAGGGACGCGGGCAGCGACTCCGGCCTGCCGGTCGCCGGGGCCTCCGTGTCCTCGGCGCCCTTGGGGCTGACGGTCACGTCCGCGGAGGAGACGGCGAAGAGCTTGTCGAACGTGGTGTTCATGGTGTCGGTGAACACGAGCGTGCCCGACACGAAGGCCACCGACAGCAGCACCGCGACGGCCGAGAGGGCCATACGCCCCTTGTGCGCGAAGAAGTTGCGCAGAGAGGTCCTGAAGACGGTCATGACGTCCGCCCGCGCGCGTCGAAGTCCTTCATGCGGTCGAGGACGGCCTCCGCGGTCGGCCGGAGCATCTCGTCGACGATGCGTCCGTCGGCGAGGTACAGCACGCGGTCCGCGTAGGAGGCGGCGACCGGGTCGTGCGTGACCATCACGATGGTCTGGCCCAGCTCGTCGACCGACGTACGGAGGAAGCCGAGCACTTCGGCTCCCGCCCGCGAGTCCAGGTTCCCGGTGGGCTCGTCACCGAAGATGATCTCGGGCCGGGCGGCGAGGGCGCGGGCGACGGCGACGCGCTGCTGCTGGCCCCCGGAGAGCTCGGTGGGCCGGTGCTTGAGGCGCTCGCCCAGTCCGACCGTCTCCACGACCCGGTTCAGCCAGGCTGCGTCGGGCTTGCGGCCGGCGATGTCCATGGGGAGGGTGATGTTCTCCAGGGCGTTCAGCGTCGGCAGCAGGTTGAACGCCTGGAAGATGAAGCCGATCCGGTCCCGGCGCAGCTGGGTGAGCTTCTTGTCCTTCAGGCCGGTGATCTCGGTGTCGTCGAGGAAGATCTGCCCCGAGGTGACGGTGTCGAGACCGGCCAGACAGTGCATGAGGGTCGACTTGCCGGAGCCCGACGGGCCCATGATGGCCGTGAACTGCCCGCGGGCGATGTCCACATCAACGTGATCGAGCGCGACGACACGGGTCTCCCCGGCGCCGTACGCCTTGACGACCTGCCGCCCCCGTGCGGCGACGGCCGTGCGCCCTCCGGTCTCCCCGGGTGCGGGGGTGGTTACAGCCGTAGTCACGGTAGGTCTCCTAGCTCTGGGGAAATCTGCGGTCTGGTTCCGGCGAACGGCGTCGCCGCGGGTATGTGTCGAGTCTTCCGACGGAAGTGGTCCGGCGCGCTGGTGCGCAGCGCAGTCTTGGTCCGGGGGTTTTCCCCACCCCCGGCGGAACTGCGTCGGCTGCGGGCCTCCGCTGCGGCCGTAAGAACAAGTTAAGGAACGGGACCGGGCCTCCACGTCGTCCGCCGGGACGAACGTCCCCCCGGCAGAAGTAAGGAGGAGCCCCTAGGGGGACTCCACCGACGGGTGGACCCGGCGTACGACGAGACTGCACCCTCCCCCTGCGTCAGCCTCAAGTGAGAAGGTGTCCCAGGAAATAGATGCATGCGGAAAGGACTTGGGGCAGCGATGGGGAGCACCGGCCGCACGGAACGCCTGTCCGGAGCTGAGGCGGTCCCGGCCGCACCCCGCGGACGGGCCCCCGTCGTCGCGGCACTCATGCTGGGCATGGCGCTGGCCGCGCTCGACGGGACGGTCGTCTCGACCGCCGTGCCCCAGATCGTCGGAGACCTGGGCGGCTTCGCCGTCTTCTCCTGGCTCTTCTCCGGCTACCTCCTCGCCGTCACCGTCACCCTCCCCGTGTACGGCAAGCTCTCCGACACCTTCGGCCGCAAGCCCGTCCTCGTCGCCGGCATCATCCTGTTCCTGCTGGGCTCCCTGCTGTGCGCCGTCGCCTGGAACATGGCCGCGCTCATCGCCTTCCGCGTCGTCCAGGGCCTCGGCGGCGGGGCGCTCCAGGGCACGGTGCAGACCATCGCCGCGGACCTCTACCCGCTGAAGGAACGCCCCAGGATCCAGGCCCGGCTGTCGACGGTCTGGGCGACGGCGGCCGTGGCCGGCCCCGCGGTCGGCGGGCTGCTCGCCGGTTACGCGGACTGGCGCTGGATCTTCCTCGTCAATCTGCCGGTCGGCGCGGTCGCGCTCTTCCTCGTCGCCCGCTACTTCGTGGAACCGGCCCGCCCCGCCCCCGCATCCCGCCCCCGCGTCGACTGGGCCGGGGCGCTGTGCGTCTTCGCGACGGGCGCCCTGCTCCTCACCGCGCTCGTCCAGGGCGGCACCGCGTGGCCCTGGCTCTCCGCGCCCTCGTTGGCGCTGTTCGGCGGGGGCGCCGTCCTGGTCGCGGTCACCGTCGTCGTCGAACGCCGCGCTGCGGAACCGATCATCCCGGGCTGGGTCTGGCGTCGCCGCACCATCGCCGCGGTGAACCTGGCGCTCGGCGCGCTGGGCCTGCTGATGGTCGCACCGACCGTCTTCCTGCCCACCTACGCCCAGTCCGTGCTCGGCCTCGGCCCGATCGCCGCGGGATTCGTCCTGTCGGTGATGACGCTGAGCTGGCCGGTCAGCGCCGCCTTGTCCGACCGGGTCTACAACCGCATCGGGTTCCGGCTGACGGCGATCCTCGGCATCGCCGGGGCCATGCTCGTCCTGTTGTCCTTCCCGCTGCTGCCGTTCCCCGGCGAGCCGTGGCAGCCGGCTCTCGCGATGCTGCTGCTCGGCGCGGCGCTCGGCCTGTTCCAACTCCCCCTGATCGTCGGGGTGCAGTCCACCGTCGGCTGGTCGGAGCGCGGCACCACGACCGCGTCCGTGCTTTTCTGCCGCCAGGTCGGCCAGTCCATGGGCGCGGCCCTGTTCGGCGCGGTCGCCAACGCGGTCCTGCTGGCCCGCCTCGGCGGCGGCAGCCTCGACTCCGTGTCCCACGCCCTGGAGCACCCGGGCACGCTGACGACCGACGCCGCCGACGGCCTGCGGCGGGCGGTGGACGCCGCGGTCGACCACGTCTACCTGGGGGCGGCGGCAGCGGCGGGGGCCGCGCTGCTGGTCCTGGTCCTCATGGCGCCGAAGCGGTTCCCGGTCCGGCCGGACGCGGACTGACCGCGCGCCGCCCGCACGGCGGTCTCGCGTCCGCGGCACACGGCGTCGGCCTTTGCGTGGGTGTCGAGGCGGCGGTCGCGGCGTAGTGCCCTCCCCCGTGACGGCGCAGGCGATTTCCGGCCATCAGGGTCAAGGGCGACGTTTCACCGCGGGTTACCGCCGGTCCGTTCGCTCCTGCACAGGATCGTCACCGAACTGACATACCCGTTGGTCGGGAAGGTCTTACGCCATCGCCATACCCGTGAGTAACGTACGCGGACCACCAGCGCCACCCGCCCCCCTCGGGGCGGCAAGGAGCAAGACGATGTCGTACCACCACCAGCTCTTCCCTGATCCGCCGCCGCAGCCGCGTACCCCCGGCCGGCACCGCCAGGAGGCGGCGGACCCGGCATGGGGCTTCGAACCGCAGCCCTGGGACCGGCCGCAGGGCGCACAGCACCACCCGGCCGACGACGGGCACGGCCGCGAACTGCAAAGCCTCGGCTCGGCCTACCGCAGGCTGCGGCGCGTCTCGACGTTCACCGCCCTCGGCTACTTCGTCCTCTTCCTGCTCCTGTCCGCGTACGCCCCCTCGATGATGACCGGCGAGGTCAGCGGCGGCCTCACCACCGGACTGGTGCTGGGACTCGTCCAACTGCCCGTGGCGCTCGCCGCGATCGCCGTCTACGAACGGATCGCACGCAGGCGCGTCGACCCACTGGTCGCCTCCGTCAGGGAACGCTCCGAGCGGACGGCCCCGCACGACGGACGCCATCCGATGGGAGGTGCGCGCGCATGAACGGGTTCAGCTCCGATGCCCAGACCATGTCCCTCATGGCGTTCATCGCGGTCATCACCGTGACGCTCCTGCTGTGCGTCATGACCGGACCCGACCGGGACGACCTCGGCGAGTTCTACACCGGCTACCGCTCCCTGTCCCCTATGCAGAGCGGACTCGCCATCGCGGGCGACTACATCTCCGCCGGAACCGTGCTCGGCACCATCGGCATCATCGCGCTCCTCGGGTACGACGGCATGACCCTCACCCTGAGCACCGTGCTGTCGCTGGTCCTGATGATGTTCCTGCTCGCCGAACCCCTGCGCAACGCGGGCCGGTTCACCATGGGCGACGTCTTCGGCCGCCGCGCACCCGGCCCCGTCGTGCGGATCACCGTGGCGGCGGTCACCCTCACCGCGCTGCTGCCCCTGGTCATCTTCCAGCTTGCCGGCGCGGGCGACCTGCTCGCCGTCGTCCTCGGCTTCCACGCCGACGGCTTCAAGACCGGGGCGATCGTGTTCCTCGGCCTGCTGATGATCACGTACGCGGCGATCGGCGGCATGAAGGGCACCGCCTTCATCCAGATCGTCAAGACCGTCGTCCTGCTCGGCGCGGCCACCGTCATCGCCGTACTGATCCTCGACCGCTTCGACTTCAGCCCGCCCGTGCTGCTCGACGCCGCCAAGGAAGGCAGCGGGCTGAAGGACGCGTACCTCACCCCCGGACTCCAGTTCGCCGGCGACGAGATCGACATGATCAGCACCCAGCTGACCGTCGTGCTCGGCGCGGCGGTACTGCCCCACATCACGATGCGCATGTTCACCGCCCGCAACGCGAGGGCCGTGCGGCGCTCCATGTCCTGGGCCGTGTCGATCGTCGTCGTCACCTGCCTCCTGATCGCCGTGATCGGCTTCGGCGCGGCCGCGCTCGTCGGGCACAAGGAACTCGCCGCCGGGGACCCGCAGGGCAAGACCGCGTTCCTGATGGTCAGCCAGGCCGTCCTGGGCCCCGACCCGAACACCGTCGAGACGCTGGTGTTCACCGCCGTGGCCACCGCGATCTTCCTCACGCTGCTCGCGTCGGTCGCCGGAATCACCCTGGCCTGCGCCAACACCCTGGCCCACGACCTGATCGCGCACGGCCTGCGCGAAGCCAGGCTCACCGACCGCACCGAGATGGCCATCGCCAGGTCCGCCGCGGCGGGCGTCGGCCTGGTCGCCATCGCGATCGCCGCCGGCGCCAGGCACCTGAACCTTCAGGCCCTGCTGACCCTGTCCTTCTGCATCGGCGCGTCCGCCGTCGCACCCGCCCTCGTCTACACCCTCTTCTGGCGCCGCTACACCCGTACGGGGCTGCTCGCCACGCTCATCGTGGGAACCGTCTCCGCGCTCGTCCTGACGAGTGGGAGCAACCTGGTGTCCGGATCACCGCAGTCCGTCTTCCCCGACCAGGACTTCAACTGGTTCCCGTACACCACGGCCGGCCTGGTCTCCATCCCACTCGGCTTCCTCGCCGGCTGGCTGGCGACCGTCCTCTACGACAACGACGCGGCGACCCAGCGCCGCCACTACGAGGAACTGGAACCGACGATCCTCGCGGGCACGCCGACGAACTCCTGACCTGCACGCACGAACGAGGGCGCCCGGTCCGTGGTTCAGGGACCGGGCGCCCTCGTCTGTCCTGGGGTCAGGTGCTGCGCAGCTGCCCGGCCAGGACCACGAGCCAGGCGCCGAGGGTGTACGGCGCGGGTGGGTCGACCTCCATGCCGAGTTCGGTGACGGCCAGGGCGTAGTCGGTCTCGTCCAGGGGCAGCGTGAGCAGGTCGTGGACCTCGCCGGTCAGTTGGGCGACCAGGCCGCTGTCAGTGGTGTCCAGATAGTCCTGGACCGCGGCGTCGTGGTCCTCGAACTCGTCCGGCATGTCCTGGGAGAACCAGCCGCCGAGGAACTGGGCGAGTTCGGGGAAGCGGGCGTGCCACTCCCAGCGGGTCTGCGGGGTGGCCGGCGGCGGGGCCTGGCCGGTGTCGGCCCTGTGGCCGAGGTAGGCGCGGACGACGTGGTCCAGCTCGCCGTACTTGCGGTCGTGTTCGCGTGGCTTCAGGGACAAGGGTGGGGCCTTCAGAGGTAGATCGGGAAGGTGGCGTGGACGGTGAAGCCGTGCGGACCGGCCTCGTCGCGCTTGAGGATCACGCGGGCCGCGCGGACGTCGACCGGCTGCCGGCCGACGAGCATCATCGCCTGGAGCAGGACGCGCCCTACGGGCTCCGGGCGGGACGGCCAGGCGGCCTCGACGGTCAGCCTCTGCCGGGTCGACTGGGCCAGCCAGCGGTGGACGGCCTGCTCGTTGACGGTCACGACCTGCTGGGTCGCCCACTGGGCGGTCTCCCGGTCGGGATAGGTGGCGGTTCTGGTGCGCATGTTTGAGTTCGCCTGTCAGCTCGCGTCGAAGGACCAGAAAATGCCCACTTCGTCGTCCGTCAGAGCGACGAGTCCCAAATCAAATGGATGCTCACTGTAAGGATTGACCCATGCGGCTGATTCGAAGAAATCGTGGTCTGCGGCGTCGCGCGCGTAGCCAGAATTGGTATAGAAAGTACCCTGGCTTCCGAATCTAGAAAGAAGCGTTCGCGCCTGTTCCAGCAAAGCACTTCTCTTGTGCGAGAAGTCGTCAATTCGCGATACCCGAAACGAGTCGGCGGACATAGAAACAAGGAGCGTGGCCGCTGATTTCTCGGTGATCTCCGCCAGGCCACTGTCAAAGGACGCAGCATCTGTCGGACGGAAAGGAAAGAAAGGGCGGTCAGGAGTGTGGTCGTACTCGTCCCACCACATTGCCTCCCAACCGCGGGGGTCATTCCGCTCACGCCGAAGCGTGGCGACTGCATCGTACCGCCAGTCCGCGTGAATTCGAGCGCTGACTGCGACCACGGTGTAGGAGTCAGTGAAAAGTTGCAGTGCAGCCGTCCAGGCGCCGCGTCCAACTTCATTCACGAGCGCCCTCCTTCCAGAAGCCTAGGTACTCACTGTCTATCTTTCCCCTTGCCGGGGTCCATCGGCATGGATGTCAGGACGGTGAAAGGAGGATCAAGGTCTTCATTGTACACAAGGCGGCTTTCAATTCCTTTAACATCCCTGGCTTGGCCGGACGGAAACGGTTCTGCCTTCATCGCCTCCTTGTCGATGGCACGCCCGCTACTTTCTTCCGGGTCGGCGGGGTGGTCCACGGCGATATCCAGTCGAGCGCCCGGTGCGGGTTCCGACTCGATCCACTTCTTGATTATATCTGCATTTCTGTCTATATTGTATTGCGTGTGGCGCTGAGCGGCATCCATGTCGGTAAAGGTCGAAGCTCTGGCAGGTATTGGCTGGCCGTATTCCCATTCTGTACCAGGGCGAGGACCTTTCTTAAGGTCATCCCTAAGGCGCTGGGCAAGCTGTTCGTCGGTCAGGCCGACATGCTTGTTGACGGTATGGGAGTTCTCCATCCATTCAGAGGAAGCCAGGTCGATCTGGTAGATCCCCAGGCTGGTGTGCCCCTCCTTGGTCCAGCGGTGACGCGGTCTGAATTCGTCCATGGCGCGGGCGCCGAATGCTCGAGCTCGGGCCGCCTCCGCCTCGAAAGTCGGTGCGCTCAGGAGTGCCTCATCCAGCTCCGGCAAAAGTGCCCGTATAGATGTGGCCGCATTATGGAATGCTAAATGTTGCGCGTCCACTGCCGCATCGGCACCAGCCTTGTCCATGTGCGAGGCAAAGGTAGCAGTTATTTCACCGAAGGCCAGTGTTGCGCCGAGGCGGGTCAATTCTCCGAGGTCGAGTCCGATCGTAAGGTCCTTCAGGGTGGCGTCCGCAGCCTCTTTCGCAAGTCGCGAAGTTGTCGCAGTCGACTTGTCCGCGGCATCGGCAGCTTCATGGAAGGCATCCCGGACGGATTTTCCGGTTTTCTCCAGGACCTCAATGATGGGTCGCCGGTTCTCCGAGGGAATCCGAGGATTGGTTCGCCAGTCTCTGCCGTCTGATGAACCTTTGGGTACCGTCTCGCCGGTCTCGTCGCGGCGTTGTCCCCATGCCGTCGTGCCCCAAATCGACTGACAGAAGGCATTCATCGCCCCTTGCCATTCGCTATGACTGTTGTGGGTAAGGTACGAGATGGCGTCGCGGAAACCACCGGCGGACTTTCTCGCCTCTTTACCTGCCGATTCCCAGGCGTTTCCTATTGCACGGAGTTCGTCGGTCCAAGGCCCGGGCGTGACCTCAACCGTCTTACCCAGTCGCAGTACGTGCTCCACGGCCTCGTCGATCTGCTCAGCCAGCCAGTCAGGTCCGTTGCCAACCCACGCCAGCAATGGGCCACTGGCATCTCCGGTGCCGGTCCACTTGATCGAAGATGCGGGTCCGTACGTAACATGGCCGACCCCTATGGGCGGAGTCCGGAGGGGAGGTGCTTCGATCTGATGCCGACGATTGGATTGGCGTGAGGCCCAGTCAGCCCGCACATAGTTGTTTGCCGTCTCCGTGAGGCCGACCGCGACACCGCCAATGCTGTCGATGCACTTCGACCAGAGGTTCAGGAAGCGTTCCGCCATGTCTGCGTACGCATCGGCAAATGCGTCTGCGCCGTGGCCACGTCCTGCCACCTGCGTCTGGCTCCATCCACCGACGCCATCGACCAGGTTCAGAGCGGCTTTGTGAAAATTGAATTGTTCGTCCCGAACGAGTGCCGACGTGTAATAGACGTGTCCGGTCCTGATCTCGAACGCGCCATTTGCGTCGGGTGCGGTCGGCCTGAGCTGATCACGCTCCCACCTACGGCGCCTGGCACTCGGACGTCCGTCCCACTCTCTTGCTACGGGCGGCGGTGGGTCTTCCCGGGCGTGGAGCGATGGTTCCGGGTCGGGGACCTGCGGAGGGCCAGGAGTGGCCTCACCGGCCGGAGGTGTGGTCGACGGCGCAGGCTCGGGGACAGGCGTGCCCATCAGGCGGCTCCCCAGCCGCGCAGGACGGCGCGGTGGGCCTCTGCGTAGTTGGCGTGGCCGGTGGTGACGACCTGGATGTCCTCGAGTTCGCCGGCGGCTTCGCGCAGGGTGCTGAAGCTGACGCCGATGTAGTCGTCTGCCATGTGTGGT
>NZ_JBQHCZ010000020.1:0-152228 GCF_052068155.1 Streptomyces sp. OZ13 | reverse complement strand
CCACCTCAGCCTGCTCCAACTCGCCTGCAGCATCATCTGCTTGAGACGACTCCGAACCTCATTCTGAAACGATCAGTAAGTGGGACTCCGTTAGGTCTTTGGGTTCGGCCTGTTCTTGGGCATGTTGGGTGGATGGGCGCATATGAAGTGAGCCGGGTCCGGGCGAAGTTGGCGTTGTATGTGGCTGATGTGTTCGCGTCGGTGCCGCGCAAGGACCAGCGGGCCAAGGGCGACTGCTACCTGCGGGGGCTGATGCTGGACGGCCGCCGCAAGTCGGTCCAGGCCATGGCCTCGAGGCTGCCGGACGGCAACGAACAGAACCTGCAGCAGTTCGTGAACCAGTCCACCTGGGACCCGGTGCCGGTGCAGCGGCGGATCGCGGAGAGGATGCTGCCGCTGGTCGTCCCGACGGCCTGGGTGATCGGCGACGTGTCGGTGCCCAAGGAGGGAAGGATGTCGGTCGCCGTGGCCCCGCAGTATTGCGGGGCCCTGGGTAAACGCGCCAACTGTCAGGTCGCGGTCAGCGTCCACGCCGCCAGTGACACCGCCTCCTGCCCGCTGCAGTGGCGGCTGTTCCTGCCCAAGGAGTGGGCGGCGGACACCTACCGCCGGGCCCTTGCCCGGGTTCCGTCCGAGGTCACGCACCGTGAGAAGTGGCGGCTGGCGCTGGACATGCTCGATGAGCTGGCCGGCTGGGGCATGCGGCCGCCCGTGGTCGTGGCCGATGCGGCCTACGGCACCAATGCCCACCTGCGGGCCGGCCTGGCCCAGCGGGGAATCGCCTACGTGCTGGCCGTCCGCGCGGACGTGACTTCGAAGGCCGGTCCTGGCCCGGCTGGCACCACCACGTCACCCTCGTGACCGCCGCCCACGCATTTCTTACCGAACAGCGGCTGGCCCCAAAAGCAACCACACCGGGCTCACCCTCTACCAGACCCTCGACGCCCTCCAGGGCATCCTGAGGTGCTGGACCGGCATCTGCACCACCTGCCACCAGCCCCTGCCCAGCAGGCCACACACAACATCAAGATCAAGACAGACCTAACGGAGTCCTACTAGCGCGCCCGGGCGACGGCGAGGTGGGCGTCCACGTCGACGACCCCGTCGACGCCCTGGCAGAGGCCTACGATTACCGGGACGAGACGCGGGTTCGGGACGTTCCCCCGGAGGGTGACGACGCCGTCCCGGGCCTCGACCGCGACAGCGCCCTCGTCCAGGCCGAGGATGCGTCCCAAGACGTGCTGCTCGACCTCATTGCGGATCTCGGCGTCGGAGCGAATGAAGGCGTTCAGCAGGTCGCTACGGCTGACGATGCCGGTGAGAAGCCCGTCTTCGCCGACCACCGGCAACTGCTTGACGTGCCGCCTGCGGAGTTCCCGCGCGGCCCGGGGGATCGTCCAGTCGGCGCGCGCGGTGAAGACCGGGCTGCTCATGAGCGCGCCCGCGGTCCGGGCCCGGGCCTTGCCCCAGGCGCGCTCGTCGTTCCCGTCCTGCCCTTGCGGATCGGGCATGCCGGTCTCGTGCCGCAGCACGTCGGAGGCGGACACGACCCCGACGGGGGCGCCGTCGTCGTCGATGACGGGGGCCGCGACGATGTCGTTCGCGTCCAGTAGAGCGGCGATCTCATGGAGCGGTGTACTGGGGCGGAGGGTGATGACCTCCCCGGTCATCACGTCACCGACCGTGCGGCGGTGCAGCATGGCCTCGGCCTCCTCCGTTTTTGCGGCGGGTGGCCGCGGTCGGAGCGCCCGGGCGATGTTGCGCGGCGCGTCGGCCCCGCGGCCCTGCTGGTTGGTCAACGCGTCTTCCCTACCCATGACAGCACCCCGCCGCTCGGGAGGCCAGCGGTTGTTTGACCTGGTGAGGAGGGCCAGCAGCCTGCGGCTCCTGCGGCGACGAGGACCTGGTGCTGACCACGGCCGCCCGGGCCGAGCAGGACAGCACGGTCATGGGCGCGACCAGCCGCATGTTCGTGGAGATGATGCGCACCCCCGAGGGCCGCACCGTGGTGCTGGACGTCGCGCTACCTGCCCACCCACGACATGCGCGAGTTCTCCGTGGAGCTCGTCGACGCGCTCGGTGCCGCAGCCGACCCGGGGGAGGAGCGGCGCCGGTCAACGGCGGGCCATGCGGCCCATGAACCGGACGGTCAGGCGGCGCGGCAGGAACTTGCTGACGAGGGCGAGCCTACGGCCGTTGGTGATCACCGACGGGGGCGCGGAGCGGCGGTCGAGCGTGTCGAGGGCCATCTTGACGACGTGGGCGGGCGTGGCTCGCTTCGTGCCGTAGTCGGCCGACTGGCTGCCGGCGACGTCGTAGAACTCGGTCCTCGTGGCGCCGGGGCACACGGCGAGGACGCGTAGACCGGTGTCGTGGGTCTCCTCCCACAGCGATTCGGTGAAGCTGAGGACGAAGGCTTTGGTGGCGCCGTAGACGCTCAGGTACGGGGTCGGCTGGAAGCCCAGCAGGCTCGCGACGTTGATCAGGACGCCGGTGTCGGCCGAGGTCAGCGGGTCGATGTAGGCGCGGCTGAGGTCGACCAGCGCGCTGACGTTCAGCGCGATCATGCTCTGCAGGCGGTCCGGGTCCTCGTCGGTGAGGGCGTTGTGGGTGGCGAAGCCGGCGTTGTTGACGAGGCCGGTGGCGTAGATGCCGCGGGATTCGAGTTCGGCGCGCAGGGTGCGGCCGGCGTCGGGCAGGCCGAGGTCGCGGGCGACGACGGTCACCGTCACGCGGTGGGCGCGTGTGAGTTCGCCGGCCAGGTCCTTGAGCCGGTCCGCTCGGCGGGCGACGAGTACGAGATCCGCGCCGCGACGGGCCAGCTGGCGGGCGAATTCCGCGCCGAGCCCGGAGCTGGCTCCGGTGACGATGACGGTCTGGCGGCGATAGTCGATTTTGCTCATGCTGCACTCTACGCACGCTCTTGCACTGAGTGCAAACAATTGCATCTCGCGAAGAGATGTACCATCGGTGCATGGCTCAGAAACCGGCACCTCTTCGTGAGCAGACCCGCTCGGTGGTTCGCGCGCTCCTCGCCAAAACCGCCCTCGAACTGTTCGCCGCCAAGGGGTACGACGACACGACTCTCGACGAGATCGCCGCCGCAGCGGGGGTCTCCAAACGGACCCTGTTCAACTACTTCCGCAGCAAGGAAGACCTCGCCCTCAACGGCCTGTCCGAGCAGGGGGAACTGATCGCCGCACGGCTCGCCGAGCGCCCGGCCGACGAGGATCCGTGGACGTCGCTGCGTGCTGCCTTCCAGGTGCTCGAGGAGATGGACCTCACGGCGGAGCGCCGGCTCGAGATGATCACGCTGCTGTTCGGCAATGAATCCCTGCGCGCCGGCCACGCCGAGAAGCAGGCCCGCTGGCAGGACCTGCTCGCACCGCTGATCGAGCCGCGACTGCCCGACTCCGACCGCCGCGCCCTGCAGGCGCGCGCGATCGCGGCCGCGGCGATCACCTGCCTTCAGGCAGCAACAGAAGAGTGGATGCGCCTGGGCGGACAGGCCGACCACTTCGACCTGTACGACACCGCCGTACAGGCGATCCGCCGCCCCGGCCCGCAACCAGAGAAGAAGACGACATGAGCAGGCGCCTGCCCCCCGCCGACCTGCCGAACATGGCCGCCGCCCTGCGCGCCGAACGCACCGAGATGCTGGGCTTCACCAGCAGCCTCACCGACGTCGAATGGACCGCGCCCAGCGCCGCGGCCGGATGGCGCATCGCCGATGTCGTCGCCCACATCGGCGCGACGGCGCGGAGCTTCTACACACCCGCCGGAATGCGCACGATCTTCGCCGGCAGCCTCGAACAGCTCAACGAAGACCCCGTCGACCGACGGCGCCACTGGAGCCGCGCGAAGGTGATGGCCGAGTACCAGCGCGCCAGTCGGCGAGCCACCATGCTCCTCGACGTCGTCAGACGCACGCCCGCCGCCCGAGTGCGGGTTCCGCTGGCCGAACTCGGCCGCCACCCCCTGGCGCTGATGATCAGCGGCGCACTCGTCTTCGACCATCACACGCACCTGCGCCACGACATGGCCCCGGCGCTCGGCCGGCCAGCACCGCCCACCGACGCGGACCGCATGCGCGCGGTCGTGACGTGGATGATCGCCGTATTGAGCAATCAGGTCGCGCGGGCGCCAGTCGCCGGGCTCGACGCCCGCGTCGCCCTGACCCTCACCGGCCCCGGCTGCGGGACCTGGTGGATCGATGCGGCAGGCGGCCTGGCCCCGTCCAACGGCGCGGTCGCCGCGCACGTCACCGCCCCCGCGCTGACGTTCCCCGACTGGGGCACGCAGCGCTCTTCCTGGCGCGACAGCGACGTGACGGTCACCGGCGACACCGAGCTCGCCGCCCGCTTCCTCGACGCCGTCAACGTCATCTGACCGGGGCACGGGAAGCCCGCCTCCCAGGCAACCCCGGACCGCCTGTTCGCTCCTTCTGGTGGCGGCGAGTTCCGGCCGGGGCGCCGGCTTCGCGGGCTTCGACGGCTTGTGATCGCCGGCCGACACCTCGCGCCACCTTCTCATGTGAGCAAAGTGAGTCTCCCTACGGCAAGGCGCTATCGCTCGATTCAGCGATGGCGCCACACCTGTTGTGCCGGATGTCAATCAACGACACCGGCGCTGAGCTGCACCGGGTCATCGAACTCCGCCTCGCGCCACACCTCTACCCCAGAGAAGGTCTGAAGACCTACAACCGCTACGGCACAGTGCGGCACCTGTTCGCCGCCCTTGACCTGGCCAGGGACAGGCTCTACGGCCCCGACCAACAGCTCCTGGCTCGACCGCATCGAAGCCCAGCTCACCGCCCTGCGCTACTTCACCCTCGACGGCACCGACCACGCCAGCCACAAGGAACAGGGCAGCATGATCTGCTGCTGCATCATCCGGCGAAACCGCCACGCCGACGACCGGCACCTACGCGCCGTCGTCGACAGGGCCAACGTCGCCCGACCGTGCAAGAAGGCAGGGAAGATGACCACACGGACCGACCATGTCGACCACGAACTGATCCGGGCAGCTGCCCACGTCGCGGCCACACGCTGCCGGGGCGACAACCACACCATGGCGGCTGCCGCCCGCGCCCGAGACGGCCGGATCGTCACCGCGGTGAACGCATATCACTTCACCGGAGGCCCCTGCGCGGAGCTGGTCCTCATCGGCACCGCTGCCGCCCAGGGCGCCTATGACCTGGACACCATCGTCGCCGTGGGGGACCGCGACCGAGGCGTGGTGCCCCCATGCGGCCGCTGCCGCCAGGTGCTCCTTGACTACTTCCCAGCCCTCAAGGTCATCGTCGGGACAAACGGCGGCCTCCGAACGGTGCCCGTCACCGACCTGCTTCCCGAAAGCTACGTCTGGGCGGACCACCGGCTCGACCCTGAGGAGAGCGCACCACTCAGCACCACATGACACCCCAGACGATTACCGGGCGAACGTTGCCTGACAGCCGGCGCAGCCGTGGGCCCGGACCGGCTCCGCGGACTCGCCGGGCCGCTCGCCGCCGTCGGCGGCCCGGTGGGGCCGTCCGGGTAACGCGGACGCCCTACGGACCATCGGCGATCTTCTCCGCGATGCGGCCGAGCGCCGCCAGTTCCTCAGGGTCGAGCCGGTCGACGAAGTGCCGTCGCACGGAAGCGACATGGCTCGGGGCGGCTTCCCGGAGCGTGTCCCATCCCGTCTCGGTGAGGACCAGGAGGCAGCCCCTTCCGTCGGCGGGGTCCGGTGCGCGCCGGATGAGTCCGCGCGCCTCCATGCGGGTGGCGTGGCGGGACAGACGGCTTCGCGACCACCCCATCTTGGCGGCCTGTTCGCGCAGCGTGCTGGTGCCCTCGGCGCGCTCGGACAGGGTGCTGAGCACCTCGTAGTCCGGCTCGGACAACCCGTGCGCGGCCAGGTCCTGCGCGGTGCGGGCCTGCACCGCGGTCACCATGCGGAGGTACGCCCGCCAGACGCGCTCCTCGTCGGCTGCGAGCCAGCGGACCGAAGGGTCCGTCTCATTCGTTGACATGTAATCAACCTACCGGCTAATTTCGTTTCCATGACAACGAAACGGCTTCGCATCGTCGTACTGGTCTGCAGCACACGCCCCGGCGCGCTCGGCCCCGCCTTCGGCGAGTGGCTGACCGAGACGCTGGCGCCGAGCGCCGACATGCTCGACGCGGACCTCGTACCCCTGGCCATCGGCGATCTGGGCCTGCCCTTCCTGGACGAGGAGGAGCACCCGTCGACCGGCGTCCACCACCACGAGCACACCCGCCGGTGGAGCCGGATCGTCGACGGGGCGGACGGCTTCGTCTTCGTGACGCCGGAGTACAACTACGGAATGCCGGCGACCCTGAAGAACGCGCTCGACTACCTGGGCCCGGAATGGGCCTGGAAGCCGGTCGGCTTCGTCAGCTACGGCCACACCTCGGCCGGCACGCGCGCGGTCCAGCACGCCAAGCAGGTGGTGACCACCCTGCGCCTGGTCCCCTTGGGGGCTACCGTCGCGATACGGATCGCGGACGCGATGCGGGAGGACCGCTTCGCCCCCGCGGCGCGTCATGCTGACGCCGCCGAAGGGCTGCTGGCGGAACTGGTGCGGGTCTCGCGGGCATTGGCCCCGCTACGTGAGCACGCACACCCGGACGCCGTGGCGGGCCCGCTGCCCGGCTCGTACGCGCGGCGTCTCGGCCCGGACGACGCCCCCGAGGTGACGGTGCTTCAGCGCTGCTGCTGGATGGAGGAGGCGCTCGACAACGACACCCTGGCGATCCCGGCGCTCCAGGAGTCGCCGGACGAGGTGCGCGCCTGGCTGGCCGACTGGCACACGACGGGACTGTGGCGGGACGGGCGCCTGCTCGGGATGGTCCGCACGCGTCGCATCGGAGCCGACCTGCACGTCGGGCGGCTCGCCGTCGCCCCCGACCTGCGGGGACTCGGCGTGGGCCGGTGGCTGCTGGCCCGGGCCGAGTCGGCCGGGGAGGGCTGCCGGCGTATCGTCCTGTCCACCGGCGCTGCCAGCCACCGCAACCTGACTCTCTATCAGGGGCAGGGGTACGCTCCGCTTCCCGATGCGCCGGACGACGGCGTGGTGGGTCTGGTCAAAGCCGTCCCCGCCTGAGCGCCGGCGCCGTCGGCTCCGGCAGGCCCGCAGCCGGAGCGGACGCCTGTGCCGCGGACCAGTCGATCAGGCCGGCCGGCGGGCGTCCACGGCTGGGAGCTGTCCGACGGGCCCGGTGAACGCGGCATCCTGAGCGCCGTGGTGCGCGCCGAGGAGCACCTCCACGCCGAAGGTCTCCGCGTGCGTTGCACCTCGACCTCGGCCCGCCTCGGTGCTGGGCCCGGGCCCGCGTCCGCCTCCCAGGTCGAGCGCCGAGGTCGCTGACTGCAACTAATCGGCTGCGGTTCTCGGGTCAGGCGCGTGGGCCGGCGCCGTGCAGCAGGGTGTCGATGATGCGGGTGGCGAGGGTGTCCGGGTCGGCGCCGTCCGCGTTGCCGTGCAGGGATTCCCCGATGAGCGCGTAGTAGACCCGGCGCACCCAGTCGAGGTCGGCCGTTTCGTCGATGAGCTTGTCGTCCTGGGCCCGCTTCAGCACGGCGATGCAGCTGCGGGCGATGTCCTGATGGAGGACGGCGGCCTCGCCCTCCGGGTCGGCCGGCAGCTCCAGGGCGAACGCCCAGGCGCTTTTGACCTGGAGCACGTTGGCCGTGATCCGGTGCATCGCCACCAACGGCGGTGCGGTGTCCGGCCGGCCGTCGTCCACCGCCTGGGCGAGCTGGCGGGCCGCGGACGAGGCCAGCGCCTCGATCAGCGCCTGCCGGTTGGCCGCCCGCGAGCTGAGCATCGACCTGTTGGTCAACAACGCCGGCTTCGGGACCTGCGGCCGCTTCGAGGAGATACCCGGGGCCCGCGACCACGACCAGTTGATGGTCAATGTCGTGGCACTCGTCGACCTCACCCATGAGCTGCTGCCCGGCATGCTGGAGCGCGGCCGCGGCTCGGTCGTCAACGTCGCTTCCAACGCCGCCTTCCAGCCGTCCCCCTACTTCGCCGTCTACGGTGCGGCCAAGGCCTTCGTGCTGAACTTCGGCCTCGCCCTGCGTCAGGAGTACCGCCGGCGTGGCATCCGCGTGCTCACCTTGTGCCCCGGCCCGGTCGAGACCGCCTTCTTCGACACCATCGGCACCCGCCGGGCGGCCGTCACCGGCTCCATGACCACCCCGGAGCCCGTCGTACGCGCCGCGCTGCGCGCGCTGGACCGCGACCGCGGCTATGTCGCCCCCGGACTCGGCAACGCCCTGACCGCACACCTGACACCCCGTCGCCCCCGGACCCTGGTCGCGGCCATCGCCGAACGCGTCACGCGGAAGGTCCTGGCCACCTCGGCCGCCCCCTCGACGTTGCCGGAGCACGCCGCATGAGAGCCTCCGCCGCCCCCGTCGGCGCCGCCTCGGCGATGTTGCTCGTCGGCACCTCGACCGCGGTCTCCGCCACCATCGCCGACTACCCGGTCTTCGCCGGACAGGCCTTACGTTATGCGCTTGCCGCGGCGATCCTGCTGGCCGTCGTAGGCCACCGGCGCCTGCCCCGCGTGCGCCTGACCGCACGTGACGTCCTGCTGCTGATCGCGCTGGCCGCCACCGGTCTGGCGGGGTTCAACGTCTTCCTCGTCGAAGCCACCCGGCACGCCGGGCCCGCCATGATCGCCGCCGTGGTCGGAGCCGTCCCTCTCGTGCTCGCCCTCGTGGGCCCATTGATGGAACGCCGGCGCCCCGCACCCCGCACCGTCGGCGCCGCACTCGTGGTGGCACTCGGCACCGCCGTCGCCGCCGGCCTCGGCTCGGGCAGCGTGACGGGCCTCCTGCTGTCCCTCGGTGCACTCGCCGGCGAGGTGGCGTTCTCCCTGCTGGCCGTCCCGCTCCTGCCCAAACTCGGCCCCCTGAGGGTCGCCGCCTATCCCGCCGCTCTCTCCATACCCATGCTGCTGGCCGCGGGCCTCGCCCTGGACGGTACGGACTCCCTGCGGCTGCCCACACCCGGCCAAGCCGCCGCCATCGGCTACCTCGGCGCGATCGTCACCGCGGCCGCGTTCTTCCTGTGGTACGACGCACTGCGCCGCCTCGGAGCCGACCGTGCGGGCCTCTTCGCCGGCCTCGTACCGGTAGGCGCACTGCTCACCACCGTCGCACTCGGCCTCGGCCAGGCAGGCCCCGCCGACGTCACCGGTGCCCTGCTCGTCACAGTCGGCGTCGCCGTCGGCCTGCGACAGCCCCGCCGCGCCCGTCCGGGATCGCACCGTCCCCAAGGGGCAGTTGACGAGTTGGTCTGATCGGTGTTCACCCAGACAATAAGAGGTCCGCGCGGACAGGCGGCCGACAGGGCGGCGTTGAGGGTGTGCGTCCCAACCAGGCTCAACGAATGAGCCGTCGCGGGCTCGGCCCTGATGGCCATGATGCGTGACCGGCAGAGAGGAGCACACCCGTGACAGAGGCGACGTCCTTCCTGCTCGAACGCCTGCACGCGGCCGACCAGACCGACGTCGTCGCGGTCGAGCCGGCCACTGGAGGCCTCGCCGCGACCGCGGGGCTCGCGCGCCGCATCGACGGCACGTCGGTGTTCGTCAAGGCGTTCGGCGAGCCACCGTCGGACGACACCTTCGCCGCAGAGGCCGAAGGGCTCACCGTGCTGCGCGAGGCGGGAGGCATCGCGACCCCCGAGATCATCCTCGCGGACCGTGACCTGCTCGTGCTGTCCGTGCTGCAGCCCCGCCCGGGCACCGAGGCCATCTGGGAGCAGCTCGCGCATGCGCTCGCCCACCTGCACACCACCACGCGGTACCCCCGATTCGGGTGGCACCGGGACAACTGGCTGGGCCGTCGCCGGCAGGTCAACACCTGGGAAGAAGACGGGTTCGAGTTCTTCGCCCAGCACCGTCTGCTGCGCTGGCTCGGCGAACGTCGTGTCCAGGAGGCGCTCGACGCCGCAGACCGGGCGGCGCTGGAGCGGCTGTGCGACCGGCTGCCCGACCTGCTGCCGGTCAGGCCCGCGTGCCTGACGCACGGCGACCTGTGGGCGCTGAACGTCATGGCCACGCCCGACGGGCGGCCCGCGCTGATCGACCCGGCCGTGTCGTACACGTGGGCCGAGGTCGACCTGGCCCACCTCTGGACGACAGCGCCACCGCCCGAGGCGCATGTGTTCTTCGAGCTGTACGCCGAGCTGACCGGGCTCGACCGCGACTGGCGCGAACGGATGCCGATCCTCCAGCTACGCCAACACCTGGCTGTGATCGCCCAGTTCGACCCCGACTGGGGCGCCGCCGACCTCGTGCGCGCCACGCTCGCCCCGTTCCGGCACCGGCCCTGAGTTCTGCTGGGCCGGTCCCGCCGTCCGCGCGGCCGCATGGGGCCGTGGCGTGCCGGTTGAAGTGCCCAGGGATCGGGGCCGGCGGCCAGAACGCTCCAGCACTTCGGGAATGGCAGGAAGGCCGCGGCCTCGCGGAACGGCCTGCTGCTCGGCGAGCTGCCCCACCACCCCGGCGTCGTGCGCCCCGAACGCCTCCAGCAGCTTCGCCAACCCGCCGAATGCCTGCGAGGTCAGCATGCTGTCCGCCCTCTCGCCTGGCCCCAGCAGGACCGGCACCACCAGGCCGGCCACCTTCCCCTCGCCCGGTTGCAACCGGAGAGCGCGGCCCACGGCCTGGACGAGGTCGGGCATGGAACCGCGCACGTCGGCCCAGTAGACAGTCACGGTTCTTGGTGTCGACACCCTCGCCCAGCACCTTCGCCGAGCCTAGGGAGCCCTTCTCCACGATCGTCCCGTCCGTGACGATTGACACTGAGGCGGTGATCGCACACTGATCCGACGTGACGGCGTGCCCGGCGAGACCGCGACACGTCATCGCTTCACGCGGCTGCGCACGGCGAGGATGGCAAGCCCGAGCAGAGCCGGCTCGACGAGGCGGGCAGTCATCTCGACGTACGTCCCGGTGGTGGTCAGATCCTGCCCGGAAGCCCGGAAGATCACCGAATTGACCACCACCCTCACGGACTTCTCGAACCGCGCGGTCGACAGACGCCTTGTGTACGGCCCTTCCGGGTTGACGGGTGCCGACTTCCTGGTCGTCAGGGCTATTCGGCGGCCGTCGGTGGTCCCCGCACTGACCGGGTCCGGGTCGGCCTGAGGCAGCCCCCACAGCATCAGCGCGCACACGGTGGCCGTCATCGCAAGGACCAGCCAGGCCAGGGCACGCATGGCGCGCAGGCCGTATCCGGAGAGTGCCCAGTACAGCCGCAGCAGCGTCCGCTCACCGCGGGACGCCGTGGCGTCGTGGCGGCGCATCTCCATCTCGCCGTAGTAGAAGTCGGCCGCGCCCGGCTCGTTCCGGCCGTCCTCGAGCGCCTTGCGGAGCTGCCGGTAGACCGGCGCGAGCACGGCGGGTTCATGCGTCTCGACGCCCGGCGGTGCGGGCGTCCAGCCATCGCCGTACCGGGTCGCCCGCCAGTGGTGCTCCTCGGCGAGGGTCCGGCGGCGTATCCAGCGCAGCCCGCCGGGTGGTGGCGACAGGATGCAGCGGCCTTCGAGCCGCAACTGGTCCAGGTGGACCGACTCCACGAAAAGACAGCCGGTCAGGTCGACGTCGGCCAGCACCAGATACGCGGCGTCCACGCCCTTGACCGAGGTGACACGCACCCGGTCATCGGTGAGCCCCGGTTCGGCGATCACCTCACCCTCCGGCGAGACGAACCGGCGGGGCCGGCCGACGACGGTCACCGGGAACTCCACCACGGCGTCGCTCAGATCCACCCTGGCGTACCGCAGCCGCAGCGCGGCGGTGGACGCCCAGCGTGTCCGCCGGCAGCGCACCTCCCGCGCGGCGGCCTCCAGCGTCACCGCGGCCTCGAACACGGCGTCGGAGAAGTCCACCGTCCTTGGGCAGACCAGCGGGCCGATCCGGGCGGTACGCCGGAACACCGCCCGCCGGAATCCCACGCCGGCCTCCAACCGGGCCCCGGAGAACGACAGGTCACCACCGATCGCGGCCCCGTCGAACGTGGCTTCCGCAGCGAAGTGAGCCTCGGCGAACGGCATGTCCCCGCCGATGTCCGCCCCGTTGAAGCATGCTCTGCCCCGATGAAAATGCGTACCGTCGAAACAGGCCCGGCCGGTGATCCGGATCCTCTCGAAGTCGGCACCGTCCTCGAAGACCGCACCGTCGAAGGCGGCTTCCCCGTCGATGACTGCCCCGTCGAAGGAGGCGACGCCACACACCCGTACACCCGAGAAGTAGGCATCCCCGCACGTCATGCCCTTGAACATCGCACCGCGGCCGACCTCGCGGACACAGAACCGCAACGTGCCCTTGATCCGAACCTCGTAGAACCAGGCATCACCGCCCACTTCGGTGTCATCGAGCCACACATCTCCCGCGACCCGCGCCGCACCGAGGCGGAAATCACCCCCGGCATGTACCTCACGGACGTACACACCCCCGTCGAACACAGCCGACGCGAAGGAGCAGAAGCCGCCGAATTCGATCCCCTCGAACTCCGCATCTCCGGTGAATCGCACCTCGTCGAACGATGCGTCCCCCACCCGCGCTCGCCGGCTCCCCGGATCCCTGAGCGGTGCGAGGAGCTCGTCGAGCAGGCTCTGGGTGAAGGGTGTGCCCCGGTGGTCGAGGTCGGCGCCGGGGGTCAGCGAGGCCAGGTGGGCGGCCCGTTCGGCGCTGTCCAGATGCGCCAGACAGACCGTGTACGAGCCCACTCTGCGCCCCCGGCAGCGTTCCCCCGTGTCGAGGTGTCCGCACTGCGGCCACGCGGGGGCGTCGGTTCCGGTCATTCCAGCTCCCGTCTCATACCGCCACCACCGTCACGTCCCTCCGGTCACGCCCCTTCGGCCGGTCGACCAGCGCCTCGACCACCCAGCGCCCGGGGGTGGTGGCTTCCAGTTCGGCCCGATAACGGTCGGGCTCGTACTGCTGGAAGACGACGGGTTGCTTGTCGGTACGGCCTGAACGCCACCTGAATGTCCGCAGATTGCGTCGCAGGAGGTCGTGCCCCAGCAGCTCGATCACGAACGGACGGCCGGCGGCGACCGGGTCCCGGGGGAAGTGCAGGACGATGCCCTCCTCACCGGCGAGTGTGCCGGTGGGCGCGCGGCCCGCGCGGATCGCGAGCATCGCGTCCCGGAGCGCGGGCCCGCTCGCCAGGTCCGCGTTCCGGAAGCCGGTCCACAGCATGGGATCCGTGCCGGTCCAGTCCGCGACGGCCGACCGGCGTGGCACCGTCCCGTCGCCGCTCCCCAGCAGACCGTCGGTGCTCCATGACCCATCGGAGGAGAGCATGAGCGCCTCGGGGCTCGGGAAGTCGACGCTGCCGAGACAGTGCACGGTGTACGGGAGGGGGCCGACGCGCCGGTGCTCGTCGCAGGCCGAGCGGAACTCCTCCCGGAAGGCCACTGCCTCACGGACGGCGTCGCCCGGCAGCCCGGGAACCGGGTAGCGGTTGTCGGTGATCTGCCGTTCGCGGCTCTTTCCCTCGACCCGCACCGCGGGGTACCCCGGCAGCAGTTCGGCGACCGCGGGCAGGGTGAGCGCCCACTCGCGCAGCGCATCGTTCAGCCGGGCGGCCGCGTCCGCGCCGGGGCCTGCGTCGCCGGGGACCGCATGACCGGCCAGCAGCCGGGCAGCCTGGACCAGCCCGTGCTGCGGCGTGCCGAGGGCCACCAGGGTCCGGGCGGTCTCCCGGCCGTCCTCGCACTCCAGGTAGTGCCGCCCGATCAGACCGCCCGTCGCATGGCAGACCAGAATGACGCGCGGATCATCGGTCCGGTCCGGGTAGTACGCGTCGACCTGGGCCCGCCACCGCTCGAGCTCGCGCGCCACCCGCGCCTTCAGCTGCCGGGCCACCAGCCGGTGGGACAGCCGCCAGTCGTAACCGAACGGCACGAACTGCACGTCGAGCGGGTCGCCGAGGGCGGCACGGATATCGGGATAGCCCATGCAGGACAGCAGCCCGGGCACGGAGTCCGGGACCTCCAGCAGGGTGTCGGCGTCCAGCCGGAAAGGTCCCTCGGGCGGCGCGTCCCCCAGCCCCGGCGGGAGGGCCACTTCGGCGAGCGCCGCGGCCGACGAGCCGATCAGCCGTTCACCGCAACTCGCCCAGAGGTCCCGGCCGTCCCGGCACAGCCGGGTGCCCAGAAACCCTGGGACGAAAACCACCAGATCGTGTTCCATTCACTCTCCCCGTGTCCCGGCGCCGAAGAACGTGTGCGGCAGCCGGATCAGATCGCAACGGTCCTCCCCCTGCAACGCCATCACCAGACCCTCCGGGTCCATGGCGGTACGCACGGCGTGCACGCCGTACCCTCGCGTGGGAATCCCCGGCCCGGCCAGCCATTCCCGGGACCAGACGTCCCACGCGGGCGACACCGCCTCCGGCATGCAGAGCAGCAGCACGGGCCGCTCCACGGGGCCCGCGAACACCAGGGACGTCACCTCGGGATAGTCCCCCGGCAGTCGCTCCGGGGGGATACTCCCGTCGCCGGAGCAGTCCTTGACGTACACGCTGCCGTGGTCCGCCCAGGCCAGCATGGGCATCGAGACGTCGTCCTCGTCGTCGTACAGCTCCCCGAGGGCGAGGCAGGAGGGGTCGGCCGTGAGCAGGACGCGCTGCTCGATGCCGTGCTCGCCCTCGGTCCAGACCCGCAGTTGGTCACTCAGATCACCGGCCATCCAGTACGAACCGTCCCGGAGGACCCTCGTGTCGAACCCGCAGAACCCGCTGTCGGGCCGGATCTCGCGCACCGCGATCCCGGAGGAAGACACATCGGCCGGGACCTCGTGGCGTACCAGCCGCCAACCGTCGGCCACGCTCAAGCGCAGCGTCCCGGCGTCCGGACCGCCGACCAGGCTCAGCGCGCGGACCGGTTGGCCTGCGACACCGCCGAGCGGGATGTCCCGGTGGGCGATGACCGACAGGCTGTCGTCGAGCCGCCACAGTCGTACGATCCGGCCGTCCTCGGCAGCCACCGTCCGGCCGGTCGCGGGGGCCATCTGCCGGACGGCCGCGGCGGCCACCGTCCAGCCGCCTGCCGCCCGCACCGCGGCCACCGCCGTCACCACGCGCCCCTCGTGGGCGAGTTCCGTGGCCGGCAGGGCGGCCGGATCCCCCTGCTCCGGCCGGGAGACCCGGATCCGGTCGTGCCAGGCGCGGCACAGCAGCGGCGGACCGTCCGGTGCGCCGGCCAGGGCAAGGACCGGACGCTCGTCGTTCGGCCGCCGCTGGATCCCGTAACCGGTCTCCAGTGCGGGGACCACGTCGACCACCCGGATGTACGGGCCGTCGGCGACCGCGAGCAGCCCCTGACCGCCCGGCTCGAACGCGACGGCGCCCTCGCGGGGGGCGTTCAGAACGAGCGTGGCCTCGCGCCCTGACCGCCCCGCGGACCATATCCGGACGGCCACTTCCTCGTATCCGGCGAGCAGCACTTCATCGCCGTGCCGCCCGAAGGCCAGGCCGCGCGCGTTCGACAGGTACGTCGCCACCTCTTCCACGACCGGCTCGGGGCCCGGTACCAGCCGCCAGACGTATACGGCGGTCCCGTCGGCCACGGCGAGAAAGCCCTCCCGGGGCGAGACCGCGAACGCCGCGGCGGCCATCGCAGGCGCCGCCAGGGTCACGCCGGGATCGGTCCGGCAGGCGTGCAGACCGTTCACCCCGTTGCGGTCGCGGCTGACTTCGAACAGCTCCACCCGCTCGGCGCCCGCCGCCAGAACGAACATCCGCGTACCCAGGGTGATGGCCGCGAGCTGCCGCACATCCGCCGTCAGGACCACTCTCAGCTGGGTGTCCAAATGGCTGGAACCCTTCCAGGACCACAGCCAAACCCGGTCCCCGTCGGCCGCCAGGGCCACGCTCTCGCCCTCCATCTCGGCCACCGACAGCGCGCGCAGGCTGCCGCCCCACCGGTACTCCTGATCGGGCAGCCGGGTCCCCGCGCGCCAGAAGTACACGGCCCGGTCGTCCCGGGCGATGGTGGCCCAGCGGGCCCCCGCGCCCACCTCACGCACCTCACTGAGCGGGCGTCCGCGCTCCCCGCCGGTCCGGGGGAGCCGGCGGGTCAGCAACCGGGCGCCCGACTCCGGGTGCAGGACCTGGATCTCCGCCAGTCCGCCGGCGGTCAGGGTGTCCGTGTGGGTCAGCCCCGTCGCTCCGGTCCCGGCGCGCCAGCTCAGCGCCCGCGCGCCGCCCGAAGGCGCCGCGCGTCGCCACTCCGGGGGGTCCGGCGGGACATCGGTCCAGTACTCCTGCCAGGGGAGGAAGCCGTCGGTGCGGCGCAGCGTCCGGTACGTCGCGTCGCGGTGGCTGACGAAGGCGGTGGCGCTGAGCAGGGCCTTGCGCTCCAGCAGAACCGACGCCGGCAGCGGACGGGACGCGCGGGGGAACGAGCCCGCGACCCTGCCGTACAACGCTGCGCCGTCGCAGTCCCTGGCCAGACCCGCCGCGAGCGGCAGCATGACATCGGGGTTCGTACGCAGCAGGAAGCCCACGTCCTCGAAGAGCTGCCGCAGGGCTTCCGGTCCCACCTGCGCGGCGTGGGCGCCCAGGTATTCGAGGGTGTACTCGTCGGCGCCGCTCCAGTCGCCGCCGACGCGGGCGCGCAGCGCGTCGAGCACCCTGCGGTGTGCCTCCCGGGTGGTCAGCCCGGCGTCGGAGAGGAAGAACTCGCCGTAACTCGGATGGGCCAGCTGATAGCGGGCCCGCCCGGCCGTCTGCGGCGTGCCGTCCTTCTGGGTGGCGACGATGCCGCCGTCGGCGCTCCGGCACACCTGTCGCAGATCTTCCGGCGTGAGTTCCAATGAGTCGGCCTCGCGCAGTGCGTTGGCGAGCGTCAGCCAGGCCGCGTCGGGGGTCAGCCCGGGGCCTTGGACCACTGCCAGCGCCCGCAGCACCTCGTGGGCGCGCCGTGCGCCGGGCTGCTCGCTCAGGTAGCGCGTCTCCTCCGCCAAGCGGGTGCGCAGGTCCGTACCGCCGTTACGCAGCCACGCCTGTAGTTCGGCCTCGGTGGCGACCGTGGTCCGCCGGGCGAGTCGGGTCGCGACCAACCGGGCTACCAGGAACGAGCCGTGACTCCGCGCCGCGACGATCTCGGCCGTCCAGTCGCGGTCCTCCCGTCGCGCGGCACCCCGGTACGGGGAGTGCTCGGTGTCCAGTACGGACCGCACCATGCCGGTGATGCTCGCGCGCGCCTCCTCGTCGTCCCCGAGGACCACGGGTTCGACGCTGAGTTCCAGGGTGTCCAGGAGCGACTCCTCTTCCGTGGGCGCGGTGGTACGCCGGCGGGGCTGCGTCCGGGTACCGACGATCACCCGGACACCGGGCGTGGCCGCCAGGGGGTTCAGGAGGTGCCGGGCGATCGCGTATGCCTGGTCCGGCAGCGCCTCGTCGAGCGCGTCGAAGAGCAGGTTCACCGAACCCGCCCGGCCCACCAACTTCTCGAAGGCGATGGTGAACTTCTCCGACGTCACCGGCTCCTCCGGCAGGGGCGGGGCACCGTCGATGTCCGCCAGCACCTCTCGCAGATGCTCGGCCAGAGAATGGGCGGACTGCCCCCGGCAGCTCAGCGCCGCGTGGACGGTTCCCGCCCGGGGCAGCGTCGCGGGGTCGAGGTCCGGACCGAGGGTCTCCCGCCAGCTCGGCAGGGAGGTGAGTGCCAGTCGGCCGAGCAGCGCGGTCTTCCCCGTGCCGGCCAGGCCCGTCACCGCGAGCAGCCCCTTCGGGTGGGTGTCCATCCAGCGCACTGTTCGGCTCAGCACATCCCGCCGCCCAGCGAAGTGGCGGCTGAGATGACTGTTCTCCTCGAGACCGAACTGCTCGGCCTCGATCCACGGCTTCCGCCGTGTCAGCACGGCCGGCGTGTACACCGGCAGATCGGACTGGCGGTAGTAGGGATTGTCGAGGAAGTTGTTGGGAAGTGCCCGGACCTCCCGGCAGTCCGGCCGCTGCGCCGGGTCGTCGAGACCGTCGTCCGCGGCCCGCGCGTCCACGGCACGGCAGAGATACGGTAGCGGCAGATACAGCGCGGACGGCTCGAACGGGCGGGCCTGGTCGTCCGCCACGAAGTCCGGCTTCGCCAGAGCTTCCTCCAGCCACGTCACCCAGCGGCCCGCCGGCACCTGCGCGTCCGCCCCCGAGGTGCCGATGACGGCGAAGCCCTTCCGACGGCTCTCCCGCGCCCGGATCACCGCGGGATCCCGCTCCAGCTCCACAGCGTGCCGCACCGCCTCGCCCAGGGAGTTGTAGCTCTGCGACGAGCAGGCGTCGACTATCAGCAGGGTGTCCGTCTCGTACTCCGGGCGCAGCAGGAGACCCACCAGCTCCAGCACGGAGACGGCCCGAGCGGGGTCGAACTCGCCCGACTGCCAGGAGTCGGCGCAGGCGAGGAAGTAGCCCTTGTCGCCGCGCTGGACGCCGTGCCCCGTCCAGTAGAGGATCTTCCGCTGGGCGCCGGCAGCCACGAATTCCTCCAGCCCGGCCCATAGACGCTGCCGGGTCGCACCGCTCCGGTCGGCCCGGAGGGCCTCCCCGAACCCCAGCTTCTCCCGCGCGGTCTCGGTGAAGCGGTCACGGACCTCTTCCAGCTGCGGGCGGCGCAGCCGCTGCCGCTCTTCCTCGTCCGGGTGGAGGTACTCCGGTACGGCGATCGTGCCCACCAGGGAAGAGGATCGCCGCTCGGCTTTCAGTAACGCCAGCCGGTTGTACGTGTCGCTTCGTACCATGAGATCGACAGCACCCCCCCGTAAGTGTCCACCACAGCTTATTTACCAGTGGAGTTGGCGATGCGAGACAGATTCACCGTGGTTGGCCGGGCAACAGGCTGTCATCTCTTCGAGGGTGACGGGACCCGGCCGATCGACGAGGAGAACGTCCACGTCAAGTACAAGCCGGAGCGTGTGCGGTTCCCCGAGGAGATCGCCGCCTGGCGGCGGTCCATCGAGGCGGAGGAGGAGCGCAAGGAGGCCGGAGGGCTGCCGCACCGGTGGAACAACGCGCGGTTCGCGGTCGAGCGGGTCGTGGTCACCCGTACGCATCTGGCCGAGGAGCCCGTGGTGTCCCTCACCATGCGGGATGCCGACTACTTCGACTTCCTCACCACCTCGCTCAACCTCGACCGGCGGCAGAAGAACGGCTTCACCCTGCGCGAGCAGTATCTGGAGGGTGGCGACCCGGCCGACGCGCCCTCCTGGATGAACTGCAGCTTCGGCGTCAACGTGGCGCTGGAGACCGGCAAGGACGGCAAAATGCTGTTCTCCCGGCGCAGCGCCCAGGTTGCCGGGCCGAACAGCGCGCGGTGGAACTCCTCCGCCAACGAGGGCCTGGCCCGGCAGCACGACCTGCCTCGGGACGGCAGCCCGGTCAGCCTGCACGCGGTGGCGCGCCGCGCCCTCTTCGAGGAGCTTGCCGTGCATGACGGGGACAAGACCCAGGTGGAGCTGCTCGGGTTCGGGCTCGACCTGGTCAACCACCAGTGGGCGGCGTTCTTCCGCGCGGTGGTGCCCGAGCTCGACGAGCCGACGCTGCGTCTTCGCTGGACGCGAGGTGTCACCGACAAGTGGGAGCACGACCGGTTCGAGTTCGTGGACGCGGACCCGGAGTCGGTGTTCGGCTTCATCGCGGACGAGCCGGAGGAGCGGTGGACGCCCTGCGCGCCGACCCTCTTTTATCTTGCCCTGGTACGCGGTGCCGTGGAGCGCGCCGGCGGTGACCCGGCCGGGCGGTTCGCTGTGGAGCAGGCCGAGCAGAAGGTCATGGCGGACCGTGATCTGTGAGCCGGGAGGCCGGGGCGAGACGTCTCAGGGGGGTTCCCGCCCACATCTCCCCCGGAGGCACGTGGCCGAGGACGAGCGACCCCATACCGACGACGGACGATGACCCCACGGAGGCGTACTCCCTGACCTTCGTACCCGCACCGACGTAGGCGTTGTCCTCCACCACAGCATGCCGCCCGAGGAACACCTGGGCCGCGACGGTGCCGTAATCCCGGACCACGACGTCAGCCGCCATCATGGTGTGCGGCCGGACGATCACGTGATCGCCGATCGTCACGCCCGGTAGGACACACACCATCGGCATCAGCACCGTGCCGTGTCCCACGGTGCAACTGGGATCAATCACTGCTGTGCGGTGAACGATCGTCGGGTACCGGTGCGGCGGGAGTCCCAGTGCCTGAACGATCCTGCGGCGTGCGCCCTGATGGTCGACATGGCAGATCGAGATCACCAGATCCGCGCTCGGGCAGCGGCCGACGGCCTCCAGCCCGCCGAGGACCGGCAGGCCGTCGACCCGGGTGCCGTGGAGTTCCCTGTCCTCGTCGATGAAGCCCCGTACCCGCCACCGTCGTGTGCCCGCCTCGTCTGCGTCCTGGGCGCACATCGATGCGAGAGCACGGCCCATCCCGCCCGCCCCGATGATCAGCAGATCCTTCGGGGAGGGCGGGGGCGGCCCGGCGCGGTGACGTATGCGGAGGTCACGGTCCCGTCGTTGCCGTGCCAGCCTGACGCCGTGTGACATCCAGCTCCCCCTCGCGGCTGTCGTATTGGACGACTCTGCCCGCCGTACTTGTCGGGGTATGCATAGGAGCTGACGCAACGGCGGCCTTTCGGCCATCGGGCCGTGGGTGGATCGGCTGATGAGGGGGCGAGTCCGAACTGCCGGCCCTGACGGTGTTCAGCGGCCCCGGCATGCCGGCTTCCAGCGGACCCGGTCGGCGGGTGTGATTGGACGGTTTCGCGGGCTCTTCCCGCTGCGACGTGTCGACTGCGTGTCAGTGGGAGCGTGTCACGGTCGCGGGGGAGACCCTGTTCCCGCTGATCGTCGGTCCGTGGATGGAGGCTGCCACTGACATGGCAGTGGTATGTCGAGGCCTCGCGGCTGTCATGGGGTGGTAACCCCGAGGAGCCGGGGCTGTGAGCAGGGTCGGGCCCCCAGAATCGGCGGCACTGTCGGCACAGAGGCCGATCGACCTCCGTCCGGACGGTGTCACGGCGCGATTCCCTCGGCGCCGTTGGCTGCCTTGATGAGGTCGGCGGCCTTCTCCGCGGCCATGATCGTGGGTGCGTTGGTGTTGCCGCGGGGCACCGCCGGGAACACCGAGGCGTCGACGACCCGCAGGCCCGGCACGTCGAGCACGCGCAGTTCGGGGTCGACCACCGTGCCAATGGCACAGGTCGACGTCGGATGGTACAAGGTCTGTCCGGACCGCTGCGCCCAGGCGAGGAGTTCCGTGTCGGAGTCCGAAACCGGCACGTCGTACGGTCCCGTGACGATGTCGGCAACCGCCTTCTGCGCCGCGATCTCCAGGGCGATCCGGATGCCGGCGACGATGGACTCCCGGTCCTCCGCCGTCGACAGGTAGTTGTGCACGATCCGGGGGGCGACGTCCGGGCGCGGCGAGCGCAGCGTGACCGCGCCGCGGCTGGTCGGGGCGAGTACGCACGGGCCGAAGGCGAAGCCGTGTTCGGAGGCCGCTCCGAGCCCGTCCTGGTGGAAGAGCACGGGAGCGGCGTGGAACTGCAGGTCCGGGGCGTCCAGTTCGTCGCGGCTGCGGAAGAAGCCGCCGGCCTCGCCGATGTTGGAGGTCAGCGGGCCGCGTCCCTCGCTCTGCAGCAGCGCGGCGTTGTCCGGGCTCGCCGCGCTGATCAGCGACTCGAGGTCGGTGCGGAAGTTCAGCAGCGTCATGTAGTGGTCCTGCAGGCCCTGTCCGACCGGCAGATCGCGGACGACGTCGATGCCGAAGACGGACAGGGTGGCCGCGGGCCCGATCCCGGAAAGCATCAGCAGCTTCGGGGACTCGTAGGCACCTGCGGAAAGGATCACCTCGCGCGTTGCGCGCACGACTTCGACGGCACCGCCGCTGCCCCGTTCCACCTCCACACCCGTCGCCCGGCCGCCCTCGATGACCACGCGGTGGACACGGGCCCAGGGGAGCACGGTGAGGTTCGGCCGTTCAAGGGCGGGGTGCAGGTAGGCGACGGCCGTGCTGCATCGCATGCCGCCGCGCTGTGTGAGCTGGTAGCGCCCGACGCCGAACTGCGTCTCGCCGTTGAAGTCGTCGTTCGTCTTGTGTCCCGCCTGCTCGGCGGCCTGCACGAAGGCGGAGGGGAGCGGATGGCCGGACCTGCCGTCGCTGACCGTCAGCGGTCCGCCCACGCCGTGGAAGGCGTCCTCGCCGCGCTGGTTGTCCTCAGCACGCCGGAAGTACGGCAGCACGTCGTCGTACGACCAGCCGGTGGCCCCGGCCGCGGCCCAGCTGTCGTAGTCAATGCGGTTGCCCCGGATGTAGATCATCGCGTTGATCGAGCTGCAGCCGCCGAACACCTTGCCCCGGGGCAGGTAGGTCCGCCGGCCGCCGATGCTCGGCTCCGGTTCGGAGTCGAGGTCCCAGTCGAGTCCGGACTTGAACAACTGCGGGAAGGCGGCCGGGATATGGATCTCTTGCGCCGTGTCGGGGCCGCCGGCCTCGATCAGGGCCACCCGTACCTCGGGATCCTCCGACAGTCGCGCCGCGAGCACGCAGCCCGCGGATCCGGCGCCGACGATGACGTAGTCGTACATGCTCATCCCGTCCCTTGAATGAAGAGTGCGTGGTCACGAACGAAGATGCGTGGACGCGCACCGGATGGCGCGTGATCCAGTCGTGCTGCTACGCCCGGGGAGCTCGGTGACGCCCCCGGTGCCGAGATGAACGCGTGGGGTCGATGACGCGCGAGAGGCGGGCGAATCGTGAGGGACCGTGGTGATCTCCAGGTGGAGATGGCTCGAGCTCAGGTCCATGTACGGCACCCACTCCATGTATGGATCCTCAAGCACCGGTTCGAGGGTGGTGCAGCTTTTGGGCGTCCATGTGGTCGAGCTCCCGGCCCAGGTCCACTTTGAGGGTCCAGGAGAGGTTCGTACAGACCGCCCTGACGCGAGACTGGGCACACCGGAGAACCCCATCGCCTTGTATGCCTTCGTTTTGGACACGTCCGTCGAACCCTGTCCAGGCGGTGGTTCGCATGAGGGCCATGAAGGCGATCGCGGCGCAGGGCCAGGCCCGTGGTTTCGCGAGGAGCGCCGCGGGCCTTGGCTGTGTTCCCACGCCGGCCGGGGCCTGGAACACTCGAACCACTGGGACCACGAGAGGAGTTCCGCTGTGGCGCGAACGGTTCGGTGGGCAGTGGCGGCGACCGCATCGGTCGTGGCCTTCGGAGTCGGACTGTGGCTGGCCGGATCGGTGTTCTCCGGCTGGCTGCCGAGCGGGGAGGCCGAACGCTGGGCAGTCGCCGCCGCGTTCGCAACCATCGCCGCGGGTGCGGTTGGGGCGCCGCTCGGCTGGTGGGCCGGGCGCGAGACGCGGGCAGGAGGCCGGGTGGTCCAGCGGGCGACGGCGAGGGACGCCTCACGGACGGTACAGATCGGCGGCAGCCGAGGTGGCACGGCCTCCCGGCCCTCTGGGGATGTGGAGCAGCAGGCCGAATCGTCGGGCACTGCGCGCATTACGCAGATCGGCGGCGATCAGTACAGCGGTGGGCGGTAGCCGGATGGCGGGGGAGAAGCGGCGTACCCTTCGCGCAGAGCAGCACGCGCGCGCCCAGGGAACGGGACGCGTGGAGCAATTCGCCGGCGACCAGTACAACATCATCTCCACGGGCACGGGCCCCGTACCGCAGGCAACGGCCGCGCTTCCGGCCCCACCGGCGCACCTCGTCGGCCGCACGTCCGAGGCCGAACAACTGCTGGAACTCCTCGATCCCGATGGGCAGGGCCCCTCGGCCGTCGTGGTTTCCGCCGTCTCCGGACTCGCGGGGGTCGGCAAGACCGCATTGGCGCTGCATGTTGCCCACGAGGCAGCGATCGTACGCAACTGGTACCCCGGCGGAGTGCTGTTCGTGAATCTGCGCGGCTACGACCCGGAGGGCCAGGTCACGGGCGGGCAGGCACTTGCCGCGCTGTTGCGGGCACTCGGCGTGCGGGACAAGGACCTGCCGTCCACGACCGACGAACAGGCGGCCGTCTACCGCTCCGAGCTTGCCCGCATGGCCGACCAGGGCCGACGCGTGCTGCTGGTGGCGGACAACGCCTCAACGGCCGCGCAGGTGAGCCCCCTGATTCCCGCGCGTCGCGAACACCGGTTGGTGGTGACCTCCCGGGACATCCTCGCGGCCCTCCCCGCGCGCCAGCTCAGCCTCTACGAACTGGCGCCCGGCCCGGCCCGGGAACTCATCAGCGACAGCCTCACCCGCGCGCGCCCCGACGACGCCCGTCCCTCGCGCGAGCGTGAGGCACTGGACGAGGTCGTGCGCCACTGCGGCAGGCTCCCGCTCGCCCTGGAGATCGCCGCAGCCCGCCTCACCGGCGACCCGGGCCTCACCCTCGCCGCTTTCGCCGCCGAACTTGCGGACACCCGAGGCCGCCTGGAGCAACTGCGCTACGACGACGGCGGCCACTCCCTCGCCGTACGGGCCGCCTTCGAGGGCTCGTACCGTCGTTTGGACCCCGCACAGGCCCTGCTCTTCCGCCTGTTGTCCCTCAACCCCGGCCCGGACCTGGCCACGGACGCGGCGGAAGCCCTGATCGGCCGCCCTGCCCGGGGCCTGCTGGCGGACCTCGCCCGCACGGCGTTGCTGAGTGAGCAGCCGGTGGGCGCAGGGCGGTGGCGGATGCACGACCTGATCAGGCTGTACGCGGCGGAACTGGCGGAGGGGGACGACGCGAGGGCCCGGGCGGAGGCGGCGGACCGATTGCTGGAGCACTACTCCACGACGTTCGAAGCCGCGACCGCGCTTTTGGTGGACCTGCCGGAGGAGCGTATCCGTCAGCGGTTCGGCAGCCGCAGTGAAGCGCTCGGCTGGCTCAAGGAAGAGCGCGCGAACCTCACCGCTGCCGCCCAGACCTTCGCCGGGAGCCACCCTGACGTCGTGGTTCGCATCGCTTTCGACCTCGTGTATCGCCTCTTCCAGTGGCGCTACTTCGACGACGGAACGGCTGTGGCGGAAGCGGCGCTGGCAGTGGTCGACGGTCACGGAACGACGAGCGACAGGGGCGGGCTCCACACCATCCTCGGCATGGCGCTGTTCGGGGCCGGGCGGCGGGCGGAGGCTGTCGCCGCGACACAAGAGTCGATCAGGATCTACCGGGAACTCGCCCGGGACCAGCCTGACGCCGAACCCCTGGTGGGACGTTCCCTTGCGAACCTCGCCATCCAGGAGCGCGATCCGGAAAGGCGCCGGGTGGCCGCCGAGGAGGCCGTGTCCATCGGACGCCGATGGACACGCGGGGACGACCCCGCACTTCCCAATGTGGAACTCGCGGGAGCACTGCACAACCTCAGCGTTGCGCTCGCGGACCTGGGTCGGCACTCGGAGGCCGTCGCCCCCGCTCAGGAAGCCATGGAGATCCGCAGACGCCAGGCACGGGCGGCCCCGGGAGCCTTCCAGAGGTACTACGCCGATCTGTTGATCCACCTCAGTGCGAAGCTGTTGGAGGCAGGCCGAACGGACGACGCCGTGCTTCGGGCCTCGGAGGGCGTGGAGGTCTTCAGGCAGTTGGCCGCAGAGGATCTCAGGGCGCACGAGCACGCCCTTTGCGACGCCCTCGCACGGCTCGGGCTCGCTTTGGTCGCCGTCGGGCGGACCGAGGAGGCTCGCGAACTCCACGCACAGGCGCTGGCACTGGCGGCGCGGCTCGATGGGGATGCCGAGGTGACCGCGGTGCTGACCGAAATCACCCGCGCTCTGCCGACCCCTGCCGACAGAGGCGGACTGTGGCACCGCATTGCCAAGACGCGCCGGGGCAGAGGACGGAGTACGTGATGCTGACCGATCCGCTCCATGGGCGTCACCGTGTACGGCCATGAGGACCAGCTCATGAATTAGCGGTCCTGGGAGAGTTCCAGGAGCTCCGCGAAGGTCCCGCCTGCGTTGACGAGGTCGTCATAGTGGCCCTGTTCGGTGATGCGGCCGTGTTCCATGACCACGATGTGGTCGGCGACCTTGGTGTTCTCGAGCCGGTGGGTGACCACGATCGTGATGCGGTCGCCGGCGATGGCCTTGATCTCCTCGAAGATCTGGTGTTCCCCGCGCGGGTCCATCTGTGAGGTCGGCTCGTCCAGGATCAGCAGCGCCGGGCGGCGGTACAGGGCCCTGGAGCAGGCCAGCCTCTGCCACTGGCCTCCGGACAGTTCCGCGCCCCCGAAGATCTCGCGGGCGAGGAGGGTGTCCAGGCCGGCCGACAGGTCGTCAATGGCCTCTCGCATGCCGACCGCGTCGACGGCTTCCCACACGGGCCCGTCGTCGAGGGTGCGGGGCTGACCGAGGGTGACGTTCTCGCGGACGCGCAGCGGCCACTGCGCGAAGATCTGCGGTACCAGGCCGGTGGCGTTCCAGACGGTGGCAGGGTCGACCTCGGCCAGGTCCGAGCCGTTCCAGCTGACACGGCCCTTGTCGGCCAGGTAGATGCCTGTGATCAGACGCGTCAGGGTCGACTTCCCGGAGCCGTTGGCTCCGACGATCGCGAGAATCTGCCCCCGCCTCAAGGTCAGGGAGACGCCGTCGACGGCCGGCTGCTCCTTGCCGGGGTACTGATAGACGACCTCATCGAGGCGGATCTCCTCCACGGGCGGGCTGATCGTCACGTTGCCGCGCCTGGGTGCCCTCGCGCCGGCATCGTCGAGGAATGTCTGCATGTCAGTGAGGTAGAGGCTGGTGTGGAAGACGGCGGCGCCGTTGATGACGACCTGGGACAGGGCCGCGAGCGTCGTCTGGACCGCGACGACCGCGGTCGCGGCGATGGCGAGCTCGATCCGGCCGGTCACGGCCAGCCAGGCCAGTGCGGCCCACGTCGCGACGAGGAATACGCCGCCGGCCAGTGAGGAGAGCAGGGCGATGCGGAGGGTCCGCGGGGCAGCGGAAAGAGTTCGCCGGTCGCACCGTTCGGACAGGGAGCGGTACCAGAACAGGAGGTAGTCCGTCATGCCGTTGGCCCGGACCTCGTCGCCGTACTTGGGGGTGGTCGACCACCAGCGCATCATGCCGCGCACGTTGCGGTCGGCGACGTTCGCGTAGTGGATTTCGTAGTCGACGCGGGCGCTGAGGACGGCGCCGACCCCGGCCGGCAGGACGGCGAGCAGCAGCAGCGGCAGCATAAGGACGTTGAGTACGGACAGGACGCTTCCGGCGCTGATCATGCGGATCAGGGCCGACATGAAGCGTTGAGCGTCGGTGACCATCACATGGGTTCGGAGCACTCCCATCTCAGCGGCTTCCTGCCGGTCCGCGAACCCGTCCACCGCGTACGCCGACGCCTCGACCCGGCAGACCGCCTCGACCAGGGCGACGTCCGTCCGGGTAGTGAGCTTGGGGGTGATCCGCCGTTCGGCATAGGTGGCCACGGCAACCGCACCGCGGGCGAACGCGGCGGCAACGGCCACGACCACGAGCGCCGGCAGCGCCGTGCGCAGTCGTTCGCTCACGGCACCGGTGCCGAGGATCGGTTCCATCGCCCGGGCGGTCGCGGCCAGCAGGATCGCCGCGGCCACGCCTGTCACCACCTGGCAGGCCACCAGCAGTTGAACCGCCCGGCGGTCGATGCCCCAGGACATCCGGGCGATCCGTCGCAGTACTGCGGGAATCCGGGCGCCCATCTTCCGCAAGGACGCTTTGCCGAGCGGGTTCACCGAGTACTGGCCGCTGTATGTGATCTCGGCCGGTGGCGGTGGGGGAGGGGCGGCGTTCTGTTTGCTGTGAGTGTCGGCCGAGGTCAACTGGTCCCCCTGGATGTCGGTTGGTCGATCGGGTGCTGTCGCGGGGTCAACGACAGGGGGCGGAATTTCGAACACACGTGTTTCAGACGCGACGAAATCCGTATGACTGCGGGAGATGCGGAGCATGGGCGATGCACCGACCCGTGCCGTGCCCGGGGTGTCCTCCCGGGGCGGATGGCCGAAACGCCGAGTCTCCACGCGGCGTCAGCCAGTGCCGGGCGGTTCTCCGTCCGGGGTGCCCGGTGCCCCGGGCCTGCCGCCGTCCGCCGGTGCGGCGCGGCGGAGTGTGCGGATCTCCCGGGTCGCGAACAGCGCCACGCAGCCCGCCAGGCAGACGCCCGCCGACACCAGCAGCAGCCGCCCCGGGGAGGCCAGCGCGGTGGCCGGCCCCGCCAGTATCTGGCCGAGCGCGATCCCGGACACCGAGCCGGCCTGCTCGTACGCGGTGACCCGGTTGAGCACCGCGGGCGGGGTGTGGGTCTGCACGCTGGTCGCCCACATCACCGACCAGAACGCCATGGCGCCGCCGCCGAGCACATGGCCCGCCAGTAGTACCGGCAGGCCGGCGTCCAGCGCGACGCAGAGCGGCAGCACGGTGTACAGCGCCATCGCCGCCGCGCCTGCGGCCAGCGGCCGGGCCGGGCGCAGCCGCAGTGCCAGCAGGCCGCCCACCACGGTTCCGACGCCGAGGAAGGAGACCGCCAGTCCGTAGGCGTTCGGCCCGAGCCGGGCGCCGACCAGTGTCGAGCTGAGCGGAACCAGCGGGCCGAAGACCAGCACGCCGTAGACCACCCAGATCAGGATCACGGCCCACATCCAGGTACGTGCGCGGAACTCCTGCCAGCCCTGGCGCAGGTCACGACGGAGTGAACTGCCGGTGCGGGCAGAGGAGTCGGCGCCGACCGGGGTGTCCGTGGGCACGCCGGCCGGGGCGAGCCGGATGAGGGCCAGGCACAGAGCGCTGAGCAGGAAGGTGCCGGCATCGATCGCGTACACGGTCCCGGCGCTGGTCAGCGCGATCAGCGTGCCCGCCAAGGCCGGGCCGAGCAGATGGGCGAGCGCGTCGGCCACCTTGAGCGTGGCATTGGCCCGTTGCGGCTCGCGGGCGACCAGCGGGACCATCCCGTTCACTCCCGGCAGGAACATCGCGACGGCCGCACCGGCCAGCGCCGCCATGGTCACCAGCAGCCAGAACGGCGGCGGGCCGGCGAAGAACGCGGCAGCCAGCACTCCCTGGGTGAGCACCCGGACGAGGTCCGCGCCGACCATCATCCGGCGCGCGCCGAACCGGTCGGCCAGCACCCCGCCGAACAGGACCAGGAGGACGAACGTCCCGGTCCAGGTGCCGAGGACGAGGCCGACGCCGGAAACCCCGTACAGCGCCCCGACGGCGAGCGCGGTGGCCACGGGCATCATCGCGTCGCCGAACAGCGAGACCGTGCGGGCGGTGAAGTAGAGCGTGAAGCGCCGGTCCCACAACGGGGGAGGGGCGGCCGACGGATCGATCCGGGCGGTCCGGTTGTGCGTCTGCGTCTGCGAAGTGGTCACCGTACAGATGCTGGACTAGACCAATCCATTCATCCCAGTGTCTCGAACGACGTGATGGGGTACTTTCGCGCCATGACGCTTCGTCCGCCGCCGAAGTCCCCGGCTCCGCACCGGGTGGTGGCCCTGTTGCACCCCCCGCAGTCGACCTTCCCGCTGGCCTGCGCGGCAGAGGTGTTCGCCGACCACGGCCCGGCGATCCCCGCCCGCTACGCGTTCGAGATCTGCACGCGACACCCCGGTCCGGTGCGTACCCAGCTCGGCCACGACCTGATGGTCACGGCGGGCCTGGAGGCGGTGGAGCACGCGGACACCGTGCTGATCCCCGGCTGGCAGCAGGCGCCCGGCACCGAAGTGCCGTCGCCGGTGGTCGAGGTGGTCCGCAGGGCCCACCGGCGCGGCGCGCGGATCGTCGGCATCTGCTCGGGTGCCTTCGTGCTCGCCGCCGCCGGGCTGCTGGACGGCCGACGGGCCGCCACCCACTGGGCCCGCGCCGCCGAGTTGGCCTCCCTGTTCCCGCGGGTCCGGGTCGATCCCGCGGTGCTCTACGTGGACCACGGCGACGTAGCGACCAGCGCCGGATCGGCGGCCGGCGTGGATCTCTGCCTCCACCTGGTGAGCGCCGACCACGGCGCCGCGTACGCGATGCGGATCGCCCGGCAGATGGTGATGCCTCCGCACCGCGAGGGCTGTCAGCTGCAGTACACCGAACTGCCCACCTCAGGACCGGTCACCGATTCGCTGGCCCCGCTGCTGGAGTGGCTGTCCGAACGGCTGGACCAGCCGGTCACCGTCGCCGAGATGGCGCTCCGGTCCCAAGTCTCGGCCCGCACGCTGACCCGGCGCTTCACCGAACAGCTGGGCATCAGTCCCGGACGCTGGCTGCTCGCCCGGCGGATCGCCGCCACCCGCGCGCTGCTGGAGGAGACCGACCTGCCGGTGGAGACCATCGCCCGCCGGGTCGGCCTCTCCTCGGCAGTCAACCTGCGCCGGCGCTTCCACGAGGCCCTGCGCACCACCCCCGCCGCCTACCGGCGCGCCTTCCGCGCGGACATCAGCAACAGCTAAGGCACGGCCGGGCGCGCCACGCGGTAGCGCAGGTAGACGAATCGAGAGCTGAAGGTGCGGGTCTCGACGAGTTCGAGATCCACCCGGCGCTCCTGCTGGGGAAAGAAGGAAATGCCACCGCCGACCAGCACCGGGTAGACCACGGCCCGGTACTCGTCGATCAGACCCGACGCGGCCGCCTCGGCCGCGAGTGTCGCGCCGCCGATCGCGATCTCGCCCTCCCCCGGCTCGGCCCGCAACCGCTCGATCTCCTCCGCCAGGCCCCCGGAGACCAGGCGGGTGTTGCCCTGCACCGCCGAAAGCGTGGTGGAGAACACCACCTTCGGGAGCCGCTTCCAGAGCGCGGCCCACTCGAGCATCGCGTCGTCGAGCGATGGATCCTGGTCGGCGGTCTCCCAGTACAACATCGTCTCGTACAGCCGTCGCCCCAACAGGTGGACGCCGACCTGTCGGAGTTCGTCCGTCCAGAAGCGGAACACCTCCTCATCGGGCGCCGTCCATTCGAAGCTGCCGTCCGGCCCGACGATGTAGCCGTCCAGTGAGACGTTCATCGAATAAGTCACGCTGCGCATCAGCAGTCCTCCTCGGTAACGGGTTCGACAGTAAGACCGCCGGCCACCGGGGACTCATCACGGCTCGCGGGTTCCTGTCCGATCTCCCCGCCGCACCGGCAGGCATTCGAGAGCACCGCTGTGTCGACGTCGGCGCCGCCCGGCCCGGGATGAACGGCGGGGCGGCGGCGACGGGTTGCCGTGGTGTCTTCAAGCGAGGTCGAGGTCGGCGTGCAGCAGGTGGTGGTCCGAGTGCGGGGTGGGATGCACACCGTGCTCGAGCGAGGTGATGCCTCGCAGGAAGACGTAGTCGAACTTGCGCTGCCAGTCGGTGGTGGCCTCGCAGGCGCCGGCGGACGAGGGAAGACACTCCGGGTCCGTATCCGCGGCGAGTGCCTGCATCCCGGTGATTTCGGGCGCGTCCGGCACGGCGTTGAAGTCGCCGAGAACGATCGCCCGGTCGTGCCGGGCTACTTGGGCGGCGATCACGCCGGTCTGGTCTGCCCGGACTGCTTCCTGACGTCGTTCGGCGAGGTGCGTGTTGAATACCCGGACCGGCTTGCCGCCCACCATGGTGGTGACCGCCATGTACCCGCGGTCCTCGGATCCCCCGTCGGGATATTCCACGCTGACGCGGTCCGTCATCGGTGCCGCCGAGAGGACCGCCTGGCCGTAGGCCCCCGGGCTCCACGGCACTCCGCCGCAGCGGCCCCAGTTCTGGAGTACCGAGCCGTACTCGACGTGGTAGACCAGCCCGTGACGGCGCCTCAGATGGTCCCGGATCCTCTCGACGTCACGCACGCACGCTTCTTGCAGGCCGATGACCTGGGGCCCGTACGTGGCGATCTCCGCTGCCCGGTCGACGTTGCTCGTGTCGCAGGGGTTGCAGATGTTCCACGTCATGACCCGGTTCGGTACGACGTCCTTGACGGCTTCGGCGGACAGTGGCCCGGCGAAGAGTGCGCCGCTCGGTGCACTGGGGCCGATGAGCACCGCGCAGGCCACGATCACGGCGCCCGCGAGCAACCGCGTGCCCCTTCCGAGCACCCTTGCCTCCTCGCAGTGGATAACAGGGCGACTGACGTCTCCACGCAAAGGTTATGGGACGGGGGTTGTCGGCAGCGCATGCGGTGTCCCGCATGTCCTGCGCTCGGACGAAGCAGCCGCCCCGACCAGGTCGGCCGGTCCTGTGCCGCAGCCCGTGCACACGGGGCGCCGCGCCTTCCGCGCGGCGCGACACGGCCGAATGCGCCGCTCAGAGTCCGCGGCACACCACCGTTCACCCCCTTGACGGTCGGCGACCGCCCTCGGATACTGGCGGCCAAATCGATTTGGCCAAATCGATTTGGCTCTCCGTCCAGGGCCGGATCGCGGCTGAGAACCGACGTGCCGAAACGCCCGAACGGAGCCCGAACGTGTCCAGTGCCCGCCAGACCCTGCCCGGTGCGGAACAACAAGCACCCGCACCCGCCCCACCGCACCCCGTCGACGAATCCCGCCCCCTCGGCCGGATCCTGCTCTTCGGGATCCAGCACGTCCTCGTCATGGCCGCCACGCCCATCTCGGCGATCTTCCTGATGAGCGCGACCCTCCGCCTCGACCCCGGCCTGACCGTCAACCTGCTCTCCGCGGCCTTCGTCCTCTCCGGCGTCGGATCCCTGATCCAGTCGCTCGGGCCGTGGAAGTTCGGGCCCCGGCTGCCGTTCGTGATGCTGCCCGGGGGAGCGCCGCTCATCCTCTTCCTCGCCATAGCCGAGCAGCACGGCCTGCCCACAGCCACCGGTGCCGTCATCCTCACGGCCGCCTTCTACTTCGTCGTGCTGCCGGTCTTCTCCCGGCTGCTCGTCTTCTTCCCGGCGCTCGTCATCGGCACGATGATCGTCATCGTCGGCGTCAACCTGGTGAAGGTCGGCGCCGTCCTCGTCACCGGCCGCCCCGGCGAGCCCGGCTTCGCCGACCCCGCGAACCTCGCTCTAGGCATGGCCACCATCGGGTTCACCGTCGCCTTCTACCTGCTCTCCAGCGGCATCCTGCGCCAGCTCGCCGTGATGCTCGGACTCCTCGCCGGCACCGGCCTCGCCGCGGTCCTCGGCAGCGTCGACCTCGACCGCGCCGCCGACGGCGGCCTGCTCACCCTGCCGCAGCTGATGCCGTTCGGCTCACCCCAGTTCAACCTGGTCGCCGCGCTGCCGCTGATGCTCTACAGCCTCGCCTCCATGGCGGAGGCCACCGGCCAGACCGTCATCAACGCCGAAGCCGTCGGCAAGGACATCGACAAGCGCGCCGATGTCCCCAAGACCGTCCGCGGCGACGCGCTCACCTCCCTCTTCGGCGGGTTCTTCGGCCTGCCGCTGATGGTCACCAGCGGCGAGAACATCGGGATCGTCCGGGTCACCGGCGTACGCAGCCGTTTCGTGACCGCCGCCGCCGGCGTCGTCCTCATCGCCATCGGGTTCCTCGCACCCGTGACCCGCGCGATCAGCGTCATCCCGTCCGCTGTCGTCGGCGGCACCGCCATGGTCGTCTTCGCCGTGATCACCGTGCTGGGCGTCCAGATGCTCGGCCGCTCCGACCTCGACCGGCACACCAGCACCTTCGTCTGCGCCGTCGCCCTCGCACTCGGCCTGCTGCCGATCCTCGTCCCCGGCGTGTACGGAGGCTTCCCGCCGAACGTCCGCATCCTCCTCGAAAGCGGCGTCGCCGTCGGCGCGTTCGTCGCCGCCGTCCTCAACATCCTCTTCCACCATGTCAGGCCGGGCATCGCCGCCCGCCTGTCCACCGCCCGCACGGAAAGCGACCGATGAACCAGCTCACCTCCGACCTCCTCGACGGCCCGGGCCCGCTCCTCCTCGTACCGGACGCCGTCCTCCTGCCCGAGGGCCCCGCCGACGGCCACGCGGTCGTCGTCGCCGACGGCTCCTTCGGCGCCGTGGGGCCCGCCGGGGAACTGGCGCGCACGCACCCGCACCTCGACCCCGTACGCCTGCCCGGACACCTGCTGATGCCCGGCTTCGTCGACGCACACCACCACCTCACGCAGAGCTTCGGATCCGCGCTCGCCTTCGGGGAACCGTCCGAGATCTTCCGCAGGGTCTGGGTGCCCTTGGAGGGCGCGCTGGACGAGGAAGCCGCCTACGTGGCGACCAAGCTGGCGGCGTTCGAGGCCCTCCGCGGCGGTTTCACCACCGTCGCCGACGCCGGAACCCGCGCGGACGTCGACATCGAGGTGGTCGCGTCCGCCGCACGGGACGTCGGGATCCGCTGCGTGCTGGGACTCGTCTGCAACGACGCCGACGACGAGAACCCGTCCGTCCCCGACCGCGCCGAGAAGCACCTCGTCCGCTACGACGGCGACCCGCTGATCCATCCCTCGCTCGCCGTCTCCATCCCCGAGGCGGCCACGGAGGAGACCCTGCGGCACACCGCCCGCCTCGCCGCAGAGGCGGGGGCCGTCGTCCAGATCCACGTCAACGAGCACCTGGCCGGTGTCGAACGCTCCCTCGTACGCCATGGACTGCGCCCCCTCGAACACCTCCACAGCATCGGCGCCCTCGGCCCCCAACTGCTCGCCGCCCACGCCACCCTCCTCACCCCGCGCGAGCTCACCCTGCTCGCCGACACCGGGACGGCGGTGAGCTACAACCCCGTCGCCAGCGCCTGGAAGGGCAACGCCGTCGCGCCCGCCACCGCCATGGCCGAACGCGGCATCCGCTTCGGGCTAGGTACCGACGGCACCCGGGGCGACGGGTTCCGGCTCACCGAGGCGGCCGAGTTCGCCCAGCGTCTCGCGTACGGGTTGGTCACCGGCGACTCGTCGTGCGGGGCCGGCTGGACGTGGCTGGAGCACGCCACGCGCGGCGGCGCCGACGCCGTCGGCCTCGGAACACGGACCGGCACGGTCGCCGAGGGCCTGGCCGCCGACTTCCTCCTCGTCGACGTCACCAACCCGGAGCTCGCGCTCTCCTGGGACCTGCCGTGGGAACTCGTACGGCGCGGCAACCGCGACCAGATCACCGCCGTGTTCGTCGAGGGACGCATACGTCTGTGGTGCGGTGCGCCCGTCGGCTGGGACGGTCCGGCCCTGGTGCGTCAGGCGGCAGAAACGGCCCGCGCCGCCGTGGGCAGGGCCGCCATCACCCGCGTGCACCCCACCTCCACGGCGGCACGGGAACGGAGCACCGCACGGTGACCACCGAGACCCTGGCCGTGCTCGCCGTCACCGTGACCGCCGCCGCGTTCGTCCAGGGCAGCAGCGGACTCGGATTCGCCCTGATCGTCGCCCCGGTGGCCGGCCTCCTCGATCCCGGCCTCCTCCCGGTGTTCGTCCTGGCGGCGATGATCCCGCTCAACGTGTACGTCGCCTGGCGCGAACGGGCCTCGCTCGACCTGCGCGGCGCGGGCTGGATCACCGCCGCGCGGCTCGCCGCCACGCCCGGCGGTCTGGCGTTGCTCTGGCTGATCCCCGACCGCAGTCTGGGCCTGTTCGTGGGCATCGCCACCGTGCTGGCGGCCGTGGTGAGCCTTGCCGCGCCCGCGTTCACGCCCGGACGGGCCGCCTACGTGGGCGCGGGCGCGGTGACCGGCCTGACGGAGACGGCGACGGGGGTCGGCGGTCCGCCGCTGGCGCTGGTCTACCAGCACCGGCCGCCCGGCGAGCTGCGTTCCACAGTCGCCGCCTGCTTCCTCGTCGGTGAAGTCGCCTCGCTGCTCCTGCTGTTCGCGACGGGGGAGGGGGACCCGGCGGACCTCGGGTGGGCCCTCGCCCTGGTGCCGGCGATCGCGGCGGGGGCGTGGCTGAGCCGCCTGGTGCACCACCGGCTCGACGCGCGGCGTACGCGGCTGTTCGTACTCGTCTTCGCCCTGGTCTCCGGGCTGGTCCTCATGCTGGGGCTCTGACCGTACGAAGCCCTGGAGCTCCGACCGCATCAACGGCCCGCGCAGGACCGCTCATTGCCCCGCGCGGGCCCGGTCCCGGCGGCGGGCTCACCGCCCGGCCGTGCCCCGCAGCGACGAGGCACGGGCGATCACCCGCGGCTCGGGCGCCGTCGCCACCGCCGGGGCGGCGGCGTCGCCGCGCAACCTCCCCAGCAGAAGCTCCACCGCGTCGGCCGCCGCCCGGTCCAGGCGCAGGTCGACGGCGGTCAACGGCGGCTCGCACGTACGGGCGCGCAGACCGTCGTACCGGGTGACGACCATGACGTCGTCCGGGACGGTGCGCCCACTGTCCCGGACCGCCCGGACCGCGCCCACCGCGAAGGCGTCCACCAGCGCACATACGGCGTCGATGCCGGGGTGCTCGGCCAGCAGGGCCGCGCACCGCTCGTAGCCGGCCTGCTCGCCGCCCGACTCCGGAGCGGTCGCCACGATCGGCGCCCACCCGTGCTCCTTCGCCACCCGCTCGAAGGCTGCGCGGGCGTCGACCGACGAATGCCGCGAGCCGGAGCCGATGATCAGGGCCGGCTGCCGTGCCCCCCGCTCGCGCAGATGGGCCAGCAGCAGTTCGGCGACGAGCCCACCGCGCAGATCGACGTACGGCGCGTCCTCGTCCGGCGAGACCGGCCGGCCGAGCGTCACGTACGGCAACCCGCGCTCCTTCAACTGGGCCGCCGCCGCGTCGTCCACGTCGGGCTCGACGACGATGGCCCCGTCGATGTCGACGGAGTACAGCGCGGACCGGGACTGCACGGGCGGCACGAGCACCAGGGCGTAGTCGTGCAGCAGGGCGCTCTCGGCGGCAGCGGCGGCGACCTCCATGTAGAACCCGAGCCGGGACGGCCCTCCGGCCACCGCGAACGGCATGGACGAGGCGAGCGCGATGGCCCTGGCCTGCCCGCGCCGCAGCCGCTGCGCCCGCAGGTTGGGTCGGTAACCGAGCTCGGCGGCAACCTGCTTGATGCGTTCGCGGGTCCGGGGGTCGACCTTGCCGAGCCCGTTGAGGGCATGCGAGACCGTCGTGCGCGACACCCCGGCGACCCGCGCGACATCGGCGATCGTCGGCGGCTTCGTGCCGGAACCGGAAGTGGGCATCTGCGCGGACGCTCCTCGCGTGCTGAGGACCAGTGACACCCCCATCTTCGCCGAACGCCGGGGCGGCCGGCCGTACCGGGCCCCTGAGAACGGCCGCCCCGGCGGGACCTCCGCGCCAAGGGTCGACCTGGTCGGTGCGGTTCCGCGCCCTGTTCCCGTGGTCCGGGAGGCGGATGGCGCCCGCCGTCAACCCTCGCGGGCGCCCCGCACCGGTCGGTCCTGTGATCGCCACGCCACCGCGAACGGTCGTGCCGTTCCGCACCACCATGACGCGGGCGTCCTCGGTCCTGGTGCCCTTGTCGTCGAAACGGGCTGTGCGGAAGGCGAACCCGGCCGTCACGGTCTCTTCGCCGCCGAGACCGCCGCTCGTCTGCGATACCTCCGCCTGCTTAAGCTGGAACCACAGCGTCTCGTGGCAAGCGCAGGAGGCACTTCATGGCGCGCGGTCGGCGCTTTCACCTGGACCAGGACGGGCACTCCGTCACGGTTCAGCTCCGGCGCGCACGTGGCGAGGTCGAAGTGCTGGTGGACGGCAAGGTGGTGGCGTACCGGAGGAGACTCGGCAAGGACACCACGGTACTCACGGCCGAACTGCCCGGCGATCCGCCGCGTCCGTTCCGCATCCTGCTCGCCCCGGTGGAAGGCGCCGACGGAGCGCCGCTCTGCGCGATGGAAAGTGCCGGCATGCGCTACCTGATGCCGCTGGTGCCGCTCCGCGGCTCCGACCGCCCACTGTGGCGGGACCCGTCGCCCGCCCCCTTCCTGAGGCGGCTCCGCGGAAGACTGCTGCGCCGCCGCTAGTGCCCTGATCCGGAGTGGGCGAGCCGAGCGCCGGGGCCGCCCCAGCCGTGCTGCTCCGCGGCTCGCCCGGCCCGGCCGGGCCATGCCCTGCCGGGCGGGCCGCGGGCCTGCCGTTGACCGTCCTCGCCGTGCCCGACGGCATGTCAGGCAGCACAGTGCCGCCCGGCTCGTGCGACTCGCACCGTCCGGGGCCGGTCCGCGGCGCCGCCGCTTTTCGGTCACCGCTCGCCCGGGTACCGACCGGGCCGGTAAATCATCTCGAGCAGGAAGGCGGCGATCACCAGCCAGGCGCCGATGCCGATGAGCCACACGGCCCGGGCGAGAAAGCCACCGATGATCAGGGCCGTCGCGGTCAAGGTCAGCGCGAGAACGGCCCATCGGATGCGGCGGTCGGTCACGGACACTCTCTCCGGGGACTCCGCTGAACCCCTTGGCCGTGGGACGCCACCGGAGGGTCTGCTGTCTTCGGCCGGGTGTGCGAACGAGGCATGACGCAACGGTAGGGGCGGCACCACGCACACGGTGGCGCTACGACGTCAGGGCCGCGTATGAGAGTGCGGCGTTCGCGTAAAGATCGCGTTTGGATGGCTATCGTCGTCCGGTGCGAGCGATCGAACTGTGTTCCGGCACCGGTGCGGAGCTGCCGTGGTGAGTCGGCGGTGGCCGCGTCTGCGGCATCCCGCACAGGTCGTCGTGGCCGGGTTCGCGTTCGCGGCCGGCGTCGGCACTGCGCTGCTCATGCTCCCGGTGGCCAAAAGAGGGCCCGGCGGCGCGAGTCTGCTCGAAGCCCTGTTCACATCGGTTTCCGCCGTGTGCGTGACCGGGCTGAACGTGGTCGACACCCCGGTTCACTGGACCGGTTTCGGGCAGGTCGTGATCCTGTGCCTGATCCAGCTCGGCGGCCTGGGCATCATGACGTTCGCCTCCCTGCTGGTGGTGCTCGTCTCCCACCGGCTCGGGCTGAGGGCCCGTCTGACCGCGGCGGCCGAGACCAAGACACTGGGCCTGGGAGAGGTCAGGTCGGTCGTCCTCGGCGTGGTCAAGGTCAGTCTGCTCCTGGAGGCGGTCACGGCCTTGGTGCTGGTGCTGCGCTTCGCCACCGGCTACGACAATTCGTGGCCGCGGGCCCTGTGGCTGGGCGTCTTCCACGCCGTCTCCGCGTTCAACAACGCGGGCTTCGCCCTCTACTCGGACAGCCTGATGGGGTTCGTGACCGACCCGTGGATCTGCCTGCCGATCGCCTGCGCGGTCATCGCCGGCGGGCTGGGGTTCCCCGTGCTGTTCGAGCTCCGGCGCCGCTGGCGCAGGCCGATGTCGTGGTCGCTGCACACCAAGATCGTGATGTGGGCGAGCGCGGTCTTCCTGGTCGGCGGCAGCGCGTTCATCACCGGGATCGAATGGACCAACCCGGCGACCCTCGGACCGCTCGACGTTCCCGGCAAGCTCCTGGCCGGCTTCTTCCAGGGCGTGATGCCCCGTTCCGCAGGCTTCAGCAGCATCGACACCGCGCAGATGAATCCCGCGAGCTGGCTCGGCGTGGACGTCCTGATGTTCGTCGGCGGCGCCAGCGCCGGCACTGCGGGCGGCATCAAGGTCACCACCTTCGCCGTGCTGTTCTTCGTCCTGTACGCCGAAGTACGCGGTGAGAGCGCGGTCAACATCTTCCACCGGCGTCTGCACGGCGACACCCAGCGCCAAGCGCTGACGGTGGTGCTGCTGTCGGTGGCCGCCGTCGTCGGATCCACGGTGATGTTCATGGTCTTCACCGACATCAACCTCGACCAGTCACTGTTCGAGGTCATCTCCGCCTTCGCCACCGTCGGCCTGTCCACCGGTATCACCGCGGATCTGCCCTCCGCCGAACAGGTCCTGCTGATCGTGCTGATGTTCATCGGCCGTCTCGGACCCATCACGGTGGCCTCCGCGCTCGCCCTGCGCCGGCGCGTCCGCCTGTACGACCTGCCCGAGGAGCGACCCGTCATTGGCTAGGAACCGCAGTCACCTCACCCGCCGCATCGCCCAGAACGACTCCGTCGTGGTCATCGGTCTGGGCCGCTTCGGGCGCGCCCTGGCGCTCGAGCTCGTCGACGAGGACGCCGAGGTCCTCGGCATCGACGAGGACGCCGAAGTCGTCCAGCAGCTGTCCGGGTCCCTCACCCATGTCGTTCGGGCGGACTCCACCAAGGAGGACGTACTGAGGCAACTGGCCGTCCACGAGTTCAACCGCGCCGTCGTGGCCATCGGCAGCGACCTCGAGGCCAGCATCCTGACCGCCTCGCTGCTCGTCTCCTTCGGCATCCAGGATGTGTGGGCCAAGGCGATCAGCGAGGCCCACGGCCGCATCCTCACCCAGCTCGGCGTGCACCACGTCGTCTACCCCGAGCACGACATGGGACAGCGCGTCGCGCACCTGGTGCGTGGCCGCATGCTCGACTACATCGAGTTCGAGGACGACTTCGCCATGGCCAAGACCAATCCGCCCGCGGACGTCATCGGCAAGCGCCTTGCCGACAGCGCCATCCGCACTCGCTTCGGACTGACCGTCGTCGCCATCAAACGCCCGGGCGAAGGCTTCACCTACGCCACGGCTGACACCGTCGTCCGCGCCGACGACACCATCATCGTCGCCGGACGCACCCGGGACACCGAACGCTTCAGCGAACTGCAGTAACCGCCCCGGGCCGGCCTGTTCGCGGTGCCTGGGTGCGGCGTCGCTCCACGCCAGACCTCGTCGCCACCGTCGCGGCCTCGACGGCGGGTCTCCGCCGCTTGCGAACCGTCCTCCGCGCCGGAGCAGCATGAACCGTGACCCTTTCGTTCCGCTTCCGGAAGGACTGAACCCATGACGGCCCCGAAGGCCCCCTCCCCGCAGCCCGCGGAGTCCGACGAGGCGGAACGGCTGCGGGATCTCCTGCGTACGCCGGCGTACCGCAAGGTCCTGGTCTTCAGCGCGCTGATCGGCATCCCGATCTCGCTGGCGGCGTTCTGGTTCCTTGTCGCCCTGCACGAGCTGGAGCATGTGATGTGGGCGGACCTGCCGGAGGCATGGGGTTGGGACGTCCCCCCGGCCTGGTGGCCGCTGCCCCTGCTCGCCGTCGCCGGAGTCGTCGTGGGGCTGGTCGTGACCCGTCTGCCCGGCGCCGGCGGTCACGTTCCCGCGTACGGCCTGCACGCCGGAGGCGCCTCGGCAGCCGCACTTCCCGGGGTGCTCATCGCCGCGACCGCGAGCCTGCCGCTCGGTGCGGCCCTCGGCCCGGAGGCGCCACTGATCGCAGTCGGCGGTGGGCTGGCCCTGCTCTTCCGGCATCTCGTCCGCGCCCCCGCCACCCCGGAGAGCACCGCACTGCTGGGTGCGGCCGGCGCGGCGGCGGCCATCGCCGCGATCTTCGGCAATCCGCTCATCGGCGCGGTGCTGTTGATCGAAGTGGCGGGTGTGGGCGGACCTCAACTGTTCATCATCCTCCTGCCCGCGCTGCTCTCGAGTGGCGTCGGAGGGATCGTGTTCACGGGCTTCGGACGCTGGACGGGGCTCGACACCGCCAGTCTCACCGTCCACTTCCCGACATCGCCCCCGCGTCTGGACACCGGGGACGTGGTGTGGTCGATGGTGCTGGCGGTAGGCATCGGTGTGCTGGTCCACCTGGTGATCGCCGGGGGGCGCCTGACAGCCGCCTTCGTGGCGGGGGCCCCCTTCGTCCGGACGGTGGTCTGCGCCATCGCCGCCGGCGGCTGCGCGGCCCTCTATACGGTCGCCACGGGCCGCACCCCGGTGGAGGTCGCCTCGTCCGGCCAGGCCACACTGGCCGCGTTGGCTGCCGATCCGCATTCCTGGAGTGTCGGCGCGCTGCTGGCCGTGCTGGTGTTCAAATCCGCCGCGTACGCCCTGTGCCTGGGCAGCCTGCGCGGTGGCCTGGTGTTCCCGGTCCTTTTCCTGGGAGCGGCGGCAGGTGTGCTGCTCGCTCCGCTCCCTGGGCTCGGGGTGATCCCCGGTGTCGCCGCCGGGATGGCAGCGGCATCGGCGGCCGCGCTGCGGCTTCCGGTCTGCAGCGTGGCCCTGGTCGTCCTCGTACTCGGGAACTCGGAGACGATCCCGGTGGTGATCCTGGCGGCCGTGACGGCCTTCGTCACCACGGAACTGCTGCCGCAGGGCCCGGCGGTCACGCCGCTGCCCCCGCGCGAGAAGGCTGCTCGCGGCGGCAGCGTGAGGTCCTGATCGAAGGCGGGGGAGCCTCGTCCCGTGACACCGGAGCCCGCCGGCCTGATTCCCGGTGGACCGCACCGGGCCAGGTGACGGTCCTCCTTCACAGGGGCTCCGTCCAGCCGTTCCGCACAGCATGGGCGCCGAGCTGCATCCGGGTCCGGACTCCGGCCATGTCCATGAGATGACGCAGGCGCCGGTGCAGCGTGCGCGGTGACACACCGAGTTGGGTCGCGGCCGTCAGGTCCGTGAGACCGGCAAGGAGCAGCGCGAGGATCCTGCGGTCGAGCTCGGTCGGGCCCTGCGGACCGAACTCGACGTCGAGCGGGGACTCGGCTGCGGAGCCCGACAACTCGAGCGGGTGGGCCGTGCGCCAAACCGTCTCGAACAGCGCGTCCAGCGCGTCCAGCAGGCCGCTGCGGTGCAGCAGCACGGCGCCCGGCTCTCCGGCCGGCGTGACCGCGAGCGGGACAAGGCCCAGGTCGGCGTCGGCCAGCACCAGTTTCATCGGGAGGTGGTCGGCGACGCGCAGTTGCACGCCGTTGCGCTGGGAATCGATCGCGTCCTGGACGATGCCCGGCTCTGCCAGCACGGCGCGGTCCAGCACAGCTCGGAAGAGCACTCCGCGGCCGAGGGCCATGGGCTCGGCCGTGTTCTCGTCGGGAGGCAGGGCGACGAACGGTGCGGTGATGAAGGAGCGGACCTGTGTCCGGGCCGCCTGCTGCACCTGGAGGAATCGATGACGGATGGCGTCGACGCCCGTGACGACCTCGATCAGGTCGGTGATGCTGCTGCCGGTCATCGCGGCCCGGTGTTCCTCGGCGAAGGTCACCAGTGCCTGTTCGGCCCTGCGCAGTCCGTCCCGGCGCTGGCTGATGAGGGCGCCGAGTGCCATCGCCGGCGGCGCGGCGGTGAACCGCTCGTCCGCCGACCTGGTCGCCAGCCCCCACTCGACCAGACGGCACAGTGCCTTGTCGACGTGAGCCTGCGACACGGCGACCACGTCCGAGAGACGGTCCGCGGTGGAGTTCGGCTGTCCGAGCAGCGTCCGGTAGACGCGCTCGTCATCGGGTTCGAGGCCCAGAACATCCAGCATCGGCGACCGACTCTCTTCCGCTTGCCGCAGCGGGGAGAGTATCCGCCATGGCAGCAGATCTTGAACAGTCCCTGCTGGGAGCGGGTGCGAGGGGAGCCCCGGGGAGTCGCCTCCCCGGGGCCCGACAGTGCGGCTCATCGCAGGCCGTACGCCCGGACGATCTCGTTCTTGACGCTGTATCCGCTGTCCGTCTCGGCACTCGCACGGACCGAGAGGAAGCCACCGGGCTTCTTGGCCGTCCTGAACGACCCTGTCCAGTAGCCGTCGGGGCCCTTGGCCAGGGTCACCATCTGCCAGGTGGCGCCGTCGTCGTACGAGACGTCCAGCTTCACCGTGGTGACGGTGCCCGGCACGGTGCCGAGGTCCATCGACACCGGCTTGAGCGCGATCTTCTGGCTCGCGTTGGCTCTGACGTCGCCGTGCAGGTCCGTCTCCAGCTTGTAGTCCAGGTTCAGCACCGAGAACGGCTCGAAGGAGTCCGAGTCGACGGTGTCTGACACGAAGGTCCACTCGGTGTGGGTGCGTGTCGACAGCCGGAAGACGTCATCGGGCCGCTCCACGTCGAGGACGGCGCGGTAGGGCAGCTTGCCCGCCGGCACCTCCACCCACTGCATGTCACCGCCGACCGGGTTGTCGTGGATCAGCCTGGCGCCCTGGAAGACCTGCAGGTGGGACGGTGTCTCACCCCACGGCAGGTAGCCGCCCAGCCGCATGGTGTCGCCGGCGGAGGCCCATGCCTGCACGTTCCAGGTCATGAAGTTCTGCCACCGGGAGTTGTACACCCCGAAGGACTCGCTCTGGGCGGGGCGGGTGGCCGGGGCGAACCAGTCCAGCCGGGTGGTGCTGCCCTTGGTGTACGTGTTGTCGCCCGACACCATCACCCACGGCAGGTTTCCGTCGATGCCCTGAGCGTGGAACTCCCGCCACACCTGACCCGGGGTCACCCACTCGGTGCGGACGCCCGGGTGCCACTCGCGGTCGGGGAAGTTGAACGACGGGCTTAGGGTGAAGTCGGACCGGTAGCCCTCCGCCGACCGGCCGCCGGCGGCCGCGTAGTAACGGGCGTCGATGCGGGCGAGGTCGCCCTTGGAGGGCTTGTAGACCAGGGCCCGGTCCGGCACCTGGCCGGGATAGTCCCGGGTCAGGTCGTAGACGAACGGCGTGTGCTCGGTCTGCTTCACGGTCAGCTCGAGGTTGCCGGCCCTGGCCATCGAAATGAGGGTCTCACCCGCGTCGCGGTGCACGGAGGCGACCGGGACGGTCGACTCGCCGACGTACTCCATCAGGGGACCGACACCGTCGTTGACCACGATCAGCGCCTTGGCTCCGGCCGCGGCCGCGGCCTCGGCTCGCTCCTGCGGCGAGACCTCGTCGCTGCGGCCGACAACGACGACCTTGCCCTTGGCCGTGACCTTCTCGTACGCGGCCGCAGCGCCGTCACCGGCGTGGACGGCCTCCAGCCTGTCCGTGGCGGTACCCAGCGTGCTGCCCGCCTGCACCAGTGTCTCGAACCGGAGCCGACCGTCCGCCGAGCTCAGGCCGAGCTGCGGCTCGCCCTTGCGCCAGCGGGTGACCAACATGAACTCGCCCTGCTTCATCGGCTCCGTCGGCGCGACGTAGACGTCGTCGTACGTCGGCGGCAGCACGTACGCGCTGCGGTAGTCCATGTACGGGTCGAGGCCGTCGTAGTGGACGTTGAAGTCGACCTTGCGCTGACGGTCCTCGGTGCGCTGCGGCGCCTCGGTCTGCAGCAGGCGGACCTTGCTCGCGTCCAGCACCACATCGGCGGAGCCGTCCTTGAGTACCGTCTCCGGGTCGACCAGCACGGCCAGGCCCGAGCGGTCCGCCTTCTCGCCCGCCACATCGAGGTACCCCGCGACGGTGTAGAGGCCGGGTGCCATGCGCATGGTGGTCGAGCCGTCGACGTAGACACTCCACGGCCAGGAGTCGCCGGCCAGATTGATGCCGACCCAGCCGGCGGCGGGCTTGCCGTCACGGCCGACCAGCTTGATGTTCAGGTCGTAGCGCTCCTCCTCCTTGAGCAGCGCCAGGGACGTGCGGGTCACGTGCTTGCCGGTCGCCGCGTCGGTGGCTGTCACGTGTGCGACGTGCCGACCCGCCGAGGCGGTCCGCGGGTCGCCGGTCACCGGGACGGCGGCCTTGCCGCCCGCAGGGACGGTCACCGTGGCGGCGCCCAGTGTGAACGGGCCGTCGGTGTCGGTCAGTTCCAGGCCCAGCGTGATGTCGGCGGAGCCGGTATTGGTGAAGGTCAGGTCCTTCGTGGCGGCGACGTCGCTCGGCTCGTGCGGCCATGTGTGGTTGCCGAAGAAGAGCGATCCGGTGCCTCGGACGGTGGCGCGCACGGCCGCAGCCACATCGAGACGGCCGGTTCCGACCTCGTACGGCGAGTAGTCGCCGTCCAGGCCCTTCGCCGTGCTCGTCAGGTGCTCCTTGAGCTGCGCGCCGGTCCAGTCCGGGTGCTGCTGGGCCAGGATCGCCGCCGCGCCGGCGACGTGGGGCGTGGCCATCGACGTACCGCTGATGGTGCGGTAGAGGCCCTCACCACCGTCGGTCATCTCCTGCGACCTGGCCGCGGTGATGTCCACGCCCGGCGCCGCGATGTCCGGCTTCATGCCGCCGGAGTGGGCGAGCGGGCCGGTGCTCGAGAAGGCCGCGAGCCGGTCCTGCTTGTCCGTGGCCGCCACGGTCAGCGCCGCGGCGGCCGCACCCGGGGCGGAGATGCTCTCCGGGCCCGAGTTGCCGGCGGCTATGACGAACAGCGTGCCGTACTGCGCGGAGAGCGCGTCGACCGTCTGCGACATCGGGTCGCTGCCGTCCGTGGGATAGGAGTCACCGAGGCTCATGTTGACGACGTCCGCACCGGACTCGGCGGCCCACTGCATGCCGGCCATGACCCAGGAGTCCTGGCCGTAGCCCTCCGCGCCGCCGAGCACCTTGCCGACGTACAGGTCGGCGCCGGGGGCGACACCCTTGTTCTCGCCGCCCGAGGCGGCGCCCGAACCGACGATCGTGCCGGCCACATGCGTGCCGTGCCCGTTGACGTCGGTGACGGCCTCACCCGGCACGAAGCTCGCCGTGGCGTCGATCAGGCCGGCGAAGTCGGGGTGGTCGGCGTCGATGCCGGTGTCGAGCACGGCGACCTTGACGCCCTTTCCGGTGTAGCCGGCGGTCCAGGCCTCGGACGCGCCGATCAGCGGCACGCTCTCCTTCAGACTGGCCTTCACACGACCGTCGAGCCACAGTTTCTCGACACCCGCTCCCAACGTGGCGCTGCCTTGCGGCGCCACGGAGGTCCAGAAGGTGCGGGCCTGCCGCTTCTCGGTGCTGAGCGCAGCACCGCGGATGCCGTTGAGCTCGCGGGTCAGCTTGCTGCCCCGGGGGGCCGTCCGCTCGGCGGCCGCGCGGGACTTCGGCTCGGAGTAGGTCGCGATCAGCGGTACGGCGGCCGACTTCGCGTCGTCGTACCCCATCTCGATCAGGTCGGTGACGTTGAACAGCCGCCGGTCCAGCTTGTCCGTTCCCAGCAGCGGCACCGCCTCGTCCGGGATGACGAACACGTCGCCCTTGATCTCCTGGAGTTTCACGCCGCCGACGGCGCTGTCCGGCCGGTCGACGTCGGCTGTCTGCTTGCCGTCGGCGGTCGTGGTGACCGTGACGACGTCGCCGGTGACAAGGGTGACCTTGTGGGTCCCCGAGGGCTTGGCGGTGACGGTGGGCTTGCTGGGAGCGGCTTGTGCGGGTGCCTGCAGAAGGGCGAGACCCGACGCCAACAGGGGCACCGCGGTGGCTGCCGCGAACAACTGCCGGCGTCTGCGCCGGAAGGCGGAATCTTGGGAGGGGGAGTGCATGCCAAGGGTCTATCGACCGGTGACTGCCGTCGTGAAGGCCTCATAGCGGCAAGTCCTCGCCATGGCAGATGCTTGTCAGCAGCGAACCACGCATTCCGTGCGGAAGAGTGAACTCGGACCGACGACCCCCTGCTGATGTGTCCTGAACCGGCGTGCCGTTGCACAGCCTGTTCGGTCGTTCGGTGGAAAGCGCCTCGGGGCGGTGACGGCCGCGGCCGACGCCGCGTCAGTGCAAAACCTTCTCCTTGGCCTTCTGGAACTCCGACTCGGTGATGTCTCCCTTTGCCTTGAGCTCGGACAGCCTGGCCAGCTCGTCCGTGCTGCTGCGGGCTCCGGCAGTCTCGCGGATGTAGGCGTCGACCGCGGCCTTCTGCTCCCGGGTGTGCTGCAGCTCCCGCTCGCCCATGCCCCTGCCCCGCGAGATCACATAGACCAGCGCGCCGAGGAAGGGCACGACCAGCACGAAGATCAACCAGGCCGCTTTCAGCCACCCGTTCATCCTGTCGTCGCGAAAGACGTCGACGATGATGCGGAACAGCAGCAGCAGCCACATCACCCACAGAAAGATCCACATCACGGTCCAGAACGCGCCGAGCACCGGGTAGTCGTACGCCAGGAACAGATGGCTGTCCATCGTCACTCCTTGTGGCCCTCCACGGTGCCTGCCGGAGTGCGGCACCGGTCGTGACCCCAGCTTCGGCACGCGCACCGGCGATGCCATCACCCGCGACGGGTGATTCACGGCCCCCGCCTCGGCCATCAGGGACTGCGTACCGTTACCGCCTGCGACGCCCCGTAGTTCGACACCCTTCTGAAACGCCTCGTCGAGCCGGCTCGCGTCACCGGAGGGCCGGGACGCTCCGGGGTGAACACCGGGCCACGTGCTGGGGTCACAGGTGGTCGCCGCATCGCTCACCCCTTGCGGGTGAAGCGCCTTCGCGCACCGCGAATCATGATGACTGGACGTGAGCCGGCATCGGCTCGCGCGGTGGATCTCGGACAGGTCCACCGTCAGGAAGGCGATCCGGCGCTGACTCCCGGTCGCCGCCACGCCGGGCAGTGTGCTCAGCACAGATCACCGGCGAGAACCGAATCGAGGCACCATGACCACCACTCTTCAGCGGGACACCCACCGGTCGGCAGCGATGGCGAGCGGGCTGATGGTGTTCGCCGGCGTCCTGCTTCTGATCGCCGGAATCCTCGATGTCCTGCGCGGCATCATGGCCATCGCCGAGGACGAGGTCTTCGTCAACACCCAGAACTACGTCTTCGAGTTCGACCTCACCACGTGGGGCTGGCTGCACCTGATCATCGGTGCACTGGCGATCATCGTCAGCATCGGCCTCTTCAAGGCCGCCGTCTGGGCGCGTGTCCTCGGCGTGGCGCTGGCGGGCCTGCTCATCATCGCCAACTTCCTGTCGCTGCCGTACTACCCGGTCTGGTCGATCGTGGCCATCGCCATGTACACCTTCGTCATCTGGGGCCTGTGCACGGCCCGCAAGGACGACTTCGCCCCGACAGGGGGCACCGGCGGCCGCAGCGCTCACCACATGTGACTCCGGTCCGCGGTGAGCAGCCGGCGAGGAGCGAGAAGACGTCGATACCGGGCGGGATCCGCGCGAAGGCGCTGGAGGCGATGCTCAGTCAGTCGCCGATCGGTCCGTGCCCGGTTCGGCGTCGACAAGGCGCCCGGGGGGCCGGAACTGGGCCTGCATGTGGCCGAGATGCGCCGCCTGCCGAGCCGAGCCCGGCCCGGCTCGGTCCGTCCGGCGGCCGAGCACGCCACAACTGCCCTGTCGCACCTTCCCCGGCGGTACTTGGCCTGTGTCGCAATCACCCTCTGCGGGTGAGGCCGTCACGGTCGCCCGGGGCGAACCTCTGAGAGAGCAAGGGAGCCCGTTGCCCGACGTGCCGTGGCACGCGTCCCGACCCCCTCGGCGGCAAGCAACGTGCCGCAGGGGGGACGCCGGCGACGGAGTCACCTGATGGAGAGGGATCTCATGGCTCGGAGCAGAACAGACGACCAGCAGTCGCATACACCGTTCCATTCCCGCCCGGGCGTCCGCCGCCTCGCACCGTTCGCTCTGATCACCGCGATCGCGCTGGTATTCATCTTCGAGAACCGCGAGAGCGTCAAGATCCGCCTGCTCGTCCCCGAGGTGACCATGCCGCTGTGGGGCGCCCTGTTGATTGCCTGGGCCCTCGGCATCCTGGGTGCTGTGATCATCCTGCGTCGACGCACGGACCGGCACCCACCACGACAGCGGTGACGGCGAGGTGCGGAGGCCTTCCCCTTGACGGGCCGGGGCACGGGCCGGTGCGGCGCGAAGCGGGCGGGGCGGTCGCCGCCCCGCCCGCTTCGCCGTGAGCGTCAGTCGCGGTAGGACCGCAGCTGCCAGGCCTTGATCCGGTCCACGCCGACGGAGCCGCCTTCCGCGAAGACCTGGATACCGTCGCTGTCTGGGTCGGGGAAGATCTGGTCGGTGATCACGGCCTGGCCGTCGCCGCCGAACACCTCCACCGACGACCAGTCGACCAGGATCCGGAGCCTGACCTTGCCGTCCTCGGCCGCCAGTGGCGCGCGCTGGACGCCGGGGAAGTCGTGATGGAAGTCCACCGCGCCCGACTTCGTGCGGTCGACGTACAGCTCCTGGGTCTTCGTGTCGTACCCGATGACGGTCTCCTGCCCTTCACCGGTACGGACCTTGAGCCCGAAGCGCTCCGCGTCGCCGAGGGAGAAGGTGGCCTCGAGGTCGAGGGACTTTCCGTCCGCCCGCCCACCGGCCAGCGGCGTGGAGCCGTCGGTCACAGTGAGCCCGCGGACACCGACAGCCTGCCCGGTTCGGAGCGACCGGACGGACGTCACCGGCTGCTGCGTCAGCCGGATCCGGCCGTCCACGGTGCGCAGCGCCATCTCTCGAGGGATGCTTTGCGCGCTGCGCCAGGGGGAGGTGGGGATGCTGTTGCCGTACTGCCAGTTGTTCATCCAGCCGATCATGCGGCGCTTCCCGTCCGGCGCGTCCTCCCAGGAGACGGCGGCGTAGTAGTCCTTGCCGTGGTCGACCCAGTGGGCCCGCTGGACGCTGGAGGTCGCGGGCCTGTCCGCGGCGACGAAGTGGTCGGCCATGATGTGGCCCCAGCCGCCCTTGTTCATGTCGACCAGCTGGACGGCGGCCTGCTCGCCCTGGTGGGCGCGGAGGTCGAACGACGCCCAGTCCAGGCTTCCGCTGTCCGCACCGGAGACGCTCTGGACGACCTTGCCGTCGACGACGAGATTGACCGCCGTCTCGGTCGAACGCGGCCGTGCCGGGCTGTCGGAGAGCATGACCTGGTCGAGCAGGATGTGCCCCCAGCCGCCGGTGTTCTCGTCGACGACCTCGATGTGCGCCTTGCGGCCGGCGAGGTCCCCGACGTCCCAGGAGGCCCAGTTGAGCGCCTCCGAGTCGGCGCCGGTGGCGCTGCGTACGGTCCGGCCGTCGACGACGAGGCGTACGGCGGTTGGCGCTTCGGCTCCGGACGGGTGCCGGCCGCCGCCGACGAGGAGGTTGAGGTACTTCGCCGTGACGGTGAACTCGGGCGAGGTGAGCGTGCCCGTGGTCGAGTCGCCGCCCAGGAAGCTGTTCACCAGCCGGTCGCCGGTGTGCCCGGACACCTGCTGCTGGCCGGGGAGTGTTCCCGCGGCGGGGCCGTCGCCGAAGGCGGTGCCGGTGGCGGTCCAGGATCCGTAGCCGTCCTGCTCGAAGTCGGCGAGGACCGTGCCCTCGGGCGCCGGTGCGTCGCCCAGGACCGAGCCTGGGACGTGCGGGTGACGGCCGCCGGCCACCTTGAAGTTGAGGTACGCGCTGTCCACGGTGAACGGCTGCGAAGTGAGCGTGCCGGTCTCGGCGTCGTCGCCGTGGAAGCTGTCGACGAACCCCCGGCCCTCGACGCCGCTCGTGCCCGAGGAGCCGGGCGCCGGCGCGGGGACCGGTCCTCCGCCGAAGGCCGTGCCGGTCGTGGTCCAGTTTCCGTAGCCGGCTGACTCGAAGTCCTGGACGACATGCCCGGGGGGAGGCGTGTACGAGCCGTCGTCGTCCGGGGTGAAGCGGGTGCCGTCGAAGTCGCCGACGAAGTACTGGGCGGCCGAACCGCCCGCGATGCCACCGGGGTTGATGTTCACGACCAGGACCCACTTGGTGCGCCCGCTGTCGCCGTCGACGGGCAGCGGGAACAGGTCGGGGCACTCCCATACGCCCCCGACGGCTCCGGCCGGTCCGAAGTCGCTCAGGTGCGTCCAGCTCTTGAGGTCCTTCGAGGAGTAGAAGCGGACCTTGTGCTCGGTGGACAGGGACACCGTCATCAGCCAGCTCTTCGTCGGCGCGTACCACTGCACCTTCGGGTCGCGGAACTCCTTCGAGCCGATGTCGAGGACCGGGTTGCCCTCGTATTTGGTCCAGGTGCGGCCCCGGTCGGTGCTGTACGCCAGCGACTGTGCCTGCCTGCCGTCCTTCTTGTAGGCGCTGGTGTAGACGGCCACCATCGCGGGGTCGTCCCTGGTCCCGAAACCGCTGGTGTTCTCATGGTCGACGACCGCGCTGCCGGAGAAGACCATCTCCTCGTCGTCGTGCGGGATGGCGAGCGGCAGCTCCTCCCAGTGCACGAGGTCCGTGCTGACCGCGTGGCCCCAGGACATGTTGCCCCAGGTGTTGCCGCTCGGGTTGTACTGGTAGAAGAGGTGGTACTCGCCCTTGAAATACACCAGCCCGTTGGGGTCGTTCATCCAGTTCTTCTCCGGTGAGAAGTGGAACTGGGGCCGGTAGGTCTCGGTGTGGGGCGCCGTGCCGGTCGCCGCCGCCGGGGGGACTACGGCGGTGACGGCGAGCGCGCATGTCGCGGCTGCCGCGGCGGCGAGGCGCAGCCGGGCACGTCGGTACGCGGGGCCTGGGCTCATGGTCTCTCCTGCACTGTGGGCGGCGGCGTCCTGCCCGCGTCCGCTGCGGGGACACGCTGCCGAAGGGGATCGCGGTGCCGGGCGGCGAGGCGGCCCGGCACATCGGTGTCATCGCTGACATATGTCAGCGATGACACCCGCTGGCGAGTGATGATGAGCGCGCTCGGGGCGGTCCGTCAATGGTTCCGGCGGATCCGCCGGAACGGGAAAGGATCGCGGCCCTACGTCCCGACCGAAGCCGCCGGCTGCCGCAACTCACGTTCCCATGGCGGGTTCGGGCCGCTGACCGAGCAGGTCAGAGCCGCGACCCTGGCCGCGTACACACATGCCTGCGTGACGTCTTCGAGGCGCAGGCCCGTCAGCCGGCCGCCGAGCAGTCCCTTGGCCCCGAGGTGGTGGAGAAGCCCTGCCGTGAAGGAGTCGCCGGCCCCGACGGTGTCGACGACGGCGGTCGGCGGCGCCGGGACCGTGACCCGCTCGCCGTCCAGCGAGGCGATCGCGCCGCGTCCCCCGAGGGTGACGACCACGAGCCGGGCGCCCGCCGCGTGCCAGATGTCGCATGCCCGGTCGATCGGGTGACCGGGCAGCAGCAGCTCCAGGTCGTCCTCGCTCACGCGCAGCACGTCGGCGAGCGCGCACCAGCGCGGCAGGCGTTCCCGGTAGACGTCGGGCGCCACGAGCAGCGGCCGGACGTTTGGGTCGAGGGAGATCGTGGCGGTGGCCGAGGCGCGGGCCAGGAACTCCTCGACGGCCGGGCCGCCGGGTTCGCGGACGAGGGCCAGCGATCCGGAGTGCACGCAGGCGGTGGACGCCAGGTCCGTCGCGGCCAGTTCGTCCGCCGTCCACTGCCAGTCCGCGGTGCCCTGCGCGTGGAAGGAGTACGCCGCCCGGCCCGCCGCGTCGAGCTCGGCGACGGCCAGGGTGCTCGGCTCCCCGGCGCGTACGGCCTGGGACAGATCGACGCCCGACGACTCCAGGCGGGCACGGAAGAGCCGGCCGAACACGTCGTCCGACAGCCGGGCCAGCAAGCGGGCGGGCGTGCCCAGCCGGGCGAGGGCGACGGCCGTGTTCGCCGGGCCGCCGCCCGGCAGAACCCGCAGGCCGAGCTCGTCCGGTGCGGGTGCGGGGACGGTGAAGGCGTCGGCGACGCATTCACCGAGGACGGTGATCTGAGGCAGGCGCATGACTGCTTCTCTCCGGGTAGGGCGGCGCGGGGGCGGAGTGCCGCGGAGGGGGAGCCCGAGGGCCGGCGCCGCCGAAGTGCGGTGGCCGGCTCTGCGTTGCGGATTTGTGACGTCGTCAAGGCATTGACGTTGCCGGGAGCCGGAGTCCATCATCCTCCGCAAGCAGTGTCAACGATGACATAGGTCAACGATGACACCGCCGCAGCAGCAATCTCCTCGCGCCGCGGAGCCTTTGGGCAGCGCGGCCGCTCCGCCCGAAACCAGCAGGAGTTCAGTCATGCCCAGAAACAACCGTGCCGTTACCACCCTGATCAGAGCCGCAGCCGGCACCACTGCCGCGACCCTCGCACTGACGGCCTGCGGCTCCGGAGCACAGGGCGGCTCCGGCGGCGGCGGGGTGAAGGTCGGCCTGATCACCAAGACGGACACCAATCCCTTCTTCGTGAAGATGAAGGAGGGCGCGGAGCAGGCCGCGAAGGAGAGCGGCGTCGAACTGGTCAGCGCCGCAGGCAAGTTCGACGGCGACAACGCGGGCCAGGTCACCGCGGTCGAGAACATGGTCAACTCCGGCGTGAAGGGCATCCTCATCACGCCCAACGACTCGAAGGCGATCGTGCCGGCGCTCGAGAAGGCCCGCGCCAAGGGAGTACTGGTCATCGCACTGGACAGCCCGACCGAGCCCCAGGACGCCACCGACGCCCTGTTCGCGACCGACAACGTCAAGGCCGGCGAACTCATCGGCCGGTACGCGAAGGCAGCCATGGCCGGCAAGGAGGCGAAGATCGCCACACTCGACCTGGCCCCGGGAGTCGCGGTGGGCGTGCAGCGGCACGAGGGCTTCCTCAAGGGCTTCGGCGTCCCCGAGGGAGACCCGTCGATCGTGTGCAGCCAGGACACCGGCGGCGACCAGGCCAAGGGCCAGACCGCCATGGAGAACTGCCTCCAGAAGGCACCCGGAATCAACGTCGTCTACACGATCAACGAACCGGCCGCGCTCGGCGCCTACACGGCGCTGAAGGCCAAGGGCCTGGAGAAGAAGGTGCTCGTCGTCTCCGTCGACGGGGGCTGCACCGGCACCGAAGCAGTCAAGGCAGGCAAGATCGCCGCCACTTCGCAGCAGTACCCGCTCAAGATGGCGTCCCTCGGCGTCAAGGCCGTCGCGGACTTCGCCGCGGACGGCAAGAAGACCTCCGGCTACACCGACACCGGCGTCACCCTGATCACCGACCAGGAGCAGACCGGGATCGACGCCAAGGACACCGCGTACGGCCTGGAGAACTGCTGGGGCTGAGCCCCGCAGCGGCACCACGCACCGGCGACGACTTCCAGCACCCGCCTCGCGTACCGGCTTTCGGCACGCACCTCCGGCACCCATCACCGGCAAGGACCACCATGACTGCCACGACCACGCCCTACGGCCAGCTGAAAGGACCGACCGCGGTCCGCCGGCTGATCGCCACACCTACCGCGGGCCCTCTGGCCGCACTCCTGCTCGCCTGTGTCTTCTTCTCGCTGACGACCGAGCAGTTCCTGTCCGGCGGCAACTTCTCCCTGATCGTCCAGCAGGTCATGGTCGTGGGCACCCTCGCCATCGGCCAGACCCTCATCATCCTGACCGCCGGCATCGACCTCTCCTGCGGCGCCGTCATGGCGTTCGGCAGCATCGTCATCGCCAAGACGGCAGCTCAGGGAACGCTTCCCCCGCTCGCCGCGATCGCCCTCGGACTGGTGGTCTGCGGCGGCTTCGGGCTCCTCAACGGCCTGCTCGTGCAGCTGATCCCGCTGCCGCCCTTCATCGTGACGCTGGGCATGCTCAACGTGGCGTTCGCGCTGACGCACATCTACTCCGCCGAGCAGACGGTGACCGATCTGCCCGCCCCGCTCACCGCCCTCGGCGAGACCTTCCCCCTGGGCGGGACCGACATCACTTACGGCTCACTCGTCACCATCGCCCTTTTCCTGGCCTTCGCCTACGCACTGAGCAGCACCTCATGGGGCCGCCACGTCTACGCCCTCGGCAACAGCCCGGAAAGCGCTCGGCTGAACGGCATCCGCACCTCCCGGCTGACCATCGGCGTCTACACGCTCGCAGGGCTCGTGTACGGCGTCGCGGCCCTCCTGCTCGTCTCCCGTACGGGCGTGGGCGATCCCCAGGCCGGACAGACCGACAACCTCGACAGCATCACCGCTGTCGTCCTCGGCGGGACCAGCCTCTTCGGCGGCAGGGGCGCCGTCCTCGGCACCTTCATCGGCGTTCTGATCGTCGGCGTCTTCCGCAACGGGCTTCAGCTGATGGGCGTCGCGTCGATCTATCAGACGCTGATCACCGGCATCCTCGTCATCCTCGCCGTGACCGTCGACCAGATCTCCCGGAAGAAGGCGTGATGAGCACCGACACGTCCGCGACGCCCGTCCTCCAGGCCCGCGGCCTGGTCAAGAAGTACGGCCATGTGACCGCCATCGACGGCGCCGACTTCGACCTCATGCCCGGCGAGGTCCTCGCCGTCATCGGTGACAACGGAGCCGGCAAGACGAGCCTGATCAAGGCGCTTACCGGCGCAGTCGTCCCGGACGAGGGCGAGATCAGACTGGACGGGAGGCCCATCCGGTTCAGCGGCCCGCAGAGCGCACGCGAACACGGCATCGAAACCGTCTACCAGGACCTCGCCGTGGCGGCCTCCATGGACATCGCCTCCAACATGTTCCTCGGGCGCGAACTGCGCCGCCCCGGCGTCCTCGGCAGCGCGTTCCGCCTGCTCGACAAGAAGCGGATGCGGGAGGAGGCCGCCGCACACATGGCCGATCTGAAGATCGGCCTGCGGTCGCTCACCCAGGCGGTGGAGACCCTCTCCGGCGGTCAGCGCCAGGCCGTCGCCGTCGCCCGCGCGGTGGCCTGGGCCAGAAGCGTCGTCGTGATGGACGAGCCCACAGCGGCGCTCGGCGTCAGGGAGTCGGGGCAGGTGCTCGACCTCATCCGCCGGGTCCGCGACAAGGGCATGCCCGTCGTCCTGATCAGTCACAACATGCCGCACGTGTTCGAGATCGCCGACCGGATCCATGTCCACCGGCTCGGGCGGCGCGAGGCACTGATCAAGCCCTCCGACCACTCCATGGCCGAGGTGGTCGCCATCATGACCGGGGCGCTCACGGTGAAGAGCGACGGAGGTACCGTCGTCACCGACGCCGACGCCGCCAAGGCGGCAGGCGTGTCGGCCCACTGAGCCGGCAGACAGAGAAGACAGCGGGCCCGGCCCGGACGGGCCGGGCCCGGCGAACGCACAGGAACGGTGGTACATGGCCGCGACCCGCCGCCCCACACTGGCCGATGTCGCCCGAGAAGTGGGCGTCAGCGCCAAGACGGTCTCACGGGTGCTCAACGAGGACGGTCCGAGTTCCCCGCAGACCCGGGAGCGCGTCCTCGCGGCGGTGGCGAAACTCGGGTTCCAGCCCAACCTGATGGCCCGGAACATCCGCGTCGGAGGCCCCGACACCACCGTGGGCCTGGTCGTGCCCGACCTGGGCAACCCGTTCTTCGGAACGGTCGCCGGCGGCATCGAGGAGGCGGTCCGCACCCGCGGACTGACCCTGCTCATGGGCTCGTCCGCCGAAGATCCCGAACGGGAACGAATGCTGACCGAGACCTTCCTGGCCCGCCGTGTCAGCATCCTGATGGTGGTCCCGGCGTTCGGAGCCGACCACCGCCACCTCAAGGTGCCACGCGCGGCCGGCCTGCCGGTGGTGTTCCTCGACCGCCCCGGGGTCGGCCTGTCCACCGACTGCGTCGTCAGCTCCAACCGGACCGGTGTCCACGAGGGCGTGTCGCACCTCATCGCGCAAGGCCACCGGCGCATCGGGTTCATCGGAGACCTGCCCGCGAAGCTCTACACCCGGCGTGAGCGGCTCGCCGGCTACACGTCGGCGCTCGAGGAGGCGGACCTGCCCTACGACCGCGCTCTGGTGACCGGCGCCCACGGCCAGGAGTCGGCCGCTGCCGCGACCACCGCACTGCTGGGCCTTCCCGATCCGCCCACCGCCCTGTTCGCGGGCAACAACATCGTGGCCATGGGTGTGGTCGCCCAACTGACCCGCGCCGGCCGGAAGGACGTCGCCCTGGTCGGCTTCGACGACCTCCCGCTGGCGGAGGTGCTCGAACCGGCTCCGACCGTCGTGGCGCAGGATCCGGCAGCCATCGGCGAAGCGGCGGCCAGGACCGCGCTCGCCCGCCTGGACGGCGACCGCTCCCGGGCCCGTACCGTCACCGTCCCCACGCGCCTGGTCGTCCGCGGCTCCAGCAGGCCGCCACGGCGGGCCCGTACCTCTTGATCCGCTTGTCACCTGTGCGGGCGTGCGTCGGTGGCCATGGGCCCGCAGCGGCGGCGATTGCCCGGCCGGTCCAGGCGCCGCCTACGCCCGAGGCGACGCGGTGAAGCGGTCGAAGCCCGCGATACGGGGAGAGAACCTGAGCGCTCCGTGCTCGCCGAGTGCTGAGCGCAGTCCGGCCGCCACGTCGGCGTCCGGCTCACCGAACACCTCGAAGTGCTCCACCCGGCAGTGCTCCATGACCTCCTGGATGTACGGGTCCGCGAGCTTCCAGTGCAGGCGGACCGCGTCGGAGTCCCGATAGAGCTGGAAGCTGTGCGCGAGCATCCGCTCCTCGTCGACGAACGTCTGGACCGTCAGCTGCGGGCCATGCCGCTCTGCGAAGTCCACGGCTCTGGCGATGGCGCCGCGGAAGCTCTCCAGGTGGCCGTCGGTGATACGCATGGTGTTGCGGAAGAGAAGGATTCCGTCGTCGTGTCGGCTCATGGGTCGATCCTGAAACCTCGACCACGGTCGAGGTCAAGTGGTCCGGCTTGCCTCTGGTCGTCGGCCCGCCGCTGCTCATCGAGCGGGCGCATCCGCGGTCGCGCACCGGGCGCGATGCGGACGGGGCTTCGCGCGTGCGTGAGAAGGCCGGTCGGCCCGTTTCACGTGTCCCCGATGAAGTGCTCCATGAGACGCGCGGCAGTGACCGTGCCCAGCAGGCGCACGCCGTCGGCGTCGCGCTCGATGACCGCGACCAGAGGGCTTCGCGTGCGGGCCATCAGCGCGGCGACCTCCATCGGACGGGCGTCAGGTCCTACGACCGGCGGCGGGAAAGCACTCCGGGGTGCCCATTCCGCGGCGGTGAGTCCTGCCAGCCGCTCGGCCACATCGACGTCGGACCGCTCGTCGACGACGGCCGCGAGCCGTGGATCCTCGAGGATGTAGTGGGGCACGAGCTGCCGCACGAGCTGAGAGCCGGGCACGATGGCGTAGGGATGCCCATCGGCATCGAGGACGAGCAGGGCCGGCAGTACCCGCTCGGCCAGCATCCTGGCCGCGTCCATCGCGCCGTCGTCGGTGGTCACGAACGGATACGCCTCCGCAAGATCCCGCGCACGCACGGCCGTCCTCCTTCGCCCTTGCCTGCGAGCCGAGGGCGTGTCCGAATTTCTCGGAGCCGCGTCCGCCTCGCAGTTCCAGGTCAGCGGGCTGTGGGTCAGGCGGCGGTCCACTCGTGGGCCCGGCCGCCGCGCCACTCCACCATGCCCGGGTCGTCGATCACCGTGTCCGGGTCGTCGATCCCGGCGGCCTCGAGGAAGACCACCAGGTCGTGATCGGAGTAGGCGGTACCCAGGATCTCGTCCCTGGCGGACAGGTGCACCGTCACCCGCCGGCCGCCCGACGGCGACGGCCGGTGCACAACGATCGGCGCCCTACCCACACCTCAAGACTGCCGTCTCGTGGGCACGGCAGCCACTCATACCGGGCTTTTTTCTGCTCGCCGCCGCTGAGCGTCGCTGTCGGTCGTCGCGCGACCGGGAAGGAGCCGGTCCGCTCACCCCGAGGGCGGCGTGGAGCGGCAGCGGGAGCGGCCCGAGGCTCCCGGCGACGATGGCGCTCGTCGCACAGCACGGGCTGATCTTCTGACGAAGCGCCGCGGGTCCTACGACGCCGGGAGAACGGTGGACGCTGCGGGCTCAGGCACCCACGGTCCCGTCGACACCCTCACGCAGAAAGTCCGCGTGCCCGTTGTGACGCCCGTACTCCAGAAGCACATGCACCATCACCATCCGCAACGAGACCTCCTTGTCCCATCTGGGCTGATATCCGGCCTGGTCCAGGGAGTTCGCCTCCCGCTCGATACGGCGCGAGTTCTCCACCTCGGCCTCCCAGGCCGCGAACGCCTCTTCCCTGGTCGACGCGCTCGCGTCGTACGCCGCCTGGAAGTCGATCTTGTCGGACCAGACCATGGGCGCGTCGTTGTCCTCGAACACCCGACGGAACCACGCACGCTCCACCTCCGCCATGTGTCGCACCAGGCCGAGCAGCGACAGCGTGGACGGGGGCATCGACTGCTGCCGCAACTCCTCGTCGGTGAGCCCTTCGCACTTCATGGCGAGGGTGGCCCGGTGGTAGTCGAGGAAAGCGCGCAGCATGTCACGTTCGTTGCCGAAACCGGGCGGTCCTGTGCGGTGGTCGCTGGTCACTCGTCTGCTCCTCGTCCGTGCCTGCATGGAGGGCCAGTATCTGCTTCCGCCGGCCGGCCCCGTGCGGAGATCGTCGATCACGTCCGACAGCCACCGTGGAGCCGCGGCGCCGTCGGTCATGCGGGGCGCCGCGTCAGGGTGCCGAGGACGCGTATGTGCGGGCGGCCGTCCGGCTCGGGGGCGGTGACCGCGACGCGTACGCCGTAGACGTCGGCGATCAGCGTCTCCGTCAGCACCTCCTGCGGGGTGCCCGCGGCGACGACACTTCCTTGCCGCAGGACCACGACGTGGTCGCAGTACATCGCGGCGAGGTTGAGGTCGTGCAGGGCGACCACGCTGGTCACGCCGAGTCCGCTGACGAGGCGGAGCAGGTCGTGCTGGTGCTGGATGTCGAGGTGGTTCGTCGGTTCGTCCAGGAGCAGTTCGCGTGGCTCCTGGGCGAGGGCCCGGGCGATCTGCACGCGCTGGCGTTCACCTCCGGAGAGCGTGTGCCAGGCGCGGTCGGCCCGGTCGGTGAGCCCCGTGCGGTCGAGGGCGTCGCGGACGGCCCGTTCGTCGGCCGGCGACGGGTGGGCCCAGGCACGCCGGTGGGGAATGCGACCGAGCCGTACGACGTCGACGGCGGTCAGCTCGACCACGGTGTCCGCCTGCTGCTCGACGACGGCCACCCGACGGGCGACGTCCCGGCGGGGTATGCGCTCCAGGGGCCGGCCGTCCAGCGTGACCACCCCGGAGGCAGGGGCGAGCACGCCGCAGAGGATGCGCAGCAGTGTGGACTTTCCCGAGCCGTTGGGACCGAGCAGGGCGGTCGTCGCACCGGGTCCCGGTGCGACACTGACGCCGTCGAGGATCAACTGTCCACCGGCCGTGCGGGAGACGCGATCGGCGATGAGGGTCATCGGGCCACTCTCCGGGTGCGGTACAGAACGAGCACGAACGCGGGCACGCCGATCAGGGAGGTCATGACACCGACCGGCACTTCCTGGGGTTCGATGACGGTCCGGGCGACGGTGTCGACCCAGATCAGGAAGACGGCTCCGCCCAAGGCCGTGGTGGGAAGCAACCTGCCGTGTCCGGGCCCGACGAGGGCGCGGGCGGCGTGGGGGAGTACCAGGCCGACGAAGCCGATGGCGCCCGCCGAGCTGACCAGGGCGGCCGTGAGCAGGGCGGTGACACACAGCAGCAGGAGTCGGGCGCGGCCGACGTTCACGCCCAGGGTGGCCGCCGCGTCCTGCCCGAAGGCGAACGCATCCAGGGTCCTCGCGTGACCCAGGCAGACGGCCAGAGCGGCCCCCAGAGCGGCGAGGCACAACCACACGTCGGTCCAGCCGGCCCCGCTCAGCGAGCCGAGCAGCCAGAACAGCACGCCGCGGGTGGTCTCCGCGTCGGCGGACGTGACGACGACGAACGAGGTGAGCGCGGAGAACAACTGCATCGCCGCGACGCCGGACAGCACGACCCGGTCGGTGGTGCCGCCAAGGGTGTGGCTCAGCAGAAGCATCGCGGCGAACGAGCACAGAGCACCGGTGAAGGCCCCTGCGGAGACGGAAAGCACCCCGCCGCCGACGCCCAGGACGACCACGGCGACGGCACCGGTGGAAGCTCCGGAAGAGACGCCCAGGACGAAGGGATCGGCGAGCGGGTTGCGCAGCAACGACTGCATCACCGCCCCGCACAGCGCGAGTCCCGCGCCGCACACGGCCGCCAGAAGCGTGCGCGGGAGGCGGAGGTTCCACACGATGCCGTCACGGATCGGGGTGAGACCCGAGACGTCGCCCCTCAGGTGCGAGGCGACGACGGACCAGACGTCACGGACGCCGATGTCCGCCGGCCCGATGGTGATGGCGAGTGCGACGGACATCGCCAGCGCGGTGAACCCGGCCGCTCCGCGCAGCAGCGCGGAGGTCACTTCGCGAGGCCGAACCGGCGCAGCGCGTCGGCCACTTGCTCGACGCCCTCCACCGTGCGGATCGTCGGGTTCATGGCCTGGCCGCTGAGCAGGACGTACCGCTTGTGGCGTACGGCGTCCATGTTCCGTGTGACCGGATCGGTCTCCAGGAACCGGATCTTGTTCGCGGCGCTCTCCGCGGTCTGCGACTTGCGGGTCAGGTCGCCGATCACCAGGACGTCCGGGTCGCGGTCCGCGACCGTCTCCCAGTTGATCTGCGGCCATTCCTCTGTGGTGTCGTCGAAGACGTTCTTCGCACCGGTCTCACGGGTGATGACGCCGGGAGCGCCGCAGCATCCCGCCATGTACGGGGACTCGGCGTTGGCGAACCAGTACATCAACGTGACGTCGGAGGCGTCGAGTCCCGCGGTGGCCTTGCGCACGCGGGCCTCGAGTTCCGCGACCAGCTCGTCGCCGCGTTCCTCGACGCCGAACACGCGGGCGAGGTCGCGTACTTCACCGTGGACGGTGTCCATCGTCAGCGGGCTGGTGCGCACGCCGTCCCCGTCACCACTGTTGTCCTTGCCCACGCAGTCCGACGGCGAGAGGTATGTCGGCACGCCGAGTTCCTCGAACTGCTCGCGCGTGGCCACACCGCCCTTGCCGAGGGTGGAGGCGAACGAGGCGGTGACGAAGTCGGGTTCGGCGGCGAGGACCTTCTCGAAGGACGGGTTGTTCTCCGCGAGACGCTCCACGCCGGCGGCGGGCTTCTCCAGGCCCTTCATGACGGGGTCGGTCCAGGTGGCTGTCCCGGCCATCCGGTCGGCGAGGCCCAGAGCGAGCAGGATCTCGGTGGTGCCCTGGTTCAGGGAGACGGCGCGCTGTGGACCGTCTCCCTGGATCTCCACTTTCTTCCCGCAGTTCTCGATGACCCGCGCACCGGCCTGCGGAGCGGAAGAAGGCCGGGGCGAGGTACCGCACCCGGTCAGCAGCAGCATTCCACTGAGGAGTACGGCGGACGAAGCGGTCGGGCGGTTGAAGGGCACAGCGTCGTTCCTAGCGTCGAGGGCCCATGCGCGGGGCCCGTCCCTACGGTGTGCCAGCAGGTCTTCGGACTCGGGGTCAACCGGACGAGGCGCCTTCCCGGGCCGGTGTCCTGGCCCAGTGGCTGTGTGCCACGCCCGTCGCCCTCACCGCTGCGCGTCAGCTCCGGATTCGCACCGGATTCCCTGACTCACGTACACGCACGTACGGAGTTCGACTGGCTCGCGGAAGCTACCACAGGGGTCGAAGTCCGGGCCGTCCACGGGGGTGTGGGGCGCCGGTCGCCCGGAGCGTGTGAACTCGGCCGGTTTCGGCCTTGTGTCCAAGGACCGAGACCCTTGTTCTGGCGGCCCTGCTCGTGGGCGTGACGATCGCCGCTGTACTGCTCGGCGACACCAAGCTGTTGCTGGGCGACGTGATGAACTGGTGCCAGGGGCGCGCCGGCCGGACGATCACGTTCGTCCTCGACACCCGCGTTCCGCGGGTACTCGCCGCGCTCCTCGCCGGCGCGGCGCTTGCCCTGGCCGGGACACTCGTCCAGTCGGTGACCCGCAACCCCCCTTGCGGAGCCCGGTGTCCTGGGCGTCTCCGGTGGTGCCGCCCTCGGCGCCGTACTCCTTGTGACCACGGTGCCCCTGGCCGGATCATGGAGCGTCGCCGGTGCGGCGTTCGCCGGCGCCGCGGTCAGCTCCCTCGTCGTCTTCGGACTCGCCGGCGAGGCGGATTCCAGCAGAACCGGCTCGTTCTCGTCGGTTTCGGAGTCGCCACCGGGGCAGCGGCGCTGATCAGTCTCCTCATCGTCCTCACCGACCCGTTCAACGCCACCAAGGCGCTCACCTGGCTGTCCGGATCGACCTATGGGCACACGCTGCCCGATGTCGCGCCGCTCGCCGTCGTGCTCGCCGTGGGTGCGGCCTTCACGGTGACGCGCCGCACGGAACTCGACCTCATGTCGCTCGACGAGGACATGCCGAGACTCCTCGGCATCGGCCTGTCACGGGGGCGGCTCGGCTTCCTCGTCCTCAGCGTCCTGCTCAGCGCCACCGCAGTGGCCGCCGCCGGCACGATCGGTTTCGTGGGGCTCGTGGCACCGCACGCGGCCCGTGCCCTCGTCGGCCGGCAGCACGTACGGGTGGTGCCGGTCGCGGTGCTCCTCGGCGCCGTGCTCGTGTGCACCGCCGACCTGGTGGGCCGCACGGTGATCGCACCGGCCCAGCTCGGTGCCGGCCTGATGACCGCCGCGATCGGGACTCCGTAATTCCTCCATCTGCTCGTACGCAGCCGCAGGTAGCGCGAGCGCCGCCGTTTTCGACGGACCGCCGGTCCGGTCAGCAGGGCCGGCACCCGCATGGTGCAACCCCTGGGTTGCACGTCAAAGTCTGATGTGCAACTCTGGGGTTGCACTGATGGTGGAAGCGAACAAGGAGTCCCCTCATGAGCGAGGACCGGATCGAAAGCGAAACCCTCATCGCAGCGCCGCTGGAGCGGGTCTGGTCGCTGGTCGCGCAGCCCGGGTTCTGGGTCGCCGACAAGGCGAGCCTGCCCGGCACCGTGGCCAGGGAAGGCGAGTCGATGGTGGCCAAGAACTCCGAGCACGGCGACTTCCCCGTGCGGGTGGAGAAGGTCGAGCCGCCCACCTACCTGGCGTACCGCTGGACCAGCGCGTTCCCCGGAGAGGAACTGCGTGAGGACAACAGCACCCTCGTGGAGTTCACGTTGACCCAGGAAGGCGAGCGGACGCGGCTCCACGTCGTCGAGAGCGGGTTCGCGGCACTGGCCGGGTCCCAGGAGCTGCGCAGCCAGAACAGGAAGGACCACAGCGAGGGCTGGCCCCTGGAGCTCGACGCACTCAAGACGCGCGCCGAGCAGTCGTCCGCGTGACCGACGGGGCTCACGGCGCCGGCGATACCGTCGACAGCGTGCTCGTCGCGCTGGCCGACCCGACGCGGCGTCAACTGCTGGAACTGCTTGCCGCGAAGGGCGAGGCCACCGCGACGACGCTCGCCGAGCCGCTTCCCGTCTCCCGGCAGGCGGTGGTCAAACACCTCGCCGTCCTGGACGCGGCCGGGCTGGTCTCCGGGACCCGGGTGGGTCGCGAGGTGCGATACGCGGTGCGGCCCACGGCGCTGGACGCGACGGCCCGCTGGATGGCCGCGCTCGCGGCCGACTGGGACCGGCGCCTGGCGAACATCAAGCGCGTCGCCGAGGCGGCGGAGGAAGCGGAGCGGGGTCCGCGTTAGCGCTCCGATTGCCGTTGCTCCGGCGTGAAACTGTTCGAGCACACATGGGCCGACGACGGTCGGCTCACGGAGGCGCCGCCACGGAACCGGCGCTGCCGCCGTCGCGACGCGGTGAGCGACTCACTCGCACCGGGCCGCGGCGGCGCCTGCCCCGACGACGTACGCCGCCGCTTTTGCCGTACGGCGTCCAGCGGACCGCGGACGACAGCGGTCCGCCACACCCCTTCGGCGCAGAACGACTGCCGATGGTGAGGTGCCCGACGGTGCTGTGCCTGACGGTGGCGTGCCCGGCTGCATGCTCGGCGGTGCGGTGCTCACCGGTGTGGTGCCCGAGGGCTGATGACGTGCCCGACGCTGCGACACCTCGGCGGTGCGGTGCTCGGCGGGGACGGCGCACGGCTGCTGGTTAGGATGCGGGCATGAGCCAGCACACCCGCCGCGAGGACCGCCCCTTCAGGGCGCGCGCCCACGTGATGCTGGTGCTGGCCCTCCTTCTGGGCGTCGTGGCCATGCACGGACTGGCGCCCGGTACCGCCTTCGCCGACACCGGCACGGTGTCGACCACCGCCGCTCCGGCGGCCCCCGCCGAGGCACACGACGACTCGGCCCCTTGTGACTGCGTACACGGGGACCCCCACGACGGTGGGGGCGGACATGTCTCGCACGCCGACCAGACGTGCGCCGCGAGCGGTACGAGCGCGGCCCCCGCGCTTCCCGCCCCCGTCCCCTCCGCGGTCTGCACGCCGCCCGCCGCGGATCCTCCGGCATCCGCCTTCGAGGCGGCCCCGGCCGTGCGCGCCCCGCCGTCACTGAGTCAACTGCAACTCCTGCGCATATAGGGCACCCCCGGCGCGCCCGGCCTTTACCGGCCGGCGCCGCCGTGCGAGCCATGCCCGATCGAACGCACATCACAGGAGTAGCACCACCATGACCGCACACCGTTCCACGCTCCGCCGTGCCGCCGCTGTCGCTGCCTCGGCAGCCGCCGCCGTCCTGCTCGCCGCTTGCGGTGGGGGAGACGACAGCTCCTCCGGCCACGGCGGCCACGCGCCCTCGGCGCCCAGCGCCTCGGCGTCGGCCTCCGCCCAGGAGGGTGAGCACAACGCCGCCGACGTGGCCTTCGCGCAGGGGATGATCCCGCACCACCGGCAGGCGGTGGAGATGGCCGACCTGGCGGCGACCCGCGCGGGTTCCGCGGACGTCGAGGCGCTGGCAGCCGAGATCAAGAAGGCACAGGACCCGGAGATCAAGACGCTCTCCGGGTGGCTCACCTCGTGGGGCGAGGACGTCCCCGCGAAGGACGAGGGCGGCGAGCACGCCGGTCACTCCATGTCCGGGATGATGACGCCCGAGGAGATGACGGAGCTGGAGAAGGCGTCCGGGGAGGCCTTCGACACCGCCTTCCTCGAGATGATGATCAAGCACCACGAAGGTGCCGTCGACATGGCGAAGACCGAACAGGCCGACGGCTCCTACCAGCCGGCCAAGGACATGGCCGGTGACATCGTCACCTCCCAGAGCGCCGAGATCACACGCATGAACGAGCTGCTCGGCAAGAACTGACGGCGCGAGTCCCCGGAGCGGGGGCGGCGCTGCCGCCCCCGCTCCGGGGACCGGGCACACGAGCCGACGGCACCGGCTGCCCCGGCCGGGTCCGGCGCTGCCCGGGCCGGGCCCAGTGCCACGGCAAGGCTCCGCCGCCGGTGTTCACCGCAGGGTGAGCGGGGTCTCGGCTTCGACGCGGTTCAGCTTCTCGGGGTTCCGGACGTAGTAGAGGCCGGTGATCCGGGCGTCCTCCAGGCTGATCGCCATGACGCCGTCGATCTCGCCGTCCACATGAACGAGGAGTGCGGGGCTGCCGTTGACCATGGTGGGAGAGACGGAGAGCGGAAGCTTGTTCTTGCCGAGACCACCGATCATGAAGCGGGCCACCTTGTCGGCGCCGATGATCGGCCGCGGCGCGGCCTGCTTGATGCCGCCCCCGTCGCTCATCAGGACGATGTCGGGGGCGAGCACCTCCAGGAGTTCCTGCGGGTCGCCGGTTTCGAGCGCGCGCCGGAAGGACTCCAGTGCGGCCCGGGTCTGGCCGGGGGTGACCGCCTGACGGGGGCGGCGGGCGTCGACGTGCCGGCGGGCGCGGTGGGCGATCTGGCGGACGGCCGCGGGGCTCTTGTCGACGGCGGCCGCGATCTCGTCGTAGCCGACGTCGAAGGCCTCGCGCAGCACGAAGACGGCGCGTTCCGTCGGCGACAGGGTTTCGAGGACGAGCATCATCGCCATCGAAACGCTCTCGGCGAGTTCGACGTTCTCGGCCACGTCGGGTGCGGTGAGCAGGGGCTCGGGGAGCCAGGGACCGACGTAGGCCTCCTTGCGGCGTTTCATGGTGCGCAGCCGGTTCAATGCCTGCCGGGTCGTGATCCTGACCAGGTAGGCGCGGTGGTCGCGGACCTGTTCCAGGTCGACCTTGACCCATCGCAGCCATGTTTCCTGGAGGACGTCCTCGGCGTCGGCGGCGGATCCGAGCATCTCGTAGGCGACGGTGAAGAGCAGGTTGCGGTGGGCGACGAACGTGTCGGTCGCCGGGTCGGCGGGGTGGTCGCTCATCTCTTGGCCCCTTTCTTCGCGGCCGGGCCTGGTCGCCGACGGCCTTCGAGTGTGCATCCGCACCGGCGTACAAGACACCGGGCGGACGATCGCTGTGACAGCGTGTGCGGCAGATCACACCAAGTGCACGGGCCCGCCCTTATGGCACCCGCCGACCGGCCCGGCTCGCGCGGGCGCGTGCGCTGGGGCGCGCAGTCGTCCGGAATCTGCTGCGTGTGCTCCCCACAGGGAGGCAGAGGAAGCTTTCTGCATGCGGGGTCCGGGCAGTCTGGACGGCATGACAGGAGTTGCGGACAGACCGAGCGGACACGGCACAGAGCGCACTCCGACGCCCGAGGAGCAGCTGCTGCCCACTCAGTTGGTGGAGCGGATCTGCCACGTGGTGCGTCTGGCCGGCCTTCCTCTGGCGGTGGACACCGGCGACGGCGGGGTCTTCCTCGAGCAGGGGAGTACGGTCTCCGCGCCCGCGGACCATGTGGTGATCAGCTGGCATGTCACGAACCGGCTGTTCGAGGACTCCGAACACCACGTGACGCGCCGCTCCGCCGACAAACTGCTGCTCGCCGCCTACCCGGCGATAGAGGACGCGCTGGAGACGATCCTTTCCGCCGCGGGTCTCGCCGTCGCCAAACACCCGCGGACACACTCGCTGGCGGTGTGGGCCGCTCCCTCCGACCGAGCCGGTGTGCCGGCACGCGTTGGTCGACGTACGGGGTGACGGCTGCGAGGAGGCACCGTCGGTCACCGAACACCGCGGGCCGCACAGCTACGGGCAGCGCCGCCAGTGCGTACTGGTGAACGTCACCTCGGCGATCCTCGCCACGGGCGTACCGCGCGTGGCGAGCAATCCTGACGGCGCACCAGCTGCCAACAGCGGTTGCCGAGTGCGGATCACGCCCCTGCACGCCGGTCCGGCGGCCCGGGCACGCGGCCCGGCGGGGGCCCGCGGTAATGCCTTGCCGGGGTGGCGCCCGGCGGGCGATGCTGGGCCCGTGCCAGGACAACGGAAGAGGAAACGCCGACAGCAGGACGCGAGTCGACGCGTCACCGCTCCTGGCGCCGGCCGCTGGGACGTGGTGTTCGAGACCCAGGACGCGTCGGAGTTCCGTGCTCACCTGCGCCGTCTGCGTTCCGCGGACGTGGGGATCGACTGGGCGACGGCCCGGATCGACACGCTCTGCGGACGAGTGGTGCATCCGACCACCTACCGGCTGAGCCTGTTCGTGCCGGACCCTGAAGCCCCGATCAGCTGCGCGCCGCCGCGGACCGGGCGGGCCTGGCCGACCTGGTGAGCGCCACGGTCCATGACGTGCGCCGACCGCTGCCGCCGGGGACCGGTCGGCCGGACCTGGCAGCTCAACTGCGCGCGTCCGGCGCCCGTTTCCGCATCACCGACCGGCACCTGGACGGCCGCCCGTGGCCGACTGCGCTGCTAGCGTTGCCGCCTGAACAAGGGGGCGAAGGCAGCAGATGACATCGAACGCGTTCCGTATCGGGGGCGATCTGACCGTACGGCGGCTGGGTTTCGGGGCCATGCACCTGCCGACGGAGCCCCGGCCTGCCAGGGAATCGTCTGTCGCCGTCGCCCGGCGGGCCGTCGAACTGGGCGTCACGCTGATCGACACCGCGTACCTGTACGGCGGTGGTGCCAACGAGGAACTCCTCGCCGAGGCCCTGCACCCATACCCGGACGGGCTGGTCATCACCACCAAGGTCGGCGTCGCGCGAACGGGTCCCTCGGACGAGTGGCGGCTCGACGGCCGGCCGGGCGTCCTGCGCGGCCAGGTGGAGGAGGCGCTGCGCCGACTGCGCGTCGAGCGGATCGAGCTGCTCCAACTGCACCGTATCGACCCGGAGACGCCGCTCGCCGACCAGGTCGGCACGCTGCGGGACCTGCGGACCGAGGGCAAGATCGGCCGGATCGGACTGTCCGAGGTCACCGTCACCCAGCTCGAGCAGGCGAGAGGGATCGTCGACATCGCGAGCGTGCAGAATCGCTACAGCCTGCTCGACCGTGAGCACGAGCCCGTGCTCGAGGCGTGCGAAGCGGCCGGGATCGCCTTTCTGCCGTGGCGGCCGGTCGCCTGGGGGAAGTCGGGGGCGACGGCCGAGATCGCCGCCGTGGCGGCCGAGCTCGACGCCACACCCACCCAGGTCGTGCTCGCGTGGCTCCTCGGGCACTCGCCGGTCGTGCTGCCGATCCCGGGCACCACGCGGATCGACCACCTGGAAGAGAACCTCGCCGCCGAAGGTCTCCGACTGCCGCCCGCCCACCGCGACCGCCTCGACCGGCTGCCCACGCCGGCATAGGGTCACGGCCGCCGCGTATTTCACGACCGCTCCTCGGCAGTTGTGACCCGCCGGTTCTTCTTGCGGAAATGCGGCAGCCGACTCCGCCCCTCTTCGGCATCTCAGCGTGTTGGAGAAGGCTGCGGGTTCACTCTCCGGGCGCCGGACGACAGAGTTCCCATGTGCCTCACGGTAACGTGGCAAGGGCGGTGAGTCACCGAATCTGCGATGGGGAGCGGTTGAGCATGACGGTGTTGCGGAGGCCCGGCATTCGGAAGGTATCGGCCGGGAACCATGACCGAATGCGGACTGTGGAGCACCCCTGATGCCGGCGCCGTCGGAACCGGCCGCCGACACGGCGGGTCCACTCGTGTCGCCGGTCAATTCGCACAACGAGTGGGATCCGCTGGAGGAGATCATCGTCGGGCGTCTGGACGGCGCGACGATTCCCTCCCGCCATCCGGTCGTGGCGTGCAACATCCCCCCATGGGGGGCGCGGGTGCAGGGACTTGCCGCGGGCTTCAGGTACCCGCGCAGACTGATCGAGCCGGCGCAGCACGAACTCGAGCAGTTCGTCGCCCTCCTCGAATCCCTCGGCGTCACCGTCAGGCGCCCCGACGCGGTCGACCACAGGCAACGCTTCAGCACCCCCGACTGGTCGTCGCGGGGATTCTGCAACACCTGCCCCCGGGACAGCATGCTCGTGATCGGCGACGAGATCATCGAGACCCCGATGGCCTGGCCGTGCCGGTATTTCGAGACCCATTCCTACCGCGCGATCCTCAAGGACTATTTCCGCCGCGGAGCACGGTGGACGGCGGCACCGAGGCCGCAGCTCACCGACGCGTTGTTCGAGGCGGATTTCCGTACTCCCGGGCTCGGCGAGCCCATGCGCTACATCCTCACCGAGTTCGAGCCGGTCTTCGACGCCGCGGATTTCGTGCGCGCGGGACGCGACCTGTTCGTCATCCGCAGCAACGTGACCAACCGGATGGGCATCGAATGGCTGCGGCGCCATCTCGGGCCCGGTTATCGCATTCACGAGATCGAGAGCCGTTGCCGCACGCCCATGCACATCGATACGACGTTCCTGCCGCTCTCGCCCGGCAAGGTACTCGTCAATCCCGAATACATCGACATCGACCGGCTGCCCGACGTCCTGAGTTCGTGGGACATCCTGATCGCCCCCGAGCCCGACCCGATGGGCGAGCACCTGCTCAAGATCACCTCGATGTGCGGCAAGTGGCTGAGCATGAACATTCTCATGATCGACGAGAAGAGGGTGATCGCGGAGCGGCACCACACCGGGATGCTGCGCGCACTCGAGAAATGGGGGTTCGAGCCGATCCCCGGCGACCTGCTCCACTACGCGCCGTTCGGCGGTTCGTTCCACTGCGCCACGCTCGACATCCGGCGTCGCGGCACGCTCGAGTCGTACGTCGACTGATCAGGAGCGCGACCGGTCAGAGCTGCGGCCGGACGACGATCAGAGCGACGTCGTCGGTGCGGGCGGCGGAGCCGTCGGCGTGGTGGACGAGGCAGTCCGTGATGTCGTCCACGTCGTGGTCTTCGCATTCCGCGAGGCGCCGGGCGAGACCTTCCGTGGTGTCGGTGATGTCGACGCCGGGGACCTCCACCAGTCCGTCGGTGTACAGGGCCAGAACGGTGCCCGGCGGGAGAGCGATCTCCGTCGTGGGGTATTCGGCGCTCTCGTCGACACCGAGGAGCAGGCTCGGGGGAACGTCGAGGACCTCGGTGCGCCGGTCGGGGTGGCGGAGCAGCGGCGGCGGGTGCCCGGCGGTGGCGAGGTGCGCCCGGTGGTGGGCGAGGTCGAGCTCGGCGATGAGGCAGCCGGTGAACAGGCCGGGGTCCAGATCGGTCAGCAGGCGGTTGGTCCGGGTGAGGATGTCGCCGGGTGACGCGCCCGCGGTGGCGTGGGCGTGGACGGCGGTGCGGACCTGCCCCATGAGGGCCGCGGCCGTGGTGTTGTGTCCCTGGACGTCGCCGATGGCGGCGACCGCCGTGGTCGCCGTACAGCGGATCAGGTCGTAGAAGTCGCCGCCGATGTCCATGCCGTGGCCGCCGGGCCGGTAGCGGGCGGCGACGTCCAGTCCGGCGACGGAAGGCAAGCGGTGGGGCAGCAGCCCTGTCTGCAGGGTGTGGGCGAGGGTGTGCTTGGCGTCGTAGAGCCGGGCGCGGTCGACGGCCTGGGCGATCAGCCCGGCCACACGTCGACGGTCACCTCGGGGCGCCTCTCGGCGCGTTTCGGCAGGCAGGCCGAAGGGCGGATATCCCGTTGTAGGGCCAGGGGCACGGCCATAGGGTCACCCCCATGTCTCTGCGTATCCGTATGCGTGAATCCCTGCCCCAAGCCATGCGCGCCCGTGACAAGGTCGCGGTGAGCGCTCTCCGCGCGACGCTCGCGGCGCTGGACAACGCAGAGGCGGTGCCCATGAGTTCAGCCGGCGTCCGTGGGGCGGCGTCCCTTGAGGAGTCGCCGGTCGGCGCCGGTGCGACCGAGGTCGCGCGGCGAGAGCTGAGCGAGCACGCCACCGCGGACATCGTGCGCGCCGAGATCACCGAACGGCTGGAGGCGGCGGCGGAACTGACCGCGCCGGCCCACGCGGACCGGGCCGCGCGACTCCGCGCGGAGGCCGCCGTGCTGCTCGGATTCCTCGACGGGCCCGGCGCAGCCTAGGTCACCCGGTCCGGCCCCGCCCGGCCCCGCTCCGGACGCCGGAAGAGCCGGAGAAGTCCGACCCGCCCGGCGCTCGCAGCTCCCGGATCAAGGCCCGGACGGCGGCCGATGCCGCCAGCTCACGGGTGGTGACATAGCCGACCGACCGTGTGGGGCGCTCCGGGCCGAGATCAATGATCTCGACGGTGTCCGGTGCTCCGATCAGGGACAACATCGGCATGACAGCCATGCCGAAACCGCTGCTCACCAACGAGAGCACTGCTCCGTCGTCCTGGGCCTCGACCGTCGCCGGCGGCAGCCATTCCTGCTCCTGCCACCAAGTACGCGTGTACGAGGTGCAGTTCTCGGCCCAGTCGACCAGCGGCAGTGTGCGCGGTGACGGATGCCCGGCCGGGTGCACCAGCGCGTATCCCTCCTCCAGCAGGACCGCGCCGATCAACTCCGGCGGTACGGGGGAAGTCGTCCCGATCGTCGCGATGCCCAAGTCCGCGCGCCCGTCCAGCACTTCTCCCGCCGTGCCGCGCCCGACCTCCCGTACGATCCGCACTTCCGGCACCACCTCCGGATGGCTCCTGGCCAGCGCCTCCAAGGCGCGCGGCAGCAGGTGGAGCGCGGCGCCGCGGAAGGCGGCGATGCGCAGTGGCCCGGCCGCGGAGCGGCTCTCCGCCCCGCGCACCTCGGCACCCATCACCTCGAGCAGCCGCAGTACCCGCCGGGCATGGGACACGGCCTTCTCGCCCGCGGCCGTGGGCGCGGCCCCGCGGCGCCCCCGGTCGAAGAGCACCGCCCCGAGCTTGCGTTCGCTGCCGCGCACCGAGTGCGAGACCGCCGACTGGGTCATGCCGAGCGTGGTGGCCGCCGCCGAGAAGCCGCCCTCGTCGCCCACGGCGACGAGCACCCGCAGTTCCTGCGGCGCGAGATCGGACATCGAGGCGCTGACCTCCTGGTATGAGAGACATTCATGGATGGTGCGGTTCCATCGACGCACCCTACTGCCCGGTCCGCGGGAATCTCCCTACGGTCTCGATCATGACGACGCAGACCTCGCTCACCGTCCACCAGACCGCCCGCCCCGAGGGCTTCCCGACCTCCCACCAGTTCAGGTTCGTCGAGTCCCCCGTACCGGCGGCCGGGCCCGGTACGGCACTCGTGGAGAACCTGCACTGGTCCGTCGACCCGTACCACCGCGAGATGATGGACGGCGACTTCGCGCTGAACGCACCGCTGGAGGGCCGCACGATCGGCCGGGTCGTCGACTCCCGTGACCCCGGACTGACCGAAGGCGACCTCGTCCTCCACCGCAGCGGGTGGCGCACCCACGCCCTGGTGACGCTCGGCACGGCCGGAACACGCAAGCTGCGGCGGTACGACGGCGTCCCGCTCTCCGCACACCTGAGCATCCTCGGCGGCACGGGCCTGACCGCCTATGTGGCACTCACCCGTACGCTGCGGCTGGAGCCGGGGGAGGACCTGTTCGTCTCGGCGGCCGCAGGCGGAGTGGGGACGGCGGCCGGCCGGATCGCCCGGCTCATGGGCGCGGGCCGGCTCGTGGGCAGCGCCGGCTCCGCCGCCAAGGTCGCGCAGCTCACTGGACGGCTGGGCTTCGACGCCGCCTTCGACTACCACGACGGCTCGGTCGGTGAACTGCTCCGGAAGGCCGCGCCGGACGGGATCGACGCCTACGTGGACAACGTCGGCGGAGACCACCTGGAGGGCGCCGTCGAGGTCCTGCGCGATCACGGGCGGATCGCCTGGGTCGGGGCGGTCGCCCAGTACCACCACGCGCGGCCGCCGGCAGCGCCGCGCAATCTCTTCGACATCGTCGGCAAGAGCCTGCGCCTGGAGGGCGTACTCGTCCGTGACTATGCCCACTTGCAGGAGGAGTTCGAAGACTTCCTGGTGCCGCATCTGCGCAGCGGCCGGATCACGCCGGACCAGACAGTGGTCATGGGGTTCGAGAACATCGTGGAGGCGTTCCTCGGCATGCTGAGGGGCGAGAACACCGGGAAGATGCTCGTGTCCCGGGCCGGAAAGTGAACCGGTGGGGCGCACCGGACGGGGCGTTCCCTCCAGGAGCGCGAGGGCCGGCAACAGGACTTGCGGTGTCGCGGGGCGGCGGGACCCTGGAAGAGACCGGCGGCGACCGGCCCGGACGCACGCCGTGCGGCCGCCGGCGGAGCGGCACCGGAAAGGACGACGTCATGAAGGCACTGGTGTTCCAAGGCCCGGGACAGACGTCCTGGCAGGACGTTCCGGACCCCGACCTCAAGGACGCCGCCGACGCGGTGATTCGCGTCGACGCCGTCACCATCTGCGGCACGGACCTGCACATCATCAAGGGCGACGTCCCCGAAGTGGCGCCCGGTACGGTCCTGGGCCACGAAGCCGTCGGTGAGGTGGTGGAGGTCGGCAGCGAGGTGCGTACGGTCCGTCCCGGTGACCGGGTGCTGGTCTCCTGCATCGCGGCGTGCGGCCGCTGCGTCTTCTGCCGGGAGAACCGCTACGGACAGTGCCGTGGGGGCGGCGGCTGGGTGCTCGGGCATCTGATCGACGGTACCCAGGCCGAGTACGTCCGTGTGCCCTTCGCCGACCTGTCGGTGCACCCGCTTCCCGGGGCCGTGAACAGCGAGGACGCCGTGCTGCTGGCCGACATCTTCCCCACCGGGTACGAAGTGGGCGTGCTCAACGGGCGGGTGCGGCCCGGCGACACCGTCGTCGTGGTCGGCGCCGGGCCGGTCGGGCTCGCCACCATCGCCACTGCCCAGCTCTACAGCCCGGGGCGGATCATCGCCGTCGACCTGGCGGAATCCCGGCTGAAGGCGGCACGGGACATGGGCGCCGACGCCACCGTCGGTGCCGACGAAGGCCCCGAGGCACTGGTCGAGGACCTGACGGAAGGACTCGGAGCCGATGTCGTCGTCGAGGCGGTCGGTGTGCCCGAGGCGTTCGAGCAATGCACCCGGATGGTGCGCCCCGGAGGCCATGTCGCCAACGTCGGCGTGCACGGCAGGCCCGCGGCGCTCCATCTCGAGGAGCTGTGGATCAAGGACGTGACGATCACGACCGGACTCGTCGACACGCACTCCACGCCGATGCTGCTGCGGATGATGGCGGCCGGGCGGCTCCCGGCCGCGTCGGCGATGGTCACGCACCGCTTCGAACTGGGGCAGATGGAGGAGGCGTACGACGTCTTCGCCCGCGCCACGGACACCGGGGCCCTCAAGGTCGTGCTCGGCGGCCCGCGGCACGACGAGGTCAGTGTGCCCGTCTAGGGCTTCTCGTCCGGATCGGGCAGGATCCGGACGAGAGCGCCCGGCTCCGGATTCACGGCGCCGCGCGGCGGTCGCCGGGCCTTGCGGTGGTGCCGGGCCGTGGCCGGCCCGTCGCCGTGGTGAGACCGTCCCAGGGGCGCCGGCGTCCGCCGCTCACCGCGGCGATACCGGTCTCGTCGTAGCGGGACGTCGCCAGGGACCAGGTCAGGTTGCCCGCCATCACATGGCGCATGCCGTCCACGTAATGGCTGACGTGTTCGCGTGTCCCGGCGGGCACGCCCTGCTCGGCGAGCGTCGCGGGGAGGGAGGCGGCGAGCCGGGCGAAGCGGGCCGTCCGGGCGTTGGCGAGCGCGGTGATGTGCTCGACCGACTCCTCCAGCGTGCAGCCCTTGTGCTCCCGCTCTATGACCACGCTGTTGTTGATGTCTCCGGCCGCCAGCTCCTTGACGAGCGAGACGATGTCGTTGACGAAGATCACCACATCGCCGGTGATCTCGCGCATCTCCCGCAACGGGAAGGACCCGTGCAGGTCCTCGGGCAGGGCATAACCCCCGCACCGCTCGGTGAAGTCGAGGCACGGCTGCACGCCTATGGAATGCCGCCGCACATCCAGGAACCGCTCGAGCGAGGGCAGGCGGTCGGCATTGCGATGGTGTGCCTCCCCCACATGCGCGGCGAGGTATGCCTGCCAGTGGTCACGGAAACGGAGCCGCCACTCCTGCGGAGCGCCTGCGGTGGACCGCAGCCAGATGTCCCGGAAACCCCGCACCAGCGGCGTGTCCCGGTCGTCGGACGCCTGCGGTGCGCCGTTCGTCGTCATGGTCGCGACGAGGGCATCCACCACGCCGCGGATCTCGTGGGGCCGGGTGCCCAGCCCTCCGTCGAACTGGTCGTCGAAGATGAAGAACCAGGCGTTGAAGTCCGCGGCCAGCTCGAGGTCGGCGGCCGTGGCGTCGGGGTAGAAGTACGCCATCAGCCGCTCCAGGCGCAGCGCGTCGTACTCCGCCGCAGCCACGTCGTCCGCGAGCAGACCCGTTTCCTGCACCCACTGGAGCGTGTGCTGCCGGGCGCGTTCCGCGTAGGGGCTCAGCCGCGCCGGGAACGGGATCCTGATGGCCGCGGTGCGCCGGGTGGGGTCCGAGGGGCTCGCGGGACCCGGGAGCCGGCGGCCGGAAACCGTCTCGTGTGCCATGTGCCCCCCTGGGTGTCGCGGCGCGCCGGACCGGTACGTGGTGCGTGTCCGACACGTCCGAGTGCCGTTCCGAGACTAGGCGTTGTGCAGGTGGAAGGACCGTGGTCGGCGGAGGGGACGGGGTGCGCGCCCCGCGCACACTGTCACTTGTGCGCCCCCTGAACGCGCCCCCTCTTCCGGTGAGGGGTGAGAGTACCTGGATCCGGCCATGCTGTACCGCGATCACATCATCCCGAGAGAAATAGCCGTGCGGAGGACTACACATCGTCCTCGCCTGCGTACGCTTTGCGCACCCGGGAGTTGGGATCCCGGGACGAGGCCCGGAACTAGGGACGACACGCGGTCGAGGGAACGGACATGGCTTACATGGGAGACCGGCCGGGGCGGCCGCAGCGACTGCTGCTGGAGCGCGAGACGGAAACAGCGGCGCTGGAGAGCCTGTTGGCCGAGCTGAGCGGCCCGTCCCAGGGACTGACGGCGGCCGGCTCCGGCGGCCTGCTGGTCTTCGCCGGGCCGGCCGGGCTCGGTAAGACCACCCTCCTCAACGAGGTGCGCAGAAGGGCCCTCGCCCGCGGCTGCACGGTGCTCTCCGCACGGGGCGGAGAGCAGGAGCAGGGCGTCGCGTTCCATGTCGTACGCCACCTCGTGCAACCCGTGCTCGCGGCCGGCAGCGAGGAGGAACACCGCAGGACATTGGGGAGTTGGTACGACATCGTCGCCCCCGCGGTGGGCCTGGTGGCAGGCGCCGGCAACAGCTCTCCCGATCCGCAGGGAGTGCGGGACGGTCTGGACTGGGTCGCCACGCGGTTCGCCGTCCAGCACGCGCCGCTGGTGGTCATGCTCGACGACGCCCACTGGGCGGACGCCGAGTCGCTGACCTGGCTGACGGGCTTCGCGCCGCGGGTCACCGAGCTGCCGATGCTCCTCGTCGTCGCCTACCGACCCGACGAACTCCCCGCCGACGCCCTGGCGTTCGGCAAACTGGCCGAACGGCACGGGTCACGCCCCTTTGACCTCGCGCCGCTCACGCCCGGCGCGATCAGCCGCATCGTCAGGGACGCCCTCGGGGAGGACGCCGACGACGCGTTCTGCCGGGAGACCTGGGCGGTCACCGGAGGGAACCCGTTCGAGGCGGTCGAGCTCGCCGCCAGAGTCGCCGACCGCGGGCTCAAGCCCCAGGTCGCCCACCTGCCCGAACTGCGGGAACTGGCCTCGGCGGTGAAGGGCGGCGGCCTCGTCGAGCGACTGGAGCGGCTCGGCACCTCCGCCGTCCGGTTCGCCTGGGGCGCCGCCGTGCTGGGCGCCGAGGCGTCCCGCAGCCGGGCCGCGAGCGTCGGCGGACTGGGGGACGCCGAGTCCGCGGACGCCGTCGCCAAACTGCGCGAGGCCCGCATCCTCGCCGACCCCGCCCGCGACGGGAACGACGAGGAGTCCGACCGCCTCGAGTTCTTCCACCCCCTCGTCTCCACAGCCGTCTACCGGGCGATACCGGCGGCGTTCCGCGTCGCCATGCACGGCCAGGCCGCCGCGGTCATCTCCCACGCCGGTCTCGGCGCCACCGCCGCAGCCCGGCACCTGCTCGAGACGCATCCCGAGAGCGACCCGTGGGTGGTGCAGCAACTGTCGGAAGCCGCCCGCGACTACCTCCGGGCAGGCGCTCCCGACGCCGCCCGGCGCTGCCTCACCCGGGCGCTGCGCGAACCACCGGCCATGGAGGACCGCGCCCAGGTCCTGTTCGACCTCGGCTGCTCCGCGCTGCTGACGGAACCCGCGATCACGGTCAACCACCTGCGGGCCGCGCTGGACGAACCCGTCCTCGACCCGGCCCTGCGGGAGGCGATCGTCTACCGGCTGGCGCAGGCCCTCGGCCACTCCGACCGGATGGCGGAGGCCGCCCGGACGGTCGCCGACGGGGCCCGCTGGGCCACCGACGCCAGGACCCGGCTGCACATGCAGGCGGAGCAGTTCATGTGGAACGCCTTCCGGGCCGACGAGCAGGACTCGCCCGCCCGTTCACGCAGGCTCGCCCGGCTCGCCGACCACCTCACCGGCAACGGCACCGCCGAGCGCTACATCATGGGCCTGCGGGCCTGGGACGCGATGGTGCGCGGCGAGCCCGCGGCGACGGCGCTCGAGTGGGCGGAGAAGGCCCTCGGCGACGGACTGCCGTGGACGGACGAGCAGTGGGGCTTCGAGGTCCCGGTCCTGGTGGCCCTCACCTTCATGTACTGCGACCAGCCCGGACGGGCGGAGGAACTGTTCCAGAAGGGCATCGCGGAGTGCCAGGACAGAGGCTGGCGCGGCGCGCACCTCTCCTTCGGCTACACGCTCCTCGGTTACATCCGCTACCGCCGTGGGCGCCTCGACTCCGCGGAGACGCTGGTCCGCGACGGTCTGCGGATCGCGGACAGGGTCGGACACCGGGTGCCGGCGCAGTACTTCGCCATCGGCATCCTCATAGAGATCCTCCTCGCCCGCGGCCGCACCGAGGAGGCCGAGGAGCTCGCCACCACCTACCACTACGGCGACATCGTGCCCAGCGCCGTGGTGTACCCCGACGCCCAGACCGTTCACAGCGAACTGCTGCTCGCCCTCGGCAGGCGCCGCGAGGCCGAACAGCAGCTCGCACAGGTCGGCGAGCGCTTGGAGCCCCGCGGCATGCGCAACCCGGCATGGTGCCCCTGGCAGCTCCACCTGGCCCGGACCAAGGCGGCAACCGACCCCGAGCAGGCCCGGGAACTCGCGGCCGAAGGCATCCGCAGGGCGCGGCGGTTCGGCACCCGGTCCGCCGTCGGACAGGCGCTGCACGCGATGGCCGCGGTGACGCCCGGCCCCGAGCGGGTCGCGGTCCTCGCCGAGGCCGTCTCGCACCTCGAGCGCTCTCCGTCCGGCCACGACCTGGCGAGCGCGCTGATCGACCACGGAGTGGCACTGCGCCGCAGCGGCCTCCCGCAGGACGCGGCCGAGCAACTGCACCGGGGGCTGGAGGGGGCCGTGCAGTGCGGGGCCGACGCCTTGGTGGCGCGGGCCCGCGAGGAACTGGACGCGACGGGGATATGGCCGCTCCAGCCGCACACCGCGGCAGCCGACTCACTCACCGTGCAGGAGCGCACCGTGGCCGAATGGGCCGCCCGCGGCTGGTCCAATGCCCGCATCGCGGAGGCGCTGGGCACCGCGGACCCGGTGGTGACCCGGATGCTGTCCGACATATACCTGAAGGCCGGCTGCGATCAGGCGGGACTCCCACGGCTGCTCGCGGGACCCGACTCCGACGAGGTCCCGGCCTCCCGGGCGGCCCCACGGGGTCACGACCCCGCGGCGTCGTGACGGGTCACGGCTTCGGCGGCTGCTCCAGGACCAGGCGGATCTCCGTGACCTCGTAGCCGGCGCGGTCGAACGCCGCGGCCATCGGCAGATTCACGGTGTCCGTGGTGGCCGTGATCCGCTCCGCACCGGCTGCCGCCTGGAAACGGGTGATGTGGGCCAGGACCTCGTCGATCAGCCCACGCCCGCGGAACTCGGGGACCACGCCCAGGTATCCGACGTTCCGGTTGGTGCCGCCGGTGCTGGACGGTATGGCAAGGCCCGCGAGCGTGCCGTCGGCCGTGTACGCGAGCCGCCACCAGTCCCGTTCGCCGGGCGCGTCGAGATAGAACTGCATGTCCTCCCGGGCCTGGACGTCCGCGTTCTTGGCGGCCAGTTCACGCCCGGTCCGGACGTCGAGGCTGCCGTGGGCGAGACGGCGGAACGCGTCGAGGAACGCGGCGTCGTCACCCGGTGCGAACGTCAGCCTGGTGCCGGCCTCGGGCAGGCCCGCCTGCGGCGTCCACTCGTAACGCAGTCTCTCGACCTCCTCGGTCAGCCCGGCGCGGTGGGCTGCGAGGCGCCGCCACTCGACCGCGGCCACCGTGCCGGCGTCGCCGCGCCGGCCCCGGGGAAGCGCGAGGTTGTAGAGCGGATCCCGCTCGGCACCACGCTCCCGGAACGCGCGGTGGCCGGCCTCGAGGAGCGCCACGGCCACCGCCGCGCGGTCCGGTGCGCCTTCGCGGACATGGAGGCAGTCCAGAGCCACCGGAAGCTCCGCGTCCGTGCGGCCCCACCACAGGGCCCGCCCGAGCAGCTCGCCGTGGGAGTCCTCGGCCGTCCACGTCCATTCCGGCCGGTACTGCCGTGTCTCCCAGTCCTCGCGGAAGCGGTCCGCGCTGATCCAGTCGAGCGGCGGCTCTGCGAGGAACGTGGCGACGCGTTCGGACTCTGCGGCGGTGATGGAGCGGACGAGCACAAGGCCTCCGGGGGCATGGGGTGCGCCACGGTGTGCGGCGCCCCGCGATGATCACACAGGCGGCCGTCGGTCCACAGCCCTTTTCGGACCGCCCGGGCCGCGGCTGGCCTGACCGGCTCCACCGCACCGTACTTCCCGGTCGCTTCCGGTCGCCGCGTTCGGCGCTGTCGGGCCTGGGTAGGGGGAGGGCGTGAGTTATGTGAACCCTGGCGGGGAGTATGCGCGTGACAGCCGGTACATCACCACCCGCGTCACCGCGGACGGACGCGACGGCTTCCCCGTGGAACCCGGCCGCTACCGCCTGGTGGTCAGCCGGGCCTGCCCGTGGGCCGGCCGGGCGGTGATCGTACGGCGGCTGCTCGGGCTGGAGGGCGTGCTGTCGATGGGCATAGCCGGGCCGACGCACGACGAGCGCAGCTGGACCTTCGATCTCGACCCCGACGGCCGTGACCCGGTGCTCGGCATCGAACGGCTCCAGGAGGCGTTCCTGGCCCGCGATCCCGGCTACGACCGGGGCATCACGGTGCCGGCCCTCGTCGACGTGCCGACCGGCAAGGTCGTGACCAACGACTTCCGGCAGATCACGATCGACATGTCACTGGAATGGAAGGCCCACCACCGCGACGGGGCACCGGAGCTCTACCCTCCCGAGCTGCGGCCGGAGATCGACGCGGTGAACGAGGTGGTCTACAAGGACGTGAACAACGGCGTCTACCGGGCGGGGTTCGCCGGCTCGCAGGAGTCGTACGCCGAGGCGCACGACCGCCTCTTCGCCCGGCTCGACCTGCTCTCGGAGCGGCTCGAAGCGTCCCGGTACCTCGTCGGCGACGCGATCACCGAGGCGGACGTACGGCTGTTCACCACGCTGGTGCGCTTCGACGCCGTCTACCACGGCCACTTCAAGTGCAACCGGCAGAAGCTGTCCGAGATGCCGGTGCTCTGGGCGTACGCGCGTGACCTGTTCCAGACGCCCGGCTTCGGTGACACGGTCGACTTCGACCACATCAAGCGGCACTACTACCTGGTGCACAGCGACATCAACCCGACCGGGATCGTGCCGGCCGGCCCGGATCTGTCGGGCTGGCTCGAGCCGCACGACCGTGCGGCGCTCGGCGGGCGGCCGTTCGGCGACGGCACGCCGCCGGGGCCGGTCGCACCGGGGGAGGAAGTGCCGGCCGTTACGGGAAGGTCGTAGGCCCGATGAAGGACAACCTGTGCGCCGTGAGGATTTCCGCAGCCGCGTTCTGTGGCCGGGCGGTCACTCATGGGGTAGTTTCAGGTACAGCAGTCGTGGTTCCGAAGTCTCGTGCGCTCACGGGGAGTTCCCGTGGGCGCATTTGCTGTTCAGCAGTCCGAGGACCAGGGCGATCACCTCACCCAGAGGGCATCGGACAGCCGGTGCCCCGCGTCCGAAATTGGAGAGCAGCATGGCTTCAGGCACCGTGAAGTGGTTCAACGCGGAAAAGGGCTTCGGCTTCATCGCCCAGGACGGCGGCGGCCCCGACGTCTTCGTCCACTACTCCGCGATCAACGCCTCCGGCTTCCGTTCTCTCGAGGAGAACCAGCAGGTGGAGTTCGACATCACCCAGGGCCCGAAGGGCCCGCAGGCCGAGAACGTCCGTCCGGTCTGACCTGACGGCACCTCGCGCGAACAGGCGCCCCCGGCACCATGTGCCGGGGGCGCCGTCGTGCCCGGACACGCCTCCCCACCGCTGAGGCGGGGAGGTGCCGAGCCCGGTGCGGGTGTATCCAGGAGGCATGGGGCATCGGGCGCCGCGCGGGATTCACACCCGGCCATGGGAGACGGGCCACACGCTGCTGGCCGTGGTCCTCGCGCTGATCGTGACGGTCACGGTGGTGGACATCCTCGCGCCCCCCGAGGTCCACCTGGGCCCCTTCCTGGCAGCCGCCCCCGCCGTCACGGCCTCGTTCGCCGGCCCGCGGATCACCGCCGGCATCGGCGCGGTCGCCGTCCTGGCCCAGGCCGTGGTCGCGATCGTCCGCACCAGCCTCATCGACCTGAACCACAGTTTCCAGCTCATCGCCCTGATACTGATCTCGGTGTTCGTCACCTTCTTCGCCCACCTGCGGGAACGGCACGAGAAGGAGCTGGTCCAGCTGCGTTCGGTGGCAGAGGCCGCGCAGCAGGTCGTGCTGAGACCGCTGCCGCACCGGGTCGGCCCCCTGCGCATCGCCTCCGTCTACCTGGCCGCCGAGGCCGAGGCGCAGATCGGCGGCGACCTGTACGCGGCCGCGCGCACCGCGCACGGGACCCGGCTCCTCATCGGTGACGTCCGCGGCAAGGGCCTCGAGGCCGTCGGGGACGCCGCCCTCCTTCTCGGCGCCTTCCGGGGCGCCGCGCACCGGCAGGCCGACCTTCCCGCGCTGGTCACCTATCTGGAGGGAACCGTCTCCTCCGACCTCGACGACCCCGGTGCGACCGGGCCCGGCGGCACGCCCACCGAGGCGTTCATCACCGCGGCCGTGCTCGACGTCCCCGACGACGTGCCGTCCGTCGACCTGGTCAATTGCGGTCACCCGCCGCCCCTGCTGCTGCGCGACGGGAAGGTCGTCGCTCTGGAGGTGCGCCATCCGGTCCCGCCGCTCGGGCTCACCGAGTTCGTGGGGCCGGCCTTCACCGCAGAGACCTTCGCCTTCGAGCCCGGCGACACCCTCCTGCTGTACACGGACGGTGTCATCGAGGCCCGTGACCGGGCCGGTACCTTCTTCCCGCTCATGGACCGTCTCCCGAACTGCGCGGGCCTGACCCCGCAGGCCCTCCTCGGCCGCCTCCGCCAGGACCTGCTCGACCACGCGGCCGGTGGGAACCTGGGCGACGACGCCGCGATGGTGGCCGTCTCGCGTGCCGCGCCGGCCCGAGAGACCTGACGAAGGGTGGGCGGCCGGTGGCCGCGGCGGATCGCTCTCGCGGGACCCGAGAACGCTGGGCAGCGGCCGGAGATCGTCGACAGGCCCGCCCCTTCGGACGTCGGGTGGACCGTCGTGGCCGGAGGTCAGTCCGCGTGCACGAAGATCAGGAACAGAGCCGCGAACGGCACGACGGACGTGCCAAGGAGCGTCAGTGCCGCCGCGACCGCAGCCGTCAGCCGTTCCTGGCCCTTGCCTCGGCCCGAGCGGAACGCCACGCGGGCCAGGACGAGCGGCAGCGCCAGGAGGGCAAGGAAGATCGTCGGCGCCGCGATCCGGCTGAACGCGGCGGTGCCGGGCCCCGTGACCAGGTGCCAGGCAGTCGTGCCGAAGACGACCGCTGGTCCGGCCAGCAGGCCGAGCGAGAGGACCGACGCCACGGCGACGATCAGTCCTTGGGTCAGCCGCTCGGCACGTGTGCGCTCCGGGCGGCGCACTTCCGTTGTCCCGCTCTGCCCCAAGCTTCCCTCCAGGTGCCGCAGTGCGGTGCCGCCGGTGCTCCGGTCGGGCCGCTCAGTCCGTGGCCGGCAGGACGGCAGCGCCAGGGCGCCCCCCACGGTCGCGGACACATGGTCTCATCCGTGGGCTTCCTCGCGTTCCGTAGTCGGCCTCGCATCCGTCGGGCAGCGTGCCCACCTCGCCCAGCGCCCTGCCGCCCCGCGCTTCGTGGGTCCGGCCCCCGCCGCCGCAGGCCGACGGTGGCGGGTGCCGAGGAATCGATCCGCAAGGCGGCGGACTTCGTGCGGGACCACCTTGCGTCGCTGCGCCCCCGACCCTCCCGAGGTCATGGCCGGCCAGGTTGTGGCGTCCGTCTGGCGCAGGCGAGCAGGTGCCGCCTGCGGCGGGCCCGTGCACCCGGGGAACACCGTCGTCCGGGCCGATTCCGCCGGCGTGGGAAGCTCGGGACCTGGGCGAAGACGCGAACCGCACGGTCCGCGTGGCAAGATGCGGGCGTTCGTCCTCGTCACGTCCGAGTACGGCAACGCGGAGGCACCGACCGATGTCCGAGAACCCCGCAGCTCCCGTGACCGTCCACGAGACGCCGCCCTCCCGCGTCCTGCTGGGTCCGGGCGCACGCCACCGCATACCCGGAGAGATCGAGCGGCTCGGTGCCCGGCGGGTGCTGCTGGTCGCGACCGGGTCGGCCCGGGCGGCGGCCGACGAACTCGCCGGGGCACTCGGCCCCCGGTCGGCGGCACGCTTCGACGGAGCCGTCGTGCACACCCCGGTCGCCGTGACCGACAAGGCGATGGAGGTCGTGGACAGGACGTCGGCGGACGTCGTGGTGGCGATCGGCGGCGGCTCTGCCGTCGGGCTCGCCAAAGCGCTGTCCGCGCGGACGGGGATGCCGCAGGTCGCCGTCCCGACCACGTACGCCGGCTCGGAGGTGACGCCCGTCCTCGGCGAGACGGAGAACGGAGTGAAGACGACGCGACGCGACCCGGCCATCACGCCCGGGACGGTCGTCTACGACCCGGAGCTGACGCTGACGATGCCCGCGGGCCTCACGCTGACCAGTTCCCTGAACGCCCTGGCCCACGCGGTCGAGGCGCTCTGGGCACCGGACGCGACCGCCCTGAGCGACGCCCTCGCGACAGAGGCGGCCGACGGCATCCTGACCGCGCTCCCGCACGTCCTCGCCGACCTGACGGCGCTCCGGGACCGCCAACGGCTCCAGGAATCGGCCTGGCTCGCCGGCCTGTGCCTGGCCCGGACCCGGACGGGGCTGCACCACCAACTCGCGCACGTCCTCGGCGGGATGTTCGACCTGCCGCACGCGGAACTCCACGCGATGCTGCTGGCGCACGTCATGGCGTTCAATCTCCCGTCGGCGCCGAAGGCCGCCGCCCGCCTGGAGCGGATCACCGGCGGGGATCCGGTCCAGGTCGTCGGCCGCCTCGCCGCAGGCCACGACGGCCCCACCACGCTCCGGGCCCTGGGAGTTCCGCGCGATGCCCTGCGCGCCGTGGCGGAGCGGGTCGCGGACCGGCCGTATCCGAATCCCCGGCCGCCGGAGACCGAGGCCGTGACCCGGCTCCTGCACAGCGCCTGGTAGCACAGTGTCCTCACCCCCTGCCGCCTCGCAGGGGGTGAGGACACAGCTTTATTCGGCAGCCGGGCTCAGACCGCCGGGGCCGGGTAGGTCGGGTACTCCACGCCGGAGACGTGTTGGACGACGCGGATGACCTGGCACGAGTAGCCGAACTCGTTGTCGTACCACAGGTAGAGGATCGCGTTGTCGCCGTCGACCTTGGTGGCGCCGGCGTCGACGATCGAGGCGTGACGCGAGCCCACGAAGTCCATGGAGACCGCGTCGGGAGCCGTGGTGAAGTCGATCTGGCGCTTGAGCGGCGAGTGCAGCGAGACGTCGCGCAGGTAGTCGAGGACCTCGTCGCGGGTGGTCTCGCGGCCCAGGCGCAGGCTCAGGATGGCGATCGAGACGTCGGGCACGGGCACGCGGATCGAGCTGCCGGTGATCGGCGCCTTGAGGTCGGGCAGAGCCTTGGCGACGGCGGAGGCGGCGCCGGTCTCGGTGATGACCATGTTGAGCGGCGCGGAGCGGCCGCGGCGGTCGGCCTTGTGGTAGTTGTCCAGCAGGTTCTGGTCGTTGGTGAACGAGTGGACGGTCTCCACGTGGCCGCGCAGGACGCCGTACTCGTCCGCCATCGCCTTCAGCGGCGGGACGATCGCGTTGGTGGTGCAGGACGCGCAGGACAGGATCTGCTCGTCCGGCTTGATCGTGTCGTGGTTGACGCCGTGCACGATGTTGGGGACGTCGCCCTTGCCCGGAGCGGTCAGGACGACCTTGTCGATGCCGGGGCGCAGGTGCTTGGACAGGCCCTCGCGGTCGCGCCACTTGCCCGTGTTGTCGATCAGGATGGCGTTGTCGATGCCATGCGCCGTGTAGTCGACCTCGGACGGGTCGTTGGCGTAGATGACCTTGATCTCGTTGCCGTTCGCGACGATCGTGCTGTTCGCCTCGTCGACGGTGATCGTGCCCTGGAACTGGCCGTGGATCGAGTCGCGGCGCAGGAGCGAGGCGCGCTTCACGAGGTCCTGCTCACCGCCGCCGCGCACCACGATCGCGCGCAGCCGCAGGCCGTTGCCGGAGCCGGACTTCTCGATGAGGAGGCGCGCGACGAGGCGGCCGATGCGGCCGAACCCGTACAGGACGACGTCACGGCCCTCGCCGCGCTCGATCTTGTTCGCGCCGGTGGCGCCCGCCACGGCCTCGGCCGTGAAGCCCTCGACGGTCAGTCCGCGGTCGTCGGCCTTGTACGCCTCCGCGAGCAGGGCGAGGTCGATCTGGGAGGGGCCGAGGTCGAGCGTCGTAAGGGCCTGCAGGAAGGGCATCGTGTCGGTGACGGAGAGTTCCTCACCGGCGATCTGCCGGGCGAACCGGTGGGTCTTGAGGATGCTGACCACCGACTTGTTCACCAGGGAGCGGCTGTGGAGCAGGACGGTGACGTCCCGCTCCCTGTGCAGCTTCCCGATGATCGGGATCATCGACTCCGCGATCTCCTCGCGGGTCTTCCAGTTGGTGAACGCGTCTTCGTTGACAGTCACAGGTTTATCTTTCGAGCTAGGTGGCGCTCATATGCTAACCCCCCGTCTTTTCGATCTTGACGGGGGTCCACCGGGCGCGATCACGCCGCTGCGGCGGCCTTCTCCGCGCGCCGCGCCAGCACGAGCGTCGCGGCGACGAGGGCGGAGGTGACGATGCCCGTCACGAGGACGGGTGCGGGGGTGAAGACGGAGGCCAGGACCGCCAGCACGGCCGCCGGGTGGATCAGGTCCGTCCGGCTGCGGAGCTCGGCGGCCCGGTGGTGCAGCAGCCACACCATGGTGAGGAAGACGGCGACCGGGACGGTGTACGCGAGGGTGGCACCACGGTCGGTGAGGTGGCTGTGGCCGGTGGCATGGGCGACGTTCACGGCGAGGCCGGCGCCGACGGCGGCCGCGGAGGCGAAGACCGCGTAGTGGCCGTAGCCCCAGAGCAGCGCGGTCCTGAGGGTGGTCAGCCGGCGCGGCGCGTTCTGCATGAAGTAGAGCCACCACAGGGCGAACACCGTCAGCACTCCGCCGACGACGATGGTCGCGATGTCGCCGAGGGCCGCGTCGGTGTCGAGGGCCGTGCGGACGGCGGTGGTGGAGGCCGTGATGGTCTCGCCGAGGACGATGATGGTGAACAGTCCGTACCTCTCGGCGATGTGGTGGGGGTGCCAGGTGGTGGTGACCGCGCTCTCGGCCCAGACGGGGACGGCGAGTTCGGCCGCGACCAGGACCAGGAAGGTGGGCAGCCCGCCGTCGTCGGGCAACGCCAGCCGGGCCACCCAGCCGACCTGCACGACCAGGACGCCCACCGCGTAGCGCAGGCAGCTGCGCCGCCGTTCGGGATCGGAGTGCGCGGCGCGCAGCCACTGGGTGACCATCGCGAGCCGCATGATGACGTAGCCCCACGTGATGACGGTGAAGTCGTCGTGCTCGAGGGCTTCCGCGACTCCGGCGGCCAGGACGAGCGCGCCGGTGATCTGCACGAGGGTGAGGAGCCGGTAGGGGACGTCGTCCGTGTCGTAGGCGGAGGCGAACCAGGTGAAGTTCATCCAGGCCCACCAGATCGCGAAGAACACCAGCGCGTATCCGAGGACACCGTGGCCGACGTGTCCTTCGGCGAGTTCGTGCTCGAAGGCCGCGGAGGCCTGGGCGACTGCTACGACGAAACACAGGTCGAAGAACAGCTCCAGCGCGGTGGCGGTGCGATGCTGCTCGCTCGCGAGACGGGCGACCATCGGCCGGTGCCATGCACCGGCGGCGGAGTGTGACTGGCTCATGGGGGCACGTTCTCAGCCGTGAGGGGGGCGGGGGAAGGTTGGGGCACGGTTCGCTGCCGAAGTGGCCGGTGGTTCCATGGGTGGTGATTCTTCTGCCGGTGGTTCTTCTGCCGTCCGGGGCCGGTGAGGGGGCCACCGGGTGCGCCCGTTCCTCCGGGCGGACCCGGCACCCTGTGAGTACCACACCCGTCGCGGACGAGGTGGTGGGCCGCGCCGCGGCCCACCACCTCCTCGGCGGAAGGCTCAGCGGGTGGTGTAACCGCCGTTGAGGAAGATCGTCTGGCCGTTCGCCCACCAGCCGTCGGTGAGCAGGTGCCGCACCCAGGGAACGACGTCCTCGATCTTGGTGAGGTCCCCGTTCATGGCGGACGACTTGTGGTACGCGATCGAGTCGTCGTCCTCCGCAGGGTAGAAGAACGAGGTGTCCATGGGACCGGGGGCGATGTTGTTGACCGAGATGTTCCGGCCGAACAGCTCCTTCGACAGGGCCCGGGTGAAGTGCTCGACCGGTGCCTTGCTGCCGGCGTACGACGAGTAGAGGCCGGTGTAGGCGGCCAAGAGCGACGTGACGATGGTGATGATCTTGCCCCCGTCCTCCATGCGGCGGGCGGCCTCGCGCATGACGAAGAACGCGGCCTTGGAGTTGACCGCGAACATCCGGTCGTACTCCTCCTCCGTGATCTCGGTCAGCGGCTTCTTCAGCACCATGCCGGCGGTGTTGACGCAGTGGTCGAGCTTGCCGAACCGGTTCAGGACCTCGTCGAAGACGCGCTCGACCTCGGACATCCGGGTGAGGTCGGCCTGGATCGCGAACGCCTCACCGGGACCGGCGTTGATCTCGTCGGCCACGGCCTCCGCCTTGGCCCGGGAGGAGTCGCTGTTGTAGTGCACGACGACCCGAGCGCCCTCGGCGCCCAGGGTGGTGCTGATGAGCGCGCCGAGGTTGCGGGACGCGCCGCCGACGAAGGCCACCTTGCCGTCGAGTGTCTTGTCCGGTGTGTTGACCATGATTCCCACCTGCGGTTGTCGTGGCTGGAAGGCGCGGCCCCGGTGGGTTCCGTGGCCGTGCGACCCCTACAGGTTCGCCAGGAACAGGCATACCGATCTTGAACGATCCGATCAGCCGTGGAACAAAGCACTCACCACATGCCCCGGACGTGCCCCGGCGGTCAGCCCCGGCCGCCGTCGCGCAGGATCCGCGGTGTGGCGCCGTCGTGGCGCCGCATCATCCGCGTCAGATGACTCTGGTCGGCGAACCCCGCCTCTGCCGCGATCTCCGCGATCGGCCTGTCCGTGCGGGTCAGTTCGCGACGCGCGTGTTCCAGCCTCCGCTGGAGCACGTACCGGTGCGGTGACTCGCCGGTCGACGTCCGGAAGACCCGGGTGAAATGGGATTCGCTGACCCCCGCCACGGCCGCGAGGTCCGCCAGCCGGATCCGTCGGGCCAGGTTGGTGTGGATGTAGTCCAAGACCTCCGCCAGTCGGCGGGGCGGCAGCCCGCCGTCGCGGCTTCCGGGGGACCCTCCTTCCCCGGCGACCCGCAGGACGACGGCTGCGGCCGCCTGTACCAGCGACTGCGCGTAGAGGGTGTCCGCCGGGCCGGGGCCCGCGTACTCCGCCGCCAGCCGCTCCAGCAGCATCTTCAGCAGCGGATCGGTGAAGTGGAACCGCGGAACCAGCTCGACGGGTCCCTTGGCGCCGCCCTCGACGGCCAGCTTCTCCAGCCACAGTGGGTCGATGCCGAGGAGCAGCAGTTCCACGTCCTCCTGCCAGCGCGGCCGCGACGCCCAGCCCGCCGGATTGACCAGGGCCTCCCCAGGATGGAACCGCTCCCTGCGCGGTGTCCCCTCCGCGGACCAGCGCAGATCCGCCGATCTGCCCGTCTGCACCACCAGCACGTGCACCGGCGGACCGACCGGCAGTGGCGCCGTGTCCGAGAGGCCTGCCGCGCGCTCCACCGACCGTTCGACCACGGCATGATCGAGGTCGGCCCCGCTTCCGTGCAGGCACCGCAGGTGAGGCTTGATGTGCGAATCGCTCACCCCGCCATTGTCCTCCCGAAGGGCCGGACGCGGCGTCCGCCGCCGCGTCCGGCCCTACAGGCGTCATTTTGCGGGCGGCCCGTTCGGCGCTCAGGCGCCCGCGGAGGACTGTTCCTCCGCAGCCGCCCGGAACAGCCGGCGCAGCCGCACCACGCCCAGGTCGTGCTGGTACAGGTTCTCCTGCTGGTCAGCGTCGGCCGGCATCGCCTCGAGCATCACCCGGTCCTGCTCCAGCACCTCCCAGTGGCGCTTCTCGATCAGCGTCCTGTAGAGGAAGCGCCAGGTGTCGCGCTGCCAGCCCTCGACCCGGCGGTAGCGCCAGAAGAAGACCCCGGTGCGTCCGGCGTCGACCGGGCAGGCCATGCCGACGATGCCGAACGGTCCGCCCGGGCCGGCGGACGGGGGGTACGGGATGGACAGGTCCACCCAGTCCACACCGGTCCGGCACAGCTCCACCCAGTCGAAGTTGACGCCCCGCTGATCGGTCTTCTCGAAGAAGTAGCCGCGGTCGGTCTCCCGGATGCGGAATTTGGCCGTGGTGTCGCCGTCGGACATCGTGTGCGACTCGTGGTGCAGGAACGCCCCGTGCATCGGGTCGAGCAGGTTCTCCATGGCGTACCGCCACGGCACGTTCCATTCCGCGTAGCACAGGAACGCGTCCGTGCCCGGATCGGTCAGCGGCTCGGGCAGCACCAGTTCCGGCGGCTCCGGGTGCTCCTCGTCGCCGAAGTAGGCGAGGATCGCGCCCGCGGCCTCACGGACCGGCAGCGACGTGACGAGCTTCTTGCCCTCCAGGTTGCATCCCGGCAGGCCCGGCACGGAGGAGACCGTGCCGTCCGTCTCGACCTCGACGCCGTGGTACCAGCAGGCGACCCGGTCCCCGAGGTGCTTGCCGAGCGACAGCGGCGCGCCGCGGTGCGGGCAGCGGTCGGCCAGCATCGACAGGGCGCCGTCGGAGCGGCGGAACAGCAGCCACTGCTCACCGAGGGCGGTCACCTTGCGCATCGCGCCCGGGGCGACGAAGTGCGAGGGGACGACGGCGTGCCACTGGTTGCGCAGCCCGTTGGCGTAGATGTGGTCCGCGGTGGCGGACGTCGACAGCGTCATGGTCAGGCTCCCAGTCGGTTCATCTCGGCGCGGAAGGTCTTCTCGGTCCACGGCGTGCCGTCGGCGGCGTGGACCTTGCGCGCGTTGAGGCCGCGGACCACGTCGGCCAGTTCGTGTCCCTCCTCGGTGAAGATCTCCTCGAGGGTGGCGGCGAGTCGGTACTCGTACGGTGTCGGCTCGTGGGTACGGGACTGGTGGACGTCCAGGTACGGCCAGGCGCCGGTGGCGGTGTCGGTCACGGTGTCTCCTGAAAGTGCGGGGGAAAGAGGGGCCACGGGGTCACAGATCGAGGACGAGCCGGCCGGAGGCACACCGCGAGACGCAGATCATCATCGTGGCGCCGGAGGCGTGCTCGGCCTCACTGAGCAGGAAGTCGCGGTGCTCGGGGGTGCCGTCGAGCACCCGCGTCTCGCACGTACCGCAGATGCCGTCCCGGCAGGAACTGTTCACGCTCAGGCCGGCCGCCTCGGCGGCGTCGAGGATCGAGGCGTCCGCGCCGACGCTGAGGGTCACCCCGGAGGCGCGGCACTCGACCTCGAACGCCGCGTCGTCGCCGTCGCGTTCCACGACTGGAGCGGCGAACCGCTCCAGCCGCAGCCGGCCTTCCGGGCACCGGCCCTCCACGGCGGCGAGCAGCGGTTCGGGGCCGCACGAGTAGACCAGGGTGCCCTCGCCGAGGTCCGCGAGCGCCGCGTCCAGGTCGATGTGGCCCTGCTCGTCCTGCGGCACCAGCGTCACATCGCCGCCCAACGCGGCGAGTTCGGCGGTGAACGCCATCGAGGCGCGGCTCCGCCCGCCGTACACCATCCGCCACGCCGCACCCCGGCGGCCCGCGTCCCGGGCCATCGCCAGCAGCGGTGTGATCCCGATGCCGCCGGCGACGAAGACGTAGCCCTCGGCGTCCTCCAGGGCGAAGTGGTTGCGCGGCTCGGACACGGTCACCGTCTGACCGGGACGCAGCGTGGTGTGCACATACCGCGAACCACCGCGCGACGACGGCTCGTTGAGGACGCCGACGCGGTAGACGTCCGGTGCGTGCGGGTCACCGCACAGGCTGTACTGGCGGACCTGGCCGCCGACGTGGACGTCGAGATGCGCGCCGGGCGTCCAGGCCGGCAGGGGTTTGCCGTCGGGGTGGGCGAGTTCGACGGACAGCACGCCCTCGGCCTCCCATGTCATACGTCGGACGATCAGCTGCAGCGTGTTCTCGCTCATGGCCTGGTGCCTCCTTACCGGCAGTGGGCAGTACGGGCGGGATTCGAGGGTCCGGAACTACCGGCCCGGGATCCTCACGGGCGGGGTGAACGGGTTCTTCATCGGGCCGAGCGCCTCGAGATCGACCTCGACCAGCGTCGGCCCGTCGGAGGCGACCGCCTCGGAGATCACCGGTGCGGCGTGCTCCTCGGCCGAGATCCGCAGGTACGGCAGGGAGCAGGCGCGGGCCAGCAGCTCGAAGTCGGGCGCCTTGAGGTCCACGCCGGAGCGCCGCTCGCCGTAGCGGTCCTGCATGTTGCGCAGCACGCCGTAGCCGCCGTCGTTGAACACGATCAGCGTCAGACGCGGCCGTTCCTGGGCGAGGGTGAGGAGCTCGCCGAGGTGGACGGCGAGACCGCCGTCACCGGCGATCACCACGGTCGGCGCGCCGGGCCGGGCGAGCGCCGCGCCGATCCCCATGCCGAGGCCCTGCCCGATGCCGCCGCCGCGCGGGAAGACGTTGTCCCTCGGGTCGTACATCTCCAGGAGCCGGTTGCCCCAGCTGCTGGACGGGATGGTGACGTCACGGGCGACGACCGCGTCCCGGGGCAGCGCGGCACGGATCGCGTCGCAGATCGCGGCCTGCGGGCCGATGCCGTCGTGCAGCGCCGCCCGCACCTCGGTACGTACGGCCCCCACCCGCTCCACCCAGCCGGCCTCCGCCTGCCTGGCGTGCGGCAGCAGGGCGCCGAGGACCACGGCCGCGTCGCCGTGCAGGCCGTGCGTCGCCGGGTGGACGCGGCCGAGCGCGGCCGCGTCGGCGTCGATCTGGATGTGGGCCGCGGGCAGCCCGAGCGTGTAGTCGGCTGTCTCGTTGGAGCGGAAGTGCGTACCGACGGTGAGCAGGACGTCCGCGTCCGCGAGCAGCGCGCGGGCGGCGGGGGTGGTGGCGAAGTTGCCGACGACCTGCCCGTGGTCCTCCGGGACCGCCCCGCGGCCGGAGTTGGAGGTGAGCAGGCCCGCCCCGGTGGCCTCCAGCAGCCGTACGAGCTCGCCGCGGGCACCGGTGGCTCCGCCGCCGGCCCAGATCAGCGGGCGGCGTGCGGAGGCCAGCAGCGCGCCGGCGACGGCGACTTCGCCGTCCCCGGGGCTGGGGAGGGCCGGTGCGGGGAGCTCGGCGGGAGCGTCGGACTGGGCCGCGTACTGGAGGTCGATCGGCCACTCGACGCTCGCCGGACCACCCGGCACGGCGAGCGCCGCGCGCGCCGCCTCGCGCAGGATCCGGCCGGCCTGCGCGGTGTCGGGCACGCTCGCCGCGTACGACGACACGGCGCGCAGCATGCCCAGCTGGTCCTTGGTCTCGTGGATGAACCCCCGGCCGCTGCCGAGGTATTCGCTCTCGACCTGGCCGGTGACGTGCAGCACGGAGCTGCCAGCGCTGAGGGACTCGATCAGCGAACCGGCCGCGTTGCCCGCGCCGGTGCCGGTCGAGGTCAGTGCGCAGCCGATGCCGCCGCGGGCACGCCCGTAGGCGTCGGCGGCGTTCACGGCAGAGGCTTCGTGCCGCACGGGCACGAATCGCAGATCGCGGTCGACGGCCTCGACCAGCGGCAGGTTGTGCACGCTGACGATGCCGAAGACGGTGTCGATGCCGAGTTCACGCAGGACGGCGACGAGGAGATCGCCTCCGGTGTCGTGACGCATGGTGTCTCCTCAGAGGATGGAGCGGCCGACTCCGCCGCAGACGTCGATGGAGGTGCCGGTGATGTAGGAGGCACGGGGGGAGAGCAGGGCGACGACCGCGTACGCGACCTCTTCCGCCCGGCCGAGGCGGCCCAGCGCGATCCCGCGGTCGGCGGCGAGTTCGGCCTGCCAGTCCTCGTAGCTCGTGCCGGAGCCGGCCGCCGCGTGCCTGCGGGTCCACTGGCCGGTGTCGACGAGGCCCAGGCAGACCGAGTTGACCCGGATGCCGTCGGGGGCGAGCTCCGACGACAGGGACTTGGAGAGGTTGAGGATGCCGGCGCGGGCGGCGCTGGTGGTGATCAGCCGGGGCTCCGGCTGCTTGGCGAGGACCGCGTTGATGTTGACGATGCTCGCCGCGTCGGAGGCGGCGAGATACGGGCGCGCGGCGTGCAGGGGGTTGAGCACCCCGGCGAACTTCAGCTCCAGCTCGTCGCGCCAGTCGTCGGCGGTGGACTCGTCGAGGCTCTTCATCCGGGACTGGCCGGCATTGTTGACCAGCCCGTCGATGCCGCCGAAATGCCCGGCGGCGCGCAGCACGAAGTCCCGCACCGCTGCGGCGTCCCGTACGTCGCACACCCCGGTCAGCAGCCGGTCGGGTGCGGCGCCGAGGCGGGCGGCCGCCTTGTCCAGCCGACCGGCGTCGCGGCCACACGTGGCGACGCGGGCGCCCTCGTCGAGCAGGGCGCGGACCGTGGCCAGGCCGACGCCCGAGCTGCCGCCGGTGACCACGATCGTGCGGTCGGCGAGGCCCAGATCCATAACTCGGTTCTCCTGGTTCAGTTCATGGTGAAGCCGCCGTTGACGGCGATCACCTGTCCGGTCAGATAGCGGGACTCCTCGCCGAGCAGGTACGAGACGATCCCCGTGAGGTCGTCCGGCTGCTGCGGCCGGGAGACGGCCCGGTTGGCGCGGTAGAGGTCGTGCCGCTCGGCGGGCACGCTCTCCGTCGCCTCGCACTCGGTCAGACCCGGGGCGACGGCGTTCACCGTGATGCCCTTGTCGCCGAGCTCCCTGGCCATGGCGCGGGTGAGCGCGATGACGGCGCCCTTGGAGGCGATGTAGTGGGACAGCCGCGGCGAGCCGTACAAGGCGGCGTCCGAGGCGATGTTGACGATCCGGCCCGGGGCGGTGAGCTGCGGGTACAGGGCCTTCGACACCAGCCAGGGGCCGCGCGCGTTGACCGTCATCAGGCGGTCCCACACCTCGACGTCGATGTCCCAGAACTCCTTGCCGCCCACGCCGTTGGCCAGTGCCGCGTTGTTGACCAGGCCGTACAGCGGACCGAACTCCCGCACGGCGCCGGCCAGTGCGGCGACCGACGCCGGGTCGGCCACGTCGCAATGCACGAAGTGGGCGTCGAGGCCCCGTGCGAGCAGTTCCGCGGCGGCCTTCTCGCCCGTCTCCCGGTCCAGCTCGGCGAGGACGACCCGGAAACCGTCCTCGCCGGCCCGGCGGGCCATGGCCAGTCCCAGGCCACGGCCCGCCCCGGTGACGACGACGGTGCGCACACCGGTGAGGGGCGTGTCAGTCACGGGTGACGCCGTGCATCGGCGAGTACTCGGGGTAGGTCGGCACCTGCGGCTTCTGCGTGCCGATGACGACGCAGAACAAGGCGTCGGTGTCGCCCTCGTTCTTCAGGGAACGGGTCACACCGGCCGGCACGACGATCATGTCGCGGTAGCCGAGCGTGCGGTACTCGACCTCGTCGGGGCCGCGGTGGATCCCCACGCGGACCTGCCCTTCGAGGACGAAGAAGGCCTCCTCGACGTCGTGGTGGGTGTGGGCCGGGCCCTCGGCGCCGGGCGGCAGCAGCATGTTGGAGAAGGTGAAGCCGCCGGAGGGCAGGATGCGGCTGTCGTTCTCGTGGTTGCCGGTGGCGCCGGAGCCGACGTAGCGGATCTGGCCGCGGCGGTACTGCGGGCCGGCCTTCTCCTGGAAGGAGAGGGTGCCGAAGTCCGCCACACGGGAGTCCTTGGTGGCGATGAGGGAGTCGGTGTACGAGGCGAGGTCGCCGCCGTTGTCGTACTCGGTGGTGGTCAGAGGCATGGTGACTGCTCCTTGTGGACGGGGCGTTGACGGGACGGGATCACTCAGGGATGCGCGCGGTGATCCTCAGGTGGGAGAGCACCCAGGCGTCGAAGCGGCCCGGCTGCTCCTGGTTGGCCAGGTGACCGGCGTCCTTGACGATCACGTAGGCGGACCTGTGGACGGCTCCGGCGAGCACCTGGCTCGCCTCGATGCCGGTGACCGTGTCCTTGTCGCCGCACAGGACGAGCAAGGGCGCAATGATCGAGGGCAGTTCGGCGCGCAGATCGGCCGATGCCATGGACTCGGCGGCGTACGCGTAACCCGGCAGCCGCACCGACGCGGCCATCGTGTCGACCACACGCCGGACCAGGTCCGCCGGCGCGCCCGGCGACACCAGCCGCGGGCCGCGCGCCTCGGCGAAGGCCCGCGGGCCGGTCTCGGCCAGCTCGGCGGCCCGCGCCCGCATGCCCTCCGCCTTCGCCGCGTCCGTGCCCGAACCGGGACCGGAGTCGGCGACGATCAGTGAGTCGACGAGGCCGGGGTGGCGGGTGGCGAGCCGCAGCGCGATCACACCGCCCCAGGAGACGCCGAGGACATGGGCGCTCGTGCCGCGTTCGCGGATGACGGCGGCCGCCGCGTCCGCGTAGTCGTCGAGTGTGAGCTGGCCCTCGGGGTCGGGGGACCTGCCGTACCCGGGTGCGTCCCAGGCCACGACCCGGACGTACGGGGACAGTCCGGCGAGCTGCGGGGCGAAGGCGGCGGACGACGAGCCGATGCCGTGGAGGCACAGCAGCAGCGGCCCCTGGTCGCCGGCCTCCTCCACATGGACGCCGGCCACGTGCGCGCCGGCCACAGGCGGGTCGGCCCCGTGGACGCCGGCCACATGGATGCCGCTCCCGTGTGCGCCCGACCCGGGGAAGCCGTCCGTCCGGACGTCCCCAGCCACGCCGACATCGATGCCGGTGCGGGCGCTCACAGGATCTGCCCCGTCCGGCCGGTGATCGCCGCCAGGGAGCGCAGCACCGCGTACGGGACGATCCGACTGGTCGCCGGGTTGCGGGGGTCGGGCAGATGCGTGACCTCGAAGCGGTACGCCCCCAGGGCGCCGGACGCCTCGACCACATGCCGGGTGCGGTGCGCCGCCGGGTCGGCGACGACCTGGACCCGCACAGTGTCCAGGTCGCCGACGGCCAGCGCGACCGAGGCGGCCACGTTCGTCGACTTGGGGAACTTCACGGGCACGTCCCGCGCGGTGCCGGACATGACCACGACCGGTCCCGTCGCGGTCCGCATACGGGACAGCAACTCGTCGTCCATCCAAGGCTGTTCGAGGGTGCCGGGCAGCTTGGTGGTGGTCAGGCGGACATCTTCCAGCGGGCCCAGCGAGCGGGCGGCCTGGAGCAGGTCGAGGCCGCCGACCGCGCCGCCCGTGAAGTACACCCGTCCGGGTCCGGCGGCGAGCAGCCGCTTCGCGAGCTCCTCGTCGGTCAGCGCACCCGTCGAGGCGATCAGCAGGTCAGTCCCGGAGGCCAGCACCCGCTCGCCCCACTCGCGGACGACGCCCTGCCCTGCGGCCTCCACGATCAGGTCGCAGTGCTCGATGGCCTCCTCGAAGGAGACCTGCGCGGCGGGCGCCGCCTCGCCGAGCGGGCGGTTGTCGACGATACGGACGAGCTCGGCGGAGCCCACCCGGCCCTCGGCGAGAGCGGCGCCGACGACCCGGCCGATCGCGCCCCAGCCGACGATGCCCACCTTGCGCACGGTGCTCATGCGGCGTTCTCCTCTGCGTGGTCGGTGCGGCCGGTGTGGTCGTCCGCGTGGTCCTTGCTCCGCGTCGCGGCGTCGACGGGCGCGGCGAGCGGTCCCGGGTCCGGCGTGCCCGCCATGTGGCAGCGGATCTCCTTCGAGGGCGGCCCGGCAGTGCCCCACAGGTCCGACAGTTCGGGGACCCGTCGCCACACGCGGGCGATCCAGGCGTCCTCGACGATCTGGGCGACCTCCGACGTGTACTCGCAGACCAGGCCGGACGGGTCGGTGAAGTAGGAGAAGGTGTTGTTGCCGGGGCCGTGCCGGCCGGGTCCCCACTTCGGTGTGATGCCGTGGTGGCGCAGCCGTCCGAGGCCCCGCATGAAGTGGTCCACCGAGGGCATCTCGTAGGCCACGTGGTTGAGGGAGGTCCACTCGGCCCGGTTGAAGGCGATGCAGTGGTGGTCGGCGTTGCAGCGCAGGAACGCCATCTGGTGCTCGGACCAGTCGGAGACCCGCAGCCCCAGCACGTCGCAGTAGAAGGCCACGGCTGCGTCGATGTCGGTGGTGTTGAGAACGGCGTGCGTGACGCCGACGGGGACGGCGGCGTCACGCACGCCGGGAGCGACGGCCTCGACATGGGCGCTGATCTCGATCAGCCGCTGCTCGGGGTCGGTGAACCGCAGCCCGTAGCCGCCGCCGGCCTGCTCGAGCGGGCCGGGGCCGAAGACGGGAACGATCCCGTGTGCGGAGAGCCGGCGGGCGGCCTCGTCGACCTCGGCGGGCGTGCCGACGGCGAACGCGAGCCGGCCGAGGCCCACCCGGTCCCGCTCCGTGAGGTGCAGGACGTGGTGTTCGTCGCCGGTGCCGCGGAGCCAGCGGGCGCCGGTGTCGGACTCGACGCTCGTCAGACCCCAGACCTCCTCGTAGAAGCCGGCGGCCTCGGCGAAGGCGGGTGTGTGCAGTTCGACGTAGCGCAGTGAGCGGAGCCGGGCGATCGGACCGGGCGGTGGACGGTGCATGAGTCTCTCCAGACGGGCAGGCGTGCCGGGTCAGTTGGCCCAGGGGAGCGGGGCGGCGGAGGTGCCCCAGTACAGGGACTTCTGGCGCTGGTAGGCGCGGATCGCGTCGCGGCCCTTCTCCGTCCCGAGGCCGCTGTCCTTCCATCCGCTGAACGGGGTGGAGGCGCTGAACTGCTTGTACGTGTTGATCCAGACGGTGCCCGCCTCGATACGGCGGGCCAGGCGCCATGCGGCGCGGGCGTCGCGGGTCCAGATGCCGCACGCGAGTCCGTAGACGGAGTCGTTGGCCTGGCGGACGAGGTCGTCCTCGTCGTCGTACGGCAGGGCGACGAGGACCGGACCGAAGATCTCCTCCTGGCAGGTGCGGGAGGTGTTGGGCAGGCCGTCGAGGACGGTCGGCAGGTAGTACGCGCCGTCGCGGTACCGCTCGCCCTCGGGGGCCGAGCCGCCGCACAGCACGCGGGCGCCTTCCGAGCGGGCGAGGTCGACGTAGGCGGCGACCGCGTCGCGGTGGCGGTGGTGGACGAGCGGGCCGACCTGCGTGGCGGGGTCCGTTCCGGGGCCGACGCGCAGCGCGCGGACGCGTTCCACCAGTTCGCCGACGAAGGAGTCGTAGATCTCGCGGGCGACGAACAGCCGGGAACCGGCGATGCACGACTGGCCGCTGGACGAGAAGATCCCGAACAGCACGCCGGCGAGGGCCTGTTCGACGTCTGCGTCGGCGCGCACGATCGTCGGGGACTTGCCGCCGAGTTCCAGCGAGGCGGGGATCAGTTTGTCCGCCGCGACGGCGGCGATCGACCTGCCGGTGGCGGTTCCCCCGGTGAAGCCGATACGGGCGACGAGCGGATGGCGCGCAATGGCGTCGCCGACCACCCGGCCGCTGCCCGGCAGCACCGACAGCAGTGCCGTGGGCAGCCGGAACTCCTCCAGCGCCCGGGTGATCAGCCGGCCGAGCGCGAGCGAGACCAGCGGGGTCCAGGCGGCGGGCTTGAGGAGCACCGCGTTCCCGGCGGCCAGCGCGGGGGCGAGCTTCTGGGCGTCGCTGGCGACGGGGGAGTTCCACGGGTTGATCGCGCCGACGACGCCGATCGGTTCGTGGACGCTCATCGTGACGTAGGGGCCGCGGGAGGGCGTGAGGGTGTCCTCGGCCGTCTCGAGCGCGGCGGCCAGGTAGCGGAAGGTGCCGGCCGCGCTGAGCGCGAGGGCGCGGGTCTCGGCGAGGGTCTTGCCGGTGTCCGAGGTCTGCAGCGCGGACAACTCGTCCGTGTTCTGCTCGATGAGGTCACCGATGCGGTGCAGCAGCCGGGCCCTCTCGTGCGGGAGCAGGTCGCGCCAGGCCGGTTCCGCCGCCGCGCGGGCGGCGGCCTCGGCCGCTTCCCGGACCTCCTCGGCGGAGGGGGAACTCACGGTGGCGAGGACGCGGCCGGTCGCCGGGTCGACGGTGTCGAGCGGCTCACCCGCACCGCGCCGCCATTGGCCGGCGATCAGGATGTCGGTGGGGACGGTGGGCACGGCGGGACCTCCGGACGAGGCGGCGGGAAGGGGGACTTCGGGCGGACGGGCACCGGACGCGGCCGGGGCCGGCCGGGTTCTGCGTCGTTCCTGAAGTGCTAGAAATCTAAGCGCTTAAGTTTCTCGGCGCAAGGGCCCGAGGTGAAATCGTTGCCCGCCATGGCTTGAGCTTGATCTTGTCGGCGCAGAGGATGAGGGCGAGCGTGTGGCTTCCAGGTTTCTAAGCTCTTAACCATTGACCGCTTAGATATAGGAACCTACTGTCTCCGCAACTCCTCTGGTTCGCGGAAGGACCCACCAATGACGACTGTGGCCGGCAAGCCAGCCCTTGGCTCCATAGCCGCGAGACTCGAACGACTGCCGCATTCGCGTTGGCACGTCAAGGTCCGGTTCCTGATCGGCGCCGTCACCTTCTTCGAGGCGTTCGACCAGCTGTTGGCCGCCTCGGCCCTGCCCGTCCTGATGAAGGAATGGAACCTCACCACAGGCCAGGCCACCTTCGCCGTGACCGCCGCCTCCATCGGCATGCTCATCGGCGCCATCGGCGCCGGGTGGATGGGCGACCGGGTCGGCCGCGTGCGCACGGTGGCCCTCGGGGTCGGCGTCACCGGCCTCGCCAGCCTCGCCGTCGCCTTCTCCGACAGCATCGAGACGTTCTCGCTGTTCCGGTTCGTGCAGGGGCTCGGCATCGGCGGTGTGGTGCCCGTGGCGGCCACGTACATCAATGAGATCGCCCGCTCCGACAAGCGGGGCCGCTTCGTCCTGCTGTACGAGATGATCTTTCCCGCCGGTCTCGCCGCGGCCACCCTGGTCGCCGTCTGGGTGGTGCCCAACCTCGGGTGGCGCGCCATGTTCCTCATCGGCGCCCTGCCTGTACTCATCGCCGCCGCGCTGCCCCGCCATGTCGAGGAATCCCCGCGCTGGCTGCTGGCCCGCGGTCGCACGGAGGAGGCCGAGGCCGCCATCGCCCGCATCGAGGCGCAGGTCTCCCGCGCCACCGCGGAACCGCTGCCGCTGCCCGCCGCGGACGTCACGGAGGACACCGGCCGCGGCCGGCTCGGCGACATCTTCAAGGGCCGTTACCTGCGCCGCACGGCGGTCCTGTCCGGCCTGTGGTTCGTGGCGTACTACGTCAACCACGGCATCTCCACCTGGCTGCCGTCTCTCTACACCCAGCACTTCGGCCTCGATCTGACCACCGCGCTGGTCTACACGCTGCTCAGCAACGTCACAGGACTGCTCGGCACCTTCGTGGTCGCCATGGTCATCGACCGGATGGGCCGCAGGGCGGCGCTCGTGGCAGCGCTCGGCGGCAGCGTGCTGTCCCTCGGTGTGCTCGCACTGGCCGGCGCCACGTCGGGCGGTCAGGTCGCCCTCTTCGCCTCCTGCACGACCTTCTTCCTGTACGCGATCAACGCGGGGCTCTACCTGTACTCGCCGGAGCTGTACCCGACCTCCAACCGGGCCAAGGGCGCGGCGTTCGGCGGGCTGTGGAACCGCCTCGGCGTCATCATCGGCCCGGTCACCGTCGGCGCGATCATCGGCGCGGGCGGAAGCCTGTCCCTCGTCTTCGCGCAGCTCGCGGTCGTGGCCGCGGTGGGCGCCGTGATCGCCTGGTTCGCGGTCGAGACCAAGGGCCGGACGTTGGAGGAGCTCAACTCCTGACACGCGGCGGGTCCGGTGCGGGCCGGGGCCCCGGGGCGGTGATCACCGCCCCGGGGCCCCGGCCCGCAGTCCGGTTCTCCTCGCAGGCGCTGGTGGTGCCGCCGCCGTGCGTCGGCCGCCCCCGGGGGGAACGTCCCGGGGCGGGTGGCACGGTCGGTGAGGTGCCGGCTCAGCCGAGCGGGTCGGTGGTGTCGCGCAGGGTGGCCAGAGCCGGGCCGTACATGCGGGCCTTGATGGTGCCCAGGGTGTCGCCGGCCTTGTTCACGTGCGCCTGGGCGATCTCGATCGCGGCGGAGCGCACGGCGTCCTCGGTGACCGCCTGGTCGACGATGCCGGTGGCCGCGGCGTCGGCGCCGCCGTAGCGGCGGGCGGTGAGCATGGCCTCGTGCGCGGTCTGCGGCGCCAGCCGGGACTGGATGAGCGCCGCCATGCCGGGCGTGAAGGGGATGTTGATGTCCGCTTCGGGCAGGCACCAGTAGCCGCGGTCGGCGCGCATCACGCGGAAGTCGTGGGCCAGGGAGAACATCGCGCCGGCGGCGAAGGTGTGCCCCTGCAGCGCGGCCACCGTGACGACCGGCAGCGACAGCATCCGCGCGAACAGCTCGTGGACGGAGACGACGTAGTCCTGGTGCTGGTCGGCGTGGGCGAACAGCCACTCCAGGTCGAGCCCGTTGGAGTAGAACTTGCCGGTGGCGGCGGTGACCAGGGCGCGGGGCCCTTCCGCCTTCTCCACCTCGTCGAGCGCGGCACCGACGGTGGTGATCCAGTCGGGGTGGAAACGGTTCTCTCCGTCCCCGAGGTCGAGGACGAAGACCTTGTCCTGACGGTCGAGCGAGGGCATGGCGACTCCTTCGGGTTGAGCTGACGTGGGCAAAGGACTGCGAGCTACGGCCGGGGCCCGGATTCGGCAGCCGGGCGGTCACGCAGGGCGTGGAGGAGCAGGTCGTGGATCTCGGCGGCGGCCGCCTCGATCGGGGCGGTGCTCTGCTCGGCCCGGCACATGATCACCGCGCCTTCGACCGCGGCGATGATGAAGGCGCCGAGCCGGCGGCTGCGTTCCTCGGCCAGGCCGTGCCGCAGGAAGAGCGCCGCGAGGGCCTCCTGCCAGCGGGCGAACACGGCGGCCGCGGAGCGGGCAAGCTGCGGCGCGTCGTCGTTGGTCTCGACAGCGACCGCCACGATCGGACAGCCGGCCCGAAAGCCGCTCTCGACCAGCCGGTCACGCCACAGCAGGAAGAACGCGTCGACGGCCTCCGCCGGATCGTCCGCCTGCATGGCGGCATCGATCAGACCGGCGATGAAGTCCCCCGCCAGCGCCACCGCCTCGTCGATGAGTTGCGCCCGCCCGCCGGGGAAGTGGTGGTACACCGAGCCCCGAGGGGCACCGCTGTGCGCGAGCACCCGGTCCACGCTGGTCGCGCTCGCCCCGTACTCACGCAGCAGCGCGGCGGCACTGAGGATCATCCGCTCACGGCTGTCACTCTTGCGCGGACTCACCCGCCCACCACCTTCCTCACGGTAAGGCGACCCGCCAGGCGGGCTACCTGTCGGTAACTTATGGGGTATGCCATAGAACATGCAAGAGGGTTGCAGCGGTCCGGCGGCCGCGTTCGTCGCGCTCTTGGCCCTGCGGATACCGACCCGCCGCTCCCCGGCCTGACCGCGACCCGGCCCGCCGCGACGGCCGTGAAGGCCTGCGGCCGGTCCGCCGTGGCGTCCCCTCGGCCGATCCGGCCGATCACCTCAGCGGTAAGATTCTCAGTGCCGTGACAAGCCGTGCGGCTGTCCGGCGGAGCCGTACGAGGGGATGAGGATGGCTGCATCGAGGCCGGCGGACCGGGACGCCGTCGCGCAGGTGATCCAGGACTGGGCGCGGGAACGACCGGAGCTCGACACGAGTCCGCTCGAGGTCCTGGCCAGGCTGCACCGTTCCTTCCTGCGGTACAGCAACAGACTCACCGCCTCGATCGAGCGGCACGGTCTGTCCGTCGCCGGTTTCGACGTGCTGACCGCTCTGCGGCGGGCAGGGGCGCCGTACCGGCTGACGGCGGGCCAGCTGGCCGACACCGGGCTGGTGTCGTCGGCCGGAGTGACGCTGCGGATCGACCGCCTGGAGAAGGACGGCCTCATCGTGCGCGAGCGGGACGCGGACGACCGCAGGGTCGTCTACTCGCGGCTCACCGACAAGGGCCTGGCGACGGTCGACACCGTCTTCGAGGAGCACCTCGACAACGAACGCCGGATGCTCGCGGGGCTGTCGCCGTCCGAGCGCCGGCAGGTCGCGAGGCTGCTGCGCAAACTGGAGGAGTCGATCCTCGCGTCGGACGACGAGACGGCCGCCGCTGCCCAGTGAGCATCCGGCGGCCGGGCGGCGCCGGAGCCCCCGCGATCCTTGACGGCACCCGGTGCTTTCCGCGTGGGGGAGCGGGGAACATCGCGTCGGTGTGTGCGTCGCTGTCGCCGCCGCAGCCCGGGCCGTGGCCGCCGGTCCTCCTGGAGGATGTGGAAGTGGGCCGCGGGCGCGCCCCCTTCCACATCCGCTACCGCGGGTCCTCGGCGCCTCCCGCCCGGTCGGGGCAGGTTCCGCCACCGGAACGTCGTGCCCGCGAGGCCCGCGGAGGCGATTCGGCCAGTCTCGCCGCGGCTGCCTGAAGCAGCGCCACCGCGACGGCCCGGACCAGCGGGTGGGCCGCCGCTCTGCGCAGCGCTTCGAAGTTCCGGGCGCTCACCGCTCGTGGCGGCCGGTGAGCTCGTAGCCCGCCTCGTCGACGGCCGCCGCGACGTCGTCGTACGCGAGCTGCTGCTCGCTCGCGACGGTCACTTCGCCGGACGTGAGGTCGACCTGAACGCTCTTCACTCCCGCGAGTGCTCCCACCTCCGCCGTCACGGCGCTGACGCAGTGGCCGCACGTCATGCCCTTGACCGCGTAGACATCTTGGACCATCACGGTGCTCCTTTGGGAACGGGGACGTCGTCAGGCTCAGTGTATACCCCCTGGTGGTATATCGACGGGCAGGCCTGACTGTGCCCCTCGGTGCGATCGTGGCGCAATCGTTTTCGCGGTGGTTTCCTTGGATACCCTGGTCAATCGCCTGCGTAACGTCCCATTTCTATTGATTTGGGGGCCCTTCAGATATGGAACCGGCCGCTCCTGTCGGAACCGTTGACGTGACCCTGTCGCGCTTGTACCGTCCCGGCTGAAATCGATTTCTGGAGCTGATCGACCCACCGGGAGCAAGCCATGCACAGAGCCGTCCGACCACCCAGACCAACACGACGGATCGTCGGCCGTGCCATGGCCACCGCGTTCCTGGTCGTGTGCACAGCGCTGACCGCCGCGCCGCAGAGCACGGCCGCCGACGGGGAGGCCGGCGCCGTGGCGTCCGCAGGAGCCGGCGCGGCAGCCGCCGGATCCCCGCCCGCGAGCGACTTCTTCGCCACGGTCGACGTGGAACCCGCCGCCTCCGTAGGCGCTCCCGCGATCGGTGACAACAAGAACCACGGCGACCTCTGGCCCAACTGCTGGGCCGACGACGACAGCGTCTACACCGCCTACGGCGACGGCGTCGGATTCGGCGGCGACTACAGCGACATCGGCGTCGCGAAGATCTCGGGGATGCCCGGCGGCCTCACCGGCACCCAGCTCGCCACCGACGTCAGCCAGATCTGGACCGCCGACCACAACCGCAAGCCCACCGGCATGGCCTGCGTCGACGGCGCGCTCTATCTCGCGGTCCAGGACCTGGCGACCGACTTCAACGACGCGCCCGCCGCGACCATCGCCAAGTCCACCGACAAGGGACGCACCTGGACGTGGGACCGCACCCGGCCGATGTTCGGCGGCGGCGTCTTCACCACGGTGATGTTCCTGGACTACGGCAAGGACTACGCCAACGCCCCGGACGACTACGTCTACGCGTACGGCCTCGACCACAACTGGCGTGACTCGTTCGACGACAGCGTGCCCGACCCGGTCGACCTGCATCTCGCCCGCGTCCACAAGAGCTCCGTGATGGACGAGAACGCCTGGCAGTACGCCGCGGGCCTCGACGCGTCGGGGAACCCGATTTGGTCCACGGACATCACCAGGCGACAGCCCGTCCTCCACGACGACCGTCACATCTACCAGGACGTCTTCACCCAGAACCGGGTGCGGAACACCACCGTCCTCGGCCAGGGCGGCATCGTCCACAACAAGCCCCTGAACCGCTACATCTACACCTCGTGGACCGAGTACACCTTCGAGTTCTACGAGGCGACCAGCCCCTGGGGCCCCTGGAAGCACTTCGCCACCAAGGACTTCGGCGGTTACCCGTGGACCCACAGCAAGCACGGCGGCTACGCGACCACCATCCCGTCGAAGTACATCAGCGCCGACGGCAGATCCATGTGGCTCCAGTCCAACGTCTGCCCCTGCGGCGGCGGTTACCCGCACGGCGACCACTGGGCGTACACCTTCTCGCTCCGGCAGTTGCGTCTGGAACCGCGTCAGGACACCACACCCGGCAACGCCGCCGACCCCGCACGCAACCTCGGCCGCGAGCCCGGGACCGTGCCCGTCCAGCGCGCCACGCACTTCGGCAAGGACGCGTACTACAGCGACGGCGACAGGACCCAGAACGAGGACGACTGGAACGACGAGCGCAAGAGCGCGAGTTGGTGGGGCTACACCTGGCCGCGCCAGTACATGATGAACAAGGTGGTCTACACGACCGGCGACATGTTCGCCGACGGCGGCTGGTTCGCCGGTGACCTGCGGGTGCAGGTCCGGCGCGACAACCAGTGGGTCGACGTCTCCGGCGGTCGCACCGCACCCGCGTACCCGTACGACAGCACCGCCGGCGCCAACCGCACCTACACCTTCTCCTTCGATCCCACGGCGGGCGACGGAGTGCGCGTCATCGGACGGCCCGGCGGTGAGAAGACGTTCACGTCCGTCGCGGAGGTCGAGGTCTATTACGGCGACGCGGGCGGCGTCATGCTCGGCGGCTCCCCGACCGATGTGACCGGCGACGGCAAGGACGACATAGCCGCCTTCACCGCCGACCCGGCGGGCGACGTCCGCGTCGCCCTGTCCGACGGAAGCACCTTCGACGCCAAGGGCGTCTGGCACGACGCGATCTCCGGAGCCGGCGAATACCCGTACGTCGGCGACTACGACGGCGACGGCCGGGACGACGTCGTCTCCTTCTCCCACACCCCCGGGGCCGATGTGCACGTCGCCCTCTCGACCGGCACGGCCTTCGGCGGACGGCAGAAGTGGAACGACTTCTTCGGCCTGCCCGGTGAGACGTCCGTCTGATTCCCACGCGGCAGCTTGGGGTACGTACCGCCACGGCGACCGTGAGCCTGGGCGAACCCCCCGGCGGACCGAGGCCGGTGTCGGGGCCGAGATCACGGCGGCGCCGAGGGCGGTGTGTATGTGGCGCGCTCCGGCGGCGGCCGGTTCGGCGCGGTTTGACTGTGGCGCTACACCTTCCCGCTCGGCGGGGAACGGCCGAGGCCCAGCTGGGTCGAGCTGACGGCCCCGGTTCGGAGTTGCTCCAGGGGATGCGGGGGCGCCGCACGGCGTCCCCGCATCCGGTGACGTCTCGGGGCGTTCCCACCACGTGTCCGGCGCCGTCCCGTTTCCGTCCCGCTTCCGTCCCGCGTGGCGATCAACGATATCGACGCGTGATGATGGAAGGGCCCACGTGCCTCGAGCAGGGGAGAGGGTCCAGATGTGCCGATGGGTGGCCTATACGGGAACGCCGGTGCTCCTCGACTCGCTGCTCTACCGCCCCGCACACTCACTGATCGACCAGAGCCTGCACTCCCGCATGGGGGTCGAGACGACCAACGGCGACGGTTTCGGCATCGGCTGGTACACGCCCGACGGCGGCACTCCGGCGGTGATACGGGACACCGGACCGGCGTGGAACAACCGCAATCTGCGGGAGATCTCGGCGCACATCCGCTCCCACCTCTTCTTCGCCCACATCCGCGCCTCGACCGGTTCGGCCATCCAGCAGACGAACTGCCATCCGTTCCGGCACGGGCGGTGGCTGTGGATGCACAACGGCGCCATCGCCGACTTCCACCGGCTGCGCAGGGACCTCTGCATGGTCATCGACCCGTCGCTGTTCGCCGACATCGAGGGCTCGACGGACTCCGAGGTGATGTTCTTCCTGGCGCTCACCTTCGGCCTGGACCAGGACCCGCCGACGGCCGTCGCCCGCATGGCGGGCCATGTGGAGTCCCTGGGCCGCCGGCACGGCGTGGACTTCCCGCTCCAGATGACCGTCGCGGTGGCCGACGGGGAGCGGCTGTGGGCCTTCCGCTACTCCAGCGAGCGCCGCTCACGCTCTCTGTACTACAGCGCCGAGGTCGAGACCCTGCGTGCGCTGCACCCCGACATGAAGTTCCTGAGAGGACTCTCCGAGGACACCCGTCTTGTCGTGTCGGAGCCGCTGAGCGGGCTGCCCGGGGTGTGGACCGAGTTCCCCGAGAGCAGCTACGGCGCGGTCGGCGCGGAGTCGGACTTCGTGCGGCCCTTCGTTCCGATGGAGGCCGACGGGCAGCTTCCGCACAGCACCGTGCCATGAGGCGAGGCGGTGCCCCGGTGGCCGGGGCGCGGCCTCGCCTCATCACGGCGGCGGTGCCGCCGTGATCAGGGCGCCGGGTGCCCGGGGCTCAGATCGAGGACATCGCTCAGGCGCAGTACCGCGCCCCGCGGCAGCGGTTCCGCCGACGTGTCGACGGGGGTGAGGCAGAACCCCACATGGTCCCCCCAGTCGGCCCGCTCCTCGACCCTGCCGATGAACCAGGCGCAGGCGTCCGCCAGCACGGGAACGCCGTGCGCCCCGGGCTCCCACTGTGTCGGTTCGAACTTGTCGACGCGGTCGCCGCTCTCGCTGCCGAACAGCCGGGCCAGCCCGTGCTGTTCCCGGCCGAGCAGATGCACGCCCAGGTACGTGGCCCGGCATGCCACGCGGTAGGTGTGGTTCACCTTGGACAGCCACACCACGAACCGCACCGGGTTCAGCGAGGACTGGGAGGCGAACCCGACCAGGCAGCCGGCCCGCCGCCCGTCCGCGGCCGCCGTGACGAGGTACACGGGAGGGTCCAGCAGGTCAGTGAATCCGTTGACGTCCACCATGGCGAAACCCTCCCGGACATTCCCGCAGGCCCCGTACCGGCGCGCCGTGCCGTGCGGCCGTTTCCTCCCGGGTGCCCTGCGCACCGGCGCGCGACACGGGGAGGCGGGACGCGCGGCGGCGCGGGGAGGCGGGGTAGGTCAGGCGGAGTCCCGGCGTACGAGTTCCGTCGGCAGGATGAGCGCGGCCGGTTCCTCCCCGCCGATCCGGGCCAGCAGCATCCGCACCATCTCCTTGCTGATCCGGTCCCACGGCTGCCGGATCGTGGTGAGCCGGGGCCGGGTCGACAGCGCGGCGGGCGAGTCGTCGAAGCCGCCCACGGCGATGTCCTCCGGCACTCTGCGCCCGGCCCTCGACAGGGCGTCGAGAACGCCCTGGGCCATCAGGTCCGACGCCACGAAGACGGCGTCGAGGTCCGGGGCCCGCCGGAGAAGCAGTTCCGCGGCCTGCTCGCCGCTGGCCCTGCTGTAGTCGCCCGTGGCGATCAGCAGGTCGTCGGCGGGCAGCCCGCACTCGGCCAGCGTCTCCCGGTAGCCGGCGAGACGTTCGACACCGCCGGGGGTGTCCGGCGGGCCGGACACCGTGGCGATCCGGCGGCGGCCCGACGCGTGCAGGTAGCGCACCATGTCGCGGGCGCCCTCCCGGTCGTCCGCCGCCACGTAACCGATCCTGGCCTGCTGCCCGAGGGGCTTGCCGCAGGCGACCACCGGCACGCCGGCCGCCTGGAGTTCGCCGGCCACCGGGTCGCCGGAGTGGCTGGAGACGAGCAGGACGCCGTCCACGTGCCCGGCCTGGATGTACCGCAGATTGCGCCGGCGTTCGTCCTCGCTGCCGGCGATCATCAGCAGCAGCGGGATGTCCTGCGCGGCGAGCGCCTGGGTGCAGGAACGCAGCAGCACATTGAAGTTGGGGTCCTCGAAGAAGCGCTCCTGCGGCTCGGTCAGCAGGAACGCGACCGAGTCGGACCTTCCGGTGATCAGCGAGCGGGCGTGCCGGTTGACGACGTAACCCGTCCTGCGGATCGCGTTGTTGACGGCCGTCTGCGCCGCCGGGCTGACGTAGTGACCTCCGTTGAGGACACGTGAGACGGTCCCGCGGGAGACTCCCGCCTCACGCGCGACATCGTGGATCGTCACCGATCGGCGCTTGCCGTCCGGGCCGCGGTTCATGCTGTGTCCCCTCGTTCCCCTGACATCATGACTTTACGGCCCCGGACAGCAGGTCGAGACTCCAGAACCGCTGGACGACCAGGAAGAGGGCGATCAGCGGGATGATGGCGAGCAGGGCGCCGGTGATGACCAGTGTGTAGAGGGCGGGCGTGCTGGACCCCTGCGCGAGGAGCGTGAAGAGCCCGACCGTCATGGGGAACTTGGCGTCGTCGCTGAGCATGATGTACGGCAGCAGGAAGTTGTTCCAGATCGCCACGAACTGGAAGAGGAAGATCGTCACCAGGCCCGGCGACATCATCGGGACTCCGACCCGCAGGAAGATGCGCCACTCGCCCGCGCCGTCCATCCGGCCCGCCTCGACGAGCTCCATGGGGATGGCGGCCTGTGCGTAGATGCGGCCGAGGTAGACGCCGTACGGGGAGAGGACCAGCGGCAGCAGCACGGACAGATAGGAGTCCGTCATGTCGGCCTTCGCCATCAGCAGGTACTGGGGGACGGCGAGGATGACCGGCGGCATCAGCACGCCGGCGAGCAGCACGTTGAAGATCGCCTCACGGCCGCGGAAGCGGTAGATCGCGAGCGCGTAGCCGGATACGGCGGAGACCGTCGTGGACAGCACGGCACCCAGGCCGGCGTAGAGGGTGGAGTTGCCCATCCACCGCCAGTAGATGCCGTCGCGGTAGGCGCCGAGGTCGGCGAGGTTGTCGCCGAGGCCGCTGCCGGGGAGGAAGGTGAAGGTGGAGAACAGTTCCGTGCCCGACTTGGTCGAGGCGACCAGGACCCAGGCGACGGGGAGCAGGCAGTACAGCGCGCCGAGCAGCAGCGCGGCCGTGGGCAGCAGGGCGGCGCGGCGCCCCGGCGGTGGTCCCTGGGAGGTGCCCGGGGTGGTGCCGGCGGCCGGGGCGGCCCGTCGGCGCCGGGCGGGGATCGTGGGCGTGCTCATCGGGATCCTTGTTGCTTGGCACGGGAGTTGGAGGTCCTGAGCAGGGCGAAGGACAGGGCGAAGGTGGCGGCGGCCAGGACCACGGCGGTGGCGGAGGCCGCGTACACGTTCCCGGCCACGAAGGCGTCGTTGTACACCTTCATCAGCGGGCTCCAGGTGGTGGAGATGCCGTTGGTCAGCGGTTTGAGGGTGGTCGGCTCGCTGAAGACCTGGAGGGTGGCGATGACCGAGAAGAAGAAGGTCAGCACCAGCGAGGGCACCACCATCGGGATCTTGATCCGCAGGGCGATCTGCAGCGGTGTGGCGCCGTCCAGCTTCGCCGCCTCGTACACCTCGGCGGGGATGGACCGCAGCGAGGTGTAGATCACGATCATGTTGAATCCGGTGCCGCCCCAGACGGCGATGTTCGCCAGCGCCAGGAACAGCGGCCCGCCGTCGAGGAGGTCGGGCCGCGGCAGTCCCATCCGGCCGAGGACGTGGTGGAAGGGGCTGACGTCCGGCAGGTAGAGGAAGCCCCACAGGAGGGCGGCGATCACCCCGGGGACGGCGTACGGCAGGAAGATCGTGAGCCGGGAGAAGGCGCGGGCCCGGACCCGTTCGGTGTCCAGCAGCAGCGCGAACAGCAGGGCGAGGCCCAGCATGACGGGCACGACGATCGCTCCGTAGCCGAGGACACGCAGGGCGCCGTGGCCGAGTTCGGAGTCGGTGAGCGCGGCGGTGTAGTTCTCGACGCCGGCCCAGACCTCGGTCCGGGCGTTCTTGCCGAGGCCCAGCCCCTGGACGTCGACCTTGTGGAGGCTGAGCCACAGGGCGTAGCCGATGGGCAGCGCGAAGAACAGGGCGAACAGGACGACGGCCGGCGCGAGGAAGCCGTACGGGGCGGACCTCGCCCCGTACGGCCGCCGGCGACCGTTCGCCTCGCGGCGGGAACCGGTCAGGGTCACTGCGCGACCTCGAAGCCCTGCTTCTTCAGGTCGGCGACGGTGGTGTCCTGCATCCTGCCGAGGGAGGCGCCGAAGTCCGACCTGGCCTTGGCCGCCTTGCCGAACTCGTCCTTGAAGGCGGCGTACGCGACGTTGACGTTCGGCCCCCAGTAGGCGGGCGCCGCGGTCGCCGCTATCTCGGCGGCGTCGGTGTAGAAGCCGGGCTGGTTCGCGAAGAAGTCCGGTGCCTCCACCAGGGCTCCGCTGGTCTGGGCCGATGTGGCGGCGGGGTAGATGCCGCCCTCCTTGACCAGGGCGGCCAGCGCCTCCGGGTCCGTGTTGAGCCAGGTGGCGAACTTCGCGGCGGCGTCCTTGTGCTTCGAGTCCGTGGTGACGGCGGTGGTGGAGCCGCCCCAGCTGCCGGTGACGTTCTTGGTGTCGTACCACTGGGGGAGCGGGGCCATCTTCCACTTGCCCTTGGTGTCGGGGGCGGCCGTGGTCAGCGTGCCGGGCGCCCAGACCGCGCTCACCCAGGCGATCTGCTTGCCCGTGTTGAGCGCCTTGTTCCAGGCGGGGGTGTACATGGGCTGGTTGTCGACGGCGCCCTCCTTGACCAGACCGCCCCAGAAGTCGGCGACCTTCTTCGTCGCCGGGTCGTCGATGGCGACCTTCCACTTCTGGCCCTCGACGGTCCACCACTTGGCGCCGGCCTGCTGGGCGAGACCGGCGAAGAGGCCGGAGTCGTTGGAGGAGAAGGTCGTCAGCGCCTTGTCCGGGGCCTTCTTCTTCAATGCGCGGGCGGTCTCGGCGAACTGCTCCCAGGTGGCGGGAACTTCCAGCCCGTACTCCTCGAACAGGTCGGCGCGGTAGTAGAACATCATCGGCCCGGAGTCCTGCGGCACCGCGTACACGGCGTCCGTGCCGAGCTTGGTCTGCTGCCACACGCCCGGGGCGAACTCGTCCTTGATGCCCCCGACCTCTTCCGAGATGTCGGCGAGGGCGTCGTTGCTGACGAGGGTCGGCAGCGCCTGGTACTCGGCCTGGACGAGGTCCGGGGCCTTCTTCGCCTTCGAGGCGGTGATGATCTTGGTGACCAGGTCGTCGCCGGAGGCCTGCTTCTGGACGGTGACCTTGATGTCCGGGTTCTTCTTGTTCCAGATGGCCGCCACCTTGTCCATGCCGGGCGCCCAGGCCCAGTAGGTCAGCGAGACCGGTCCGGAATCCGCCTGGTCGCCGCCGTCCTGGGAACCACAGGCGGTGAGCGCCGTCGCCCCGAGGGCGACGGCTGTGGCAGTGGCCGCGAGGCGGCGGTGCAGCGTGGTGGACATGGGTGCTTCTCCCTGACCGAAGGGGCCTCCCGCTCGGTGGGGAAGCCTGCCCTGCATCTGTGAGCGTTCACAGTAGGGAAACATCCCGGACACTTGTCAATGGTTGTTCCTGTGCGGTTATGTTGCATCATCGCATCGAAGCTGGTGTGTGCACGTTCCCAGATGTTCGACATTTTGACGCTTCAGGAGACATTCATGCCGGAGACCACTCCCAAGGGCCTGGACCGGCTCGCGTTCGGTGGCGACTACAACCCCGAGCAGTGGCCGGAAAGCGTCTGGCGCGAGGACGTCCGGCTGATGCGCGAGGCAGGCGTCACCATGGTGAGCGTCGGGATCTTCTCCTGGGCGCTGCTCGAACCCGAGCCCGGCGCCTACGACTTCGGCTGGCTCGACCGGGTCCTCGACCTGCTCCACGAGAACGGCGTCCGCGCCGACCTCGGCACGCCCACCGCCTCCCCGCCCGCCTGGTTCTACCGGGCCCATCCCGAGGCGCTGCCCGTCAGCCGGGAGGGCGTCCGCTACGCCTTCGGCTCGCGCGCCGCGATCTGCCACAGCAGCCCCGCCTACCGCGAGGCCGCCGCGCGGATCACCACCGAACTCGGCCGGCGGTACGCCGGACACCCCGCCCTCGCCATGTGGCACGTCCACAACGAGTACGGCGTGCCCGTCAGCGCCTGCTACTGCGACAACTGCGCCGCCCACTTCCGCCGCTGGCTCCGGGCCCGCTACACAACGGTCGAGGCGGTCAACGACGCGTGGGGAACCGCCTTCTGGGGTCTGCGCTACCGGTCCTTCGACGAGATCGATCCGCCCCGGCTGACGCCGACCGTCGGCAATCCCGCCCAGCAGCTCGACCACCGCCGCTTCGCCGACGACACCATGCGCGAGAACTTCCGTATGGAACGGGACATCCTGCACCGGCTCGCGCCCGGCGTCCCCGTCACCACCAACTTCATGACCGCGCTCAGCCAGTGCGACACGATCGACTACTGGGCCTGGGGCCGCGAGGTCGACATCGTCACCAACGACCACTACCTGATGACCGACGGCCGCCGCACGCACGTCAACCTCGCGATGGCCGCCGACCTCACGCGCTCCGTCGCCGGCGGCGCGCCCTGGCTGCTGCTCGAACACTCCACCAGCGGCGTCAGCTGGCAGCCGCGCAACCCCGCCAAGCGCCCCGGCGAGATGGCGCGCAACTCCCTCGCCCATGTGGCCCGCGGCTCCGAGGGAGCCATGTTCTTCCAGTGGCGCCAGTCCCGGAAGGGTGCCGAGAAGTTCCACTCCGCGATGCTGCCGCACGCCGGGACCGACACCCGGATCTGGCGCGAGGTGGTGCGGCTCGGGGCCGACATGGGCTCCCTCGCCGAACTGATGGGGACCCGCACCGTCCCCGACGTCGGCATGGTGTGGGACTGGCACTCCTGGTGGGCGCAGGGCCTCGAATGGCGGCCCAGCGAGGACCACGACGCCCGAGAGCGCGCGGACAGCTTCTACGAGGCCCTCTACGACCGGCACCTGACCGTCGACTTCGCCCGTCCCGATGCCGACCTGTCCGCCTACCCGCTGGTCGTCGTCCCCGCCCTCTATCTCGCCACCGAGGAGGCCGGCCGCAATCTGCGGGCCTACGTCGAGAACGGCGGCACCCTCGTCGTCTCGTACTTCTCCGGCATCGTCGACGAGCACGACGCGGTGCACCCCGGCGCGTACCCGGGTGTGCTGCGCGACGTGCTCGGCCTGACCGTCGAGGAGTGGTCACCGCTCCGTGCGAGCGAGAGCGTGCGGATCACCGGGCCGCAGGGGACCTCGGTCACCGGCGACGTGTGGACCGAGTTCGTGGTGCCGCGCGGGGCCGAGACGGTGTGGACGTACGCCGACGGACCGGCCGCGGGCAAACCCGCCGTCACCCGTCACCGCCCGGGCGGCGGCACCGCCTGGTACGTCTCCTCCCGCCTCGGCCCCCGCGCGCTGGACGCGGTCCTCGAGAGCGCCTGCGAGGACGCCGGCATCGCGCCCCGCACCGAACTGCCCCGCGACGTCGAGGTCGTACGCCGCTCCGGTGACGGCGGCGACTACCTCTTCGCCATGAACCACACCCCGCACGACACCAAGGTGCCCCTCGGGCGCCCGGGCACCGAACTGCTCAGCGGCGAGCACGCCGCCGGACACCTCACCGTCCCGGCAGGCGCCGTCAAGGTCGTACGGCTCGACGCCTGACGACACCAGGACCCCCGGGCGCGGCCGCCGGACCGCCGGCCGCCCCCGGGTGCATCGCACCCCCACCCCCGCCCATCACCGTCGAAGGGACTCGACGATGCACACGGCCCCACACCGCTTCCGCGGACTTCTCAGAAGCGCCGCTCTCGCCGCGCTCGGCGCCCTGCTGATCACCGCACTGCCCGGACAACCGGTCAGCGCGGCGGCCACGCTCACCAACCCCGGCTTCGAGTCGGGCACTTCCGGCTGGTCCACGTACTCCGCCGACGGCCGGCACGCCGCGTCCTACACGGAGGCCGGCGGGCACAGCGGCAGCAACCGCCTCAGCCACTGGTCGTCCTCCGCGTACAAGGTGGAGACGTACCAGTACCTGTCCGGACTCACAGACGGGACCTACAGGCTGAGCGCCTGGGTGCGTTCGAGCGGCGGCCAGAACGCGGCCTACCTTGCGCTGCGCAACTGCGGCTCCCCGGAGCAGCGCACCGACCTGCCGCCCACCCCCGACGGCAAGTGGATACGCCTCGTCACCTCCGTCAGGGTGACCGGCGGGCAGTGCACCGTCAGCGTCAACTCCGATGCCCGGGCAGGGAACTGGCTCAACGTCGACGATCTCACCTTCACCCCCGGTTCGACCGGGCTGAGCGTCAAAGGCGTCGACGTCTCCACACTGAAGAAGAGCGAGGACTCCGGCGGCGTCTACCGTACGGCCACGGGAACCACGGGTGACGGGCTCGGCATCCTGAGGTCGGCGGGGGCCAACTACGGCCGGCTCAAGGTCTGGGTGGACCCGGCCGACGGCTACAACAACAAGGCCCGCGTGCTGCAGACCGCCAAGCGGATCAAGGCCCAGGGCATGAAACTGCTGGTCGACTTCCACTACTCCGACATCTGGGCCGACCCGGGCGCCCAGACGAAGCCCGCCGCCTGGTCCTCGCACTCCTACGACCAGCTCAAGAAGGACGTCCACGACCACACCTACGACGTCCTGAACGCCCTCAAGGCGCAGGGCACCACCGCCGACATGGTGCAGATCGGCAACGAGATCAACACCGGCATGCTCTGGCCGGAAGGCTCCACGGAGAACTGGGACCGGACCGCCGGGCTGCTCACCTCCGGCATCGACGCTGCGAAGGCCGTCTCCTCCTCCACCCGGATCGCCCTGCACCTCGCGCACGGCGGCGACAACGGCCTGTACCGCTGGTGGTTCGACAACGCCACCGCCCGGGGCGTGAACTTCGACGTCATCGCCGTGTCCTTCTACGGCTACTGGCATGGAGCGCTGTCCGATCTCCAGACCAACCTGGACGACGTCTCCGCCCGGTACGCCAAGCCCGTCATGGTCGTCGAGACCGCCTACCCCTTCCGGCTCGACAGCAAGGACAGCCACGAGAACATCATCGACCTGCCGGGCGAACTGGTGCCCGGGTACCCGGCGAGCCCGGCCGGCCAGGCTGCCTGGATACGCGATGTGATGAACGTGGTCGAGGCCGTGCCGAACGGCCGCGGTCTGGGCGTCGTGTACTGGGAGCCCGCCTGGACCGCCGTCTCGGGCAACGGCTGGGACCCGGCCGATCCGGCCTCCGGCAACGGCTGGGAGAACCAGGCCCTCTTCGACTACGACAACAGGCTGCTGCCCGCCGCGAACTGGCTGGCCCACCGCTGACACCGTGCTGTGCGGGACCGACGCCGCACGCGCCCCGGCTCCGGCCGGGGCCCGTACGGCCACGCAGGTCAGGGACCGTCGAGCGGTGTGAACACGAACGAGAATTCGGCCGGCTGAGCGTGCAGTCGGTACTCGGGCAGCACGCCGGGTCCACACGACTGGCTGCCGAGGCCGTGCTGCCGGTGGTCGAGCTCCACCCACACCGTCTCGCCCGAGGGAACGAGGTCCGTCAGGTGCTCGGCCGCGTCGAGCTGCTCGGTCGTCCAGCGGCGTGCGGTCAGCCAGAACGCCGGGTCGCCGTCGATCCGCAACCCCGCTTCCGGGGAGGCGAGTTCGGCCCAGCGCACATCGGCCCGCGCGCCGTTCTCCTGCGGACGGACATACGGGGTCTGCATCGCGTCGACATCGGTCTGCCAGAGGCCGAGCCGGGCGGCTGCCCTGCTGTCCGGGTACGCCTCGCCCGGCCCGCCGCCGTACCAGCGGACGTCCGCGTACGACGCCGGAAGTCCGAGACGGATCCCGAGACGGGGCAGCGGGAGCTGCCAGTGCCCCTGCGGTACCACGGACACCGTCAGGCGCAGCCGGACACCGTCGGACGTCCACCGGTAGTTCGTGAGCAGGCCCACGTCGCGGCCGGCCGGCGCGACCCGGGTGCGCACCGTCAGCGCGTCGTCCGTCACCTCGACCGCGTCCAGGCGGTGCCGCATGCGGTGCAGGCCGAGGGCGCGCCACAGCGGTCCGCTGCGCGGGTCCGGCTGCCAGGGCGCGCCGTTGTCGTTGTCCGTCGGCGCACGCCACACGTTCAGCCTCGCGCCGGCCACGGCGACCCGGCCGATGGTCCGCAGCTCGCCGGTGCGGGCGTCGAAGGAGGCAGGACCGAGGGTGACGACGCTCCGGCCGCGCCCCGGGCGGTCACCGCACGGGACTTCCGCGCGGACCGGCCGGCCGGCCTCCAGCTGCCCCCAGGCGACCTCGTGGCCCCTGCGGCCCCACGGGGTGTCCGCGGCCAGCAGCGCCCGTACCGTCCACAGGCTCTCCGCGTCAGGCCCTGTCGCCGGCGGTTCGGGCAGCCGGACCTCTGCCGATGCGCCGGGCGCCGTCGGCGGGACGGTCAGGGGGCCGTGCGCCACCGTCTCTCCGTCGCTCTGGAAGGACCATTCGAAGGCGAGGTGGGAGAGGTCGGAGAAGTCGTGGAGGTTGGTGACGCGGACGGTGGCCGTGCCGTCGCCTGCTGCCGGGCCGGGCTCGATCCGGACCGGCTCGATGACCTTCTTGTACTCGATCAGGCCGGGGGAGGGGGTGCGGTCCGGGAACAGCAGGCCGTCGCAGACGAAGTTCCCGTCGTGGAGCTCCTCGCCGAAGTCGCCGCCGTAGGCGAAGCCGTACCGCGCGTCGGTCAGGCCGTGGTCGATCCACTCCCAGATGAAGCCGCCCTGGTTGCGCGGGTGAGCCTCGAAGAGCCGCTGGTAGTCGGCGAGGCCGCCCGGACCGTTGCCCATGGCGTGCCCGTACTCGCAGAGGATGAACGGGAGTTCGCGGCGCCCGGCCGGGCCGCCGTCGAGACGGCGGCCGATCCTGTCCACCTCGTCGTGGGGCGGGTACATCCGCGAGTACATGTCCGTGTCGCGGCAGCCGGGGTCGCCCTCGTAGTGGATGAGCCGCTCGGGGTCGCGGGCGCGGATCCACTCGGCCATCGCGGTGAGACCGCGTCCGGTGCCCGCCTCGTTGCCGAGCGACCAGATGATCACGGACGGGTGGTTCTTGTCCCGCTCGACCATCCGCGCGGCACGGTCGAGGAGGGCCGGTGTCCAGCGGTCGTCGTCGACGGGGTTGTCGTGCCAGTCCTGCTCGACGAAGCCGTGTGTCTCCAGATCGCACTCGTCGATCACCCACAGACCCAGCTCGTCGCAGAGGTCCAGGAAGCCGGGATGCGGGGGATAGTGCGAGGTGCGGACGGCGTTGATGTTGTGCAGCTTCATCAGCTCGGCGTCCCGGCGCATGGTCGCGGCGTCGAGGGCGCGTCCGGTGTCGGGGTGGAACTCGTGCCGGTTGACCCCGCGGAACAGGATCCGCTCGCCGTTGACCTTGATGACACCGTCCTCGACGGCGACCGTGCGGAAGCCGATGCGCAGCGGTACCCGTTCGCCCGCGAGAGCCAGTGTCCCGTCGTAGAGGCGGGGCGTCTCCGCCGTCCAGGGCCGCACCGGCACGGTGACCGGCTCGCCGGTCGCGACGTCGATGCCCAGCTCCGGCACGGTGACCCGGCCGGCCGTGTCGGAGTCGACCCGCAGGGTGCCCTCGGCGCGGTGGTGGTCGTAGGAGGCGTGCACGAAGAAGTCCCCCGCGCAGCCGGCCGGCCGGTGCAGGAGGGTCACGTCCCGGAAGATGCCGGGCAGCCACCACTGGTCCTGGTCCTCGAGGTACGACCCGGACGACCACTGGTGGACGCGGACCGCGAGCACGTTCCCTCCCGGGCGCAGCAGATGCCCGACCGCGAACTCGTGGGGCAGCCGGCTGCCCTTGAACTCGCCCAGTTCGTGGCCGTTCAGCCAGACGCGGGCGCAGGAGTCCACGCCGTCGAAGCGGAGCAGGGCGTCGCCCCCCGTGCCCCAGTCCTCCGGCAGGTCGAAGAAGCGCAGGTGGTCGCCGGTCGGGTTCTCGGTCGGCACGCGCGGCGGGTCGACGGGGAAGGGGTAGAGGTGGTTGGTGTAGATGGGCGCGCCGTGGCCCTGGAGCACCCAGTGGCCGGGCACGCGCACCTCGTCCCAGCCCGAGGTGTCATGGCCGGGCACGGCGAAGGAGTCGTCCTCGGTGTCGGCGGTCGCGGACAGCCGGAAGCGCCAACTTCCGTTCAGCGAGAGGGATGCCGCGTCCGAGGTGGCGTACCGGGCGCGTGGCGGGAGCGGCCCGCTGCCGGGCCGGACATCGTCGACGTACGAGTGGGACATCGCTCTCCTGGGGCAGCACTCGGTCCCGGACGGGCGCGAAGGCGGCGGCCGGGGAAGGGTGACGGGGGATCTCACCCTCCGTCGTCGGGCACGGGTTCTGCAAGAGGCTCCGGCCAACTGTCCGAAGTTTTGTGCAACGTTCGACCAGTCGAACGAAGGACGCCCCGGGCTGGTGTAGCGCGGTCGACTCGATTACGGTCTGCCGCCCGGGCTGTCGCATGCCGTTCGCGATCTCGAACAGGCCGCGGGGCGATTCGCGACCGTCCAAACCGTTGACGCGGTTCGCCGCCACCCCTACATTTCGTGGCAAGCGCTTTCCTGAAACGATTCATTCATCATCGGTACATCATTGGCGAGAGGGTGCATCATGCGTATGTCCAGGCATGTGGAGAGGCGGAGCTTCCTCAGGGCGGCCGGCGCGACCCTGGCCGGTGCCGGGCTGACCGCCGCCGGCTGCGGCGCCGGCAGCGGCTCGTCCGGCGGGCCCGTCACCATCCGCTATGCCTGGTGGGGCGCGGACGACCGGGCGAAGAAAATAAACCAGACCGTCGCCCTCTTCGAGAAGAAGCACCCGAAGATCAAGGTCAAGACGGACTTCCAGCAGTACGGCGACTTCTGGAAGAAGTTCAACACCCAGGCGGCGGGCGGCAATCCGCCGGACGTCTTCCAGAACGCCATCGGCTTCCTGCGGAAGTACGACGCCAAGCGGGTCCTGCTCGACCTCCACGCCCAGGCGAAGAAGGGCAACCTGGACCTCGGCGGCTTCCGGGCCGGCCTCGAGAAGTTCGGCGAGGTGGACGGCAGGCTGCTCGGCGTACCGGTCGGCTCCAACTCCATGGGCCTGATCATCGACGAGCGGGTCTTCGAGAAGGCGGGCGTCACCCCGGCACCCGGCTGGACGTGGAACGACTGGGACGACGCGCTCATCAAGATCCACGACAAGGCCGGCGTCGCGGGCGACTCGGGCCCCTTCGGCATCATGTACCTCTACGACCTGATCCTCCGCCAGAACGGCAAGGCCTTCTTCACCGAGAAGGGCCTCGGATTCACCGAGAGCGACCTCGTCCCGTACTGGACCGAGTCGATGAAGCGCGTCAGGACGGGGCTGTACGCGGACCAGAAGAAGGTCGAGCAGATCAAGCCCAAGTCCGCACTCGCGGCAGGGCTCGCCGGCGGCGAGTTCACCTGGGACAACTTCACGGCGCGCTACTCCGCCGAGGGCAAGAGCTCGTACGCCATCGCCCCGATCCCCACCGGCGACGGCAAGAAGACCGGCCAGTACCTCGGTTCGCTGATGCTCAGCGGCAGTGCCCGCACCAAGCACCCCGCCGAGGTGGCGACCTTCATCGACTTCATGGTCCACGACCCGGAGGTCGGCAGGATCATGGGATACGACCGCGGAGTGCTCTCCACCAACGAGCAGTACGAGGCGTTCGAACCCACCGACCCGGTCAGCAAGAAGATCGCGGCGTACGAGCAGCAGATAGCAGCCGCCGGCACGCTCGAGACCATCACCCCCCACCCCGCCGGCGCGGACGTCGTCGAGGCCGCGTTCCTGCGGATCGCCGCCGACATGGCGCTCGGCAAGGCCCCCGTCGAGGACTCCGCGAAGCAGTTCTTCACCGAGGCGAAGACGGCGCTCGGCTCCTGATGGGAACGCCGCCCATGACCCAGCTCGAGGAATCCGTGCGGCAGGTGGCGGACGAGGCCCCTGCCGCCGGTACGACGCCCTCGCCCGTCCGCCGCCGCGGACGCAAGCACGGCCTGATCGGCTACCTGTTCATGTCGCCCTGGATCGCCGGCTTCCTGCTGCTCACCGCGGGACCGATGGTCGCCTCCCTCTACTTCGCGTTCACCGACTACAACCTCTTCGACTCCCCGAAGTGGATCGGCCTCGGCAACTTCTCCGAGATGTTCGCCGACCCGCGCTGGCGCACATCCGTCGAGGTCACCGCCAAGTACGTCCTCATCGGGACCCCGCTGAAGCTCCTCCTCGCCCTCGGCGTCGCGCTGCTGCTGGCGCAGAGCCGGCGCGGACAGGCCTTCTACCGGGCAGCCTTCTACGCCCCCTCGCTCGTCGGCGCCAGTGTGTCCGTCGCCATCGTGTGGCGCGCCCTGTTCTCCGACGACGCGGTGGTGGACCGGGCCCAGACGTTCCTCGGCATGGACGTCGGCGGCTGGATCGGAGACCCCGCCTGGGTCCTCTACTGCCTGGTGGCGCTCACCGTCTGGCAGTTCGGCGCGCCGATGGTCATCTTCCTGGCCGGGCTCAAGCAGGTGCCCAAGGAGCTGTACGAGGCGGCCCAGGTCGACGGCGCGGGACCGTGGCGGCGCTTCTGGCACATCACCCTGCCGATGATCTCGCCGGTGATGTTCTTCAACGTCCTGCTGGAGACCATCCACTCGTTCCAGATCTTCGGATCGGCCTACATCATGAGCAACGGCAGCTGCGGACCCGCGGACGCCACGCTCGTCTACACCTGCTACCTGTACCAACAAGGCTTCGAGAACAGCCGGATGGGCTTCGCCTCCGCCATGGCATGGATGCTGCTGATCGCCGTCGGCCTGGTCACCGCGGTGCTGTTCTGGTCCCAGCGCCGCTGGGTGCACTACGAGGAGGCGGCCCGATGAGCGGCACACTCACCACCCGCGCGCGCCGCGGCAGCGGCTCGCTGCTCTGGCACCTGGGGGCCCTGGCGCTGCTCGCCGTGGTCCTCTACCCGGTGGTCTGGGTCGTCGGCGGCTCGCTGAAGCCCAGCGACGACATCATCGGCAGCCTGGACCTGTTCCCGACCGAGCCCATCGTCGAGAACTACCGGCGGCTGACCGACGGTATCGCCGACATCCCCGTCACCACCTTCTTCGTCAACTCCACGTTCCTCGCGCTCGGTTCGATGGCCGGCGTACTGCTGTCGTGCTCGCTGGCCGCCTACGCCTTCGCCAAGATCAGGTTCCCCGGGCGGAACCTGATGTTCGCGCTGATGATCGGCACGCTGCTGCTGCCGTACCACGTGATCCTGATCCCGCAGTACGTGCTGTTCCAGAAGCTGGAACTGATCAACACCTATGTGCCGCTGCTGCTCGGCAAGTATCTCGCCACCGATGCCTTCTTCGTGTTCCTCATGCTCCAGTTCATGCGGAACCTGCCGAGGGAGCTGGACGAGGCCGCCCGGCTGGACGGCTGCGGGCATCTGCGCATCTACTGGTCGATCGTGCTGCCGCTGTGCCGGCCCGCCCTGATCACCAGCGCCATCTTCACCTTCATCAACGCGTGGAACGACTTCATGGGCCCGCTGATCTATCTGAACGAGCCGGAGAAGTACACGGTCTCGCTCGGGCTGAAGATGTTCATCGACCAGGACGCCGTCGCCGACTACGGCGGCATGATCGCCATGTCGCTCGTGGCGCTGCTGCCCGTGCTGGCGTTCTTCCTCGCCTTCCAGCGCTACCTGATCGACGGCATGGCGACCTCGGGCCTGAAGGGCTGACCGGCCGTGGCAGCGCGCTCCCTGACGCGGCAGGAGTCCCGGCTCTCCACCGGCTTCGGCGTCTTCGCCGAATGCCTGCTCACCGGCGTGTGGATGATCCTCGCCGCCCTGCCGCTGGTGACGGCCCCGGCGGCCTTCGCCGCCGGCGTCCGCCATCTGCGGCGCCATCTGCGGGACGAGGCGACGGGCGGGCGGCACTTCGCCGGTGACTTCCGTGCCGCGATGCGCGGCGGCTGGCTCGTCGGTCTGTCCGGCGCGGTGGTCCTCTGGCTCCTCTGGCTCAACCTCGCCGCCGTCCGCGCCGGGCTGCCGGGCGGACCGTTCGTGGGCACGGTCGCGGTCCTCGCCGCCCTGGGGGCCGGGGTCGCGGTGCTCCGGGCGGCAGCGGCATGGGAGCCCGGCGCGTCCTGGCCCACGCTGCTGCGCGAGGCCGCCCGGCGCACCCTGCGCGACCCGGCCGGATCGCTGCTGCTCGTGGGCGGGTTCGCGGTCGTGGCGGGGACCGCGTGGGTCGTGGCCCCGCTGGCGGTCCCGGTGACGGGCGCGGTCGCGGCCGCGGCGGTGGCCGTCGAAGCACGGTACGCCGCCCGCTGACGGGCCGGCGCCCGCACCTGCGTAAGGCGCACGTCCGCACGTCCGCACGTCCGCACGCCGGCACCGCCGCAAGCCCGCAAGTCCTCACCCTGCACCGCCCGCAAGGCCGCACGCCCGCCCCACAGCGAACCCGCACGCCCGCCCCACAGCAAACCCGTACGCCCGGACCGTCGCGCCCGTGCGCTTCCGCGCATGCGCGCGTCGGCTTCCGTGCCCCGCGCCACCACGCACTTCTGCTCTGCCCTGCTCAAGGTTCCCGTCCTTACCGCCCAGGTCTCACAGAAGGAATCGTCATGTCTCCGATCTCCCGCAGGTCCCTGCTCTCGGCGGCGGCAGCCGCAGGCGCGGCCGCCCAGTTCAGCTGGGCACTCGGCAGCGCGACCGCCCAGGCGGCGCCCCGCCCGGCGGCCGCCCGTCCCGCACCGGTGACGCTGAAGTGGCTGGAGGACGACGGGCTCGGGGCCGCCCCCGGCACCACGCTCGGCGTGCCGTGGCCGAAGGGCGCCTACGCCGAGGACCAGACGTTCTCGCTGGCCACCGCCGACGGCAAGCAGGTGCCGGTCCAGTCGTGGCCGCTCGCCCAGTGGCCCGACGGCTCCCTGAAGTGGACCGCCCACGCCATCGGACCGGAGACGACGGCGGAGAGCTTCACGCTCACCGCGGGTGAGCCCGCCGCACCCGCCCGTCGGATCACGGTCACCACCAAGGCGGGCACGGTCGACGTCGACACGGGCGTCATCACCGCCCGCCTCGGCACCAGCGGATCGTCCCTCGTCAGGTCCGTGACCCGCGGCACCACCGAGATCGCCAGGAACGGGCGTCTCGTGCTGCTCCGCCAAGGTGAGATCGAGGACGGCGACCAGGGGCGGGAGTCGTACGAACGCTTCGAGAGCGCCATACACGAGACCGAGGTCGAACAGGACGGCCCCGTACGGGCGGTCGTCCGCATCGACGGCAAACACCGCCGGGGCAACCGGAGCTGGCTGCCGTTCTCCGTCCGTCTCTACTTCTACGCCGGCGCCGAGTCGTTCCGCATGGTGCACACCATCACCTACGACGGCACCCAGGAGCCCGGCCGGGCCGACGGCGACTTCATCCGCGGCCTCGGCGTCCGCTTCACCGTGCCGATGCGGGACCCCTCGTACGACCGGCACATCCGGATCGGGGGCGACGGCACCGGACTGCTCCGGGAGGCCGTCAAGGGCATCACCGGACTGCGCCGCGACCCGGGGGCGGCCGTCCAGGCGGCGCAGTTCGAGGGACGCAGGCTTCCCGATCCGGCCACCTGGGACCAGCGGGTCACCAGCCGTCTGCACCTGATCCCCGAGTGGGGCGACTACACCCTCAGCCAGCTCTCCGCCGACGGGTTCACGCTGCGCAAGCGCACCAAGAAGGGGCACGGGTGGATCGCGGCCGGCGGCGGACGCCGGGCGTCCGGGTTCGGCTATGTCGGCGGCGTGAGCGGCGGGCTGTCCTTCGGGCTCCGCGACTTCTGGGAGAAGCACCCCGCCGGTCTCGACATCCGCGACGCGCACACCGACAGCGCCGAAGTCACCCTCTGGCTCTGGTCGCCCGAGGCGCAGCCCATGGACCTGCGCTTCTACCACGACGGCCTCGGCCAGGACACCTACGCCGAGCAGCTCGAGGGCCTGAACATCACGTACGAGGACTACGAGCCCGGTTTCGGCACGCCGTACGGCATCGCCCGCACCAGCGAACTCCTCTTCTGGGCCCATGACTCGACGCCGGAGGCGGGCACCCTGGCCAAGGAGACGTCCGCCGTCCGCACCCCGCCCCAGCTCGCCGCCCCGCCCGCCCACATGGTCGCGGCCAAGGTCTTCGGCGGCCTCTTCTCCGAGCCCGACCGGTCCACCCCCGCCAAGGCCAGGATCGAGGACCACCTCGACTTCCTGTTCACGTACTACCGCGACCAGGTGGACATGCGGCGCTGGTACGGCTTCTGGGACTACGGCGACATCATGCACAGCTACGACCCGGCCCGGCACCAGTGGCGGTACGACGTCGGCGGCTACGCGTGGGACAACTCCGAACTCTCTCCCGACCTGTGGCTCTGGTACGCCTACCTCCGCTCCGGCCGCGCCGACATCTTCCGGTTCGCCGAGGCCATGACCCGTCACACCGGTGAGGTCGACGTCTACCACCTCGGCAAGTGGGCCGGCCTCGGCACCCGGCACGGCATCCAGCACTACGCCGACAGCGCCAAGCAGCAGCGCATCGCCAACACCACTTACCGGCGCTTCTACTACTTCCTCACCGCCGACGAACGCACCGGCGACCTCATGCACGCCAACGTGGACTCCGACGAGACCTTCCTGGTGCTCGACCCGATCCGGAAGATCCGCACCGAGCCGTACACGCCAGACCGCCACGCCCTGTCCATCGGCTTCGGCACCGACTGGAGCGGCCTGGTCTCCGCCTGGCTCACCGAGTGGGAGCGAGGCGGCCCCAAGGCGGCGAAGGCGAAGGCCAGGATCCTGTCCACGATGGAGACGATCGCCGCCCAGCCCAACGGATTCGTCCAGGGCAGCGGCCTGTACGACCTCGACACCGGCCGCTTCGCCGTCGAGAAGGAGGCCAAGGTCGGCGTCTCGCACCTGTCCGCCGTCTTCGGTCTGAACGAACTCTGCGCGGAGCTGATCGATCTCGTCGACATGCCGGCGTTCCGCGAGGCGTATCTCGACTACTGCCGCTACTTCAACGCCACCAAGGCCGAACAGGCGGCGCGCTACGGCTCCCACTTCGGCTCGCTGATCCTCTTCCAGGGCCACTCCAGGCTGGACGCGTACGCGGCGGTGCAGACCGGTGACGAGAAGCTGGCGCGCCGTGCCTGGGAGAAGTTCTACAACAGCGACGGCTACCGGGAATCGGCGCCGTGGGCCACGGAAGAGGTGGGCGGGCCCGTCACGCTGGTGCCGGGCAGCGAGGCCAACTGGGTCTACACCAACGACACCGCGCTGTACGGCCTCGCGGCCATCGAGAACCTGGCGCTGGTCGGCGACCGGATGCCGTGAGACACCGACCCGTCACCAGGACCGCAGGTGGGACCCGATCCGCCTGCGGTCCAGGGCGCCGTCGGCCACCACGATCCGGTAGCGGTACGAGAAGGCGGCCCCCGGCGGGAGCGTGAACTCCTCGAAGAACGCCCAGGAGAAGGCGACCGACGGGGTCGGCTCCGACCGTACGAACCAGTGGGACGGGCCGGCGGCCGCGTTCTCGGGGGCGTGGGCGAAGACCAGGGTGCTGTGCGCGTCGACGCCGTCGTGCTCGCCGGTGAACGCGAGCCAGGGCGCCGCACGGCCCATCATGTCCGCGGCCCCCGCCTCTCCCGCGCCGCCGTGCCCGTCAGGACCCACCACGTCACCGCCGGCGAGGTCGCGGGGCCCGCGCCAGTGCAGCCCGGTGTAACCGGCGGCCTGCCGCCCGGCGGTCGTCGGTGAGCCGAACCGCAGAGGTTCCGAGCGGGTGTTGGTGAGGTGGATGGACCAGTCGAGCGCCCAGGAACCGTCCGCCGGTTCGACGGAGTGCACGGTGAGCGTCCGCCGCTCCCGCGCCCATTCCGCTCCGCCGTTCTCGATCCAGGTGAGCCGCTCCCGCATCGTCAGCCGGTCCTCGGCCACGCGGAGCGCGTCGAAGCCGTCGTGCCGCATCCACCCGATCCGGTCCGGCAGCGCCGTATAACCCTGGCCGTGGACGTAGGAGTTGCCGCCCCAGAAGTTCTGCCTCGACAGATGGCTCGCGGTCATCTGCAGACCCTTGTGCCAGCGGTGGTCGTTCGGCCGGTACCCGGTCATCAGCCGGCCCGAGAGCGTCCGCAGCGGGTGCACGTACGGCTTGCGGGACTCGAAGGGCTCCGGGTCGGGACGGTAGACGTACGTCATCAGCTCCACACCGCCGTGCCGGACGACCACCTTCTCGCCGTGCGTGTGGGTCACGGTGACCGGTGCGCTCATCGCTGTCCGCCGGCCGTGTCCGCGGGTGCCCAGGCGGGGTGCCCGCCGTGCATGGCGGTGTAGTACGGATCGTCGGCCGTGATCTCACCGGCCCGGACGGGCATGCCGGTGAAGGCAGCCTTGTAGAGCGCGGCGACGAACTCCAGCGTCCGCCGCGCGTCGGGGCCGCTGCCCGGAGGGCGGGTCCCGGCACGCATCGCAGCGAGGACGCCGTCCAGCTGCGCGGAGTGCGAGCTGGGCCGATCGGCGGCGGGCGTCCGCCATGCCTCGACGCGGCGTTCGTCGGCGGCCGCGTGCGGCGCGGGCGTGTAGACCCAGTCGTCGTTGGAGTGGCCGTACAGATGGGTGAGTTCGACAGTGGCGTCGGAGCAGTCGATGCGGATCCGGCTGACCTCCTGCGGTGACACGACGCTGTTGACGACGGTGGCCATCGTGCCGTTGGCGAAGCGGACGAGCGCCGTCGACACGTCCTCGCTCTCGACGGTGTGCACGAGCCGGCCCGCCATCGCCCGTATCTCGGTCCAGTCGCCGAGCAGATGCAGCAGCAGGTCCATCTGGTGGATGCCGTGCCCCATGGCGGGCCCGCCGCCCTCCGTGGACCAGCGGCCCCGCCAGGGGACGGCGTAGTAGGCGCCGTCGCGGTACCAGGTCGTCTGGCAGTGCGCGACGAGCGGCGTGCCCAGCCGTCCGGTGGCGAGCAGTTCGCGGGCGTGCGCGGCGCCGGAGCCGTAGCGGTGCTGGAAGATCACGGACGCGTAGGGCCCGGGGGAGCCGTCGGGGCCCTCGGCCGCCGCGATGGCGTCGTACTCGGCGAGCGACAGGCACAGCGGCTTCTCGCACAGCACCCAGGCGCCCGCCCGCAGGGCCTCGACGGTCTGGTCGTGGTGGAAGGCGGGCGGAGAGCCGAGCAGCACCAGGTCCGGGCGGGCGGTGGTGAGCATCTCGTCGAGACGGGTGAAGCCGCCGACCCCGTCCCCGGCGGCGGCGCGGAAGGCGTCGAGCTGCGCCGTGTTCACGTCGACGGCGGCGACCAGTTCCACCTCATCGGCATGGTCGGCCAGAGCCGGGAGATGGCTGCCGTGGGCGATGGCTCCGGTGCCGACGACGGCGGCACGCAGACGGCCGCGGGGACGTGTCATGAAGAGGAACTCCTCGCGCGAGAATGCGTAGAAAGCGCTTGCTGATCGGGCCACCCTATGATCGCCGCCGCGCGCGCGACAAGCCCCGTTCCACCTGTACGGCCGGGAGCGCGCCCCGGTTCGACGGGTCGTCGATGGGCCCTCATTTTGTTCGGCATTACGAACAGTGGTCGACCAACCGTGCCGGGTTGTGCGCAAAGCGTTGACGGCCACCGATGCGGTTCCTAAGGTGCCGTTCGAAGTTCTGATCGCTGTCCGATATATCGAACGATTTTGAGGATGTGCGTATGGCACGCAGACGATGGCGGCTCGGGCTCACCCTGGGAGCCCTGCTCGCCGGGACGCTCGGCGCAGGACCCGGCGCGGCGGCCGATCCCGCCGACTACACGATCTCCGTCGACGCCGCCGGTACGGGCGCGAAGATCGACGACACGATGTACGGAGTCTTCTACGAGGACATCAACCGCGCCGCCGACGGCGGGCTCTACGCCGAACTCGTGCAGAACCGCTCCTTCGAGTACCGGCCCGCGGACAATGCCGCCTACACGCCACTGACCTCGTGGACCGTCTCCGGCGGCGCGAGAGCTGCCGAGGACGACGGGCGCCTGAACGACCGCAACCGCACCTACCTTTCGATGGACGCCGGCGCCTCGGTCACGAACGCCGGCTACAACACCGGCATCGCGGTGGAGAAGGGGAAGCGGTACGACTTCTCCGTCCGGGCCCGTGCGGGCAGGGCGGCGCCACTGACCGTCACCCTTCACGACGCTGGGGGCGAACTCGCCGAAGGCCGCCGGGTCGTCGCCCGCGGAGACTGGGCCGAGTACACGGCGACGTTCACCGCACGCCGCACCTCCACCACGGGCCGCCTCACCGTCGCCGCCGCGCGGCCGGCCGCGCTCGACATGGTCTCCCTCTTTCCCCGGGACACTTACAAGGGCCGCGAGAACGGTCTGCGCAAGGACCTCGCCGAGAAGATCGAGGCCCTCCGCCCGGGCTTCCTCCGCTTCCCCGGCGGCTGTCTGGTCAACACCGGCAGCCATGAGGGGTACGACGAGGCGTCCGGCTGGGAACGCCGCCGCTCGTACCAGTGGAAGGACACCGTCGGCCCGGTCGAGGAGCGGGCCACCAACGCCAACTTCTGGGGCTACAACCAAAGCTACGGCCTCGGCTACTACGAGTACTTCCAGTTCGCCGAGGACATCGGCGCGATGCCGCTGCCCGTGGTCCCCGCCCTGGTCACCGGGTGCGGTCAGAACCGGGCCACCGACGACCCCGCCCTGCTGCGCCGGCACATCCAGGACACCCTGGACCTCATCGAGTTCGCCAACGGGCCGGTGAGCTCGGAGTGGGGCGGCAGGCGCGCGGACATGGGGCACCCGGAGCCGTTCCGCCTCACCCATATCGGCGTGGGCAACGAGGAGAACCTGCCCAAGGAGTTCTTCGCCCGCTTCCAGCAGTTCCGCGAGGCGATCCAGGCCGCCCACCCCGAGATCACGGTGATCGCCAACTCCGGCCCCGATGACGCGGGGACGACCTTCGACGAGGCCTGGCGGCTCAGCCGCGAGTCCGGTGTGGACATGGTCGACGAGCACTACTACAACAGCCCCCAGTGGTTCCTCGAGAACAACGAGCGCTACGACGGCTACGACCGGAGCGGCCCCGAGGTCTTCCTCGGCGAGTACGCCTCGCAGGGCAACACGTTCGGCAACGCCCTCGCGGAAGCGGCCTTCATGACCGGCCTGGAACGCAACGCCGACATCGTGAAACTCGCCTCGTACGCGCCGCTGCTGGCGAACAAGGACTATGTGCAGTGGCAGCCGGACATGATCTGGTTCGACAACGAGAGGTCCTGGGGATCGGCCAACTACGAGACGCAGAAGCTCTTCATGACCAACGTGGGGGACGAGGTCGTCCCCTCGACCGCTTCCGCCACGCCGACCACCTCCGGGCCCATCACCGGCGCCGTCGGCCTGTCGACATGGGCGACCAGCGCCGCCTACGACGACGTCCGGGTCACCGCCTCCGACGGCACGACCCTGCTGTCCGACGACTTCTCGGGCGGCGACGACCGGTGGACGAAGGCCGCCGGCACCGGGTCCTGGGCCGTCCAGGACGGCGCTTACGTCCAGAGCGACGAGACGGCGGAGAACACCCTCGTCACCGCCGGCGACACGGCCTGGCAGAACTACGACCTCAGGGTGAAGGCCACCAAGAAGTCCGGCAGGGAGGGCTTCCTCGTCGCCTTCGGCGTCAAGGACACCGGCAACCACTACTGGTGGAACCTGGGCGGCTGGAACAACACCCGCTCCGCTGTGGAGAAGAGCGTCGGCGGGGCCAAGCAGACCATGACGGAGAACGCCACGACCGTCGAGACCGGCCGGACCTACGACCTCCATGTCGAGGTGCGCGGACGTCAGGTGACGCTCTATGTCGACGGCCGGAAGTGGGGCGGGTTCACCGACGACAAGGTCGCCGAGCCCTTCCGTCAGGTCGTCACCCGTGACGCGTCCACCGGCGAGCTCATCGTCAAGGTCGTCAACGCCCAGGCATCACCGGCCCGGACGGCGATCGACCTCGGTGCGGGGACCGAGGTGGCGCCGACCGCCCGGGTCACCACCCTGGCGGCCGACCCGGCCGCGCAGAACACCGCCGACGAAAGGCCGGTCCGGCCGCGGTCCTCGACCTTCGACGGCGTCGACAGCACCTTCTCGTACACCTTCCCGGCCCATTCCGTGACCTTCATGAGGATCAGGACCGGGTGAGGAACGCGTGCGGGGTGCGCGCCCGGGCGCGCCCTCCCGCCCCGCGGCTGAACGCCGGGGCGAAGCAGGCCCTTCGTGATCCGGGACGACCGGTTCGAACGGCAACCGACATACCGAACGAGCCGCATCTACGCGGCCTCAAGAGAGCGAGACGAACCATGACGACCAGCAGACGCACCGTGCTGACAGCGGCGGTGGGAGCCGCGGCGACAGCGGCAGCGGCGGCGACGACCCCGGCCGCGGCCGCCGGCACGACGACGGCCCCGCAAGGGACACGCGGCACGCGCGACCCGGTCCAACAGCGATTCGGATCGCTGGCCGACGGCACCGGCGTCGACCTGTGGACGCTCCAGAACGACGGCATCCGTCTGCGCGTCCTGTCGTACGGCGGCATCGTCCAGGGCCTGGAGGTCCCCGACCGCCGGGGGAGGTGGGCGAACGTGTCCCTCGGCTTCGACAACCTGGACGACTACGTGGCGAAGAGCCCGTACTTCGGTGCGGTGATCGGCCGTTACGGCAACCGCATCGCCGGCGGCAGGTTCACGCTGGACGGGACCACCTACCGTCTCCCGGCGAACGACGGCCCCAACAGCCTGCACGGCGGGGACCAGGGCTTCGACAAGCGGGTCTGGGACGTCGAACCGTTCCGGCGGGGCGCCGACACCGGGCTCACGCTGCGGCGCGTCAGCCCCGACGGCGAGATGGGGTACCCCGGCACGCTCACGGTCCGGGTCGACTACATCCTCACGTCACGGGGCGAGTTCCGCGTCGACTACGAGGCGACGACGGACCGGGCCACCGTCGTGAACCTCACCAACCACACGTACTTCAACCTCGCGGGCGAGGGAAGCGGCACCGTCCACGACCACCGGCTGCGTATCGACGCCTCCCGCTACACGCCGGTGGACGCCACTCTCATCCCGACGGGCGCCCTGGCGCGCGTCGCCCGGACGCCCTTCGACTTCCGGCTGGGCAAGCCCATCGGCGAGGACATCCGGCAGGGGCACGAGCAGATCCTCCTGGGACAGGGGTACGACCACAACTTCGTGCTCGACAAGGGGATCACCGCGCAGCCGCGGAAGGCCGTCACGGTCACCGAGCCCACGTCGGGGCGGGTCATGACGATCGCCACCACGGAGCCGGGCCTGCAGTTCTACAGCGGCAACTTCCTCGACGGCACCCTGAAGGGCACCTCGGGCCGGGTGTACCGGCAGGGCGACGGGTTCTGCCTGGAGACCCAGCACTACCCCGACTCGCCCAACCGGCCGGAGTTCCCCACCACTGTGCTCCGCCCGGGACAGGTGTACCGGTCCTCGACCGTGCACTCCTTCGGCACGCTCTGACCGGGACGCCCACAGCACCGTGCCCCGGCCCTCCGCAGCGGGAGGGCCGGGGCACGGTGCCGCGTCGGGCCGGCCGTCAGGAACCGACCTTCCGCTTGTTCCAGACGTCGAATCCGACCGCGGCCAGCAGCACCAGTCCCTTGATGACCTGCTGGTAGTCGCTGCCGATGCCGACGAGCGACATACCGTTGTTCAGTACGCCGAGGACCAGGCCGCCGATGATCGCGCCGAACACCGTCCCGACGCCGCCGCTCATCGACGCGCCGCCGATGAAGGCCGCGGCGATCGCCTCGAGTTCGAAGTTCACGCCGGCCTGCGGGACGCCCGCGTTGAGGCGGGCGGCGTAGACGACACCCGCGAGGGCCGCGAGCACGCCCATGTTCACGAAGACGAGGAAGGTGACGCGCTTGTCCTTCACACCGGAGAGCTTGGCCGCCGCCTGGTTGCCGCCGAGCGCGTACACATGACGTCCCACGACCGCGTTGCGCATCACGAAGCCGAAGCCGACGAGCAGGGCCGCGAGGAGCAGCAGCACGACCGGGGCGCCCCGGTAGCTCGCGAGCGTGAGGGTGAAGGCCAGGACCGCGGCGCTGAGTGCGGCGCACTTGGCGAGGAAAAGGTTCCTGGGCAGCACGTCGAGCTCGTACTTCTGCTGGCGGCGGCGGTCCCTGACCTCCTGCCACAGGGCGAACGCGAGCAGCGCGAAGCCCATCAGCAGCGTGAGGTTGTGGTAGTTGGTGACCGGCCCGATCTCCGGCAGATAGCCGGTGGCGATCTTCTGGAAGCCCTCGGGGAACGGCCCCAGGGAGCGGCTGCCGAGCAGGATCTGCGTCCCGCCGCGGAACAGCAGCATGCCCGCCAGCGTGACGATGAAGGACGGGATGCCCACGTACGCGATCCAGAAGCCCTGCCACGCGCCGGCGAGTGCGCCGATCGCGAGGGAGAGGACGAGCGCGAGCACCCAGGGCACATCGTGTTCGACCATCATCACCGCGGCCGCGGCGGAGACGAAGGCCGCCAGCGAACCGACCGACAGGTCGATGTGGCCCGAGATGATGACGATCATCATGCCGATGCCGAGCACGAGGATGTAGCTGTTCTGGAGGACGAGGTTGGTGACGTTGTTCGGCAGCAGCAGGACGCCGTCGGTCCATATCTGGAACAGCACGACGATGAGCGCGAGTGCGACGAGCATTCCGTACTGCCGCATGTTGCGTCGTGCCGCGTCGAGCAGCAGTTCCTTCGTGCCGTGGCGCGTCGGCGGTGGCGTGCTGGGGGAGGCGCTGGTCGGCGCGTCGGTGGTGGCCGGGCCCATGTCGGTTACCTCTTGTCGCTGGTGCTGGTCATGTGGCGCATGAGAACTTCCTGGCTCGCCCGGTCACGAGGCACCTCGCCCGTGAGGCGGCCCGCGGACATCGTGTAGATGCGGTCGCACATGCCGAGGAGTTCGGGGAGTTCGGAGGAGATGAAGACGACGGCCTTGCCTTCCGCGGCGAGCCGGTCGATGACCGTGTAGATCTCGAACTTGGCACCCACGTCGATGCCGCGCGTGGGCTCGTCGAGGATCAGCACATCGGGCCCGGCGAAGATCCACTTGCTGAGGACGACCTTCTGCTGGTTGCCGCCGGAGAGCCGGCCCACCTGCTCGAAGACCGTGGGCGCCTTGATGTTCATGCTGCGCCGGTAGGACTCGGCGACGCGCCGCTCCTCGTGTTCGTCCACGACACCGCGCCGGGCGACCTTCGAGAGTGCACTCATGGTGATGTTCCGGCCGATGGTGTCGATCAGGTTGAGGCCGTAATGCTTGCGGTCCTCCGTGACGTACGCGATGCCGTGGCCCACCGCCTCGGGGACGGTGCGGGTGCGGATCTCCTTGCCGTCCTTGAGGACGGTGCCGCTGATGTTGCGCCCGTAGGAGCGTCCGAACACGCTCATCGCGAGCTCGGTACGGCCCGCGCCCATCAGCCCTGCGATACCCACGATCTCGCCCCGGCGGACGTTGACCGACACCTGGTCCACGACCTTGCGCTGCTGGTCGATCGGGTGGTGCACGGTCCAGTCGCGGACCTCGAGCGCCGGGTGCTCACCGGGCTCCCCGGTGTACGGGGTGCGTTCGGGGAAGCGGTGGTCGAGATCCCGGCCCACCATGCCGCGGATGATGCGGTCCTCCGTCATGTCGCCGTCGCGCACACCGAGGGTCTCGATGGTGCGCCCGTCACGGATGACGGTGACCCGGTCGGCGACCTCGGCGATCTCGCCCAGTTTGTGGGAGATGATGATCGAGGCGATGCCCTGTTCCCTCAGCTCCTTGATGAGGGACAGCAGTTTGGCGCTGTCCTCGTCGTTGAGCGCGGCCGTCGGCTCGTCGAGGATCAGCAGTTTGACCTTCTTGGAGAGCGCCTTGGCGATCTCCACGAGCTGCTGCTTGCCGACGCCGATGTCCGCGACCCGGGTCTGCGGGTGCTCGCGCAGGCCGACCCGCTTGAGCAGCGCGGCGGCGTGCCGCAGCGTCTCGTTCCAGCTGATGATCCCGCGCGTGGCGTGCTCGTTGCCGAGGAAGATGTTCTCGGCGATGGACAGGTACGGCACCAGGGCGAGCTCCTGGTGGATGATCACGATGCCGCGGTCCTCGCTCGCCCGGATGTCCTTGAACGCGCACGTCTCGCCCTGGAAGAGGATGTCCCCCTCGTAACTGCCTTGCGGGTGCACCCCGCTGAGCACCTTCATCAGCGTCGACTTGCCGGCGCCGTTCTCCCCGCAGATGGCGTGGACCTCGCCCGGCGCGACGGTCAGCGTCACGTCGGACAGGGCCCGCACCCCCGGGAACGTCTTGCCGATGGACCGCATCTCCAGGATGGGTTCCACCGCCGGGGCCCCCGGCATCAGAGGTCGCTCGCCTTGATGTAGCCCGAGTCGACCAGCACCGTCTTGTAGTTCGTCTTGTCGACGCTGACCGGGTCGAGCAGGAAGGCCGGCACGACCTTCGTCTCGTTGTCGTAGGTGGTGGTGTCGTTGACCTCGGGCTTCTTGTCGTTCAGCACGGCGTCGGCCATCTGGACGGCCTGCTTGGCGAGCGCCCGGGTGTCCTTGTAGACCGTCTGTGTCTGCTGCCCGGCGATGATGGACTTGACCGAGGCGACCTCGGCGTCCTGCCCGGTGACGACCGGGTAGGGCTTGGCCTTGGTGCCGTAGCCGTCCGACTTGAGCGCCGAGAGGATGCCGATCGATATGCCGTCGTACGGGGAGAGCACCGCGTCGACGGTGTCCGAGCCGTACGAGCCGGTCAGCAGGTCGTCCATGCGCTTCTGCGCGGTGCCGCCGTCCCAGCGCAGGGTGGTGATCTGCTCCAGCCTGGTCTGTCCGCTGCGGACGACGAGCTGCTTCTTGTCGATGTACGGCTTGAGGACCTTCCAGGCGCCCTGGAAGAAGAAGCGGGTGTTGTTGTCGTCGGGAGAGCCGGCGAACAGCTCGATGGTGAACGGGCCTTCGGCGCTGCCGTCCTTCAGCCCCAGCTTGTCCACGATGTAGCCGGCCTGGAGTTCGCCGACCTTCTCGTTGTCGAAGGAGGCGTAGTAACTGACGGCCTCGCTGCCGAGGATGAGGCGGTCGTAGGAGATGACCTTGACGCCCTGCTCGCTCGCCTGGCGCAGCACGTCACCCAGGGCCCGCCCGTCGATGGCCGCGACCACGAGGACGTCGACACCCTTGGTGATCATGTTCTCGATCTGGGAGACCTGCTGGTCGACGTCGTCCTCGCCGTACTGCAGGTCCGTCTTGTAGCCGAGCTTCTTGAACTCGGCGGCCATGTTGTTGCCGTCGGCGATCCAGCGTTCCGAGGACTTCGTCGGCATGGCGATGCCGACGGTGGATTCCTTGCCCCCTTCCGGCTCCTGCTTGCTGCCGCCCGTGCTGCTCTGGCCGCAGGCGGCGAGGGACAGGGCGAGGGCGGCGGTGATCGCGGTGACCGCGGCTCGGCGGTTGCGCATCTTCATCAGTCCTTAGGTGAGGGCACGGCCGCCGGAGAGGCGGTGGCAAGGTCGGTGACGGGCAGATCGGTGGGACCGGTGACGGACGGGCCGGTCTCGGGGAGGTCCGTCACGGGAAAGCGGTGCAGGGGACCGGGGAGACGCGAGCCGAGCGGCGACATCCCGCCGTCGGCGCCGAGACGGGCGAGCAGGTCGAGCGTGAGCCGCCCGCGCCGGACCCGTTCCCGGGCGGAGGCCAGCATCGTGTCGCGCATGTGGGCGCCGTACGGGTAGAAGCCGGGTGCCTTGCTCAGCCCGAACTTCAGATAGAGGGGAGCACCGCGCCGGATGAGCTCGGCCGCCTCGTACATGCGCACATAGCCGCCGAGGTCGTCCGGCGCCTCCACATAGAGGTCCATCGGTGCGGCACTGGCCCGCCGGATCTCTGTGAGGTGGGCGAGCGTCAGGTCGGAGGGCACGTTGACCGAGTCGGCGCCGAGTCGTTCATGGACGGCGTACGCCGCCGGATTCACCGGACCCACCAGCGCGGACACCTTGAACGTCATGTCGGCCGGCAACACCCCTTGCTCGCGCAGCCGGTGCAGGCACCAGAGGACTCCTTCGTCGGCGACGAGGAGGCAGCGCACGCCGAGGGCGGTCGCGCGAAGAGCGTCCTCGACACAGCCGGCGAGTGCGTCGTGACCACGGGCCCGCAGTCCTGAGCCGCCGGAGTCCGTGCGGGTCGAGGCTCCGATGTCCCAGCTGCCGCGCGGCCCGGTGAACAGGCAGAGCTCGATGTCGCGTTCGGCGCAGGCGCCCGCCATCTCGCTGATCTCGTCGTCGGTGAGCATCCACACCCCGCTGCCCTGACTGATGCGGTGGACCGGCAGGTCCAGCCGGGCGGCCTCCTTGAGCACGACGGCCAGCACCTCCGGGCCCTCGCAGGAGGGGATCTCGGTGCGCCAGCTGCCGCCGTCGGGGAACCGGTGCGCGGAGGCGTCCGAGGGGTTCTCTGCGGGCGCGGCCAGGCCGAGTGCGGCGAGGGCCGCTCCACCGGGGCGGCGGGCTCCGGAGGTTCGGGCGGAGGGAGGGGTCACGAGCAACCTCTATTGTTCGAAATATCGGACGTCGTTCGAGATTCTGGGGCGACGTTAAGGATCGAGCCACCTGGGTGTCAATGGGTCGGACGGCCGAACACGAAGATCGCCGACGCCTTACCGGGAACGGTCGCCGGCGATAGACTGTTCGCTCTGCCGATCAAGCGTTGATATATCGAACAAGGGGAAAGCCATGGGACGTCTCGTGCCCGCTGTCACCCGTGCTCTCGACATTCTGGAGCTCTTCCTCGACGGGGACGGGACGCTGTCGGCCCCCGATATCGTCCGGAAACTCCAACTGCCGCGCACCACCGTGCACGAACTCATCACCACGCTCGCGGCCCGCTCGTACATCGTGCCCGTGGACGGCCGCTCCGGCCGCTACCGCCTCGGAGTACGTCTCTACCAGCTGGGCAGCCGTTACGCCGAGCAGCTCGACCTCGCCCACGAGGGCCAGGAGGTCGCCCGCTCCGTCGCGGAGACCTGCGACGAGACCGTCCACGTCGCGATCCTGGACGGCACCCACGTCCTCTACATCGCGAAGGTCGACTCCACCCACGCCGTCCGCATGGTCTCGGCCGCCGGCCGCAGCCTGCCCGCCCACTGCACCGCGGTGGGCAAGATGCTGCTCGCCTCCCTTCCCGACAGCGAGCTCGACGCGCGCCTCGCGCCGGGCACCGAACTGGTCGCCATGACGCCCAACAGCATCACCGATCCGGCCGTCCTGCGTACCGAACTGGAGGCCGTGCGGGAAGCCGGCATCGCGCTGGAACGACGGGAGTCGAACGCGGACGTCAGCTGTGTCGCCGCGCCCGTGCGTGACCGTTCCGGCCAGGTCGTCGCCGCGCTGTCCATCTCCGTGCCGATGATCCGCTGGAGCGAGGAGCGCCGCGCGGAGCTCGAGACGCTGGCCGCCAAGGGCGCCGCCGACCTGTCCGAGCGCCTGGGCCACCGGGCCTCCGCATGAAGGGCATGGAGGTGGCGGTACGTCACGACGCGCTGCTCGGCGAGGGCCCCACCTGGGACCCGGTGGCCGAACGCCTGCTGTGGGTCGACATCCTGCGCTCACGCGTCCACGCCTACGACCCCGCCACCGGTCGCCGTACGGTCATGGCCACCGAGCAGCACGTCGGCGCGGCCAAGCCCCGGGCGGACGGGGGCCTCGTCGTCAACCTCCGTGACGGTGTGGGACTTTACGACAGCGACGGCGCCTTCCGCTGGCTGCACCGGGATCCGGTCCCGGGGTGCCGGGGCAACGACGCCGCGGTCGCCCCCGACGGCTCGCTGTGGACGGGGACGATGCGCTACGACGAGGCGCCGGGCGGCGGAACGCTCACCCGGACCACGCCGGACGGTACGGCGACCACCGTCCTCTTCGACGTCACCGTCAGCAACGGCACCGGCTGGAGCCCCGACGGCCGCCGGATGTACTACATCGACTCGCCGACCCGCCGTATCGACGTGTTCGACCTGTCTCCCGAGGATCCCCTGCCGGTGAACCGGCGTCCGCTGGCCGTCGTCGAGGGCGGCGCGGGCTACCCCGACGGACTCACCGTCGACGCCGACGGATGCGTCTGGGTTGCCCTGTGGGACGGGGCCGCGGTGCGCCGCTACACGCCGGAGGGCGTGCTCGACCGCGTCGTTGAGCTCCCCGTGCGACGGCCCACCGCCTGTGCGTTCGGCGGCGCGGGGCTCACCGACCTGTATGTCACGTCCGCCCGCAAGGGGCAGACCGCGCCGCACCCGCTGTCCGGCTCGCTGCTGGTGCTGCCCGGCGCAGGACTGGGGCTCGCTCAGCCCGCCTTCGCCGGCTGAACCAGGGACCCCTCTGCCGGTGTGGCGGAGGGGCCTGTCGGGGCATCGCCGGGGTCTCAACTGCCAGCATTGTTCGGCGAGTCGAACGTCGTTCGTCATTTCAGCGAAAGCCATTGACGTCCGGTTTCCCCGCGTCTACGGTCCCGTTCGAAGTTGCGAGCGAGCGTCGAAATTTCGAACACCAGGTATCGACGGTTCCGCCCCCGCATCCCCTCGCCCGATGAAGGAGCCGCCCTTCATGAACTCCCCGCGCCCCCGGCAGGGCCACCGCCTCAGAGCGGCCCTCGCCACCACCGCCGTCACCGTCGCGCTCATCGGCGCCGGCGTCCTCCCCGGCCACGCCGCCCCCGCCCCGGCCACCTCCGCGGGCTATCCGGACCCCCGTCCCGTCACCGGCGACACCGAGGTCCACGACCCCTCCGCCGTCCTCCTGAAGGACGGCACGTACGTCGTCTACTCCACCCACGGCAAGATCGAGGCCCGCACCTCACGCGACGGCAGGACATGGCAGCGCGCCGGGTCCGCCTTCACCGACATCCCCGACTGGTGGCGCGCCTACTCCGCGGAAGGCGACCCGTGGGCGCCCGAGGTCACCTACCGCGACGGCGTCTACTGGCTCTACTACGCCGTCTCCTCCTTCGGCTCCAACCACTCCGCGATCGGCCTGGCCACCTCCCGCACCGGCAGGCCCGGCACCTGGGAGGACCGCGGAACGGTCTTCGCCACCACCACCGGCGACCACTACAACGCCATCGACCCCGCCATCCTCCAGGCACGCGGCCGGCTCTGGATGTCCTTCGGCTCGTACTGGACCGGCATCCGCATGATCGAGCTCGACCCCGCCACGGGCAAGCCCCGCACCGCCGACCCCGAGGTCCTGCACCTCGCCACCCGCCCCGACGAGCCCTACGCCGTCGAGGCGCCCTACATCGTCGAACACCAGGGCCGCTATTACCTGTTCGTCTCCTACGACCGCTGCTGCGCCGGCACCGACTCGACCTACAACATCCGCGTCGGGCGCGCCACGCACCCGGCCGGTCCGTACTACGACCGCGACGGCACCGCGATGACCGACGGCGGCGGTGAACTCCTGCTCGCCGGCCACGGCCGGTACCTCGGCACCGGCGGTCAGTCCGTCCTCCGCGACCGCGGCCGGGACGTCCTCGTCTACCACTACTACGACGCCGACGACGCCGGGGTGCCCAAGCTCGGCCTCAACAGCCTGACCTGGGGCAAGGACGGCTGGCCCGTCGTCACCCCCTGATCCCCCGAACCTCCCGGAAGGACACCATGCCCGACAGCAACGCCCGCTTCACCCTCGACCCCGCCTTCACCGTGGGCGAGGTGAACCCCCGTCTCTTCGGCTCCTTCGTCGAGCACCTGGGCCGCTGCGTGTACACCGGCATCTTCGAGCCGGACCATCCGTCCGCCGACGAGGCCGGGCTGCGCACCGACGTCCTCGACCTGGTCCGGGAACTGGGCGTCACCGCCGTCCGCTACCCGGGAGGCAACTTCGTCTCCGGCTACCGGTGGGAGGACTCCGTCGGCCCCGCCGACGAGCGGCCGCGCCGCCTCGACCTCGCCTGGCGGTCCACGGAGACCAACCGGTTCGGGCTGAGCGAGTTCATGGCCTTCCTGGGGAAGATCGGGCCGCAGGCGGAGCCGATGATGGCCGTGAACCTCGGTACGAGGGGCGTGGCCGAGGCACTCCAGCTCCAGGAGTACGCCAACCACCCTGCCGGCACCGCCCTTTCCGACCAGCGCATCGCGCACGGCGACAAGGACCCGTTCGGCATCCGCCTCTGGTGCCTCGGCAACGAGATGGACGGCCCCTGGCAGACCGGTCACAAGACGGCGGAGGAATACGGCCGGCTGGCCGCCGAGACCGCCCGTGCCATGCGGCAGATCGACCCCGACCTCGAGCTGGTCGCCTGCGGCAGCTCCAGCCAGGCCATGCCCACCTTCGCCACCTGGGAGGCGACCGTCCTCCAGGAGGCGTACGACCTCGTCGACCACATCTCGCTGCACGCCTACTACGAGGAGATCGACGGCGACCGCGACTCGTTCCTCGCCTCCGCCGTGGACATGGAGTCGTTCATCGAGAACGTCGTCGCCACCTGCGACCACGTCGGAGCCCGGCTCAAGTCGAAGAAGCGCATCCAGCTCTCCTTCGACGAGTGGAACGTCTGGTACATGAAGCGGTTCGAGGCCGAGAGCAGGGCCAACCCCCTGGACTGGCCCGAGGCCCCGCGGCTGCTCGAGGACAACTACAGCGTCACCGACGCCGTCGTCTTCGGCTCGCTGCTCATCACCCTGCTCCGCCACGCCGACCGGGTCACCGTCGCCTGCCTCGCCCAACTCGTCAACGTGATCGCCCCCATCATGACGGAGCCCGGCGGGCCGGCCTGGCGGCAGACCACGTTCTTCCCCTTCGCCCAGGCGTCCCGCTACGGGCGGGGCGAGGTCCTCGACGTACGCGCCGACTCGCCCACCTACCGGACCGCCGCCCATGGCGAGGTGCCGCTGCTGCACGCGACCGCCGTACGCGACAAGGACACCGGCGCCGTCACCGTCTTCGCCGTCAACCGGAGCCAGAGCGACCCGCTGCCGCTCCAGGTCGCCCTCACCGGGCTGGACGTGACCCACGTCGAGGAGCACAGCGTCCTCAGCGACGCCGACCCGGAGGCCCGCAACACCCTCGCGGAGCCCGAGCGCGTCGTGCCCCACGCGGGCGAAGGGGCCGTCCTCGCGGACGGCGTCCTCGACGTCACGCTCGAGCCCCTGTCATGGAACGTGATCCGGCTGACCGCCGGCTCCTGACACGCACAAGCCGCCGCCCGCCCCCGGTCGCGTCAGGCACCGGGGCCGGGCGGCCCTCCCGGGACACCGCACCACACGCCGACCCCTTCTTCCTCGGAGACGAGCCGCCATGCATCCACATCGCCTCAGCCGGCGCCGCGCCCTCGCCGGCGGCATCGGCGCCCTGGCCGCCACCACGGCCCTCGGCCCGCTGTCCGGCTGCGCCGCACCGTCCACCGTCGCCGGACCGGGGCAGACCCGCCTGCGGTTCTGGCATCTGTTCGGCGGCGGGGACGGCGTCAACATGCAGGGCATGCTCGACGAGTTCCGTGCCGAGCACCCGGACGTCTCCCTGGAGGCGGCGACCCTCCAGTGGGGTGCCCCCTACTACACGAAACTGGGCATGGCCGGCGCCGGCGGACGCGCGCCCGAACTGGCCGTGCTGCACCTGGCGAGGCTCGCCGGTTTCGCCCCCGGCCGGCTCATCGACCCCTTCGACCTCGACCTCCTCGCCGACCTCGGGGTCCGCGAACAGGACTTCCCGGCCGGCATCTGGCAGCGCGGCCGGGTGGCCGGCGAGCAGTACGCCGTCCCGCTCGACACGCACCCCTTCGTCCTCTACTTCCAGACGGAGGTGTGCGAGAAGGCCGGCCTCATGGCGGGCGGCCGGCTCAAACCGATCGAAGGAGCCGAGGAGTTCGCCGACGCGCTGCGCGCAGCGAAGAAGGTGACCGGTCGGCCCGGCCTCGTGACCGAGACACTCGGACCCGACTGCATCACCCCGTGGCGGCTGTTCGCCACCTTCTACTCGCAGACCGGCGGCAAGGTCCTCTCCGAGGACGGCAAGCGCCTCTCCCTCGACGACACCAAGGCGCTGCGGGTGCTCGAGTACATGGCCGGCCTCGCGGAGGAGGGGCTGATGGTGCGCCGCGCCGACTACGGCGCCTCCGTCGGCATCTTCAACGGCGGAAAGACCGCCTTCCACCTCAACGGCGAATGGGAGATCTCCTCCTTCCGCACCACCGGCATCCCGTTCTCCATGACCACCGTGCCCACCCTCTTCGGCCGGCCCGGCACCCAGGCCGACTGCCACGCCTTCGTCCTCCCGCACCAGGCCGCCCGCGGCGGCGCGACCAACGAGGCCGCGCACCGGCTCGTCGCCTGGATGCTCCGCAACTCCGTCGCCTGGGCCGAGGGCGGCCATGTGCCCGCGTACCTCCCGGTATTGAAGGATCCCGCGTATCTCGAACTGAAACCGCAGTCCGAGTACCGCGGCGTGATCGACGACGTGGCGCTCGACGAGCCCGCATGGTTCACCGGTTCCGCCTCCCGGATGTGGATCGAACTCGGTGCCGTCTTCTCCGGCGTGCTCACCGGGTCCCGCACCCCGCGCGGTGCCCTCACGGAGGCCAAGGCCCGCCTCCGGAACCTCCTCGACACCCCCAACCCACTCCCCGGAGCCGCGTCATGACCACCACCACCGCGGCACCGCCGTCACCGGTGACGAAGCGCGCCGCCGCCCCCGGCGGGCCGGTCCGCCCGGTCCACCGCAAGTGGACCGAGCACGGCCTGGTGTTCGTCACCCCGTTCCTGCTCGTCTACGCCATGTTCCTGATCTGGCCGCTGCTTTCCGGCCTCGGGATGAGCATGACGAGCGAGAACATCACCGGAAAGGAAGGGGCGTTCGTCGGCTTCGCCAACTACGCCGAGGCCCTCGCCGATCCCGACGTCTGGTCCTCGCTGTGGAACACGGTCTGGTTCACGGTGCTCTCCACCGTCCCGCTGGTCCTCGTGGGCCTCGGACTGGCCCTGCTGTCCCACCAGTTGAGGGTGGTGCAGTGGCTGTGGCGGCTCAGCTGGTTCGCGCCGTTCCTGCTGCCGTCCGGCGTCGTCTGTCTGCTCTTCGCGCAGATGATCTTCCCGTCCGGCTTCGGCCTCGCCGACCAGCTGCTGGCCGCCGTAGGACTGGAACCGGGCATCGGATGGCTCAGCGACGAGCGTTACGCCATGCTCTCCGTCGTGGCGACCACCGTCTGGTGGACCGTCGGCTTCAACTTCCTGCTCTACCTCGCCGCCCTCCAGGCCATCCCGGTCCACCTGTACGAGGCCGCCGAACTCGACGGCGCCGGGGCCTGGAACCGGCTGTGGCACATCACCCTGCCGATGCTGCGCCGCACCACCGGACTGGTGGTGGTCCTCCAGGTGCTGGCATCTCTGAAGATCTTCGACCAGGTCTACATCATGACCGGCGGCGGTCCGGACGAATCGACCCGGCCGATCCTGCAGTACGTCTACCAGCAGGGCTTCACCGGCTACCGCATCGGTTACGCCTCCGCGGTGTCCTACATCTTCTTCGCCCTGATCCTGATCGTCTCCCTGGTGCAGCCGATGCTGTCCCGGCGCCGAGCTGAGGAGGCCGCAAAGTGAGCGGTTCCGCCACCATCACCCCCCGTCGCGCGCCCCGCACGGCCTCCGACGCCGGATCCACGGGCCGCCGGCCCCGCTGGAGCGCGGGCAGGATCACTCTGCTGGTCGTCGCCCTGGCCCTCACCGTGGCCTGGCTGATCCCGCTCGCCTGGGCGGTCGCCACCTCGCTGAAGCCGGAGGGCGAGACGACGAAGACCCCGCTCGAGTGGTTCGGTTCGCGGATCACGTTCGAGGCGTACACCAAGGTGTGGGAGTCCGGCGACCTGATGCGCTGGATGATGAACTCCGCGTACATCTCGGTCATGACGACCGTGCTGACGGTCCTGACCTGCGCGATGGCCGCGTACGGCTTCACCCGCACCGACTTCCGCGGCCGCAAGCTGCTCTACGGAGTGGTGCTCGCCGGCATCATGGTGCCGCCGCAGGTGCTCATCGCCCCGCTGTTCACCGAGATGGTGCAGCTCGGACTCGTCGACACCTACTGGGGCGTGATCCTGCCTCAGGTCGCAGTCCCGGCCATGGTCTTCATCCTGGTGAAGTTCTTCGAGGGAGTGCCCCGCGAGCTCGAGGAGGCCGCGTTCGTCGACGGCGCCGGACGCTGGCGGGTGTTCTGGACGATCGTGATGCCGTTGTCCCGACCGGTGCTCGCCGCCGTCGCGATCTTCACCTTCATCTCCACCTGGAACAACTTCCTCTGGCCGTTCCTGGTGACCACCGATCCGGGCGGCATGACCCTGCCCGTCGGCCTGGTCAACGTCCAGTCCTCGTTCGGCGTCCGCTACGCGCAGATCATGGCGGCGCTCGTGATCGCCGGACTGCCCCTGCTGATCGTCTTCATGCTCTTCCAGCGGCAGATCGTGCGCGGTATCGCGCACACGGGTCTCGCCGGCCAGTAGGACGGGCCCGAAGAGCGGGCCCGTCGGTACGGTTGTCCGAAGAAGGAGTCACCGCAATGAGCCGCACAGCACTCCTGCCCCGCCCGCTCGCACGCGCACTGGTGTCGATCCCCCTGGCCACGCTGATGGCCCTGGCCCCGGGTACGGCACTCGCCTACCCGGCGCCGGGGCACGTGACCGGCGACATCGTGGTGCACGACCCCACCATGGTCCGCCGCTCCGACGGCACCTACCTGCTCTACGCCACCGGCGGCGGACTGGCCATGCGCTCGTCCACCGACCGGATCGCCTTCCGGGCCGGAGGCTCCGCCTTCCCCACCGCGCCTTCCTGGTGGAGCCGCTACTCCTCCGTACCGGAGGCATGGGCCCCCGACATCTCGTACCACGGCGGCAAGTACTCGATGTACTACGCCGTTTCCCGCTTCGGCTCCAACACGTCGGCGATCGGCTTCGCGACGTCCTCCACCGGCCTGCCGGGCAGCTGGACCGACCACGGCATCGTCCACAGCACGGACGCGTCGAGCGACCACAACGCCATCGATCCGAACCTGTTCGTCGACGACGACGGAACCTGGTGGCTCACCTTCGGTTCCTGGTGGACCGGGATCAAGATGATCCGCCTCGACCCCGGCACGGGCAAGCAGCACGCCGGCGACAGGACGCGGTACTCCCTCGCCTCCCGTCCCACCGGCAGCCGCGCCGTCGAGGCGCCGCAACTGGTCAAGCGCAACGGCCTCTACTACCTCTTCGCCTCGTACGACACGTGCTGCGCAGGCACCTCGTCCACCTACAAGATCAAGGTCGGGCGGGCCGGCCGCGTCACCGGGCCCTACACCGACCGCGCCGGCGTGCCGATGATGAACAACGGCGGCACGCTCGTCCTCGAGTCCCACGGCCGGGTGATCGGCCCGGGCGGGCAGTCCGTCATCAAGGACGCGGACGGCCACCTGCTCGTCTACCACTACTACGACGGCCAGGACGGTGGCACCCCCAAGCTCGGGGTCAACCTGCTGGGCTGGGGCGGCGGCTGGCCGGCCGTCTACTGACCGGCACACGCAGCACGAAGGCCGGGGCCGCACCGATCGGTGCGGCCCCGGCCTTCGGGTGTCTCAGACGCCGGCGTCCTCGAAGCGCCGCAGCTCGCCCGGCAGCCGCGAACCGAGCGGCGACATCGCGTCGCCGGCGCCGTGCCGGGCCAGCAGGTCGAGCACGAGCCGGCCGCGGCGGACCCGCTCACGGGCGGTGCTGAGGACGGTCTCCCGCAGGTGCAGGCCGGAGGGGTAGATCGACGGGGCCTTGGAGAGGCCGAACTTGAGGTAGATCGGGGCGCCCCGGCGGATCAACTCGGCGATCTCGTACATACGGATGTAGCCGCCGAGGTCGTCCGGCGCCTCCACGTACATGTCCATCGGCGCACCGCTCACCCGGCGGATCTGGGTGAGGTGGTCCAGCGTCAGGTCACTGGGCACATTGAGGGAGTCGGCGCCGAGCCGCTCGTACACTGCGTACGCGGCGGGGTTGACGGGGCCGATGAGCGCGGAGACCTTCAGCGTGGTGCCGGCGGGCAGGAGACCGCGCGACCGTGCCCGGTGCAGGGTCCACAGCACCCCCTCGTCGGCGACGAGCAGACAGCGCACCCCCAGCTCGGTGGCGCGGACGGCGTCCTCCACACAGCCGGCGACCGCGTCGTGCCCCCGGGCGCGCAGCCCGCCGCCCCGCGAGTCGGTACGGGTGGAGCCGCCGATGTCCCAGGTGCCGCGCGGTCCGGTGAACAGGCAGAGCTCGATGTCGCGTTCGGCGGTCGCCTCCACCATCTCGGTGATCTCGTCGTCGCCGAGCATCCAGACGCCGCTGCCCTGGCTGACGCGGTGTACGGGGACGTCGAGCCTGGTCGACTCCTTGAGCACCGCGGCCAGCGCCTCGGGGCCCTCCACGGAGGGGATCTCCACCCGCCAGCGACCGCCGTCGGGGAAGGAGTGCGGGGAGGCGTCGGCGGGGTCGAGGGCCGGGCCCTCGAGCCCGAGGGCGGCGAGGGCGGGTTCACCGGGCCTGCGAGGCGTTGAGCGAGGCATTGCGGACGGGGACATGGATCTCCTCGACTGAAGAAAATGGTTCGATATCACGAACAATGTTCGAGACCTTGGGTGTGGGCCGGGCGGCGGTCGCGCCGCCCGGCGCCCTCGTCTCAGGGGCGCAGCAGCACCTTGCCGACCTCGGGGTCGCCCGATCCCACCAGGCCGATGGCCCGCTCGAACTCGTCGAGCGACAGCTCGTGCGTGACCAGCGGCAGCGGTGTGAGCAGTCCGGCGGCGAAGGCGCGTACCGCATGCGCCCAGGCCGCGGGGGTCGCGCCGAACACGGTCTGCACCTCCAGCTGACGCACCACCAGATCGGTCGGGTCGAGCCCGGCGGCGCCGGCCGCGGGGATGCCCGTGAGCACCAGACGGCCGCCACGCCGCAGCAGACCGGCGGACGTGCGGGCGGCCGTGGCCGAACCGGCCGCCTCGACGACGACGTCGAACTCGTCCGGCAGGGGCAGCTCGTCCACCGTGCGGTACTCGGTCGCGCCGAAGGAGCGGGCGAGTGCGGCACGGTCCGGCCGGGTGCCGACCATCAGCAGCGCGGCGGGGGAGCAGGCGGCGAGCAGTTGCGCTGCGAGCATGCCGAGCGTGCCCGTGCCCACGACGGCGACCCGCTCACCGGGCCGCACGTCCGCCTTGAGGGCCGCCGCGGCGACGCACGCGGCGGGTTCGAGAAGGGCGGCGGCCGTCAGATCGGCGTCGTCGGGCAGCGGGTGTAGCAGCCGGGCCGGGAGGGTGAGGGTCGCGGCCATCGCTCCGGCCTGCGTGAATCCCGTCTCCTCGTAGCCGGCGCCGCACAGGGTGGTGTCACCGGCGTGGCAGCGGTCGCACACCTGGCAGTTGCGGAACCCCTCGCCGACCACCTTCCGGCCGACGAGCGAGCCGGGCACACCGTCCCCGACGGCGGCGACCGTCCCCGACCACTCGTGGCCCGGGGTGACGGGGTAACGGACGTACCCCTCCGGCCGGTTGCCCTGGAACACCTCCCGGTCACTGCCGCAGATGCCGACCGCGGCGACGCGGACCTGGGCCTCGCCGGGGCCGGGGCGGCGGGGGGTGTGCCCGGCCAGCCGGAACCGGCCGGGGCCGTCGAGCACGACCGCCCGCGGAGGGGCCGCCGTGCCGCCGGCACCCGGCGGCTCCGGGCTCACGACTGCTTCCCCTTCGGGGCGCGCTTCTCCCAGCCTTCGGCCCACAGGTCGAACCGGGCCTGCTGCTGCGGGAATTCGGCGGCCGCCTCGGTGTCGAGCTCCACTCCGAGCCCCGGTGCGTGGGACAGCTCGAAGCAACCGGTCTCGGGGTCGACCTGCGGGGCGCCCTTGACGACCTTCTTGATCTCGGCGTCCGCGAAGTCGTTGAAGTGCTCGAGCACCTTGAAGTTCGGTGTGGAGAAGCCGACCTGCAGCGACGCGGCCGTCAGGACGGGGCCGCCCACGTTGTGGGGTGCGACGAGCATGTAGTGCGTCTCCGCCGTGGCGGCGAGCTTGCGGGTCTCCCAGATGCCGCCGATGTGGCCGACGTCCGGCTGGAGGATGTCGGCGGCCTGCGACTCGAACAGCTCGCGGAACTCGATGCGGTCGTGGATGCGCTCACCGGTGGCGACGGGCATGTCGACCTTCTCCGCCACCTTCTTCAGTGCCTTGAGGTTCTCCGGCGGCACCGGCTCCTCCAGCCAGGCCGGCCGGAAGGGAGCCAGCTCGTTCGCCAGGCGCACCGCGGTGGAAGGGGAGAAACGTCCGTGCATCTCGAGCATCAGCTCCGCGTCGGGTCCGATGGCGTCCCGCACGGCCTCGATCAGCGACACGGAGTAGAGCGTCTCCTCGTGGGACAGCTCGTAGTGCCCGGTGCCGAACGGGTCGATCTTCAGGGCGCGGTAGCCGCGCTCCATGACCGTGCGCGCGGCCTTGTGGTAGGCCTCCGGGGTCCGCTCCGTGGTGTACCAGCCGTTGGCGTACGCCTTGACGCGGTCGTGGACCTTGCCCCCGAGGAGCTGCCAGACGGGCACGCCGAGGGCCTTGCCCTTGATGTCCCAGCAGGCCATCTCCACGCACGCGATGCCGGACATCACGATCTCGCCGGCGCGCCCGTAGTCGCCGTACTTCATGCGGCGCACGAGGTCTTCGACGGCGAACGGGTCGGATCCGGTGATGTGGTTGGCCTCGGCCTCGCGCAGATAGCCCACCAGCGCGTCGGTGTGGCCCAGCATCCGGGTCTCCCCGATGCCGGTGAGCCCTTCGTCGGTGTGCACCTGGACGTAGGTGAGATTGCGCCAGGGCGTGCCGATCACATGTGTGCTGATTCCCGTGATGCGCAAGGCAGTTGCTCCAGTCGTGTTCGATATTTCGACAGGCGTTCGAAATTCTGCCGCGACAGTAGGGATGCAGATGAACGCATGTCAATGGGGCGCCGGCGCGCTTGACCGCTTTTCCGTAGAAGCATAGCCTGCAGCCGTCCGAAATGAGGAACGCTGTCCGAAATCTCGAACGTATCGGACGCCATGCAACGTCTTGGAGGCACGCACGTGACTACCACGCCTGTCTGGAGTGTCGACCCCCGTAGCGGGAAGCGGCGGGAGCGGGTCGGGGTGGAGGCGTCGGTGGGGGAGGTGGACGC
>NZ_JBQHCZ010000019.1:0-155497 GCF_052068155.1 Streptomyces sp. OZ13 | reverse complement strand
GGAGAGTAGGACGCCGCCGAACAATCATTGTGGGAAAGCCCCGCACCTCTGGTGCGGGGCTTTCCTGCGTTCAAGGGCAATTCCCGTTCAGGGGCACCGCCCTGGATCTTCAGGACGGGTTCACCAGCCTGGTGTCGTACGCCAGGATGACCGCCTGGACGCGGTCCCTCGCGCCGGTCTTCGACAGGATGCGGCTCACATGGGTCTTCACCGTTGACTCGGCCAGGTGGAACCGGCTCGCGATCTCCGTGTTCGTCCAGCCCTGGCCGATCACCGTAAGAATCTCGCGCTCCCGTTCCGTCAGCCGTGCCAGACGCGCGTCCGGTACCGGCTCGCCGGTACCGACGGCCGTGGTCTCCGGCAGGTGCTGCACGTACGTGTCCAGGAGCCGGCGGGTGAGGCTCGGAGCGACCACCGCGTCTCCGGCGGCCACGGCACGAATGCCGGAGAGGAGCTCCTCCGGCATCGCGTCCTTGATGAGGAAGCCGCTCGCGCCCGCGCGCAGGCCCTTGTAGGCGTACTCGTCCAGGTCGAACGTCGTGACGATGAGGACCCGAGTGCGGGCGCCCGAGGCGACGATGCGCCGCGTCGCCTCGATCCCGTCGAGACCCGGCATGCGGATGTCCATCAGGACGACGTCGGGGTGGAGTTCCGCGGCCTGACGTACTGCATCGGCGCCGTTTCCGGCCTCGCCCACCACCGTCATGTCGTCCTGGCTCTCCAGCAGCATCCGGAAGCCGAAACGCTGCATGGGCTGGTCGTCGACGATGAGCACTGTCGTCACTGATCGGGTTCCTTCGGAAGGTGGAGACGTACGCGCCAGCCCCCCGGGGGCCGGTGCAGCGGACCGGCCTCAAGTGTGCCGTCGTACAGGGCTGTTCGCTCCCGCATACCGGCCAGCCCGCGGCCCGTGCTCCCGGGTGTGGCACCGCCGCCGACCCCGGTGTCCGTGACCGTGACGGTGACTGCGTCCGCCGCGTACCGCACGGCGACGGTGGCTGTCGCCTTGGGGCCACCGTGCTTCAGGGAGTTGGTGAGGGCCTCCTGCACGACCCGGTAGACCGTCAGCTGGCGCCCCGCGGGCAGTGGGCCCGGGTCGCCGTCGACCGTGAGGTCCACCGACAGACCCGCTGCCCGTACGCCGTCGACCAGCCGTTCCAGGTCGGCCAGGGCGGGCTGTGGGGTGAGGTCCGCGGGGGGTGGGGCATCCGGGTCCTCGCGCAGGACGTCCAGAAGCCGCCGCAGCTCCGTCAGGGCCTGGCGGCTGGTGGTGCCGATGGCCTGGAGGGCCTGGGCCGCGCGCTCAGGGGAACCCGCGGCGGCGTAGGCGCCGCCGTCCGCGAGACCGGTGATGACCGACAGGTTGTGGCCGATGATGTCATGCATCTCCCGGGCGATTCGGGTGCGTTCCGCGGCTGCCGCGAGCTGCGCCTGCTGGTCGCGCTCCACCTCGAGCTGCCTGGCGCGCTCCACCAGGGAGGCCGTGAACTCCTGCCGCGAACGGACGGCGAGTCCCAACAGGGCGACGAGCGCGAAGCTGTAGAACATCGGCACGAACTGCTGGTCCCAACTGCCCACCGGGTAGGCCGTGGCACCGACCGCCAGTGGGACGAGCACGGTGCCGAACGACCACACCAGGGTGCGCAACGGCAGTCGCAGCGCGATGTTGCAGACGGCGATCATCTGAAGGAACGACGCCTGAAGATGCGCGCCGCTCGCCGCGTTGGCCAGGGAGAACGGCAGCATCACCAGGAGCACGGCGAGCGGATGGCCGCGCCTCCACAGCAGCGGCACGGAGAAGCCCAGGCTCATGGTGAGCACCAGCCACGACGGCACATCGTCGTTGAAGGCGACGTTGCGCCAGCCGCCCGCCGCGTCCACCAGCGCGGCGAACACGAACACCGCGGTGAGGTGGAGGTCCCAGACCAGCGGGCGGCGGCGGTCGAAGGCGCGCAGTCGTTCGGTGAGGCGCTGGAGCCGGCGGGTGAGCGGCTGGGCGCCGGTCGACCAGCCCTGTGGAGCGGGGGCGGCCTGCGGGGGGCGCTTCTGCTGGGCCATGCGCATGCTCACATCCTCGTACACCGGCCGGCCCGGCCTCAGACGTCCCGGCGCTTGATCAGGACGGCGGCCGCCGCGAGGGTCGCGGCCGCCCACAGGGTCAGGGCCAGCAGTGCGCCGCCCGGTGAGGCCGCTCCTGGGATCGCCTCCGACGAGAGGAGGGACTCGAAGGCCTTCGTGGGGAAGTACTCCACGGCATCGGCCACGACGTCGTACGGGAGCATGGAGATCACCTCGGGCAGCACCATCATGCCGCCGATGAACGCGCCGATCGCTCCGGGCACCGACCGCACGAGCGCACCCAGTCCGAGGGCGATCAGCCCCAGCAGGGTGAGTCCGGCCGAGCTGCCCACGAGGGCGCGCACGACTCCCGGGTCCCCGAGCGAGGCCTCCTGGTCGGTGCCGGCGAAGAAGAGCTGCGCCGTCGGGAAGGTGACGAACGCGGTGGTGAGCGTGACGGCGAAGGTGACGGCGGCGAAGACGGCCGCCTTGGACCAGAGCACCGGGAGCCTGCGGGGCACCGTGGTCATCGAGGCACGGATCATGCCGGTCGAGTACTCGCCCGCGGTGACGAGGATGCCGAGGACGGCGAACGCGATCTGTGCGAACTGGACGCCGATGAGGGTGAGTACGACCACGTCCACGTCACCGTCGCCACCGCCCGTCTCGTAGGTGGCGCCCATGAGGAGGCCGATGCCGAACGTCAGCAGCCCGGCCGACATCAGGGTGATCCAGGTCGAGCGCAGCGTCCACAGCTTGTGCCACTCGGAGCGCAGCACACGGGTGGGGGTCAGTTCGTACGTGCTCATGCTGCTGCTCCTTCGAGCGGGACGGCCTGGTACTCGACCGCCTCGTGCGTGAGGTCCATGAAGGCCTGTTCCAGCGATGCGGTGACAGGGGTCAGTTCGAACAGGGGGATCCCGTGGGCGGCGGCGGTACGGCCGATGCTCCTGTTGTCCGTGCCGCGTACGAGCAGCTCGTCGGGGCCTGCCCGTTCCACGTCGATGCCCGGTCCGCCGAGGACGCCGGCGAGGGAGGACGCTTCCGGTGAGACCACCTTCACGGCGGACGCGCCGGCGTCCCGCACGAACGCTTCCACCGTCGTGTCGGCGAGCAGCCTGCCGCGGCCGATGATGACGAGGTGGTCGGCGGTGAGGGCCATCTCGCTCATCAGGTGCGAGGAGACGAGGACCGTACGGCCCTCCGCGGCGAGGGACTTCAGGAGTGTTCTGATCCAGAGGACGCCGTCGGGGTCGAGTCCGTTGACGGGTTCGTCGAGGATCAGGGTGGCCGGGTCGCCGAGGAGGGCTGCGGCGATCCCGAGACGCTGGCCCATGCCGAGGCTGAAGCCCTTGACCCGCCGCCCTGCGACATCGGTCAGGCCGGTCATGCCGATGACCTCTTCGACGCGGGAGGTCGGGATGCCGTGGGTGTGGGCGAGCGCGAGAAGGTGGTTCCTGGCGGTGCGCCCGGGGTGGATGGAGCGGGCCTCCAGCAGGGCTCCGACCTGGGTGAGGGGCGCCGGGTGGGTCGCGTAGGGGCGACCGCCGACGGTTGAGTGCCCGCGGGTGGGGGCGTCGAGGCCGAGGAGGAGGCGCATGGTGGTGGACTTGCCGGCGCCGTTCGGTCCGAGGAAGCCGGTGACGGAGCCCGGCCTGACGCTGAAGGTGAGGTCCTGGACGACGGTCTTGTCGCCGTAGCGTTTGGTGAGTCCGACGGCTTCGATGCCGTGTGATTCGGTCATGTCACCGACGCTATGGAGCGGGAGAGGGCCGGTCGTCCGACCGCGGGCGGGAGCCCGGGGAGCGGCGTAGTACCTGGGTACGACCGGGAAACGGCATTGCTCAGGGGCGCAGGGCAGGGCCAGTATCGGGGGATGGAACATGTGATCCGGCGCGTGCGCGCCGAGGAGTGGGCGCAGGCCCGCGACCTGCGGCTGGCCGCCCTTCAGGACCCTCTTGCCCCGATAGCGTTCTACGAGTCGTACGAGCAGGCCATCGGACAGCCCGACTCGTTCTGGCAGGAGCGCACTTCGTCGGCCGCCGCCGGGTTGGACGTCGTCCAGTTCGTGGCCGAGGCGCCGGACGGCCGGTGGGACGGCACGGTGTCCGTGCTGGTGGAATCCAAGGGCAGCGCGCGTATCGGCAAGCCGGCGCCGGTCGACCAGACCCATGTGGTGGGGGTGTTCGTACGGGCGGAGGCGCGCGGCAGCGGGCTCGCGGCGGAGTTGTTCCGTGCCGCGCTGGACTGGTCGTGGGCGCTGGACTCGCCGCGGGTGGACCGGGTGCGGCTGCTGTTCCACGAGGACAACGAGCGGGCCGCGGCCCTGTACCGCAAGGTCGGGTTCGTGCCGAGCGACGACCTTGCGCCCGTGCCCGAGGACCCGCCGGCCCGGGAGTACGAGATCCGGCGATAGCGGGGGCGGAGGTCAGAGTGCGGGGAGCGCGTCCTGCCAGCGTGCGCGGGCCTGTTCGGGGGAGCGGAGCAGGGCGAGCGTCGGCAGTCCCTGGTCCTGGCCGGTGGCCAGAAGTTCTGGGAGGCGGGGGAGCGGGGCGACGGCCGCAACGTCGTCGAGCACGAGCGTCATTGGTGGGTCGAGCCGACCGTCGGATGACCGTGCGGCCATGCGGCGGCCGTGCTCGACCACGTCTGCGGCGAGCGCCGTCAACAGAGGCATCGCGCCAGGGTGGGTGCGAGGATCCTCGATCGGTTCACCCACCACATAGAGCGTGCCCGCTTCGTTCACGAATGATTCCAGGGCGAGCGAATCCGTTCGATTCGGTGTGCACGCCTCACGGATGTGGACGGAGGACAGCGCGGACAGTGCACGAATGGCCAACTGCTGTGCCACTTCGCGCCGTTCCGGGTGGGCGGTGAGCGCCGACTCGAGGAGCCCGGCGAGTCCCGCCGTCGCTTTGGGGTGGGTGCGGAGGATGCGTACCGGCTCGTGGGCGCCGGTGCCCTGGGCCCAGCGGTGGACCTGGCGGAACGGGCGGCCGTCCACGGCGGCGGCGTGGAGCCAGCAACGCAGGAGCGTCTCTGCCGTGTCCGCCATGGTGGCGTCGATGAGTGCCCGGGGGCGTACGGGCGCCAGCACGGCGGTCGCGCGGGCCGCCGCTGTCCTGTCGTCCTCGCAGTGCGTCGTGGGGGACCAGTGCAGCCGGTCGGGGGTGTCGCACAGGTGCCCGGGGTCGTAGACCAGTACGGGGCCGAGCTTGGCCCGCGCGTCCTTGGTGTCGGCCCACACCGTGGGGTCGGAGGTGACGACGAGCGCCGGGCCCTCGGCGTCGAGGAGGGCCTGCACGGCGGCGGGGCGGCGGACGGTGCGGTCGCCGTACAGCACGCGTGGTGTACGGGCGCGCGGGGCCGGGACGGTGGGGATCGGGACCGCCGCGGGCGCTTCCACGGGCGCGACGGGAGCGGCCTCGGCAGCGGGCGCCGCTTCAGCCATGACCTGTGCGTGTATGGGGGCCTCCTGGTGCGGCCGCTGCTCCCGCGAGGGCTGCTCCCGGAGCCGGCTGCGCTCCTCGCGTGCCGCCGCCCGGACGGTGCGCCAGCGTGCGACGGTGCCGAGTGTGAACACCGTGAGCACGATCAGCACCATCAACTGGCCGATGAGCAGGCCCCAGAAAAGTCCGTAGCCCGAGAGCTGCGCCGGTGGCGTGGTGGGCCAGGCGCCGGCCAGGTCGTGCGGGGCGGCGGCGAGTTCCCGCATGGCGGTGGGCGTGTTGCCGAACGTGACGCCCGCCGGCCAGGCGCCGTGGGCGAACAGACCGGCGAGTCCCGTCGCCGACCAGACGAGCAGCGTCAGGCCGAGAAGGAAGGCCAGCAGCCCGACCAACAGGCCGTCCGGGACGCCCCCTTGGCGCTCTCCTGGCCGGCCGCCGCCCTGTCCCTGACGCCCCTCGTGCATCTCATGCCACCGTCGACTCGGACGACTCGTCCAACCGTTGCTGTTCGATGAGCCGCGCGCGCTGCTCCGCCTCCCATTCCGCGGCCTGGACATGCTCCGGCACGGAAGGGGCCGAGGACTCCGTCATGGCCCGGTCGGTGAAGACGAGGGGCCTCTCCGCCTCCGTCACGAGGTGTTTGACCACTTGGACGTTGCCGTTGACGTCCCACACGGCGATACCCGGAGTCAGTGTCGGGATGATCTCGACGGCCCAACGTGGCAGGCCGAGTACCCGCCCGGTGGCCCGCGCCTCGTCGGCCTTCTGGGCGTAGATCGTCCGGGTGGACGCCATCTTGAGGATCGCGGCGGCCTCCTTGGCCGCCGCGCCGTCCACGACGTCGCTCAGATGGTGGACCACCGCGACGAACGACAGACCGAGCCGGCGCCCGAACTTCAGCAGCCGCTGGAAGAGCTGCGCGACGAACGGGCTGTTGATGATGTGCCACGCCTCCTCCACCAGGAAGATGCGCTTCTTGCGGTCGGGCCGGATCCAGGTGTGCTCCAGCCACACACCGACGATCGCCATCAAGATGGGCATGGCGATGGAGTTGCGGTCGATGTGCGACAGGTCGAAGACGATCAGCGGGGCGTCGAGGTCGATGCCGACGGTGGTCGGTCCGTCGAACATGCCGCGCAGGTCGCCGTCGACGAGCCGGTCCAGGACCAGTGCCACGTCGAGGCCCCAGGCGCGTACGTCGTCTATGTCGACGTTCATCGCCTCCGCGGACTCCGGTTCGGGATGCCGAAGCTGCTCCACGATGTCGGTGAGGACCGGCTGCCGGTCGGTGATGCTGGCGTTGACATACGCGTGGGCGACCTTGAGCGCGAAGCCTGCGCGCTCGTCGAGGCCGTGCCCCATCGCGACCTCGATGATGGTGCGCAACAGCGCCAGCTGGCCGGTCGTGGTGATCGACGGGTCGAGCGGATTGAGGCGGATACCGCCGTCGAGCGCCGTCATCGGGTCGAGCCGGATGGGGGTTATCCCCAGCTCCTGCGCGATGAGGTTCCACTCGCCGACGCCGTCCTCGCCCTGCGCGTCGAGCACGACCACCTGCCGGTCGCGGAAACGCAACTGCCGTAGTACGTACGTCTTCTCGAGCGCCGACTTGCCGTTGCCGGACTCGCCGAGCACCAGCCAGTGCGGGGCGGGCAGCTGCTGCCCGTACAGCTGGAACGGGTCGTAGATGTAGCCCTTGCCGCTGTAGACCTCGCGGCCGATGATCACACCCGAGTCGCCGAGGCCCGGCGCGGCGGTGGGCAGGTAGACGGCCTGTGCCTGGCCCGTCGAGGTACGGACGGGAAGACGGGTGGTCTCCACCTTCCCGAAGAGGAAGGAGGTGAAGGAATCCGTGAGGACGGACAGCGGATCTCGCATGGCGGACTGCCCTCTCGGTCAGCGTCGGATGCCGGTCGCGAACGGCAGGGTGTTCACAAAGGCCCTGTGATGCTCGCGGTCGCACCACTCCAGCTTCAGGTACGACTTGCCGGCGGAGGCCCGGATCGTGCGCTTGTCCCTGGCCAGGGCCTCGGGCGAACGCGACGACACAGTGATGTACCCGACGAGGTTGACCCCCGCCGCACCGCTCGCGAGATCTTCACCCCGCTGGTCGAGCCGGCCGTGCGCGGCGATGTCGCGCGGGTCGACGGTCCGGTTCATCTTGGCGGCCCGGCTGGCGTCCGCCTCGTCGTTGGTCTTCTCGGTGAGCATCCGCTCGATGGCGACCTCGGTGGGCTCCAGGTCCATGGTGACCGCGACCGTACGGATCACGTCGGGGGTGTGGACGAGCAGCGGGGCAAGGAAGTTGACGCCGACAGGGGTCATCGGCCACTCCTTCACCCACGCGGTGGAGTGGCACCACGGGGCGCGGGTCGACGATTCGCGGGTCTTCGCCTGGAGGTAGGTGGGCTCGACTGCGTCCAGCTCGGCCGGCCAGGCGTTCCGTTTCGTCATTGCCTGGATGTGGTCGATGGGGTGGTCCGGGTCGTACATGGAGTGCACGAGCGAGGCGAGCCGGGACTGTCCCAGGGGCTGCCGTACGCGGATGTCGGCCTCGGCGAGCCGGGCGCAGATGTCGGTGAGTTCACGCGCCATGACGACGGCCAGACCGGCGTCCTTGTCGAGCCGCTTCGCGCCCGAGGCATGGCGAACGGCACGGGCCATGGCGTGCGCCTCCGCGGCAAGGTCGCGGGAGTAGTGCATGCACGCCACCAGATAGGCGCGGTGCTGCTCACTGGACGTCGACACCATCGACTGAAGCTGCTCGTACGACTGCTGGAGCCAGCCGGGCGCCGCCGCGTTGCCGCGCTGGGCGACGTCCTTGGCGTGCGCGTCCGGGTCGGCGGGGAGGGTACGGGCGAGCATCTGAAGCCGGGTCACGAAGCCGTCGCCGTTGGCGACATGCTTCAGCAGCGTGCCGAAGCGGTCGACGAGGGCCTCCTGGTCCTCGCTGTCCCGCAGGCCGACGCCCGGGCCCTCGATCTCGATCGCGGCCGTGACGGTGCGGCGGTCGGCGTGCAGCAGCACGGCGATCTCGTCGGGGCCGAAGGGTGCGGCCAGCCAGTTGATCCGCCCGATGCCGGGCGGCGGGCCCACCTCGACCTCCCGCCCGTCGAGCCGGGTGCCGGCCTCGACGGCGCCGGACCGGTAGAGAGTGCCGCCGCTGCGCAGGGAACGCTTGTAGCTGCGGTTGATCTCGAACCATTTGTAGAAGGTGCGCTGCTTGTAGGGCACGTAGACGGCGGCGAGCGCCAGCATCGGGAAGCCCATCAGCAGGACGATGCGCAGGGACAGGACCGGGACCAGCAGCCCGCTCATCATGCCGAGGAACGCGCCGGCGATGATCAGCGCGATCTCGCCGGTCTCGCGGTTCTTGCCGATGACCGCGTTCGGCCGGGCACGGCCGATGAGGTACGTGCGGCGGGGCGTGATCGGTTGGGACTGGGTCGTCAACGCCGGCCACCTCCTGTGCTGTTGCGATTGCTGTGCGGGGTACCGCCGGTCGGGCTGTTACGGGGCGCGGGCGCGGCGCTGCCGCCGGCCGCGGGAGTACGGCTGCCGTGGGCCGCCATGCCGCCGGAAGCGGGATTGGCGGGACGGGGGGTGCTGCCGCCGCTGTCGCCACCGGTGTTGCCACGGGAACTGTGGGTCTTGATGCCCTGGGAGACGAGGGCGGCAGGCGAGCTGATGACGGCCGCCGCCTTGCCCTCGGCGCCGTTCTGGATGCGATTGTTGCGGGAGGCGGCGATCTCGTCGCCGAACCCGGGGACGAAACGGTAGATCATCGCGGAGGCGAAGATGGCGAGCAGGATGATCGCCAGCCCGGACACGACGGCGGAGAACGAGTCCGGCCCGTCGTCGGCGGAGAGCGCGCCCGCGAGGCCCAGCACGATCACGATCACCGGCTTGACCAGGATGATCGCGATCATGATCCCGGCCCAGCGGCGGACGTGGCCCCACATGTTCTTGTCGACGAGGCCCGCGTAGACGACGACGCCGAGGAGCGCGCCGACGTAGAGCAGCACGGCCCGGATGAACAGCTCCAGGTAGAGCACCCCGGCTGCGAGGATCGTGACGAGCGAGACGACGATCAGCATGATCGGTCCGCCGCCGATGTCGTCGCCCTTGGCGAGGGCCTTGGAGAAGTTCCCGAAGAACATCTCCGTCTGCCCGGACGTGCTGCCTGAGACGACCTCGGTGACGCTGTCGGTGACCGAGACGAGTGTGTAGAGGATCAGCGGCGTGAACGCGGACGCGAGGACCGTCAGCCACAGGAACCCGATCGCCTCGGAGACGGCCGTCATGAACGGCACGCCCCGGATGGCCCGCTTGGCGACGGCCAGCAGCCACAGGAGGAGCGTGAGGATCGAGGCGGCGGCGAAGACGATGGCGTAGTGGGCGAGGAAGGTCAGGTTCGTGAAGTCGACGGTGGCCGTCGACTCGACGGCCTGCGACAGCTTCCCGATCGTCCACGACGCGGCGTCGGCGCAGCCGCGGGCGAGCGACGACAACGGATCGAGCGCGGCGGTGGGGTCGTCGACGGACGACCGACCGGGGGTGGCGGGGGCTTCGCCGTTCTCGCAGTAGTCGCGGGCGGGGCCGACGATAAGGTCGCACTTGCCCTGGTCGGAAGGCGAGGGCGTGGGAGCCGCAGTGGCCTCCGTCGCGGTCAGGACGGCCGCTGCCTGCACGGTGGCGAACGCCGTTGCCACCGTGAGTGCTGCGCGTCGCGGGCTACCGGGCATAGGTGAACCCTCCGTACTGCTCGACTGCCTTGGCGATTTCGTCGGCGCTGGAGGCTGTGCGATCCGCGTTCACCGGTGCTGGGCCGTCCTTCTGAGAGAAGTTCTCGACCTTCCAGTCCGCATCCGTCCACCGGAGCTGCAGCGTCATGGTGAACCAGTCGTTCGTCACCGGGTTGGTGGAGCTGACTCCAGCGGTTCCGAACACACCTGTGCACCAGACCTCGACGGTCGCGCTGGTGTCGTTGTACTTGGTGACCTTGGTCCCGACAGGCGCTGTGCGGGACACATATGTCATGCCCGGTGCGGCGTTGCCGTTCGCATCGAGACCGAGCTTGTCCAGAAAGGTCTCGTCGTAGGCTTGGTCGAGCTTTGACTCCAGCTCAGGGACCTTGGCGGCGACGAACAGTTGACGCACGATGGCGCGCCGCGGGTCGGGCTTGAGGATCTCGGCCGACACGAGCGCCACCGCGTAATTCGCCGCCGCGCTCTGCGCCCCCTGCTCGTCCTGCGCGTACCCCGTCGGGATGCCGCCCGCGTTGCCCTTCACCGGGCGGACGCCCGACGGGGCCGTCGGCTGGGCCTTGGGGGCCTTGCCGGCGGCCTCCGGCGGGGAGTCCGCGCTGCCGCCCTGGTTGGCGAAGGCGATCGCCGCGATCAGCAGCACCACCACACCCACCACCGTGATGAGCGACCGTGAGCTGCTGCGCCCCGTGCGCCGTGCGCCGCCGTAGACGTCCGTGTCGGTGCTGCCCGGGAGGCGGGTACGGGTCTGGCCCGAGCCGCCGAAGCCGTCGCTCGTACGGCCCGGCTCGCCGCCGTAGCCGTGATCGTCGCCGAGGCTCATCTGGCCCAGGCCCCCTCAACCAGTGGTGGACGAACTGCTTGCCGCGTCGGCGCGGTGTGGTGACTCGACATCAGGGAGACGCAACCTCGAACGGTGGGCCCGGGCGTGCCCGGAGAGGACTGACGGGTGCTAGACAGCCATCCCGTAGACGATGGTGAACAAGGTCCCCAGTGACCCGATGATGAAGACGCCGGTCAGACCGGCGACGATCAGGCCCTTGCCCTGTTCGGCGCTGAACGTGTCGCGCAGTGCCGTCGCGCCGATGCGTTGTTTGGCCGCTCCCCAGATCGCGATGCCGAGGCAGAGCAGGATGGCAATGGCCATCACGACCTCGATCATCACTCGAGCCTCGTTGCCCAGGCTCCCGAACGGCCCCCAGTTCGGGGCGATTCCGCCGATGATGGTGGTGATATCGCCCTTTTCGGCTGCCAGGATCATGTAACTCACCGCCCCAGATGGGTTGTTGGCCGCCCACGCCGGCTCGGCACAGGCTCAGGCTCTATCTTCGCTGATGAAACCGCCCGCGTATGCCGACTTGGAGGGTCTCTTTACCCGATCTCCGCACGTATGACCGAGCCGGCCCCCCTGACCTGCGGTGGCGCGGTTCGGATCGGTGCGAGTGGATGCATGGTTACTCTGTGTATCACGGAGGGTGACTTCGAGCAATGACTGTCGTTGTTCCACCTTTGGGGTGGTTCGTGCGGGCTACGACGACGGCGGCGCGGATCCCCGTCGGGATCCGCGCCGCCGCAGTGCTCACCGGGCCTCGGCCCCGGTTCAGCGGATGGCCACCATGTAGCCGAGCACGCCCAGTGCGATGGCGAGGAGTGCGATGAAGGTCACCGTCGCCACCGTGCCGCCCGCGTCACTGCTTCGGCGTTCTGTTCTTCCCCCGCGGGCGTCCTGTGTGGCGGGTGCGTCCGTCACGCTCGCAGCGTTCTTCACGTGTTGCTCCTGTGGTGCTGTGTTACCGGTCCCCGCCGTGGTCGCCGGAGGGGGGTCTGACCTCAGCCTTCTGGGCTGCGTCACACAGAGTAGCCGCAACTGGTCCAGACCAGTTTCGCGGGGTCCGGGGTGCCCTCGCGACGGCATCTGTGCCGGTTTCTACTCAACCCTGTTGCTCACAGGCCGAGTTGCCTACGCTTCGCCGGGTGACCGAAAACGCGCCCATGGCCGCTCGTATAGACACCACGCGCCCGCACACGGCGCGGATCTGGAACTACTGGACCGGTGGCAAGGACAATTATCCGGTCGACAGGGAGGTCGGCGACCAGATCCGGACCCTGCATCCGGGCATCGGGGACTACGCCCTGGCCGATCGAAAGTTCCTCGGTCGCGCCGTGCGGCATCTCGCCGGAACGGCTGGAATCCGTCAGTTCCTGGACATCGGGACGGGTCTGCCGAGCGCCGACAACACCCACCAGGTGGCCCAGAGCGTCGCCCCCGACGCGCGCATCGTCTACGTGGACAACGACCCGCTCGTCCTCGTACACGCCCGCGCCCTGCTGACCGGCACCTCGGAAGGCAGCACCGACTATCTCGACGCCGACCTGCGGGACATCGACACGATCCTGGAGCAGGCGGCCAAGACGCTCGACTTCTCCGAGCCCGTCGCGCTGATGCTGCTCGGCGTAGTGATCTTCATCGAGGACGACGAGGAGTCGTACGGGGTGGTGCGCCGGCTCATGGACGCACTGCCGTCCGGGAGCCACCTCGCGCTGTCGCACACGATCACCAGCCCGTCGATGCCGGACGTGGACGCGGCGGTCGCCTTCTGGAACGAGCACGGCACCCCGCGTCTCACCCAGCGCACGCCGGAGCAGGTGGAGCGCTACTTCGACGGCCTGGAGCTGCTTCCTCCCGGCGTGGTCTCCTGCAACCGCTGGCGCCCGGATCCCGCCGAGCCGCTCAGCCCGGAAGAGGTCGCGATGTACGGGGGCGTGGGGCGCAAGCCGTAGCCGGGGCCGCCGGGGCGGGCATGCCGCCCCGGCCCGGCCGGCTCCGGGCACGCGATGGTCACGGGCCGGCCGCCGCATCGTCGCAGTCCACGCTCGCTGTGTTTCTCGTCGAGCCCGAGGGAAACGAGACGGTACGGATCCTTGGCGATCTCTCGCACGGCTGCCGCGTCCTCGGAGAGTGTGGTCTCGAAGTTCGTGTCGGCCGCGCCCTGCCGGAGATGCATGCCTCCCGCGGCGCTCGTCGAAGACGGCGGACAGGGTGAGCCGGTGCGCCCGGGTGAGCGCCTCCACGGGAGGCGGGTGGACGCCTAGACTGACGCCGATGCGGACTACCGGGCGCTGAGGGGTGTTTGACGGTGCGTAAGGCGTGGCTGGTCGCCGGGCTCTCGATCGGGTTCTGCCTGTGCTTCGTCGCGCTGCTCGTCGTCGGCACGTACTCGGCGGCCTCCGGGCTCCTCGGTGGCTCCAAGAACGGGGCGGTGGGGCTGGCGAAGGGGGCCGTGCCGGCGAAGTACCAGTCGCTGGTGCAGCAGTGGGGGAACCTCTGCCCGGCCATCAACCCCGCGTTGCTCGCCGCCCAGCTCTACCAGGAGAGCGGCTGGAACCCGAGGGCGCAGAGCCACGCCGCCGCGCAGGGCATCGCCCAGTTCATCCCGGGCACGTGGGCCACCCATGGGATCGACGGGGACAAGGACGGGGACCGCGATGTGTGGGACCCGGAGGACGCGATCCCGTCGGCGGCCTCGTACGACTGCGAACTGGCCGGATATGTTCGCAAGGCGCCGGGTGATCCGACCGACAACATGCTCGCCGCGTACAACGCGGGCGCATACGCGGTGATCAAGTACGGCGGTGTGCCTCCGTACCGTGAGACGCAGAACTACGTGAAGGTCATCCGGACGCTCGAGCAGAGCTTCGCCAAGCCCGTCGGCCGGGTGGAGCCGTCGAAGCAGGCGGCCGGGGCCATCTACTTCGCGCAACAGAAGCTGGGCACCAAGTACCTGTGGGGCGGCAACGGAACGCCGGAGCAGGGTGGGCGTTTCGACTGCTCGGGCCTGACGCAGGCGGCCTACCGCACGGTGGGGATCGAGTTGCCGCGGGTGGCGAACGACCAGTACAACGCCGGGCCGCACCCCTCGCGGGACGAGTTGCTGCCGGGCGATCTGGTCTTCTTCTCGGACGACCTGACCAACTCGAGGGCGATCCGGCACGTGGGGCTGTACGTCGGCGGCGGGTACATGATCAACGCCCCGTACACCGGTGCGGTGATCCGGTTCGACAAGATCGACACCCCGGACTACTTCGGCGCGACACGCGTCACCGAGGACGGCGCGCGCGCCCTGCCCACGGATCTGCCGAAGGCTCCTGAGGCATGAGCGGAAGCGTCCGAGTGGCTGGAACACGACGGTGGTGCCAGGGCTCTGAGCTGCGACGACGTGTCACTCTTCGATAACGTCATGGTGATCGTTCGGTGGAGAGTGGAACGCGACCGCCGATCACGTCGTTCCCTGGGCAGGGAAGGCCGCACTGACCATGCAGCAGACACCGCACTGACCACGGGGGTTGATCCAGGACGGCGCACAGGCAGGTGCGCCGGCAGGCACAAGGCAAGGGGCCGCAGCAGATGGCTGGACTCGCAGCAGACGGTGTGAACCCGGATGTCGGCCTGCTCTACGACATCAACGGCCTCGCCAAGGACGCGCCCACCTGGCTCGACCGCACCATGGAGTTCGTCGGCGAGTACGGGATCATGCTCGCCCTCGTGCTGGTCGGCCTCTGGTGCTGGTGGAGCGTGCGCCGGCGCGGCAGCGCGGAGGACTCGGTCTCGGCGGTCGCCGGGCTGATCTGGGCACCGCTCGCCGCCGGTATCGCCCTCCTCGTCAACATCCCCATCCGGGGCTTCGTGGAACGGCCCCGGCCGTTCCTTTCGCACGAGGGTCTCGAGGTCCTCGTCGCAGGGAAGACCGACTACTCGTTCGTGAGCGACCACGCCACGATGGCGATGGCGATCGCCGCCGGGCTGTTCGTGGCGAACCGCAGGTTCGGTGTCGCCGCGCTGGGGCTGGCCTTCGCCGAGGGCTTCTGCCGTGTCTACATGGGCGTGCACTACCCGACCGACGTCATCGGCGGATTCGCCCTCGGTACGGCGGTGGCGCTGCTGCTCGCCCCGCCGGCGCTCGCGCTGCTCACGCCGCTGGTGTCGGCCATCGCGGGCTCACGCCACTTCGGGTGGCTCGTGCGGTCCAAGAGGGCCTCGGCGGGCGGTTCACTGCGGCCCGAGTCGCTGGACATCCCGGAGCCGAGGGCCGAGGGCAAGGGCGAGAACGGCCTCGCGGCCTGAACCTCCGGCGTCGCCCTCCGGGCCGGAGGCCGCTGAGTCGCTGACTGCGGAGCCGGCCGACCGCGTGGTGGGGCGTGCGGGCCGGCGCCCCGGCCTCTCCCGGGCGTGCGGGCCGTCGTCCCTCGGGGCGCAGCCCGCCTGCCGGATGCTTCCGCGCCTCTGGCAGGCCGGGTGGCCTCGTGCGAAGTGCGCGACGGTGTGATCGCCCAGGTGCGGGTGGTCGCGAACCCGGTCTAACTTGTTTTCGCGGGGCGGCAGTTCGCCGCCATGGCCCCCGGCGTGTGACCCGCTGGTGAGCGCGGTCCCAAGGGGCTGTCACATTTTCGGGTGCTCGTCGGTTCTCAACGGATGACGGGCGTTCCACCAGGGAGCGCGCGCCCGGCGAAGGGATGAGAACTGCGATGACGACGATCCTGGTGACCGGCGGCACCGGAACGCTCGGCCGGCTCGTCACCGAGCGGCTGCGTGCGGACGGTGCCGAGGTGCAGGTGCTGAGCAGGCACTCCCGGCCGTACGCCGTGGACCTGCGCGAGGGCACAGGGCTGGCTGCGGCCGTGGCGGGAGTGGACACCGTCGTGCACTGCGCGAGCTCGCCGCGCGGCGGCGACGAGCAGGCGGCACGTCATCTGATCGAGGCGGCACGCGGGGCCGGGGTGCGGCATCTGGTGTACATCTCGATCGTCGGCGTCGACCGCGTGCCGCTCGGCTACTACCGGACCAAGCTCGCCGTGGAGAAGCTGGTCGAGGAGTCGGGGCTCGGCTGGACCGTGCTGCGCACGACACAGTTCCACGACTTGGTGCTGCGGCTCCTCCAGGGCTTGGCGAAGCTGCCGGTCATGGTGCTCCCGGCGGGGGTCGCCGACCAGCCGATCGAGGTGGCGGAGGTCGCCGCCCGGCTGGCCGAGCTCGCAGGCGGGGAGCCCGCGGGGCGCGTGCCGGACATGGGCGGCCCCCAGGTCCGTCCGTTTCCCGAGCTGGCCCGGGCCTACCTGCGCGCGAGCGGACGGCGCCGTCCGCTGCTGAACGTGCGTCTGGCCGGCAAGGCCTATCAAGGGTTCCGGGCGGGCGGGCATCTGACGCCGGAGCAGGCCCTGGGCAAGGTGACGTTCGAGGAGTTCCTGGCGAGGCGTTCTCCTGCGCGCCGCTGACGTCCGGGTGGGGCGCGTACCCGGCCGGCCCGGGAGCGTGGCCCCCACGAGTCCGGCAGCCTCCGCTTCGGGCCGCGGGCCGGTCCGGTGGAACCGCCGGCACGCAGGTCCGGGTCAGAGCGCCTGCGGGTAGTCGAACAGGCGGTCCGGGTCGTACCGCTTCTTCAGCCGGGTGAGCCGGTCGAGGGCGGGTCCGTAGTAGGCCCGGCGCCAGTCGGACAGGGTCGGATCGGCGTAGTTCTGGTACGCCGCTCCCGACGCGTAGCGCCGCATCGACGCATGGGTGTCCCGCAGCCAGGACTGCTGCGTGGCGCCGCCGGTGCCGGGCCGCCAGGCGGCGATGTACTGGGCCAGCATCCGTGACCGGCGGTGCACGAAAGACGTCGCCAGCGGATCCACCCGGTTCACCGCGCCGCCGAGGGCGGTGAGGGCGATCGAACCGCCGCCGCCCGCGTCGGCCGGGAGACGGGTGAAGGCCTCCGCCGCCCCGATCAGCGCGCGCAGACCGCCGGCCGCGATGTCCCGGTCGTAGAAGTCGGAGGCCGAGGCGTACGTCTCGCGGGGCAGCGCGCCCTGCCGGTCACGGCCCGGGGTGCTGCCCGGCAGCCGGCACTGTTCCTCGCTGAGGGAGAGGCAGTTCGCGTAGCCGAGCATGGCGTCCCGGTAGCTGCGGGGGCGCAGTGCGACGGAGGAGGGTGCCGAGCCGGCCGCGCCGGCGAGCCGGTCGACCGCGTTCTGCAGATCGCTCTCCGCTCCGAGTGTGAAGGCGACGACGGACAGGGTGGGCCTGGAGCCGCCCGGGCCCGCGGACAGATGGAGCGAGGACCAGATCTCGTCGGGCTGGTCGGGGCCCCAGCGCTGCCAGGCGGCGAGCACCCGTTCCGCTTTCGGCCATGGCCAGTTGAGGTACGCCGTGACGGTGTCAGGGGTGGGGCTGGTGCGGAAACGCAGCCGTGTCACCACCCCGAAGTTGCCGCTCCCGGCGCCGCGCAGTGCCCAGAAGAGGTCCTTGTTCTCGTCGGCGTTCGCGGTCAGCGTTCTGCCGTCGGCGGTGACGACCGTCGCCTCGGTGAGGCTGTCGCAGGTCAGCCCGTAGGCGCGGGAGGTGACACCGTGGCCGCCGCCGAGTGCGAGACCGGAGACGCCGACTGTGGGGCAGGAACCGGCGGGGACGGTGCGGCCGTGCCGGGCCAGTGTGTTGTAGACGTCGATGAGTTTGGCGCCGGCGCCCATCGAGCCGTCGGCCTCGACCCGGTCCAGCGACGACACGTCGATGACGAGGCGTCCGGTGCCCGAGGACCAGCCGCCGTAGGAATGGCCGCCGTTGCGGATGGACACCGGTGTGCCGTGCGCCCGCGCGTAGGCGAGGCACTCCTTCACGTCCTCCTCGCCCGCCACATAGGCGACGGCCGCCGGCTTCAGCGAGTCGAAGCGCGTGTTGTACAGCTGCCGGGCGCTCGCGTAGGCCGCGTCCCCGGGACGGATCAGCTGCCCGTCGAGGCCGCGGGCGAGGGCGGCCCAGTCCGCGGCGGCGGTCCTGGTGGCCGACGACGAGGGGGCGGGCGGGGTGGGTCCGGAGGAGGTGGTGCCCGGCGCGGTGCGGGCCTCCTTTTCCGTGCAGCCCGTAGCGGCGGCCGCGGTGAGGGCGACAGCGGTGGTCAGCAGCGCACGCCGGTCCATGGAACCTCCTGGGGAACGAGACGGCTCCCGGCGCCGGCAGGTTCCCGGGCCGACGGCCCGGTCAGGACGTGGGGGTCAGTACGTGGGACCGGGCGTCGGTACGGGCCCGGTCCCGGGACCGTCTGGCCGGTCCCGACCAGCCGCAGGTGCAGCGCGCCACGGCGAAGGAGCCGCGCTCGACGGTGGTGGTCGTATGCGTCGCCGGGTCGCCGGCCGAGGGGTCCTGCTGGGGCACGGGTCAACGGTACTGCGGCCCCGGCGCCGCAAAGCCTCCGGGACCGGCGTGACGACGTGCCGGGGCGGTCGTTATGCGAATGGGTCGTTCCCCGGCCCCTCGGGCGGAGGGCAAGGGGGACCCGTACAAGCAGCGGTCCGGTGTTGGGGGTTGGCAGGCAATGGTGGTGCAGCACAAGCGCAGGGGCGGAGCGGTCGCCGTCCTGGCAGCCATGGCCGTGGCGGCGGCCGGGGGGTGCTCGGACCCAGGCGCTGCCGCGGAGGACGGCAACGGAGCTGCCCCGGGCAGGTCCGGCGGCACGGCGGACGAGGTGCGCAGAGCCGCTGACGCGCTGACAGGGGCCGGGAGCTCCAAGGCGCGTACGTCGATGGAGATGGCTTCGGGCGGCACCCGGGTCACCATCCGGGGCGAGGGCGTATACGACTTCGTCCGGGGCATGGGCAGGCTGAAGGTCGTACTGCCGCCGGACGCCGCCGGCGAGGACGAGCACAAGCCCATCACCGAACTGCTGACGTCCGGCGCCCTGTACATGAAGAACCGGGGCGCGGGTGTGCCCGCGGACAAATGGGTCAGGGTGGACACGACCACCCTGGACGACGGGAATCTGGTCACGGGCGGAGCGACCGACCCGCTCACCGCTGCCGAACTGCTCCGTGGCGCGGACCGGGTGACATACGTCGGCGATGCGGAGATCGCCGGCCAGAAGGTACGGCACTTCAAGGGCGTCACCGACATCGAGCGGGCGGCGCGGGTCGCGGAACCTCATGCGAAAGCGTCACTGACCGCAGCGGCGAAAGGGTTCGCCAGGGACGTGGTGCCGTTCGATGCCTACCTCGACGAGGCGGGCAGGCTCCGGAAGGTGCGGCACCGCTTCGCGTTCGTCAATGAGGGCCGTACGGTCGACGTCACGTCGACCACGGTCCTCTTCGACTTCGGGGCGCGGGTGGTCGTCCAGCTCCCGGACGAGAAGGACATCTACTCCGGAAAGGTCGAGGCCTGAGCGTGCCGGACGGGCCCGTCCGCGCGGAGGAGGCCAGGGGTGCCTGGGCCGGGAGAGTCAGAACCTAAATGGTCCGGACGTGCCATGCGCAGCGCGTGCACCGCTCCCTACGCTAGGAAACCGACATCGGCCGGAAGAGGTGATTGCACGTGGCCCCGCCCAGTACGACCACCGTCCAGGACGACCACGTGGCCCTCGCCGAGATCGAGCTGTGCGGCGAGCTGATGATCGCCGCGTCGGCCGCCGCGGAGGAGCGACTCAGCGCGGACCGTATCGACGAGGTCCTGATGGTGGCGGCCGAGCGGGCCGCCTGCCGGTGAGAGAGCGCCCCGGCGCTGATCCGACCGGCACCGGCACCGGCACCGGCCGGTCCGACCGGTGCCGCACGCGGCGGGGACCGCAAAGATCAAGCCACGCGCGGCCGTCCGGTCAGGTCCGCAGCAGACGGGCGATGGCCTTCGTCGCTTCCTCCACCTTGGCGTCCACCTCGGCGCCGCCCTTCACCGCCGCGTCCGCGACACAGTGCCGCAGGTGCTCCTCGAGCAGCTGAAGCGCGAAGGACTGCAGTGCCTTGGTCGAAGCCGAGACCTGAGTGAGTATGTCGATGCAGTACACGTCCTCGTCGACCATCCGCTGCAGCCCGCGGATCTGGCCCTCGATACGGCGCAGCCGCTTCAGGTGTTCGTCCTTCTGCTTGTGGTACCCGTGCACGCCGCGGTCGTGGTCGGTCTCCTGCTCCGTGACCGGAAGGCCGGCCGCCTCGGTGGTCGTCATCGTGTCCTCCCGTTGTCCCGAAAGGGGGCGTATACCCCTCGTGGGTATATGGTAACGAATCGCGTGGAATCCGGTGGGGGTCCGTGCAGATCGCCTTGTTCTGATGGGCGACACTGGGATACTGCCGGTTAGCCGTGGCCGGATGATGCGCCTAGCATCAGCCTGACCGAATCCAAGCACCCCGAGGACCCCACGTGCGATTTCGTCTGACCCCCAGGGAGACGAGCTTCTACGACATGTTCTCCGCCTCCGCGGACAACATCGTCACGGGCTCGAAGCTCCTGATGGAACTGCTCGGGGCGGAATCCTCCGCCAGGGCCGAGATCGCGGAACGGATGCGGGCCGCCGAGCATGCCGGGGACGACGCCACCCACGCGATTTTCCACCAGCTGAACTCCTCGTTCATCACGCCCTTCGACCGCGAGGACATCTACAACCTCGCGTCGTCCCTCGACGACATCATGGACTTCATGGAGGAGGCCGTCGACCTGGTCGTCCTCTACAACGTCGAAGAGCTGCCCAAGGGCGTCGAGCAGCAGATCGAGGTCCTGGCACGGGCGGCGGAGCTGACGGCCGAGGCCATGCCGCACCTGCGCACGATGGAGAACCTCACCGAGTACTGGATCGAGGTCAACCGGCTGGAGAACCAGGCGGACCAGATCCACCGCAAGCTGCTCGCCCACCTCTTCAACGGCAAGTACGACGCCATCGAGGTCCTCAAGCTCAAGCAGATCGTCGACGTGCTCGAAGAGGCCGCGGACGCGTTCGAGCACGTGGCGAACACGGTGGAGACCATCGCGGTCAAGGAGTCCTGAACCACGTGGACACCTTTGCCCTGGTCGTGACCATCGGGGTCGCGCTCTTCTTCACGTACACCAACGGCTTCCACGACTCCGCGAACGCGATCGCGACATCGGTCTCCACGAGGGCACTGACGCCGCGCGTGGCACTGGCGATGGCCGCGGTGATGAACCTCGCGGGCGCCTTCCTCGGACAGGGCGTCGCCAAGACCGTCAGCGAAGGACTCATCGAGACGCCCGTCGGCTCACGCGGCATGGGCATCCTGTTCGCGGCGCTGGTCGGCGCGATCGTCTGGAACCTGATCACCTGGTACTTCGGCCTGCCCTCCTCCTCGTCGCACGCGCTGTTCGGCGGCATGGTCGGCGCGGCGCTCGCCGGCGGGACCGAGGTGATCTGGACCGGGGTGCTCGAGAAGGTCGTCATCCCGATGTTCGTCTCGCCGATCGTCGGTATGGCCGTCGGCTACCTGGTGATGGTCGGCATCATGTGGATGTTCCGCAGCGCCAACCCGCACAAGGCCAAGCGCGGCTTCCGGATCGCGCAGACGGTGTCCGCGGCGGGCATGGCGCTCGGCCACGGCCTTCAGGACGCGCAGAAGACGATGGGCATCGTCGTGATGGCCCTCGTCATCGCCGACGTCGAGAACCAGGGCGACCCGATCCCAGCCTGGGTCAAGATCGCCTGTGCGGTGATGCTGTCGCTCGGTACGTACGCCGGTGGCTGGCGCATCATGCGGACGCTCGGCCGCAAGATCATCGAGCTGGACCCGCCGCAGGGTTTCGCGGCGGAGACCACGGGCGCGTCGATCATGTTCGGCTCGGCGTTCCTGTTCCACGCGCCGATCTCGACGACGCATGTGATCACGTCGGCGATCATGGGCGTCGGCGCGACGAAGCGGGTGAACGCGGTGCGGTGGGGTGTCGCGAAGAACATCATCCTGGGGTGGTTCATCACGATGCCGGCGGCGGCGATGGTGGCGGCGGCCAGCTATGGCGTGGTGTACCTGATCTTCGGCTGACGGTGCGTGGGTGCGGGCGTGAGCCTGTCCCCTACCCGCCCCTTCCCGAACCCGGGGCTCCGCCCCGGACCCCGCGCCTTCCCCGGACCGGGCTCCGTGCGGGACCACGCGCCTTCCCCGGACCGGGCTCCGCGCCTTTCCGAACCGGGCTCCGCCCGGGGCCGGCACCGCGCTTCGCGCGGTGTCTCGGGGGCTCCGCCCCCGCACCCCCGCGCCTCAAACGCCGGCGGGGCTGGAGTCGCCCCGGGCCGGCACTTCCCAGGAAGGCCGGAGCGTCTTCGCCGACGGGCTGAGGTGCCGCGCAGCGGCATTTTCAGCCCGTCCGGCGTTTGAGGACACCGCGCGGAGCGCGCTACGGGTCCGGGCGGAGCCCGGTTTCGGGAAGGGGCGGGTAGGGGACAAGCCCGCCGCAGGCGCCGCCGCACCACGCGCCCTCGACCCAGCAGTGCGGTCCGGACCGGCACCCGAATCGGTCCGGCCCCAAGCCCGAACCCGCACCCGCCCGGTCTGGACGCCCCTCCCCCTCTCCGGACCGGACCGGCCCCGCACCCCCCGGCCGGGTCCGGCCCCGCACCCCCCCCCGCACGTTCCGGCCCGGCACCGGGTCCGGAGACGGCCCCCCGCGCGGTCCGGACCTGTACCCGGACCGGCCTCGCACCCGGGCTCGGCGTGGCCCGGACCGCTCCCGGCCCCCGCCCGGTCCGGACCCGCACCCCCCGCCCGGTCCGGCCCCGCACCGGGTCCGGAGCCTGACGCCCCGCACGTTCCCGCCCCGGGCGCGGTGGTGGTGGAGGAAGTGGTGGGGCCCGCCCCCTGGGAGAGGGGCGGGCCCTTCGTCTTGGGGTGGCACCGCCATGCAGCACCCCAGGACGTCTGCTCCCCGGTGGTCCGGGGCGTCTGTCAGCCGAAGCGGCCGGAGATGTAGTCCTCGGTCGCCTGGACGGACGGGTTGGCGAAGATCCGCTCGGTGTCGTCGATCTCGATCAGCTTGCCGGGCTGGCCGACCGCCGAGAGGTTGAAGAACGCCGTGCGGTCCGAGACGCGAGCCGCCTGCTGCATGTTGTGCGTCACGATGACGATCGTGAAGCGCTCCTTCAGCTCGCCGATCAGGTCCTCGATCGCGAGCGTCGAGATCGGGTCGAGCGCCGAGCAGGGCTCGTCCATCAGCAGCACGTCCGGCTCGACCGCGATCGCGCGGGCGATGCACAGGCGCTGCTGCTGGCCGCCGGAGAGGCCGGAGCCGGGCTTGTTGAGCCGGTCCTTGACCTCGTTCCAGAGGTTCGCGCCCCGCAGGGAGCGCTCGACGATGTCCGCCAGCTGGTTCTTCTTGTAGGTGCCGTTCAGCCGCAGGCCCGCCGCGACGTTGTCGAAGATCGACATCGTGGGGAACGGGTTGGGCCGCTGGAAGACCATGCCGACCGTGCGGCGCACGGCGACCGGGTCGACGTCCTTGGCGTACAGGTTCTCGTCGTCCAGCAGCACCTTGCCCTCGACGCGGCCACCGGGGGTGACCTCGTGCATGCGGTTCAGGGTGCGCAGGAAGGTTGACTTTCCGCAGCCGGACGGGCCGATGAAGGCGGTCACGGAGCGGGGCTCCACGGTCATGGAGATGTCGTCGATCGCCTTGTGGGAGCCGTAGTAGGCGGTCAGGCCCGATACGTCGATTCGCTTGGCCATGGTGGTTCTACTTTCCGGTCTTCGGGGCCTTCCAGCGGGCGATGCCGCGGGCCACCAGGTTGAGGATCATGACGAAGGCGATCAGAACCAGGGCGGCGCCCCAGGCGCGCGCGATCGAGGCGTCGGTGCCGACGGCGTACTGCTCGTACACGTACAGCGGCAGGGAGGACTGGGCGCCTTCGAAGGGGTTCGGGTTGATCAGCTTCGTGCCGAACACGAGGAGCAGTACCGGGGCGGTCTCACCGGTGACACGCGCGACGGCGAGCATCACGCCGGTGGTGATGCCACCGATGGCGGTGGGCAGGACCACCTTCAGGATGGTCCGCCACTTCGGTACGCCCAGGGCGAGTGAGGCTTCGCGCAGCTCGTTCGGGACCAGCTTCAGCATTTCCTCGGTGGAGCGGACGACCACCGGCATCATCAGGATGGCGAGGGCGAGACCGCCGGCGAAGCCGGAGGGGCCGAAGCCGAGCATCAGGTTCCAGGTGGCGAGGACGAACAGGCCCGCGACGATGGAGGGGATGCCGGTCATGACGTCGACGAAGAAGGTGACGGCCTTGGCCAGCTTCCCGCGCCCGTACTCGACGAGGTAGATCGCGGTGAGCAGGCCGATCGGGGCGGCGATGACCGCGGCGATGAGGACCTGCTCGACGGTGCCGAGCAGGGCGTGGTAGATGCCGCCGCCGGGCTCGGCGTCGAGGACGCCGTTCATGGAGTGGCCGAGGAAGTAGCCGTCGACCACCTCCAGGCCCTTGGTGATCGTGACCCAGGCCAGCGAGAACAGCGGTACGACGGCGAGCACGAAGCACACCCAGACGAGGCTGGTGGCGACGCGGTCCTTGGCCTGGCGGGAGTTCTCGACCTTCGTGGTGATCACGTAGGTGGCGAGGACGAAGACGAGGGCGGCGAGCATGCCCCACTGGACGCGGCTGTGCCAGCCGGCCGCCAGGCCGATGCCGCAGCCCGCGGCGATCGAGCCGGCCGCGATGGCCGCCGGGGCCCAGCGCGGGAGGCGGGCGTGGGAGAGCGGACCGGTGCGTACGGTGGCCACCGGACGCTTGTCCTGGACGAGCTGGCTCATGCGTTGGCCCCCGAGTACTCCTTGCGGCGGGCGATGATCGCGCGGGCCGCTCCGTTGACCACCAGGGTGATCACGAACAGGACGAGGCCGGAGGCGATCAGGGCGTCGCGGCCGAATTCGTCCGCCTCGTTGAACTTGGCGGCGATGTTCTGGGCGAAGGTGCCGCCGCCCGGGTCGAGCAGGTGCCCGGAGATGATGAAGCTCGGCGACAGGACGACGGCGACGGCCATCGTCTCGCCGAGGGCACGTCCGAGGCCCAGCATGGAGGCGCTGATGATGCCGGAGCGGCCGAAGGGCAGCACCGACATCCGGATGACCTCCCAGCGGGTGGCGCCGAGCGCCAGGGCGGCCTCTTCGTGCATCTTCGGCACCTGGAGGAAGACCTCGCGGGTGACGTTGGTGATGATCGGCAGGATCATGATCGCGAGCAGGATGCCCACGGTGAACAGGTTGCGGGCGACGCCTTCGCCGGTCTTCTCGAAGATGTACGTCCAGCCGAAATACTCGTTGAGCCAGCTGTTCAGGCCGTCGAGGTAGGGGACCAGGAAGATGGCGCCCCAGAGGCCGTAGATGATGCTGGGCACCGCGGCGAGCAGGTCGACGACGTACGCGAGGGGCGTGGCGATCTTCCGCGGCGCGTAGTGCGAGATGAACAGCGCGATGCCGATGGCGACCGGCACGGCTATGACCATCGCGATGACCGAGCTGACGACGGTGCCGAAGGCCAGTACGGCGATGCCGAAGACCGGCGGGTCACCGGCCGGGTTCCACTCGGACGTGGTCAGGAAGTTGGCGTCGTCCTTCGAGATGGCGATGCCCGCGCGGTACGCGAGGAATCCCGCGATCGCGGCCATGATGACCAGGAGGGAGATGCCTGCTCCCCGGGACAGGCCCAGGAATATGCGGTCACCGGGACGGGGCTTGCCGCGGGTGGTGCCCGTTTGCTGCGGGGCACGGGGCGGTGGGGCTGATGTGGTGGTTGCTGTATCCATCGGGGTCTCCGGTCTGCGGAGCGGTGAGGCTCCAGGCGGCGGTGCACCGGAAGCCGGGGCCGGTCCGTCTCGGCGGACCGGCCCCGGCCGGACATCAGGACAGGGTGGGGACGATCTCGCGGACCTTGGTCGCGATCTCGGCGGGCAGCGGCGCGTAGCCGGCGTCCGTGAGGACCTTCTGGCCCTCGTCGCTCGCGGTGTAGTTCAGGAACGCCTTCAGGGTCGGCAGGGTCTCCGCCTTGTTGCCCTTGTCGCAGGCGATCTCGTACGTCACGAGGATGATCGGGTAGGCGCCCTCGGCCTTGGTCTTGTAGTCGAGGGAGAGGGCCAGGTCCTTGCCGGTGCCCTTGACCTTGGCGGCGGCGATGGCCTTGGAGGCGTTCTCGCTCGTGGCCTCGACCGGGGCGGCGGCACCGGTGTCCAGCTTGACGGTGGAGATCGACTGCGAGGTCGCGTACGACAGCTCGAAGTAGCCGATCGAGCCCTGCGTCTGCTTCACCTGGGCGGCGACACCGGAGGAGCCGTTGGCGGCCTGGCCACCGGGGGCCAGCCACGACTTCGACTTGGGGTCGTGCTTCCAGTCGGCCGGGGCGGCCTCGCTGAGGTACTTGTGCAGGTTCTGCGTGGTGCCCGACTCGTCGGAGCGGTGGAAGGCCTGGATGGAGGAGCTCGGCAGCTTCGCGTCGGGGTTGAGCTTGGCGATGGCCGGGTCGTTCCACTTGGTGATCTTCGAGTCGAAGATCTTCGCGATGGTCGCGGAGTCGAGGACGAGGTTGTCCACGCCCTCCAGGTTGTAGCCGATCGCGACGGGGCCGCCGACCATCGGGAGGTTGATCCCCTGGCCGCCCTTGCAGACCTTCTTCGACTCCTCGACCTCTTCCGGCTTCAGCGCGGAGTCGGAGCCGGCGAAGGCGACCTGGCCCTGGGTGAACTTGGTGATTCCGCCACCGGAGCCGATGGGCTGGTAGTTGACCTCGACACCGGAACAGGCGGCCTGGAAGTTCTTCACCCACAGGTCCATGGCGTTCTTCTGCGCGCTCGAGCCGGCCGCGAGGATCTGGCCCTTGGCGTCTTCGCACTTGATGTTCGACGCGGCGTTGGTCTTGTCGCCGCCGTCAGGGCCGGTGGCCGTGTTGTTGTCCGAGCCACACGCCGTGAGGACCAGGGCGCCGGAGATCGCGAGGGCGCCGAGCGCGGTGGCGCGAAGCCCGTTCTTGCGCTGAAGCTTCACTTTCTGGTGTTCCTTCCAGTTGCCGCCGTCCGTGGCGGCGTGCGTCGGGGTGGGGGGACCGGCGCCGTGCCGGTCACCGTCTGAGGCCGAAATTAGGCAGATGAGATGAAGCAACCGACTGGCGAGAGTGAACGCAAGGTGAACCGTGCCCGGCGACCCGGTGCCCGTTCGAATGCTCACTCGTCTGCGTGTCTGGTGCATACACGGTGCTCCCGGGTGCTCACGCTGTGTGCAGCGTCTGGAGGAGCGCGTCGACCAGTGAGCGGTCGCGGGGCTGGGTGAGCCGGGTCTGCGCGGCGGCGGGCGGCAGCCACACGATGCGGTCGACCTCGTCGCCGGCGGCGAAGGAACCGCTGGTCGCCTCGGCGGCCCAGTAGGAGACCTGCTTGGGCCGGCCGTTCGCGAGGTAGCGGACGGTGGGGAGGCGGGCGCCGGGGACGCAGCGGTGGCCGGTCTCCTCCAGGACCTCGCGCAGGGCCGCGGCGAGGGTGTCCTCGCCGTGCTTGAGCTTGCCCTTCGGGTGGGACCAGTCGTCGTACTTGGGCCGGTGGACAAGGCAGATCTCGATGCCGCCGTCCCGGTGCGGGGAGCGGCGCCAGAGCACGCACCCCGCGGCGAGCACGGTGGCCCCGCCGTTCATGGTGCCGTGACCGCCGTGGTGGCGTGCCGCCATTCCTGCTGGAAGGCGAACCTGGCCGCCTCGACCTCGTGCCGCTGGTCGGCGTGGAGCACGCCGAGGGCGTACGCGGTGGCCGGGGCGATGCGCGGGGTGCGGGCCGCGGCGGCCGCCGCCGAGGCCGCTTCCGCCGCGTCGCGGTGCCGGTCGAGCAGGATGCCCGCATGGCACAGGGCGGGGTCGGTGCCGGGGTGCAGCACCTCCTGCGCGTAGCGGTGCAGCCGCAGCAGTCTGCGGACCTCGTGCCAGGGGGCGTCCTGCGCCTCACCGGCGGAGGCCGCGGCGAGGCCGCTGAAGAGTGCCTCCGCGTTGTACGGGTGGGCCGCCCTGCGCAGCGGCAGCTCGGCGACCGCAGCCAGCAGGCGTCGCTCGGCGGCCTCCGCGGGCAGCGCCAGGGTCTCGGCGGCCGGACCGGCGGCCGCGGGGCCGAGCGGGAGCTCGGAGGCCAGTAAAGCGACGGCGTCGGCGACCGCGTGGAAGCGTGCGGAGCCGAGCGCCTGGAGTGCGCCGGAGTGGGCGCGGGTCCGTGCGAGGGTGAGCTGCCGCTCCAGCAGCGCCGCGGCCCGGGCGGCCCCCACGGCGAGCGCGCCGTTGCCGGAGGGGGAGCCGGCCGTACGTCCGGCGCGGTCCGTTGCCGCTGTGGTCACCGTGGCCCGGACGCCTCGGGAGGCCGGACCTTCACCCGCTGCCGGCGGCGCGGCGTGGCCGTCCGCGAGCGGGACCGGTGCCGTTTCGTCCGTGCCGTCCCCGTCGGCGGGGGCGCCCGATGCCCCGTTGGCCGCGTCGTCGGCGTGCGCGGTGCCCGTCGGGGCCTCCGCGGCGGCAGGGCCGGAGCCGGCCGGTCCGTGGGGACGGGACTCGGCCCCGCCCGAACCGTTGTGTGCGGCGGAGCCGTGCAGCGGCAGGCTCTCGCCGCGGGCCGGCGGCAGCGGGGCCGTGCCCGAAAGGCGGGACAGGGCGTCCAGCAGGCGGGACAGGCGTGAGGTGCACGCGTGCTCCTGGGCCAGGGTCGTGGACAGCCACGCCAGCTCCGTGCGCAGGCCGTCCGCCCAGGCCGGGTCGAGCAGCGGACGGAAGGTGTGGAGCGTCCCGCTGATGCGGCGGGACGCGGCCCGGAGCGAGCGGGCCGCGTCCGCGACGGCCGCCGTCTCCGCGCCGCTCTCACCGTGCCGACGCAGACTGCGCAGGAAGTCGGCGGCCTGGGCGTGGAGGTAGTGGGCCACCGCCTCGCCCGCCGTGCCCGCGACGACGGTGTCCGGCCGGGAAAGTTCAGGGCTGTGCACGCCGGCGCCTCCGGGCGTCTATGAGCATCTCCTGTACGTGCCGCAGCGGCTGGCCGTCGGAGTCCGTCCCATGCCGGGTCCACGCGCCGTCCGGGCCGAGGTGCCAGGAGGCGGTGGTGTCCGACATGCCGGTCTCGAAGAGCCTGGTGAGGGCCGCGCGGTGGGCCGGGTCGGTGACCCGTACCAGCGCCTCGATGCGGCGATCGAGGTTCCTGTGCATCATGTCGGCGCTGCCGAACCACACTTCGGGCTCGCCGCCGTTGCCGAAGGCGAAGACCCGGGAGTGCTCCAGGAAGCGGCCGAGGATCGAGCGGACCCGGATGTTCTCCGAGAGGCCTGTCACGCCGGGGCGTATCGCGCAGATGCCGCGCACCCAGATGTCCACCGGCACGCCTGCCATCGCCGCCCGGTAGCAGGCGTCGATGATCGCCTCGTCCACCATCGAGTTGACCTTGATGCGGACGTAGGCGGGGCGTCCCGCGCGGTGGTGGACGATCTCCTTGTTGATCCGTGAGATCAGGCCGTCGCGCAGCGACTTCGGCGCGACCAGCAGCCTGCGGTACGTCTCGCGGCGCGAGTAGCCGGACAGCCGGTTGAACAGGTCGGAGAGGTCCGCGCCGACCTGCGGGTCGGCGGTCAGCAGCCCCAGGTCCTCGTAGAGCCGGGCCGTCTTCGGGTGGTAGTTGCCGGTGCCGACGTGCGAGTAGCGCCGCAGCGTCTCGCCCTCCTGCCGGACCACGAGCGACAGCTTGCAGTGGGTCTTCAGGCCGACGAGCCCGTAGACGACGTGGCAGCCGGACTCCTCGAGCTTGCGCGCCCACTTGATGTTGGCCTGCTCGTCGAAGCGGGCCTTGATCTCGACGAGGACGAGGACCTGCTTGCCGGATTCGGCGGCGTCGATCAGCGCGTCCACTATCGGGGAGTCGCCGGACGTGCGGTACAGCGTCTGCTTGATCGCGAGGACGTCGGGGTCGCCCGCGGCCTGCTCCAGGAAGGCCTGGACGGACGTCGAGAAGGAGTCGTACGGATGGTGCAGCAGCACGTCCCGTTCGCGCAGCGCCATGAAGATGTCGGGCGCGGACGCCGACTCGACCTCGGCCAGGTCGCGGTGGGTGCCCGCGATGAACTTGGGGAACTTCAGTTCCGGCCGGTCCAGCGCAGAGATGCCGAAGAGTCCCGTGAGGTCCAGCGGTCCGGGCAGCGGGTACACCTCGGCGTCGGACACCTTCAGCTCGCGCACCAGCAGGTCGAGCACGTACGGGTCGATCGACTCCTCGACCTCGAGGCGCACCGGCGGACCGAAGCGGCGCCGCATGAGCTCCTTCTCCAGCGCCTGAAGGAGGTTCTCCGCGTCGTCCTCCTCGACCTCCAGGTCCTCGTTCCGGGTGACCCGGAACATGTGGTGGGCGAGGACCTCCATCCCCGGGAACAGCTCCTCGAGGTGCGCCGCGATGACGTCCTCCAGGGGCACGTACCGCTGGGGCGAGGCCTCCAGGAAGCGGGACAGCAGCGGCGGGACCTTGACCCGGGCGAAGTGGCGGTGCCCGCTGACGGGGTTGCGCACCACGACGGCGAGGTTGAGGGAGAGGCCCGAGATGTACGGGAAGGGGTGCGCGGGGTCCACGGCCAGCGGGGTCAGGACGGGGAAGATCTGCTGCCGGAAGAGCGTGAAGAGGCGGGCCTGCTCCTTCTCCGTCAGGTCGGGCCAGCGGATCAGGTGGATGCCCTCGTCGGCCAGGGCGGGGGCGACGTCCTGCTGGTAGCAGGCGGCGTGCCGGGCCATGAGTTCGCGCGAGCGGGTCCAGATCAGGTCGAGGACCTCGCGGGGCTGGAGGCCCGAGGCCGAACGCGTGGCGACGCCCGTCGCGATCCGGCGCTTCAGGCCGGCGACGCGGACCATGAAGAACTCGTCCAGGTTGGACGCGAAGATCGCGAGGAAGTTGGCGCGTTCCAGCAGCGGTGTGGCCGGGTCCTCCGCGAGCTCGAGGACCCGCTCGTTGAACGCGAGCCAGCTGCGCTCGCGGTCGAGGAACCGCCCCTGGGGCAGCTCCGTGCCGAGCGTCGACTCCGGGTCCTCCTGGTACGAATCGAGGTCGGCGTCGAGGTCGGGCTCGAGATCGGAGACCGTGGCGGCGACGGTGTGCGGCCGGTGCGCGGCTATGGACGCGACGGACGGCTGGGGGTGCTGGACCGGGACCTCGGCGGGCTGCTGGCTCATGGGCCCATTGTTCCGCGCGAGAGGCGTCGACGGCGCGTCGGAGAGGGCCGGGGCGAGACGTTTTCTCCCGTTGGGGGAGGCGGGCACAGCGGGCTGCATTGGGTGAGGGTCGCAAGGGCGTCTGAATGCCCGGTAACAAGGACATGACGTGAGGGAAAGCGCAGTACGGCCCCCGGGGGTCGCTCCCCGGGGGCCGTACTGCCCGGCGGGCGGGTCAGGCGTGGCGGCGGCGGAAGACCCGGAAGGCCGCGTAGGCCGCCGCGGCGGCAAGGGCGAGGACGATGCCGGTCTCGACGAGCTGGAGCGGCCACAGGTGCGACGCCGGATGATAGTCCCACCAGCGGCCGACGATGTCGTGCTCGGCGAAGCAGCGTGCGGGGTCGGGGACGTAGCAGATGTCGTCGTGGAGGCGTTCGCCGGACGCGGTCAGCGGTCCGGTGTCGGTCACGAGCCAACCCTCCCGCGAGGAGAACATGCCGGGGCCGCTTCTCAGGGCGCTGCTGGTCGGCCACAGTGCGCCCCACTGGGACGACATGGCGAGCATGACCGTTCCGGTCGTGATGCCCGCGACGGACATCGCGATCAGGGTGCGGCGCACCAGCAGGCCGGCGAGGGCGCCGACGGCGACCGCGAGGAGCCCGTAGGCGAGCAGGGCCGGCCCGAGGACGAGGAAGACCTGCCGGTCGTGCCAGGCCAGCCGGTGGTCCCAGGCGACGGGGCCGGACAGGATCCGGAAGAGGACGGTCAGGCCCACGGTGGTGACCGCGACGGCCGCCGCGGGTACCGCGACTTTCGCGGCGAGCCAGCGGACGGGGGGCACCGACTGTGCCCAGACCAGCTTGTGGGTCCCGCTCTCCAGCTCCCGGCCGATCATCGGTCCCGCCACGAGGGCGGCGACGAGCAGCGGCAGCAGCAGGGCGGCGTTCGTGAGGAAGTCGGCAACGGCGGAGAGCCCGCCCTGGTAGGCGAAGCGTGTGAAGAGGCCGCCGCCGGTGTCGTCGTACGAGCTCGTCCCGTACGCGATCCGCAGCCCGGCCGTGACGGCCGCCGCGGCAGCCAGCAGCGCGGCCGCGGTGCTCAGGATGCGGCGGTGCTGGTGGACGACGACCCAGGTGATGCCCCGCAGCCGTGGGCGGGACGTGGTGAGCGCGCTCATGCGGCCGCCACCTCCGCGCTCGGGGTCAGCAGCGCCGGGGCGTCGGGGCTGCGCAGATGTGCCATGAGCAGTTCCTCCAGGGACGGCCTCGCGGCCTGCCAGCCGCCGCCGACCGCGCGGGACCCCCGTACCAGCGCGGTCAGCTGACGGCCCGTCGTCCGTGATTCGACGACGGTGTGGTCGGGCAGGTCGGCGACCGGCCCGGTGAGCAGGGTGTGGGCGGCGATCAGGTCCTCCGTCTCGCCGGCGAGGCGCACCCGGCCGCCGTCGACGAGGAGCACGTAGTCGCAGGTGGTCTCCAGCTCGGACAGGATGTGCGAGGAGATCACGATGGTGGTGCCGTGGTCGGCGGCCTCCGTCATCAGGGCGGCCATCAGCCGGTGCCGTGCCAGCGGGTCGAGGTCGGCCATCGGCTCGTCCAACAGCATCAGTTCGGGGCGCTTGCCCAGCGCGAGGGCGAGGGCGACGCGGGTGCGCTGTCCGCCGGAGAGGCCCCGGATCCGGGCGCGGGGGTCGAGACCGCCCTCCTCGACGATCCTTTCCGCGACGGTCGCGTCCCACCGGCCCGGGTTGAGCTCCCGTCCCAGCCGCAGTGTCTCGCGGACCGTCAACTGCGGGTACAGCGGCTTGTCCTGGGCGACGTAGGCGAGGCGTGCGCGTACGTCGGAGGGTGTGCCGCCGAGGACCCGAAGCGCCCCGTCGCCCGGCCGGAGCAGACCCGCCGCGAGGGCGAGCAGCGTGGACTTGCCGGCTCCGTTGGGTCCGGCGAGGGCGCACACGCGGCCGACCGGTATGCGGAACGAGCAGTCGTGCAGGGCCCGGCGGCCCCGCTTCCCGTAGGCCAGGCCGAGGCCCGTTGCCTCGATCGCGGTCGCCGTCATGCGCCGTCCCCCTTGTGGTCGTCCTGTGTGCGCTCCTCCAGCACGGAGGTGATCAGCGCCGTGATGTCGTCCGGCTCGAGCCCGGCGTCGCGCGCCCGGTCGACCCAGTCGGCGAGTTCGGCCCGCAGCGGGGTGTCGGCGGCCTGGCCGCCGAGGGTGCGGGTGATGAACGTGCCGAGGCCCCGGCGGGCCTCGACGAGCCCTTCGCGCTCCAGTTCGCGGTAGGCCTTGAGCACGGTGTTCGGGTTGATCGCGGTGGCCTCGACGACCTCGCGGGCCGTCGGCAGCCGGTCGCCGGGTTCCAGCAGGCCGAGCCGCAGGGCCTGTTTGGTCTGCTGGACGATCTGGAGGTAGGTGGCGACCCCGCTGTGCCGGTCGATCCGGAACTCGACCATGTCGCTGCACCACCCTTTCACTAGTTGAGTAGTGGAATAGTGATGCAGGAAAGGGGCGGTGTCAACGGACACCGCCCCTTGTCCGCCCGAGTGCCGCCCGGAAGGCCGCCCCGAGCCGCTGTCAGGACTCCGTGCGGTACATCAGGTCGACCTCGTGGGTGGCGAAGCCGAGCTGCTCGTACACGCGCAGCGCCGCGGGGTTGTCGGCGTCGACGTAGAGCATCGCGGTCGGCATGCCCTGCGCGGCGAGGTGCCGCAGGCCGGTGGCGGTGAGGGCCTTGCCCAGGCCGCCGCCCTGGGCGTCGGGGCGGATGCCGACCACGTACACCTCGCCGAGCTGCTCCTCGGCGTGGATCTTCGTCCAGTGGAAGCCGACGATCTCTCCGTCCCGCTCGGCCAGGAAGAAGCCCTTCGGGTCGAACCACGGCTCGGCCTTGCGGTCGTCGAGGTCCCGCTGGGTCAGGGAGCCCTGCTCCGGGTGGTGGGCGAAGGCGGCGGCGTTCACGGCCAGCCACGCGGCGTCGTCCTCGCCGGGCCGGAAGGTCCGCACGGTGACGCCGGCCGGGTAGACCGGTTCGGGGATGTCCCGCAGGTCCAACGGGCGGCGGAGTTGGCGCAGTTCGCGGAAGAGGGCGAGGCCGAGCACCTGGGCGAGGTGCCGTGCGGCCGACTTGCCGCCGTGCGCCCACATCCGCAGCCGCCGGCCGGAGGCGTCCAGGAGCGTCGTGCCCAGCGCCCGTCCGTGCCCGCGGCCCCGGTGGCCGGGGTGGACGACGAGTTCGGCCGCCGGGGCCTCGACGGGGTCGGTGTCCTCCAGCTGGGCGTAGCCGACGAGCTGGTCGCCGACGGTGAGCAGGAAGTGGCGTACGCCTTCCCGCCGCCCGCCGCGCAGCTGCAGCCGGCCCTGCTCGGAGACGGCCTGCATCCCGTCGTTCCGCGCGGCCGCTGTGAGCAGGCCCAGCACGGCCTCCGCCTGCTCGGAGGTGAGCTCGTCGAGGGACTGGATCTGCCGGCCGGGCTCCGGAATCACTGCGTCGATCGTCATGCTTCGAGGGTACGGCGGAGGGGGCGCCGGTCGGCGGCTCGAGAGGCCGGGGGCCGAAGTGGCTGCCACGTGTGCGGAGATATATCCGTCATGCGGGTGATGGTGCGGTAATCACCCGTTGACGAAAGACGGCAACCAGGTCGTAACCCACATCCCCCTGTCGCGCTACGCGCGTTGACTCTAGGCTGCCGCTCGCACCCTCACACCACGCTGGACTGACAAGGGGACAGATGTCAGCGACACCTCCCAACCATCGCGCGGCCAAGCGGAACCGCCGCGTGCTCGCGGCCGCCGCCGGTCTCGCGACCGTCGGCGCGCTCATCGCCGCCATGCCGGCCGGCGCCGCCTCCGGCGAGCGTGCCGACCACCGGCCGCACCATGGCCGCACCGTCGATGTGCAGCTGCTCTCCTTCAACGACCTGCACGGCAACCTGGAGCCGCCGGCCGGCTCCGCCGGCAACGTCTCCGAGATCCAGCACGACGGCACGGTCAAGTCCATCCCGGCCGGCGGCGTCGAGTACCTGGCGACGTCGCTGCGCACGGCGCGCCAGGGCAACCCGTACTCCGTCACCGCCGCCGCCGGTGACCTGGTGGGCGCGAGCCCGCTGCTGTCCGGTCTCTTCCACGACGAGCCGACGGTCGAGGCGCTCAACAAGCTCGACCTCGATGTGACGGGCGTGGGCAACCACGAGTTCGACGAAGGCGCCGTCGAGCTCGCCCGCCTGCAGAACGGCGGCTGCCACCCGACGGACGGCTGCTACGAGGAGGGCAAGGAGTTCGAGGGCGCGGACTTCCCCTACCTGGCGGCCAACGTCACCAAGGAGTCCACGGGCAGGCCGATCCTCAAGCCGTACACGGTCTGGGAGAAGGACGGCGTCAAGATCGGTTTCATCGGGGTGACGCTGGAAGGCACGCCGGACATCGTCAGCGCCAACGGCATCAAGGGCCTGGCGTTTCACGACGAGGTCGAGACGATCAACAAGTACGCCCGTGAGCTCGACCGCAAGGGCGTGAAGTCGATCGTCGCGCTCATCCACGAGGGCGGCTCTCCGGCGTCGACGTCGTACAACTACGACTGCGACTCGCCGGGTGCGGGCGACGGCATCTCCGGCCCGATCGCGGACATCGCCAAGAACATCACCCCCCGGGTCGACGCGCTGGTCACCGGCCACACCCACCAGGCGTACGTGTGCACGATCCCGGACCCGTCCGGCAAGCCGCGCATGGTCACGTCGGCGTCCTCGTACGGCAAGCTCTACACGGACACGACGCTCACCTACGACCGTCGCACCAAGGACATCGTGCGGACGTCCGTGCAGTCGGCGAACCACGTGGTCAGCCGTGACCAGGCCAAGGCCCAGGACATGACCGACCTGATCACCCGCTGGAACAAGCTGGCCGCGCCGATCGCGAGCCGGCCGCAAGGCTTCATCTCCGCCGACATCAACGGCCGTGGCGCCACCACCCCGGAGAAGCCGCTCGGCGACCTCATCGCGGACGCGCAGCTCGCGGGCCTCGCCCCGGCGGACAAGGGCGGGGCGCAGCTGGCCCTGATGAACCCGGGCGGTATCCGCTCGGACCTGGTGTACAAGGCGTCGGGCAGCGAGGGCGACGGTGTCGTGACGTACGGCGAGGCCTTCACGGTCCAGCCGTTCACCAACATGATGAACGTCGTCGACCTGACGGGCGCCCAGCTGATCACCACGCTCCAGCAGCAGGTCAGCGGCCCGAACGAGGCCTCCCCGAAGATCCTCCAGGTCTCGCAGGGCTTCACGTACACCCTGGACCTGACGAAGACCGGCGCCGACCGGATCGTCGTGGACTCGGTGAAGCTGAACGGCGAGGCGATCGTCCCGTCGAAGACCTACCGCGTCGCGATGAACGAGTTCCTCGCGGGCGGCGGTGACGGCTTCTCCGTCCTGAAGGAGCACACCAACAAGCTGGTGGGCGCCTCCGACCTGGACGTCTTCAACGCCTACCTGGCGGCGAACTCCTCGGCCTCGGCGCCGATCGCGCCGCCGAAGGCCGACCGGATCACGGTCGTTCAGTAGCACCGTCCGGCGATGGGGGCGGCAGGCGCGAAGCCTGCCGCCCCCTTGTCGTTACCGGACGGTACGGGACACTGGTGCCTCTGACGTGAACGCGTCATACTCCGTCGCCATGGACCGACGGAGATTCCTCGCAGGCGCTGCCGCACTGTCGGCAACCGCCCTCATCGGCGCCCCCCACGCCACAGCCGCGCCCCGCCGCACCCTGTCCGCACAGGACTGGATGGCCGGCCCGGCCGACTCGACCCCGCTGCAAAGACTCACGATCCCGGGCACCCACGACTCCGGTGCGCGCTTCGGCGGGCTGTGGAGCGAATGCCAGAACACCACCATCGCCGAGCAGCTCAACAGCGGTATCCGCTTCCTCGACGTACGGTGCCGGGTCACCGGCGGCTCGTTCGCCATCCACCACGGCCCGTCCTACCAGAACATGATGTTCGGTGATGTCCTCGTCGCCTGCCGCGACTTCCTCGCCGCGCACCCGTCGGAGACGGTGCTGATGCGGGTCAAGCAGGAGTACTCCGAGGACAGCGACGCCACCTTCCGCGCGATCTTCGACGACTACCTCGACCGCCGCGGCTGGCGCCCGCTCTTCCGGATCGGCGACGGCATCCCGGTGCTGGGCGAGGCGCGCGGGCGCGTCGTGCTCCTCGGCGACAACGGCGGGCTGCCCGGCGTGCGTTACGCGGACGGCACGTGGTTCGACATCCAGGACGACTGGAACGCCCTGCCCGACCCCAAGTACACGAAGATCGAGGCGCACTTCCGCAAGGCGGTGCAGCAGCCGGGCAAACTGTTCGTCAACTACGTGAGCACATCCGCGTATCTGCCTCCCCGCTGGAACTCCGACAACCTCAACCCGCGCGTCCACCGCTTCATCGACGGCGCGGAGGCGAGCGGCTGGCGGGGCCTCGGCATCGTGCCGCTGGACTTCCCGAACACCCGGGCGGGGCTGGTGGATTCGCTCATCCGCCACAACGGCTGAGGCGCCGGCGACCGGCTGCGCGCATCTCGCGGGCCGGCCACCGGCGAGCGCGGTCTGCGGGACGGGCGGGGGCGGCGGGCCCGGTACGGCTGCCAAGACCGCGGGCACCCGGCCGTGACGGGCCGCGAGGCCCCGCGGGTCATCGGCAGGGGGTGAGCGCCAGCTCCGGCCCGTCGAACGCCGCCCGCGCCCGCCGGTCGTGGGTGACCAGCACCAGCGTCCCCGCGTACTGCGCCAGTGCCGCCTCGATCTCCTCCACGAGCACGGGGGAGAGGTGGTTTGTGGGCTCGTCGAGGAGCAGCAGATCGACGGGGCCGGCGAGCAACCGGGCCAGTTCGAGCCTGCGCCGCTGGCCCACCGAGAGGGTGCGGACCGGCTTGGACAGGTCGGCGGACCGGAACAGCCCTGTCGCGAGCAGGGCTTCCGCCCGCTCCTCGCCGTACGCCTCCAGGACGGTGCGGCCGTCCGGCACGGGCGCGGTGGTCTGGCGCAGCAGGCCCACCTGCTCGGGGCGCTCGACCGTGCCCGTCGCCGGGACCAGTTCCCCGGCCAGGACCTTCAGGAGCGTGGACTTCCCGGCCCCGTTCGGACCGGTGACCAGCAGCCGTCCGCCCGGTTCGATGTGCAGTGCGTCCAGGGAGAGCCGCCCCGGCACGCGCACGTCCGCCAGGTCGACACCGCGGGCCGCCGCGCCCTCGATGCGGGCCGAGAACCGCAGCGGCCGCGGAGGCGGCGGCACCGGGTTCTCCGTCAGGCGCTGCAGCCGTTCCCGGGCGTCCCGGACGCGGCTCGCCGCGCCGTGCGTCCGCGAGCGGGCGCGGAAGGCGCCGGCGCCGCTGAAGCCGCGCGGCATCTTGCGCGGAATGGCGGCCAGCGCCCCGATGTTGGTGTCGGCCAGCCTCGACCGCCGGGCAACCTCGTCGCGCCACTCCTCGTACTCCCGTGCCCAGCGCGCCCGGGCCGCGGCCTTGGCGGTGAGGTAGCCGGCGTAACCGTCGCCGTAGCGGTGCACGGTCTTCCGGTCGTCGTCCACCTCGAGCACCGTGGCGGTCACCCGGTCGAGGAACGTGCGGTCGTGGGTGACGACGACGACCGTGCCGCGGTGGGCGCGCAGCCGCTCCTCGAGCCATACGACGGCCGTGTCGTCGAGGTCGTTGGTCGGCTCGTCGAGCAGCAGCAGCTCGGGGGAGGAGGCGAGGGTCGCGGCGAGTGCGAGCCGCGAGCGCTGACCGCCGGAGAGCGTGCCGAGCGGCCGGTCCAGGGCCAGGGCCGCCCGTTCGCCGAGCCGGTGCAGGGCGACCTGGACCCGGCGGTCGGCGTCGTGCCCGCCGCGCGCCTCGAACTCGGCGACCAGCCGTGCGTACCGCTCGTGGCCGGCCTCGCCGGTGGTCGCCAGCCCGGATTCCGTGACGCGGATCCGCCGCTGGAGGGACCGGAGGTCGGCGAGGGCCAAGTCGATCGCGTCGGCGACGAGGCAGGTGTCCGGCAGGTCGAGGGTCTGGGCGAGGTGTCCGATGCCGCCGGGTGCGGTGACGGCCACGGTGCCGTTGTCGGGCTGCTCCGCTCCGGCGAGCAGCCGCAGCAGTGTCGACTTCCCTGAGCCGTTCTCGCCGACGACACCGGCCTTCTCGCCGGGGCGCAGGGTGAAGGAGACGCGGTCGAGGACGACATGGTCGTCGTAGCGCTTGGTGACGTCGGTGACGACGAACTGGGCGGCGGTGGCGGTGGCTGGGAACAAGGGCGCTTCCTTCGATGGACGACAAGAGCGTGAGACGAGACGGTTCGTCTCGATGAGAGAGTAGTGCGTGCGCCCTTCTCTGGCAAGACGTTCCGTCTCGCGAGATGTTCAGGGGGTGGGCGGAGGTGGACCCGCCGCCCCCGGCAGACGGATCACCGCGCGGGTGCCGCCGCCGGCGGCCGGTCCCAGGGCGATGTCGCCCCCCGCCTGCCGGACCGTACGCGCCACGATCGACAGGCCCAGCCCCGAACCGGGCAGCGCCCGCGCCGAGGGGGAGCGCCAGAACCTTTCGAAGACGTGCGGCAGTTCCTCCGGCGGGATGCCCGGCCCGTGGTCGCGGACCGTCAGCTCACCGCCGCTCAGGCCCACCTCGACCTCGGCCTCCGGGGGCGAGAACTTCACGGCGTTGTCCAGCACGTTGACCAGCGCCCGCTCCAGCGCGGCCTGGTCCGCCCGTACGTACCAGGGCTCCAGCCGGGCCGTGAACGTCAGCTCCGGGCCGCGCAGCCGCGCGCGGTCGAGGGCCGCCTGCGTGATCTCGTGCAGGGCCACCACCTGCACCTTGCCGCTCGCGCCCACGTCGGGCCGGGACAGCTCCTGGAGGTCGCCGATGAGCGCCGCCAGTTCGGTCATCTGCGCCTTGACCGAGGCGAGCAGCGCCCTGCGGTCGTCGGGCGGGATGGCACGGCCGGTCTCCTCGCTCCTGGCGAGCAGCTCGATGTTGGTGCGCAGGGACGTCAGCGGGGTGCGCAGCTCGTGGCCGGCGTCCGCGATCAGCTGCTGCTGGAGGTCGCGGGAGGACGCCAGCGCCGCGGTCATCGCGTTGAACGACCTGGACAGCCGGGCGATCTCGTCGTCCCCCTCGACCGGGATGCGGACGCTCAGGTCCTCGGTGCGGGCCACGTGCTCGACCGCGCCCGTCAGTTCGTCCACCGGCCGCAGCCCGGTCCTGGCAACCCAGGCGCCGGCCGCGCCGGCGCCCAGCACACCGGCGCCGGCGACCAGTGCCAGCACCAGCGTCAGATTGCCGAGCGTGTCGTCGACCTCGCTGAGGGGACGGGCGACGATCACCGCGCCCGCGTAGCCCTCGATGGGATAGGTGAAGACGCGGTACTCGGAGCCGTCGGACGCCGTGGCGTTGTGGAACGAGGAGTCGGACCGGCCGCCGGCGACGTCGATGTCGGCGTCCGTCACGTCGACCGACTCGTCACCGAGGACCACACAGCTGTTCCCCTCGCGGTCCAGCAGCTGGATCGTCGATTTGAAGAGGTCGGTGTCGGGACGGGCGGGGGCCGCCTTGCGGCACTGACCGGCGGGGTCGACGAAGGCGAGCACCTGGCGCGGCGCCATCCGGTTGGTGCTGAGCGCGTTGTCGAGCGAGTCGACCAGTGCGCTGCGCACCACCAGCCAGCACACGCTGGCCGCGGCGGCGACGGCCACCGCCACCGCCGTCGCCACCAGCAGCGCCAGACGGGAGCGCAGGGGAAGCGCGCGGAACCTGTTCGTCATTCCGGGCCGCCGGTCCGCAGCGCGTACCCCACGCCGCGCACCGTGTGGACCAGGCGCGGCTCGCCGGCCGCCTCCGTCTTGCGCCGCAGGTACATGACGTACACGTCCAGGGAGTTGGAGCTCGGCTCGAAGTCGAAGCCCCACACGGACTTGAGGATCTGCTCACGGGTGAGCACCTGGCGCGGATGCGCCAGGAACAGCTCCAGCAGCGTGAACTCGGTCCGGGTCAGCTCGACCCGGCGGGTGCCGCGGGTGACCTCCCGGGTCGCGAGGTCCATCCGCAGGTCGGCGAAGGACAGCACGTCCTCCTCCGCGCCTCCCGGTCCGGCCGTGGCGTACGAACTGCGCCGCAGCAGCGCGCGGATACGGGCGAACAGCTCGTCCAGCTCGAACGGCTTGACCAGGTAGTCGTCCGCGCCGGCGTCGAGGCCGGTGACCCGGTCGCCGACGGTGTCGCGGGCCGTGAGCATCAGGATGGGCACGGTCGATCCCGCGGCCCGCAGCCGGCGGGCCGCGGTCAGACCGTCCATCCGGGGCATCTGGATGTCGAGGACGATCAGGTCGGGTGCGTACGCCTCCGCGCGGGCGAGGGCGTCGATGCCGTCGGCGGCGACCTCGGTGACGTACCCCTCGAACGCGAGCGAGCGCTGGAGCGCCTCACGCACTGCGGGCTCGTCGTCGACGATCAGGATGCGCTCACCTTCAGTCATGGACCAAGCCTCGCACGCGATCAGTTGCCGTCGCCGGAGCGGAGGGCGTCCAGGTCGGCCTTGACGGTGTCGATCGGGATCGCGAAGCCGAGTCCGACGCTGCCCGCGGTGGACCCGGTCGCGGAACTGGGTGAGTACATGGCCGAGTTGATGCCGATGATCTCGCCGTTCATGTTGATCAGCGCGCCGCCGGAGTTGCCGGGGTTGAGGGAGGCGTCGGTCTGGATCGCCTTGTAGGTGGTCGTCGAGTCGCCGGTGTCGCCGTTGAACTGCCGCCCGCCGAACTCGAAGGGCCAGCCCTGCCGCGGGTCCTGCTGCTGCGGCTGCTCCTCGTCCTTGGCCACGGTCACGTCCCTGTCGAGCGCGGAGACGATGCCGCTCGTCACCGTGCCGGTCAGGCCCTCCGGTGAGCCGATCGCCACGACCTCGTCGCCGACCTTGACCTTGCTCGAGTCGCCGAGCGAGGCGGCCTTCAGACCGGACGCGTCCTGGAGCTTGATGAGGGCGAGGTCCTTGCCGGGATCGGTGCCGAGGACGTCCGCCTCGTACGTCTTGCCGTTGCTGAGCTGCACCTTGATCGTCGAAGCGCCGGAGATGACGTGGTTGTTGGTGACGATCTCGCCGTCCTCGGTGATGATCACGCCGGAGCCGGTGGACTGCCCGGTGTTCGAGTTCGCGCTGATCTCCACGATGCTCGGGGAGACCGCCTGCGCGACGCCGGCGACCGTGCCCTTGCTGCTCTGCGAGACATTCGTGCCGGTCACCGCGCCGGAGCCGACGCTTCCGGTGCCCCCGGTGAGCTCCCCGACGAGGACGGAGGCCCCGCCGCCGAAGGCCGCCGCGACGACGGCCACGGCGACGAGCAGCGCGACGGGACGCTTCGCCCGGGCCCGCGGCGCCGGCACGGGCGCGTAAGCGGCCGCCTGTGCGGGAGCGGGTGTGTGCGGTCCCGGGGTGTGCCCGGCCGTGGCGTCGCCGGGGTGGTAGGGCGGGACCGGCGGGTATCCGCCGCCCGCCCCCTGCGCGAGGGGAGCACCGTACGGCTGCTGGTGGTGGGCATCGTCGCCGCTTCGGCGGTAGTGGTCGCTCATGGCATCGACTGTCGTCGGCCCGGATGAGAGCCGTCTGAGACAGCGCTGAGAAGCCCGACAGAACCGTGTATGCCCCATATAAGGCCGCCGGCCGAGCGGCGGGCGGCCGAGTTGGTCGACGGCGACCGGAACGGCGCCTGATGAAGCGGCACCCGGACCGGGGGAGCGTCCCCGGTCCGGTGCCGTTCGGCCGCTACGGCTCGCCGCACCCGCAGGAGCGGCGGATCACCAGGCCCGACGGGAACTGCTTGACCCGTTCGCGCCGCGAACCCGCCAGCCTCAGGCCGTCGTCGAGGACCAGGTCGATCGCCGCGCGGGCCATCGCCGGACGGTCGGAGGAGATCGTCGTGAGGGGCGGGTCCGTCAGGGCCGCCTCCTTGACGTCGTCGAAGCCGGCCACCGCGAGCTCGGCGGGCACGTCGATCCGCAGCTCACGGGCGGCCCGCAGGACGCCGAAGGCCTGGTCGTCGGTCGAGCAGAAGATCGCCGGCGGGCGGTCCGGCCCGGCAAGCAGCTTCAGCGCGACCTGGTAGGCGTCGTAACGGTTGTACGGGGCCTGGAAGAGCCGCCCCTCCGTCGTGCGCCCGGACTCCTGCATGGCCCGGCGCCAGCCCTCGACGTGGTCGGCGACAGGGTCGCCGACCGACGGGGTCGACTCGACGCCGCCGAGACAGGCGACGTACTCGTGCCCGTGCTCGAGCAGGTGCCGGGTCGCGAGCTGTGCGCCGCCGATGTCGTCCGTGACGACGGCGACGTCGTCGATCGCCTCCGGCCGCTCGTGGAGCAGGACGACCCGTGCGTCCCACGCCTCGATCTCGGCGGCCGCGCGCTCGCTCATGCCCTGGCTGACCAGGATCAGACCGGAGACGCGCATGCCGAGGAAGGCCCGCAGATAGTGGACCTCACGCTCGTCGCGGTAGTCGGAGTTGCCGACGAGCACCATTTTCCCGCGTTCGGCGGCGGCCTGTTCGACCGCGTGTGCCATCTCGGCGAAGAAAGGCTGCCGGGCGTCGGGCACGATCATGCCTATGAGGTCGGTCCGCCGGGACGCCATCGCCTGCGCGACCCGGTCGGGCCGGTACCCCAGCTCCTTGATCGCTGCGAGTACCCGCTCGCGCGTGGCCGGGGCGACCGGCCGGGGTCCGTTGTTGATGACGTAGCTGACGACCGCGGTCGAAGTCCCCGCCAGTCGTGCCACATCGTCCCGCGTCACCTTGGCCACGCGCGAAGTCTACGCGTGGTGACCTACCTCTGGGCAGGGCGTACGGCCGGTTCCTCCACCTCGGCGCCGTCCTCCGTACGGGCTACTGCCTTGGCGGCCTTCGCCTTGGCCTCCTCGGCCGCCCGTTCGACCTTCTCCGGGGCGACGAACCGGTAGCCCACGTTCCGGACGGTGCCGATGAGCGACTCGTGCTCGGGGCCGAGCTTGGCACGCAGCCGCCGCACATGGACGTCGACCGTGCGCGTACCGCCGAAGTAGTCGTAGCCCCAGACCTCCTGGAGCAGCTGCGCCCGGGTGAAGACCCGGCCGGGGTGCTGTGCGAGGTATTTGAGCAGTTCGAATTCCTTGAAAGTCAGGTCGAGGACCCGGCCCTTCAGTTTGGCGCTGTACGTCGCCTCGTCCACCGACAGATCACCGTTGCGGATCTCCATCGGGGAGTCGTCGGAGGTGATCTGCTGCCGGCCGGTGGCGAGCCGCAGGCGTGCCTCGACCTCGGCCGGTCCGGCCGTGTCCAGCAGCACGTCGTCGATGCCCCAGTCGGCGGTGACGGCCGCGAGGCCGCCCTCGGTCACGACGAGGACGAGCGGACAGCCGGGCCCGGTGGACCGCAGCAGCTGGCACAGCGACCGCACCTGCGGCAGGTCACGGCGGCCGTCGACGAGGATCACGTCGGCACCGGGGGTGTCGACGAGGGCCGGCCCTTCCGCCGGTGCCACCCGTACGTTGTGCAGAAGCAGTCCGAGGGCGGGGAGCACCTCCGTCGACGGCTGGAGGGCATTGGTGAGGAGCAGAAGGGAGCTCATCGTGTCCCACCTGCCCTGATCGTCGTGCGTTCGGCGTGCTGGGGTCGCTCGTCGGTTCGCTCGTCCATGACGTCGGTTCCTCCTCGGTCCCTGCGAGGACGTGCACTGCTTCGTACGCGGCTCTCTCGCGCCCGAGAGCCTTTGTGAGGCTTTGTTCACCAGCCTGTAACAATGGCCGGAAAACACAAAAGGACCCGGGGGCTGCATTGCCCGGATCCTCTCGCAGCAGAATAGCCCACATGAGTTCTGGGCGAGAGGGCCGATTTCACACTGTGGACGTGTCAAGGATCTCTCGGCGCCCTCAGGGCGCCACTCTTCTGACATCCGACGGTGTCCGGATCGAAGCCCGCTACGAGCCTTGTGCGAGCGGCCCGACCGGCACCGCCGTCGTCGTCGCGCACGGTTTCACCGGCTCGGTCGACCGGCCCGCGGTGCGCCGCGCGGCACGGACCTTCTCCCGGTACGCGGGGGTGGTGACCTTCTCCTTCCGCGGCCACGGCCGCTCCGGCGGGCGTTCCACCGTCGGCGACCGCGAGGTGCTGGATCTTGCCGCCGCCGTGGAGTGGGCCCGGTCGCTCGGGCACACCCGGGTGGTGACCGTCGGCTTCTCCATGGGCGGCTCGGTGGTGCTGCGGCACGCGGCGCTGTACGGCGCCCGGATGCACGAGGGGCGCACGGAGGCACGCACGGACGCGGTCGTCTCGGTGAGCGCCCCCGCCCGCTGGTACTACCGCGGCACGGCGCCGATGCGGCGGCTGCACTGGGTGGTCACGCGTCCGGCCGGCCGGATCGTCGGGCGGTACGGGTTCCGCACCCGTATCCACCACCGGGACTGGGACCCGGTGCCGCTCTCCCCGGTCGAGTCCGTGCCGCTGATCGCGCCGACGCCGCTGCTCGTCGTGCACGGCGACCGCGACCCGTACTTCCCGCTCGACCACCCCCGGATGCTGGCCGCTGCGGCGGACGGGGCGGCCGAGCTGTGGCTCGAGCCGGGCATGGGGCACGCGGAGAACGCGGCGGACGAGGCGCTGCTGCGCCGCCTGGGGGAATGGCTCACCGGCCGATAGCCCATCATGGTGAGCGGTGCGCACAGAGACGAAAGGAGTGCCGCTATGGCAGCGGGAACCATCCGCTACTGGGCCGCGGCCAAGGCGGCGGCCGGCATCGCGGAGGAGCCCTACGCGGCGGAGACGCTCGCGGAGGCCCTGGAGGCGGTACGGGTCAGGCACCCCGGGGAGCTGACGCGCGTACTGCTGCGCTGCTCGTTCCTTGTCGACGGTGACCCCGTCGGGACCCGCGGTCATGAGACCGTACGGCTTGCCGAGGGCGGCACGGTCGAGGTGCTCCCGCCGTTCGCAGGAGGGTGAACCGCACAGCATGAGCAGCGACCAGCAGTATCCGTACGGGCAGCAGCCGCATCCGTCCTACGGGGACGCGTACGGGCAGCAGCAGCCGGCGGGGTACGACGACGCCTACCGACAGCAGCAGCCGGCGGGGTACGACGACCCGTACCGGCAGCAGCCGTACCGGGACCCGGGCGAGACGCAGACCTGGCAGGGCGAGACCTGGGACACCCAGTACCAGCCGGTCGTGCAGCCCGGCGCGTACCCGCCCGCCGGGGCCGACGGTGCCTGGGCCGGGCCCCGGCCCGAGCCGCAGCCGCAGCAGCATGCGTCCGCTCCGGGGGCGGCCGACACGGCGTACCTGCCGCCGGTGCCCGCCGCCGCGGGTCTGCCGCTGCCGCCCGAGGTGCCCGTTCCGCACGCTCCCGCCCACGCTTCGGCCGCGTACCCGAGCGCGCCCGCCCCCGTGGCGGAGCCGGCGCCCGAGGCCCCGGCCGGATACAGCTCGCCCACGGTCGGCGGCAATGCCCGGATCACGGACGCCCAGCGCGCCCGCGCCGAGGGGCGTTCGCCGATCATCGCGCCGGGCATGCAGCCCGCCGGCCTGACCGCAGTGCTCGCGCTGCTGCTCGCCGGCGGCGCGGCCGTCGGCCCGTACGCGCTGCTCGTGCCGCTGGTGCTGCTCCAGGCCGTCACCGCGGCCGGCTGGTTCCGCCTGAACGGCATGTGGCCGGCCAGGCAGGGCATCGCACTCGCGTTCCTCGGCGGCCTCGCGGCCGACGCCGCGCTCCTCGCCTCCGGCGACGGGAACGCGCCCGCCGCGATCATCGGCACCCTCGGTGTGTGGGTACTGCTGACGCTCGTGCTGCAACTGCGCAGTCATGCCGGGGCCGACGAGAGGATGTACGGCCTCATGGCGACGGTCGCCTCCGCGGCGTTCGCCGTCCTGGCCGCCGGGCATCTCGCCGCCGACGGCGACGCGGTGGTGGTCGGCGCGATCTCGGTCGCCGTCGCCACGACGGTCCGTGCGCTGCCGCTGGGCGGAGTGGTCTCCGTCGTGCTGTCGCTCGCGGCGGCGGCGGGCGCCGGCATCGCGGGCGGCGGCCTCACCGGCATGGGCTCCGGGGGCGTGCTGCTCGGTCTGGCCGCGGGCGGATGCGCCCTGATCGGTCTGCGGGTGGCGAGCTACGACTACCCCTCCCGCTTCGTCCACATGACCGCCGGTGTGGCGCTTCCGCTGACCGCGGCCGCCCCCGCCGTCTACCTGATCGGCCGCGCGCTCGCATAGCCGCCCGCACGGGGGGCAGGTTCGGAACCATCGGCGGCCGCCGGACGTCGATCACTGCGCAGGCGTCGTCCCGACCGGCTCGGGCGGGGCCGGCGTCCGTGGCCGGACAGGGGTGGGGGACACCGAACACATGCGTGCACTGCGAATACTGATCGTCATCGCCGTCGTCCTCGGCGGCCTGTTCGTCGCCGCGGACCGGATCGCGCTCAACATGGCCGAGTCGGAGGCGGCGGAGAGGATCAGGCTCCAGGAGGGGACGGCCGACTCGACTGCCGTGTCCATCAAGGGATTCCCCTTCCTGACGCAGGCGATGGACAGCGAGTTCGACGAGGTCGAGATCAAGCTCGACGGGATCCGGACCAGCGCGGCGGGCCGTCCGGTGCGGATCGAGGAGATGACCGCCGACCTGTTCGACGTCCGGGTCGCCGAGGGGTATTCGAGCGCCACGGCCGCCCGTGCCGAGGGCACCGCCCGCATCAGCTACGAGGACCTCACGGAGGCCGCCGACGACGGTGTCACCGTCGCGTACGGCGAGAACGGCAAGGTGAAGGTCACCGGCTCGGTGACGCTGCCGCTGTTCGGGAAGATCACGCGCAGCGTCGTGTCCACGGTGAGCATCGTCGACGGGGACACGATCAGGGTGCGCGCCGACAAGGTCCCGGGTGAGGGCATCCCCGGGCTCGAGGGCGAGATCCGCGAGAAGACGGACTTCGACCGGAAGCTGGGCGGGCTGCCGGCGGGGCTGAAGCTCCAGAAGGTCGAGGCAGGGCCGGACGGTGTCGTGATCACGGTCGCCGGCAAGGACGTCCGGCTCGCGGGCTGAGCCGGAAGGCCTGAGCCGAGGGGCCTGAGCCGAGTGGGCCGAGCCGGGAGGGCGCCGGACCCGGCCGCGCCTGGCCGGGGCGCGGCGGGCGTGGTCGCGCCGGACCGGGGGCGTGGCCGGACAAGGGTCGCATCGAATGGTGAGACGGCTGTGTCCGCTGTGCAGATGCCCGCGGGACGCTGCTCGCCTCCCGGACGCCCCCGACCGCCCGGAGCGCGGCACGCATACCAGATAGTGGACGATCGCGTCTCAACATACGACACACCGGTGACATGGCCACCGACTCGTCCCTACGATCGGTCCCATGAAGCAGCGACAGGCGGATCTCACGAAGCGGCGGGCAGTAGACCTGTGCCGCGTCGCCGCCATGCTCTGTCGCACTGTCTGAGCGGGAGCACTGCCCCGTATCCCCGGGCCCTTCGACCTCCATGTCAGGGCCGCCCCGTGCCGATCGACGCTCTTTCGCGTACCCGCACACCTCTCGCGCACAACCCCTCGCGCACCACCGCCGCACACTGCCCCGGAGGAGAACAACCATGAGCCGCAGCGACGTCCTTGTAGACGCCGACTGGGTCGAGGCCCACCTCGACGACCCGAAGGTCGTCATCGTCGAGGTCGACGAGGACACCTCGGCCTACGACAAGAACCACATCAGGAACGCGATCCGGATCGACTGGACCAAGGACCTCCAGGACCCGGTCCGCCGCGACTTCATCGACCAGGAGGGCTTCGAGAAGCTCCTGTCGGCGAAGGGCATCGCGAACGACTCCACCGTCGTGCTCTACGGCGGCAACAACAACTGGTTCGCCTCCTACGCCTTCTGGTACTTCAAGCTCTACGGCCACGGCGACGTCCGTCTGCTCGACGGCGGCCGCAAGAAGTGGGAGCTCGACTCCCGCGACCTGGTCGCCGAGGTCCCCGCGCGTCCGGCGACCGAGTACAAGGCCAAGGCCCAGGACACCTCCATCCGCGCCTTCCGCGACGACGTCGTGGCCGCGATCGGCAACCAGAACCTGGTCGACGTGCGTTCGCCCGACGAGTTCAGCGGCAAGCTGCTCGCCCCGGCGCACCTCCCGCAGGAGCAGTCGCAGCGTCCCGGCCACGTGCCCAGCGCCCGCAACATCCCCTGGTCGAAGAACGCCAACGACGACGGCACCTTCAAGTCCGACGAGGAGCTCAAGGCCCTCTACGAGGACGAGCAGGTCGACCTGTCGAAGGACACCATCGCGTACTGCCGCATCGGCGAGCGCTCCGCGCTGACCTGGTTCGTGCTGCACGAGCTGCTCGGTCAGGAGAACGTCAAGAACTACGACGGCTCGTGGACCGAGTACGGCTCCCTCGTCGGCGTGCCGATCGAGCTCGGCGCCAACAAGTAATCCGCCCCGACCTTTTCTGGAGAACAGCATGTGTGGAGCGCAGGCCGGCGGCCCCGACGCCTCGACGATCAAGCCCGGTGAGACCACGATCCAGGGTCAGGTGACCCGCGACGGCGAGCCGGTGACGGGCTACGTCCGTCTCCTGGACTCGACCGGCGAGTTCACCGCCGAGGTCCCGACCTCGGCGACCGGACAGTTCCGCTTCTACGCGGCCGAGGGCACGTGGACCGTGCGCGCGCTCGTGCCCGGCGGCACGGCGGACCGTACGGTCGTCGCCCAGACGGGTGGCCTCTCCGAGGTCGCCATCGCCGTCTGAGTCATTGACAGGCCGAAGGGCCGCACCTCCTGGGGGTTGGACGCTACCGGGACCGAGGTGCGGCCCTTCGGTCGTACGCTGGGGGTATGTACGCCAGGCGTCGGCACGTCTACTTCCTGCTGATGGGCGGCTGCCTGTTCCTCTTCGTCGCCGCCTGGGCCGTGGTGCGGCTGTGGTCCGTGCCCGCGGCGGTGGCCATGTGCGTCGTCGCCATGGTCATCCCGCCGGTCGCCGCCGTGATCGCCAACCGGCGCGGCCCCGAAGACCGCTGGTGGGACGACCCGTCGGGCGACCCGAAGTCCGACGAGTGGTGGGACGAGCTCGACGGCAGGCGCCGGCCGCACCAGTAGGCGGGGCCGGCGGGAAGCGGGGCGCGGTCAGTAGACCAGGGCCTGCACGCCCTCCGGCATGATCTCGCTGACGAACACCTGCGCGCCCGCGATCCGCACGCCCTCGAGCGTGTCCTTCTCCGTGATGTCCCGCCGTGCCGCGCACTGGGTGCACAGCGTGATCTTCCCGTTCGCCTGGATGGACCCGATCAGCTCGGGCAGCGGCGCGGCATGCGGCAGCTCGAACTCGGCCGCCCGCCCCGGCAGCGCGAACCAGGAGGACTCCCCGGTCAGCCAGAGCGAGACCTCCACCCCGCTGGCCGCGGCCACGGCCGCGACCGTGAAGGCCTGGGAGCAGCGCTCGGGTGCGTCGGCACCTGCGGTCACCTTGATCACGAGCTTGTTCGCCATATGCCGAACTGTAATGCGCGGCCGTACAACCCGGATCACCCGATGAGGGTCAGCTGTGTGCGCGGATACGGAATCCGTGCCTCAGGCCTCGTGGGGGGAGCCTCTTGGATACGCAGGGCGACAGGGTGCCGCAAGAGCCGGCGCCTGACACACCACCGGCGCAGGATCCGGCCGTTGAGCCGCGTCCGGTTGCGGTGCCGGCGGGTGCGGGAGAGCCGGCCCCGCCGGCACCGCCCGTCCGCCGACGCGGCCGGACCGCGTCGCTGATCGCGGCCGCCGCGGTGCTCGGCGTGGTGACGGGAGCGGCCACCGGCTACACCGTTCAGTACCACCGCGAGCCCACACCGCTGCCGGTGCTCTCGCAGCCGGAGATCAGAACCCCGAAACCTGTCCGGGCGGGCAGCGACACCACCGCGAGGTCGGTGTCCGTGAACCGCTGGGTGAAGACCGACGGCGATCTCCGTCAGCTGCTGCTCCCGCGGCCCAAGGGTGCGAAGAAGGAGCAGGAGGCCCAGCTGGAGGACCTCTTCTCCTTCGCGACCTGGTTCGAGGACGAGGACCACATGTTCGAGGACCTGGCGGAGCACGACTTCCGCCGGGCCGCGACGGTCAGCTGGTCGCAGGGCGGGAAGGTCTACGTCGACATCAGTCTGGTGCAGTTCCGGGAGATCACGGAGATCAACGCCGAGCGGTTCGGCGAGGGTCAGCAGGCGTACATGAGCGACGACGACTGGGCGGGCAACGAGGGAGAGCCCGTGCCCGGCAGCAGCAACGCCCGTACGTACGTCTTCGACGAACCCCTGCGCGAGGCGGGATACGAACCTCTGTACCAGGGCCGGGCGGTGGCCTGGCGCGGTGATGTCGTGATGATCATCGAGTACGCGAACAACTCGGGACCGGTCGACGAGAAGGACCTGAAGTCGCTCGCCAAGCGTCAGTTGGAGCGACTGTGACCGAGCAGACCGAGCAGACCGAGCAGACCGAGCACGCAGAGCCGCAGCAGCCCGAGTCCGAGCGGACCGCCCCCGGCAGCCCCCGCCGCCGACCGCCGGTGGCACTCGTCGCCACGGCCGTGAGCCTGGCCCTTCTCGCCGGCGCGGGCGCCTGGGGCTGGTCGGCCCTGAAGCGCGCCGACCGCAGTGCGCCCACCGTCATCTGGGCGGAGCCCGCCGAGCATCCGGAGCTGGACTTCCCGGCGGCGGAGCCCACCGGACTGGCCGCCCAGCTGCTGCCCCTGTCGGTCCGGTACGTGGCGGGTCCGGACATCGACGAGTACGGCAACGACAGTTCGCTCGGCGCCGAGCGCGCCGTCGCACTGCTCAAGCAAGGATCGCGCGGCCTGCCGAGCGCGCAGCGCAAACGGCACGACAAGGCCGTCGAGAGGCTCCGCGTCAAGGGCCTCGCCGCACGCAGCTACCGCGACATCGACGGAACGTACATCGTGGAGACCCGGCTGGCGCAGATGGAGAACAGCAAGGCGGTCCGGGACATGGCGGACATCCGGAAGGAGATGGCCGACGCGCTCGGGGTGTTCCGGAAGGGCCCGAAGGTCAAGGGGCATCCGAAGGCCGTGTGCCATCTGCTGCCGGAGAACGACGACCTGGAGCTGGACGCCATGGTCTGCACCGCCCACGTGGGCGAGATCCTGGTGACCACCTACGCGTACGGCTCCGAGTCGCTGCCCACGGGGACCATCGCGGAGATGTTCCGCGACCAGCTCGACCACATCGCTTCGCCCGGGGAGTCCGTGTGACCGACCAGACCGCCGTTACGACGGCACCCGAGCCCGCGTCCGCGCCCGAGTCCGAAGCGGTGCTCCCGGCGCCCGCCGTGTCCCCCGCCCCGCGGAACCGGCGGAAGGTACGGGCTGTGCTGCGCTGGACGGCCGCCGTGCTCGTCTTCGCCGCGGCCGGAACCGGCACGGCCTTCGGTATCGCCTCCCAGGAGCGCACCGAGGTGCCAGGCCTGTCCACGCTGGGCGACGGACGCTGGGACTACCCGAAGCTCACCAAGCCGGTGCTGCCGCCCGGCGCCCCGCTCCCCTTCGTCCAGGAGAACCCGGGCGAGATCCACTACGCGGACCTGGAGCAGCTGCTGCTTCCGGCGCCGACGGGCGCCACGGCGGATCCGACCCTGCGGGGCGAGCGCGGCAGGGTGCCGGTCGAGCGGTATCTGCAGGAGTACGCCGAGGACGGCAGGGAAGACCTGCGCGAGCACCTCACCGAGGGCGGCCTGCGCCACATCGCGGCGCGCGGCTGGTCGATGCCCGACGGCACATCGGTGCGGATCTTCCTGCTTCGCTTCCACACCTCGGCACTCGCCGGGAACTACTTCCGCGCTCAGCTCGGCGGTGCGCCGGACACGATGGTCCGACTCGTGGACGTCGAGGAGATGGCCTCGTACGACCAGGGGTACGGCAACGACGCCAAGGTGGCCTCCACGGAGCGCTACGTATACGACGAGGCCACGCCCCGCGGGCCCGTCCACGTCAGGCACGCGGACATGACAGCCGGCGACATCGTCGCACTGGTCGTGGTCTCCCGTAAGGGTGAGGCCCCGCTCGTGCCCTTCCACCAGACCGTCGTCCTGCAGAACCAGCTGCTCGGCTGACGCGGACCTCACAGAACGGGCGGGGCCCCCGCCCACTAAGCTGGGGCCCGGCCCGCTTTCGCCTCCACGCTCATTCGAGGAGCACCCCGTGATCGTTTTCTTCGAAGCTCTGCTGGTTCTGGTCTGCGTCGGCGTCCTCGCCTTCGCCGGTCTGACCGTGAAGAAGCTGTACCAGGGCCAGCGGTAGTCACCCGTACCCTCGGGACCCGTACCACTCGACACCCTAGAGATCGACAGAGCTGCTCATGATCGAGATCCCGTCCGACCTGAACCCGGACCTCGTCCCCCTCGCGTTCCTGCTGGGCACGTGGGAGGGCGCGGGCGTCGCCGACTTCCCCGGCGCCGAGAAGTGCAACTTCGGACAGTCAGTGACCTTCAGCCACGACGGCCGGGACTTCATCGAGTACGTCTCGCACTCCTGGGTCCTCGACACCGAGGGCAACAAGGTCAAGCCGCTGGAGAGCGAGTCCGGCTACTGGCGCATCGACAAGGAGCGCAAGGTCGAGGTCGTCATGGTCCGCGACCAGGGCATCGTGGAGATCTGGTACGGCGAGCTCGCCCACCAGAAGCCGCAGATCGACCTGGCGACGGACGCCGTCGCCCGCACCGCGGCCTCCGGCCCGTACAGCGGCGGCAAGCGGCTGTACGGCTACGTGAAGAGCGACCTGATGTGGGTGGGCGAGAAGGCCACCCCCGAGGTGTCGCTGCGCCCGTACATGTCGGCGCACCTGAAGAAGGTCGTCACCCCCGAGCAGGTCGAGTCGTGGGCGAAGGACCTCGGTGACCTGCCCGACGACGGCATCGCCTTCTTCAAGTAGGGCTCTTTCTCGGACACGGCACTCCGCCGGCAGGACGTCCTCTTCGCACCGGACGGCCGCCGGACGGTGCGCGCTGCCTACACTGGGGGCGTGGTGAGCACCGACTGGAAGAGCGATCTGCGGCAGCGCGGCTACCGGCTGACTCCGCAGCGCCAGCTTGTCCTCGAGGCCGTCGACTCCCTTGAGCACGCCACGCCGGACGAGATCCTCGGCGAGGTGCGCAAGACCGCGTCCGGAGTGAACATCTCCACGGTGTACCGGACGCTGGAGCTGCTCGAGGAACTGGGCCTCGTCTCGCACGCCCATCTCGGGCACGGCGCGCCCACCTACCATCTCGCCGACCGGCACCACCACCTCCATCTGGTGTGCCGGGACTGTACGGAGGTGATCGAGGCGGACGTCTCGGTCGCCGCGGAGTTCACCGCCAAGCTGCGTGAGACGTTCGGCTTCGAGACGGACATGAAGCACTTCGCCATCTTCGGGCGCTGCAAGGACTGCACGGCGAAGGCCGCGGGAGCCGAGTCGTAGGCTGGGGTCATGTCATCGACCAGCCCACTGTTGTCCCTGCCCGGCGCGGTCCCCGCCGAAGGGCGCGACGAAGGGGTCGCCGCGCACTACGGCGACCTGTTCCGTGAGCAGCGTTCCCTCGCCGACGGCAAGGGTTTCGTCGACCTGTCGCACCGCGGGGTCGTCACCGTCACCGGCGAGGAACGGCTGAGCTGGCTGCATCTGCTGCTCACCCAGCACGTGAGCGAGCTGTCCCCCGGGCAGGCCACGGAGGCGCTGATCCTCTCCGCGCACGGACACATCGAGCACGCCCTGTATCTCGTCGACGACGGCGAGACGGTCTGGGCGCACGTCGAACCGGGCACGCGCGAGGCGCTCATCGCCTACCTGGAGTCGATGAAGTTCTTCTACAAGGCCGAAGTCGCCGACCGCACCGACGAATTCGCGGTCGTCCACCTGCCGGCGGGGTCCATCGCCGAGGTGCCAGAAGGCGTCGTCGTACGGGAGACGGCACACGGCCGCGACCTGTTCCTGCCGCGCGCCGGCCTCGAGGCGTTCGCCGGGGAGGCAGGACCGGCCGTGGGGATCCTCGCGTACGAGGCGCTGCGGGTGGAGAGCCACCGTCCGCGTCTCGGGTTCGAGACCGACCACCGCACGATCCCGCACGAGCTGGGCTGGATCGGCAGCGCCGTGCACCTCCAGAAGGGCTGCTACCGCGGGCAGGAGACCGTCGCACGTGTCCACAACCTGGGGAAGCCGCCGCGCCGCCTGGTCTTCCTCCACCTGGACGGCAGCGAGGTGCACCTGCCCCCGCCCGGTACCCCCGTCCGCCTCGCCTCCGACGGGGCCGAGGGCCGCCAGGTCGGCTTCGTGACGACGTCCGCCCGCCACTACGAGCTGGGGCCGATCGCGCTCGCGCTGGTGAAGCGGAACGTGCCGGTGGACGCCGAGCTGCTGGCCGGCGACACGGCGGCCGCGCAGGAGACGGTCGTCGAGCCGTAGCGCCGACGACCGCCGCCAGGGCCGGTCCGAACGAGAGCCCTAGACCTCGATCAGCACGGTGAACGGGCCGTCGTTGGTGAGCGAGACCCGCATCTTCGCTCCGAACCGGCCCGTTTCCACGTGCGCGCCGAGCGCCCGCAGCTGCGCCACCACCTCGTCGACGAGCGGCTCGGCCACCGGGCCCGGGGCCGCCGCGTTCCATGTGGGGCGGCGACCCTTGCGGGCGTCCCCGTAGAGGGTGAACTGCGAGATCACCAGCAGGGGGGCGCCCACGTCCGAGCAGGACTTCTCGTCCTCGAGCATACGAACCGACCATAGCTTTCTGGCCAGTTGCGCCGCCTTCTCCTCGGTGTCCGTGTGCGTGACCCCCACCAGCACACACAGCCCTTCGCCGGTGATCTCACCGACGGTCTCCGGTCCCGACTCGCCGGGCACCACGACGCTCGCGCCGTCGACCCTCTGTACCACTGCTCGCATACGGAGCAACCTATCGGGGCCGTCCGGGCCGCCATTCAGGGCCGAACGGGTGCGATGCGCCTGCAAGGGGACGTATCGGAGTGGCACCATGCACGAAGGCGGTGCAACCCCTCGGCCCTCCGGGCCCGGGAAGGACCATGCACCGGTCGAGGGGACGGACACACGCACATGAGCACTTCTGGCGCCGGGCAGTCGCTCGGTCCCGTACCGATCCGGCCGCACTCCGCTTCCGCGGTCCGCCCGCCGCGGCAGCGCAGTGGCGCCGAACTGCCCGCGCACCCGGTGCACGACCTCACCGCGCTGCGCCTGCCCGAGCTGCGCACCCTGCGCCGGGACTCGCAGCGCGACGAGGCCGACCTCAGCTATGTGCGGCGGCTGGTCCAGGGCCGTATCGACATCCTCCGGGCCGAGCTGGCCCGCCGTAAGGACCCGGGCACGGCCGGCGACGCACCCGGGGCACAGGTGGTGGACCGACTGGTCGTGGACCGGCTGTCGGAGATCCTCGCCGACCCGCCGTCCACACGCGGGTCCTCCGCCCGCCATGTGACGCTCTCCACACCGCGCGGCGAGGAGTACCGGCGGCTCGCCTCCGAGATGCTCGACGAGGTCCAGCTCTCCGACCTCGACGCCCGCACGGACGAGGAGTTGCACACGGCGATGGGCCGGCTGCTGGGCTACGAGCAGCAGGTCTCGCACCGCCGCCGGCTGCTCCAGCGGACGGCCGACGATTGCAGCGCCGAGATCGCCCGCAGGTACCGTGAAGGCGAAGCACAAGTAGACGACCTGCTCACGTGAAGCGATCCTTCCGGTGGGCGGATCCCCTGCCCCGGAAGGCCGCCGATGTCCTCCTCGTCCTCCTCCAGCCACGCCGCCGCCATAGCTCCGGTCCTCGCCGAGGTGGTGCGTTCCGGCTTCGTGGAGGGCCGGCACAGGGGATCGCTCGTCGTCCTGGCCGCGGACGGCAGCGTGGAACTGGCGCTCGGTGACCCGTCGCTGCCCGTCTTCCCCCGCTCGTCCAACAAGCCGATGCAGGCCGCGGCCGTGCTGCGGGCCGGGCTGGACATCGACGGGGAGCGCCTGGCGCTCGCCGCGGCCAGCCACTCGGGCGAGGCCTTCCACCTCGAGCTCGTACGCAAGATGCTCGCCGGCCACGGGCTGACCGCCGACGAGCTGCTGACCCCGGCGGACCTGCCGCTCGACCCGGTGGAGGCCGAGGCGTACCTCGCGTCGGGGCAGGTGCGCGACAAGGTCGCCATGAACTGCTCCGGCAAGCACGCCGCCATGCTCGCGGTCTGCGCCGTGAACGGCTGGGACCGCAAGGGCTACCTGGACGCCGCCCACCCCCTTCAGCGGCTGGTCCGCACGGTGGTCGAGGACGCGGCGGGCGAACCGGTGGGCGCCGTCGGCACGGACGGCTGCGGCGCACCGCTGATGGCCGTCTCCCTGACGGGCCTGGCCCGCGCCTTCCGGCACTTCGTGCTCGCCGCGCCCGGTACGGCAGAGCGCCGCGTCGCGGACGCGATGCGCGCCCACCCGGAGTACGTCGCCGGTACCCGCCGGCCCGACACCTGGCTGATGCGCGAGGTTCCCGGCACGCTCTCCAAGATGGGTGCGGAGGCGGTGCAGGCGGTGGCGCTGGCGGACGGCCGGGCACTGGCGTTCAAGATCGACGACGGTTCCACCCGGGCGCTGGGGCCGGTGCTGGCGCGGACGCTCACGCTGATGGGCGTGGATTCGCCCGTGGTGGCCCGGATCGGGCACCTGCCGCTGCTCGGCGGGGGCGTCGAGGTCGGGTCGGTGCGGGCGGCGTTCTGATGCCCGGTGCGGCGGAAATCCGGATGCGGCGGCTTCGTCCGCCCGCCTAGCGTGGCGTGCATGACTGTCGAGACGCGCCTGATCGCCGAGTCCGAGTACCCCGACTGGCTCAGGGCGCTGGCCACGGGCTTCCTGCGGCCGCCGGTGGTCACCGACGAGGAAGTGGCCGACCGCCGGGCGGCCACGGATCTCGGCCGGGTCAGGGGCGCGTTCGACGGCGGCCGGTGCGTGGCGACGTACCGTTCCTTCGCCCAGCGGCTCACCACGGTCGGCGGCGCGCGGATCGCGGCGAGCGCGGTCTCCAATGTCACGGTCTCCCCGACGCACCGCCGCCGGGGCCTGCTCAGCCGGATGATCGACGCCGATCTCGCCGAGGCCAAGGAGCGCGGCGACAGCGTCTCGACGCTGATCGCCGCCGAGTACCCGATCTACGGCCGGTACGGCTACGGCCCGGCCACCACCACTGCCGAGTGGTCCGTGGACGTGCCCCGCGCCGGCCTCGACCCGCGGGCCGCGGGCCCGGACGACGGCGGCCGAATCGACCTGGTCGACGGTGACGACGTACGCAAGCTCGGCCCGGAACTCCATCAGCGGCTGGCGGCCACGCAGCACGGCGTCGTCGACCGCGACGAGCGCTGGTGGCGGGTGAACACCGGCCTGGCGCAGCTTCCCGCGCATCCGTGGACGGAGCCGTTCTACGCCGTGTACCGCTCGCCGGACGGCACGGTCGAGGGGCTGCTGACGTACTCGGCGGACGACAAGTGGGGCGACGGCAAGCAGCCGCTCAACACGGCCGCCGTGCGCGACATGATCGCGTTGAGCCCGGCCGCGGAGCGCGCCCTGTGGCGCTTCGTCTGCTCGGTCGACTGGATCACCACGGTCCGCTCCGGCCGCCGTGCCCCGGACGACCTGTTGCCCCACCTGCTGCCCGACCCGCGTGCGGCGCGGATCGTCACGCAGGCGGACTTCCTGTGGCTGCGGCTCCTGGACGTCCCGGCCGTGCTGACCGCGCGGACGTACCAGGGCTCGGAAGCCTTGGTGCTCGACGTGCGGGACGACTCGGCGCTGGCGTCCGGCCGCTTCCGACTGGACGCGTCGCCGTCGGGCGCGTCCTGCACGCCCTCTTCGCAGTCGCCGGACCTGACCCTGGACGTAAGGGAATTGGCCACGCTCTGCCTGGGGGACGAGTCCGCGACCCGCCTCGCGGCCCTGGGCCGCATCGACGAGCACACCGTGGGTGCGGTCGCGCGGGCGGACCTGCTGTTCCGTACGGGACGCCGGCCCTGGTGCCCCGACGTGTTCTGAGGTCGGGGCGGGCGGTGGCCTGCGCCCTCGCGGTCAGGCCCCGGCGGTCGGCGCGGGGCCAGGAGCGGGAAGCCGCCGATGGTGGCGCAGGTCGTGCTCTCCGACCAGGGACCGACCTTCAACAAGGCGGGACCGGCCGCCGACGTCGTGTCCGACGGCTGATCAGCCCTCGGACACGAGCGCCGTCAGGGCCCAGTGCTGACCGCCGGAGCGATCAGCAGGAAGCTGCCGATACCGGCGCAGGCCGCGTTCTCCGCCTTGATGCCGACCGCGAGCAGGGCGAGCCCCAGGGCGGCGACGAAGCCGTACCGCAGCTGCACGTACTGCTCGGCGAGGAGGGTGATGAGAGGCATGGGGATCACTCCTTCGAGGGAGAGGCGCCGGGCTCGCACTCCGTTGTGCTGCGGGGCTGACAACTGGACCGGACTCTAGGTCAACTGCCGTACAAATTCGTCTGGTTGACCTGTGTGAGTGATGCCCCCTGGGGGCATGGTCGCAAACTTGTCTGGTTGCTTGTTTCTTGTCGGGTCGCTGCGAGGCATCTCTCCATGGCTGTACGTCAGTTGTAAGGTTGCGGCGTGACGAGTCATGGATCTGTCCCGCGAGACCACACGCACAGGTACCTGTCGGTCGCCGATGCCCTGCGCAGGGAGATCAACGACGGGACGCGCCGACCGGGCGACCGTCTGCCCACCCAGAGCGAGCTGGTCTCCCGGTTCGGTGTGTCCCGGGCGACGGTGAACCGGGCCATCGAAGTCCTCAGGGAGCAGGGGCTCATCGAGTCACGGCAGGGCAGCGGGACGTTCGTGAGCCGGAGCGAGCGCAGCATCCCGGCGCAGACCGGCGCGGGTGACGGCGAGGACGTGTGGGCGGTCGTCTCCGAGCGCGTGCCGCCGGTGGTGCTCGCGCCCTACCTGGAAGAGGCGTTCGAGGCCACGGAGGTCACCCTCGATGTCTTCTCGATGACCACGGAGACCCTCGCGGCCAGGGTGTCCGCCCAGAAGACCCGCATCATGGACGGCGAGATCCGCCCGCCACGCAGCATCAGCGCCCGGCTGATGCTCCCGGACACCGACTCTCCCGTCCTGGCGATCCCACGGCTGAAGGACGGGCGGGACGATCCCCGCGTACGGCGCCGGTTGCGAGGCATTCTCCAGGCGCACGCGTCCATGCTCAGCCAGTCTCTGTACGAGCTGCGCGACCGCGGACTGGTCTCCGAGGTCTCGGTCGAGGTCCGGCTGGTCCCGTTCGCGCCGCAGCTCAAGCTGTACATCCTCAACCGCCGGCTGGCGCTCCAGGGTTTCTACCCGCCGGAGCTGGGGACGATCACCGTCCCTCCGGACGGTGAGGAGGTGACGATCCTGGACGCGTACGGTACCGGGGCGACCCTGTTCCCCTTCCGTGCGGCCGCCGACTCCACACCCGAGCAGGTCGGCATCGTGCGGGCGTTCCAGTACCTCTTCGATTCGATGTGGAAGCACCAGGCCAAAGAGGCGGATTTCTGACCGTGCCATCTGTCACCACATCCGTGGCGGTCCCGGACGCGATGCGGGAGATGCTCTCCCGGGCCCGGTGCATCGTGTTCGACCTGGACGGCCCGATCGCGCGGGTCTTCGCCAAAGAGCCCGCGGCCGTCATCGCCCACGAGCTGTGGGAGATCGCCGAACGCGACGGCTGCCTGGTCGAGGAACTGCGCGGCTGCTCCGACCCGATCGCCCTCCTGTACGGGCACACCGCGGAGATGCGCAGGAACAACGGCGACGGCGGCTGGGCGGAGACCGTCGCCAAGATGCACGACCAACTCGACGCCTACGAGCGCAAGGCCGCCGAGTCGGCGACGCCCACACCCGGCGCCGCCGCCTTCATCGAGGCGTGCCACGCGTCCGGAAGGACCCTCTCCATCGCGACGAACAACCACGTGGACGCCGCGACACGGATCCTGGCGCGCATGTCCGTGCGCCACTGCTTCGAGGGCCCGGTGGTCGGCCGGGGCCGGAACGCGCTGCTGATGAAACCCCATCCGGCGCCTCTCAGGGAGGCCATGCTGCGCGGAGTCGCCGTGGACCGGCACCTGATGATCGGCGACACAGGTACGGACTTCCGGGCCGCCCGGGAAGTGGGAATGCCGTTCTACGGGTACCACCGGTCCGAGCGGGGAAGGCGACGGCTGCGGGAGGCCGGTGTGCCGCTGATCGCTTCCGGGATGGCGGAGTTCCTTCCGTTCGTCTGAGGCGGTCGCGGCCGAAGACCCACGGCGGCGCGGCAGTTGTACCGTGCTTGTGGAGGAGGACCGCACCACCCAGGGGAGGTCCGTGAACGAGGAGGCGGCCGCATTCACACGGGGGCAGCGAGCATGACGGCCGAGCCTTCGGCGAGGGTGTGGCAGCAGGCCGTGCGGCTCAGCGCCGGCGAGGCGCTGATCGAAGGGCCGCTCAAGGGGTACCACCACGAGACCTACGCCTTCCCGCTGCCCCATCCGGCGGGCGGCGCCGGGACGGTCCGCTGGAAGTGCCGGGAGCCCCGCGAGGGGATCCTCCGCTTCGACCGGCGCTCCTTCCCCTCGGAAGGGGCGCTGGTCCGCGCTCTGGCCGGTCATGTCTCCAGCGTCCCGGAAATCATCGTGGTCGACGACATCGGCCTCCAGCGGTTCATCGAGGGGTCGACGCTCGCCCTGCACGGGCGTCCGGGCACCGCTGTCCAGGAGGCTCATGTCGCCCAGATCGAGCGGCTGTTCCGCGAGCTCGCGGCCGTTCCCACGGCCGCGCTGCCGCCGGAGGAACCGGCCCACGCGGCGGGAGGCGCCGCCGACGGGGACTGCGGCGCGTTCGCCGAAGGGCTGATCCGCTTCACGGAGGAGCGCGTCCACCAGGCGCACCGGCCCGTGTACGGGCGGCTGTTCCAGGAGCTCGGCGTGCCCGAGGAAGGACTGCTGCGGCTCGTGGAGCGGACGCGCTCCTTCAGCAGACGCCCCTTCTGTCTCCTGCACGGGGACCTGCACCGGGAGAACTTCATCGTCGACGGCGACGGCCGGCTGTGGACGATCGACTGGGAACTGGCCATGTTCGGCGACCCGCTGTACGACCTCGCCACCCATCTGCACCTGATGGGATATCCGGCGGAGCAGGAGGCGGCGGTGGCGCGCCGCTGGCGGGACGCGGTCGAGGAGGCGCGGCCGGGCAGCTCGCGCGGATGGCGCAAGGACCTGCCGCATCTGCTGCGCTACAAGCGGGCCCAGTCCGTCTACACCGACGTCATCCGCGCCGCCCTCGGGGTGGCCCGGAGGGACATCGACTGGCGTGCCCTTCAGGCGACTTCGCACAAGCTGCGGACGGTCCTCGCCCGGGGGCGTTCCGCGCTGGGCTCGGGGCCGCCGCCCGACGTGCCCCGCATCATGACCGCCCTGGTGTCGTTCAGCGTGTCCGCGCCCTGAACAGCACCCCCGACAGTGCGACCGCCACCGCCAGGATCACCCCGCACCAGGCCAGCGCCGTCCACGGTGCCGTGCCGACCGGCTCGTCGTGCAGGAGGCCGCGGAGGGACTCGATCAGCGGCGTGACCGGCTGGTGGTCGGCGAAGCCGTGGAGCCAGGACGGCATGGTCTCCACGGGGACGAACGCGCTGCTCGGATAGGGCAGGAACATCATGAAGAAGGTGAAGCCGGATGCCGCTTCCGGTGTCCTCGCCATGAGGCCGACCGCCGCGGACAGCCAGGAGACCGCCACCAGGAAGGCCAGCAGGATGCCGGCCGCGGCGAACCAGCCGGCCGCGGAGGCCGACGGGCGGAAACCGATGGCGAGGCCGACGGAGAGGACGAGTGCGGTCGAGAAGACGTTGCGCACGGTGCTCGCCACGACATGACCGGCCAGGATCGACGTGCCGCCGACGTCCAGGGACCGGAAGCGGTCGATGATGCCGCCCTTCATGTCCTCGCTCACCCGGACCGCCGTGCCGGACGAGCCGAAGGCGGAGCAGAGCACGAGGATGCCCGGGACGACGTAGTTGACGTACTCCGTACCGGTGTTGATGGCTCCGCCGAAGAAGTAGACGAAGACGAGCATCAGCATGACGGGCAGCATCATCGAGGTGATGACGGCGTCGACGTCGCGGCGGCTGAGGCGGACGCAGCGGCCGGTCATGGTCAGGGCGGGGGTCAGCAGGCGCCCGGCGGCCGACGTCTCAGACATGGGTGGGCTCCTGCCGGGTGGCGGTGCCGGTCCGGGTGAGGGACAGGAACACGTCGTCGAGGGTCGTCGTGTGCAGCGAGAAGCGGGAGACGTCCCGCCGCTCCGGGTCGATGTCGTCGAGCAGCGCCCGTACCTCGAGGGCGGTGCCGTCGGTCGGCAGGCCGAGCGTGAGCGACTCGGGGGAGCGGTGCACGGCGCGTTGCTCGTGCCGTGCGTAGGCGGCCCGGTCGGTGAACACGATGTCCAGGCGGTGGCCGCCGACCTCCGCCTTGAGCTGCGCGGCGGTGCCTTCCGCCACCATGCGGCCCGTGTCCATGACGGCGACGCGGTCGGCGAGCCGGTCGGCCTCCTCCAGGTACTGGGTGGTCAGGAAGACCGTGGTGCCGCGACGGGAGAGGTCGCGGACCACCTGCCAGAGCTCCCGGCGGCTGCGCGGGTCGAGGCCGGTCGTCGGCTCGTCCAGGAACACGACCTCCGGGTCGCCGACGAGCCCGGCGGCGAGATCGAGGCGGCGGCGCATGCCGCCGGAGTACGTCATGGCGAGGCGGCGCCCGGCGGCGGCGAGGTCGAAGCGTTCCAGCAGCTCGGCCGCGCGGCGGCGTGACGCCGCGCGGGACAGGCCGCTGAGGCGGGCCATCATGCGGAGGTTCTCCTCGCCGGTCTGCTTCTCGTCGACCGCGGCGAACTGGCCGGTGAGGCTGATGGCCCGGCGTACCCGGCGTCGGTCGGCCGTCACGTCGTGTCCCGCCACACGGGCACGTCCCGCGTCGGCGGCGGTGAGTGTGGCGAGGATCCGCACGGTCGTCGTCTTGCCCGCCCCGTTCGGCCCGAGCAGCGAGAAGACGCTGCCCCTTTCGACCCGGAGGTCGACGCCGTCGAGCACCGTCACTTTCCCGTAGGCCTTGCGCAGGCAGTGCGCCTCGATCGCCGGCCCTGAGGCGGGCGTGGCGTGCGGCGGCCGTCGGGTGGCCGTCGGTCGTGCGGTGCTCATCATGGCGAGCCCCTTTCTGCGTATGGCATACGCGTTACTGTGTAATGGTTACGCATTACTAGGATGGGCGTCAAGCGTGAGAGGGCCGCGGCAGCGGGCGACAGCAGAAGGCGGCGGAGTCGATGGCGGGCAGTGAACGCGGGCGCGCGCCGGACGGTGCGAAGACCGGAACCGGGCTGCCCGCGAGCATCGAGGCGGCGTGGGGCCTGCGGAAACGTCCTGGGAAAGGCCCCAAGCCGGGGATCGGCATCGAGCGGATCGTCACGGCCGCCGTGGCCGTGGCGTCGTCCGAGGGGCTGCCGGCGGTCTCCATGGGGAGGGTCGCCAAGGAGCTCGGCGTCTCCACGATGTCGCTGTACCGGTACGTCGCCGCGAAGGACGAGCTCTACATCCTGATGCTGGAGGAGGCCGTCGGCCTGCCGCCCGAACCTCCGGCACCCGGGACCGGCTGGCGCGAGGCGCTGGAAGCCTGGGCGTGGGCACAGCGCGAGGTCTTCCACCGCAGTCCGTGGATGTTGCGCATCCCCGTCTCCGGGCCGCCCGCCACCCCCAACTCGGTCGCCTGGTGGGACCGCGGCCTCGCCGCCCTGGCGGACACCGGTCTGGACGAGGGCGAGAAGATCTCGGTGGTCCTGCTGGTCGGCGGTTTCGTGCGCAACGAGGCACTGCTCATGGCCGACCTCGGAGCGGCGATCGCGGCGAGCGGAGAGTCCCCCGACGTGGTCATGCGCCGCTACGCCGACACGCTGGAGCGGTTCGCCGACGCGGAGCGTTATCCGGCGCTCGCCCGCCTGCTGGAGTCGCGGGTGATGTACGAACCGGACAGCCAGGACTTCGAGTTCGTCTTCGGTCTCGAGCGACTGCTGGACGGGGTGGGCGTCCTGGTCGAGAAGCGCCTCGCGGGCGGGGCACCGTGCGAGGGAGGACCGGAGACGTGAGCGGCGCGGGCGGCGGAACGGGGCTGCGCGAGCGCAAGAAGCGCCTCACCTACCGGGCGATCTCCGACGCAGCCGTCGCGCTCTTCCTCGAGCGGGGCTTCGACGCGGTCTCCGTCGCCGAGGTGGCGGCCGCGGCGGACGTCTCGAAGCCGACGCTGTTCCGGTACTTCCCCACGAAGGAGGACCTGGCGCTGCACCGGTTCGCCGAGCACGAGGACGAGGCCGCGCGTGTGGTCGCCGCCCGGCCGGCCGGTGTCCCGCCGCTCGAGGCGCTGCACCGCCACGTCCTCGACGGCCTGGCGCGTCGCGACCCGCTCACCGGGCTGAACGACGAGGAGGGCGTGCTCGCCTTCCACCGGCTGCTGTACGGGACGCCGAGCCTGGTGGCGCGGCTCCACGCCTACCAGGTCAGGTCGGAACGGGCGCTCGCGGAGGCGCTGTGCGCCGCGGGTGCGCAGGGCATCGGCGCCCGGCTGGCGGCGGGCCAGATCGTCGCCGTGCTGCGCATCCTCGCGGAGGAGAACTGGCGGCGGATCGAGGCGGGGGAACGGGCCGACGACGTCGCGCCGGACGCCGTGGCGGCGGCCGATCACGCCTTCGCGCAGCTCAGGTCCGGCCTGGGGTGAATCCCGGGGCGAGAGGCTTCCGCCGGCCGCTGCGCTGCCGCGTCCGCCGCTCGTTCCCGCGCCGGGCCGCCGGCGCGCGTGTCAGACTTCCGGGATGACCACAGAGACGATCACCGCCTCCGCCGCGGGGAGTTGGCAGTTGGGTGACCTGACGGTCAACCGGATCGGGTTCGGCGCGATGAGGCTGACGGCGGACGCGGACGGCGCGCCCCTGGACAGGGACAGGGCGGTCGCGGTGCTGCGGCGGGCCGTGGAGCTCGGCGTGAACCACATCGACACCGCCGCGTTCTACTTCTCGGCCACCCGGTCCGCCAACGAGCTGATCAACCGGGCCCTGTACCCGTACCCGTCCGACCTCGTGATCACCACCAAGGTGTGGCCGGGCCGCGACCCGTCCGGGAACTGGTGGTGGGCCTCGCCGGAGCAGTTGCGGGGACAGGTCGAGGAGAACCTGCGGCAGCTCGGCCGCGACCACCTGGACGTGGTGAACCTCCGTGTCCCGCGGAGCGGTGAAACCGGCTCGCTGGCAGCCCACTTCGAGGTCCTCGCCGGACTGCGGGACGCCGGCCTGATCCGCCAGCTCGGCATCTCCAACGTCAGGCCGCACCATCTCGAGGAGGCCCGCGCCATCGCGCCGGTCGTGTGTGTGCAGAACCCGTACGGGGTGGGCGCGTCGCCGGAGCACAACGCGTTCCTGGACTCCTGCGGCGAACAGGGCGTGGCGTTCGTGCCGTTCTTCGCGATCGCGGGCGACGGCCGGGAGGCCGGCGCGAGCGGCGCCGACAGCGAGGAGGTCCGCGCCGTCGCCCGGGCGCACGACGCGACCCCGGCGCAGGTCAGGATCGCCTGGACGCTGCAGCGCGGCCCGCACGTGCTCGCGATCCCGGGCACCGGCAACCCGGACCACCTGGCCGACAACGTGGCCGCCGGCTCCCTGCGGCTCTCGGACGACGAGATGGCACTGCTGGACGGAACCGGGCGGGAACCTCAGCCGTAGCGGCGCAGCAGCGCTTCGAGGTAGTCCTCCAGACGCCGCGCGACCCGCCGCGCCGTCAGGTCGGTGCGGCCGAGCTCCCGCCACGGGACGGCGACCTTCTCGGCGTCCGGCGCGAAGGCCAGCGCGTCGAGCATCCGCCAGTAGAGGTGGTCGGCCGGATCCTCGGCGAGCCGCCCCCCGGCGGCGGCGTAGCGGTCCGCGAAGCGCAGGCCCTCGTCGGGCCCGTGCAGCAGGGCGAGCGTCGTGGAGCAGTGGGCGACGTCCAGGTCGGCCGGGCCCCAGGAGGTCTCCACCCAGTCGACGACACCGCTGACGCGCAGGTCCTCCGCCTCCCCGGTGAAGAGCACGTTCCCGGGATGGAAGTCGCGGTGGAGGAAGCAGGCCCGGTGGGCGGGCGGGTCCCGGCGTATGACGTCGACCGCGCGCCGCCACACGTCGGGCCGGTCCGTCGCCCCGGGCAGCCGGACGCGTTCGGGAGCGGTCCACGCCTGGTAGGCGCGTGGCCGCTCCCCTTCGGGCACGTCCAGCCGGTGGATGCGTACCAACTGCTCCGCGAGCAGGGCGGCCCGGCGGCCGGCGCGGTCCTCCTCCAGCCGGACGCGCCCGGGGAGCAGGCTCATCAGGAGCGAGGGATGGTCGCAGTGTTCGGCGTCCGGGTCGACGGCCAGGAGCTCGGCCACCGGCACCGCGCCGACCGGGGCGAGCAGGCGCAGCATGCGGGCCTCGCGGGTGAGGAGTCCCGCCGCGTGCCGGAGGTAGAACGGTTCGACGAACGACCGGAGCACCAGCGTGCGTTCCGCCCCCGCGAGCCCGGTGACGCGCAGGCGTCGCATCGTTGACGTCCATCCGCCGAGAAGCCGCTCGGCGCCCTCGAGCCGTTCCCCGTCCGCGAGTTGCCCGCGCACCCAGGCGCGCGTCGCCGCCCAGTCCTCGCCGTGCTCCTGGCCGTGCCCGTGATCCGTGTCCCCGCCCATGGAGGGAACCCTACGGCCGGACGGCACGGGCCGGCTCGATGTCGCCCAGCTCGAACGGCAGTTGCGGGGACGGCGAGCTCAGCGGCGCACTTTCCTCGGCGGCTGCTGGACCGCGTGGGCCACTCGACGCGCCGCCGTGCTTCCCGAGCCGGTGAATCCGCTCAACGCGTCCCGGCGTCGGCGAGGATCGCCTGAAGCCGTGCCCGGCATTCGGCGACGAAGGCGGGATAGGTGTGCCAGTAGTAGGAGATCCCGCTGACGCCCACCGCGATCGCCCAGGCGCGGGCGCGGGCCCAGGTCACGTCGTCGAGGCTCAACGTGTCCCAGTAGGCCTGCCGGGCCTGGGGCGGCAGGTCCCAGACGGTGGAGTGCTCGGCGTCGGGAAAGCCGACCGACAGCGCTCCGAAATCTATGACCGCGTGGAGCTTTCCTTCCCGGACCAGGAGGTTGGTCGGCTTGAGGTCGCCGTGGAGCCACACATGAGGTGCGGACGGCTCGGGCAGCGCGAGCGCTTCCCGCCACAGCTGTTCCAGAGCGTCGACGTCGAGTTCGGAGCCCACGGTGGTCCGGCAGTCGTCGAGACTTCTGCCGATCCACTCGTCGCACGGTCCCAGGCCGCCCCCGCGGTACCAGCTGAGGCCGTCAGCGCGCGTCGCTCCCATGAGGTCGATGCCGTGGAGCTCGCCGACCACCGCCGCCAGGTCGGCCCCGAAGGCGGACCAGTCCCCGACGGTGTCCGGGCCGGCCTGGTCCCCGTCGATCCAGCGGTAGACCGACCAGACCGGGGGGAAGGCGTCGGTGGGTGTCCCGGCGTGGACGGGCTCGGGCACCGGACAGGACAGGAGGGGCGCCAGGCGGGGAAGCCACTCCTGCTCCTTCCGCAGGGAAGCTCCCTTGTCGGCGGTCCGGGGAAGGCGCACGAGCAGGTCGTCGCCCAGCCGGTACATGGTGTTCTCCGTGCCCGCGCCGGCCGGCGACAGCGGCAGGCCGGCCCACTCCGGTCGCTGCGCCGTCAGCAGCGACCGGACCAGCATCTCGTCGACGGGGATCTCGTTCTCGTGAAGCGTCACGCCGGAAGTCTCGCCGCGGACGGAGCGGGAAGCCAGTGACTTTCCGTCAGCCCCGGTGCCGCGCCGGAGAAGCGGACGCGGCGGGACCGGCGTTTGGTCCGTCCGGGTGTTGCTTGCGACACTATTGCAAGCAGTTGCTTGCAATAGTTAGCAATGGTGCGGCACCATCGGTACATGGCATCGCTCAACGTCGGCAATCTCGGTGAGTACCTCCGCGAACAGCGGCGCAACGCGCAGCTGTCCCTGCGGCAGCTCGCCGACGCCGCCGGCGTGTCCAATCCGTATCTGAGCCAGATCGAGCGCGGGCTGCGCAAGCCGAGCGCCGAGGTCCTTCAGCAGGTCGCCAAGGCCCTGCGGATCTCGGCCGAGACGCTGTACGTGCGGGCCGGGATCCTGGACGAGCAGGAGCGGGACGAGTTGGAGACGCGCGCCGTCATCCTGGCCGACCCGTCCATCAACGAGCGGCAGAAGCAGGTGCTTCTCCAGATCTACGAGTCCTTCCGCAAGGAGAACGGGCTCGAGACCGCCGCTGCCTCGGAAGCCCACGAGGACACCGCCGCTGACGGCCCCCGCACGGCCGGCACGGGCGATGCCGAACCGAAGACGAACTGATCTGCGTTCCGGGAGGACCACAGTCATGGCCATCACCGATGACCTGCGCAAGACCCTCACCGACCCGACTCCCCTCTACTTCGCCGCCGGCACCGCCGACCTCGCCGTCCAGCAGGCCAGGAAGGTGCCCGCGCTGATCGAGCAGCTGGCCGCCGAGGCGCCGGGCCGTATCGACGCCGTGCGCAACACCGATCCCAAGGCCGTGCAGGAGAAGGTGACCGCGCAGGCCAAGGAGGCGCAGGCCACCGTGCAGGCGAAGGTCGCCGAGGTGATCGGGAACTTCGACACCGACCTGAAGAAGCTGGGCGAGAGCGCCCAGGACATCGCCCTGCGCAGTGTCGGCGTCGCCGCCGAGTACGCGGTCAAGGCCCGTGAGACGTACGAGAAGGTCGCCGAGCACGGCGAGCAGACCGTGCGGGCGTGGCGTGGCGAAGCGGCGGAGGAGATCACCGAGATCGCCGTCGCCGTGGAGCCCGAGCCGGCGAAGAGCAAGCACAGCGACGCCGGGCCGAAGCCCGCGGCCGCCGCCGTGGAGCCGCAGAGCGCCGAGGCCAAGCCGGCCGCGCGCAAGACCACCGTGCGCAAGCCGGCCCCCAAGAAGAGCACGCCGCCGGCCGCGAAGTGAGCGATGCGCGGGCGCCGCTGGAAGCGGCGCCCGGCACGTTCATCGCGCTGCGGGCATCCTCGGAGGTACCTTGGCGGCGAGGCAGGCGACACCAACCACTGAGTAGGCGGTGCTGAGGATGCTGGCTGACAGTTTCGACTTCGGGCTCTGGATGATCGTCAACCTGGTCTTCCTGGTGACGTCCGTGGCCGCTCTCGTCATGGCCGCCATGGCCCGTGAGGACGCCTACCGGGCCGCCGACAAGAAGACCAAGCCGTTCTGGCTGGTCATCCTCGGTGTCGCGGTCGCCGTGAACCTCTTCGTCCCGATGCTGTTCCTGTCGATCGCCGGCCTGATCGCCTCGATCGTCTTCTTCGTCGACGTGCGCCCCGCCCTCCAGCAGGTCTCCGGAGGCGGCAGGCGGCGTGGCGGCTCCAGCAGCGACGGCCCGTACGGCCCCTACAACGGCGGCCGGTGACCGTCCAGGACGACCGAAAGCCCGGCTCACGGACTCGCCGGTGTGCCTGTTCTCGACGTCCGGCGCTCGTCGCCGATCACGAGTCTCGGCCGGTACCTGTGGTGCCCTGCCCACGATCGCTGCACATGACCGCGGTAAGCGACCGCTGACGCGATGCCGGACCGATGACGCAATGCGCGACAGCCGGCGTGATGCCGGACCGGTGACGCGAGAGGACTACCGGTGACCGCGATCCCGGACCGATGACGCGATGCGCGACAGCCGGCGTGATGCCGGACCGGTGACTCGAGGGGCCCACCGTGCCCGCGACGGGCGACCGTCGCTCAGCGGCGGGTCCCGTCGCGGCTCAGCAGCAGTACCGCCACGTCGTCGGTGAGGTCGCCGCCGTTGAGCTCGCGCACCTCGCCGACGGCGGCCTCGAGGAGCGTCTCGCCGTCCAGCCCGGCCGACAGCTGGCGGTTGATCATCGCGAGCATGCCGTCCTGGCCCAGCCGCTGCTTGGTGTCCGGGCCCTTGCGGCCCTCTATGAGTCCGTCCGTGTACATCATCAGGCTCCAGGAGCCGCCCAGTTCGACCTGGCGGCGCGGCCAGCGGGCACGCGGCAGCAGGCCGAGCGCCGGGCCGCCGTCGTCGTAGGGGAGCAGCTGTGCCGCCCGGCCGTACCGGGCGATCAGCGGGGAGGGGTGGCCCGCCAGGCAGAGTCCGGCCCGCCGCCCGTCGGCGGAGATGTCGACGGTGCAGAGCGTCGCGAAGATCTCGTCGCTCTCGCGCTCGTGCTCCAGCACCTGCTGGAGCGTGGAGAGCAGGTCGTCGCCGCACAGCCCGGCGAACGTGAGGGCCCGCCAGGCGATGCGCAGTTCCACGCCGAGTGCCGCCTCGTCCGGGCCGTGGCCGCAGACGTCGCCGATCATCGCGTGGACCGTGCCGTCCGGGGTGCGGACGGTGTCGTAGAAGTCGCCGCCGAGCAGGGCGCGGGAGCGCCCCGGGCGGTAGCGCGCCGCGAAGCGCAGGTCGGAGCCCTCGAGCAGGGGGGTGGGCAGCAGCCCGCGCTCGAGCCGGGCGTTCTCCTGGGCGCGCAGCCGGGACTCGGCGAGCTTCACCTGGGCGGTGTCGGCCCGCTTGCGCTCCACCGCGTATCGCACGGCGCGGGTCAGCAGGCGTCCGTCGAGCTCCTCGCGGACGAGGTGGTCCTGAGCGCCCAGCCGTACCGCCTCCGCCGCCAGCTCCGTGTCGCCGGACGCGGTCAGCGCCAGCACGGCGTGCCGGGGCGCGAGGCGCAGGACGTGCTTGAGCGCGCCGAGGGCGTCGTCCTGCGGGCGTCCGGGGAGTGCGAGGTCGACGAGGACGCAGTGGACGTCGTCCGTGAGCAGCCGCTCGGCCTCGGTGAGGTTCCGGGCGGTACGGATGCGGACGCGCGCACCTGCGGCGTCCAGCAGACCGGGAACGCTGAAGGTGCCCGCAGGGTCGTCCTCGATCACGAGGAGTATGAGGTCGCCGCCGCCGGCTCCGCCGGGGGCGGTCTCCGCGACGGGGACGTTCCTCTGTCGCGGTACGGGTACGGGCATCGGTGTTGTTCCTTCCCTCCCCCCGAGGGCGCGGCAGGACGACGATCGACGACCCGCCAGACGGGGACCATAGCGGTATGCGGTGGCCGAACGGAATGGCGATCAGCGAAGAGCCGGTGGCATATGCCGCGCATAGGGGCGTAGTTGCCGGGCGGCCCATGACGAACATCACCCCTGGCGCCCGTTTCGCCCCTTCCTTCGCGTGGCGTGCGTCACTTGCGAAGTGGGGTCCGCGTCCTGCCGCCGTGGTCCCGGGTGTCCGGCGTCACTTGTCGGGGCGGACGACGCCGAGGATGGACATCGAGCCGGCGCCGGCCACGGTCACGTTTCTGCCCGGCCGCGGCGCGTGGATGATCGCGCCGTCGCCGATGTACATGCCGACATGGCTGGCGTCCGAGTGGTAGATGATCAGGTCGCCGGGACGCATGTCCTGGATGCGGATCCGGGGCAGCAGCCGCCACTGTTCCTGCGAGGTGCGGGGGATGGTGCGGCCGGCGGCGGCCCACGCCTGTGAGGTGAGCCCCGAGCAGTCGTACGAGTCCGGTCCCTCCGCGCCCCACACGTACGGCTTGCCGAGCTGCTGCGTCGCGAACCGGAGTGCCTCGCGGCCCTGTTCGCTCGCCGTGCCGCCCACGCCCTTCAGGGCGCCGGAGTCGAGCCAGGCGGCCTGTGCGTCGTACTGCGCCCGCTGCTCCAGCTGCAGGAGGGTCGCCAGCTCCTCCTTCTCGAGTTCGTCCTCGAGCCTCTTGGCGGCGGCGATCCGCTCCTTTATCTCCTTCTGTGCCTTCTCCTTCTTGACCCGGTTGGCCTCGAGCCTCTCCCACTGGGCGCTGGCGTCCTTGGTGTATGTGGCCAAGTCCGCCTGAGTGCGGGTCAGTTCGGTGATCAGGTCTTTGGTGGCCTTCTGGCCCTGCTGGATGCGGCCGACGCCGTCGAGGAAGAGCTGGGGGTCGTCGACGAGCGCCAGTTGCGCCTCCGGCGGGAGCCCGCCCGCGCGGTACTGGGCGCGGGCCGCCGCGCCCGCGCGGTTCTTCAGCTCTTCGATCCTGGCCTGGCCCTTGGCCATCTCCTGCGCGAGCTTCACGATTTCGGCCGACTGCTTCTGGGTCTGTTCCTCCGCGAGGTTGTACGCGTCCGTCGCGGACGCGGCCTTGCGGTAGAGGGCGTCAATCTCGAGGCGCACTGCCTCGAGTGACCGGTCCGGCGCGGCGGGCGGGGGCGGCGGGAGCGCGCCGGGCCGGGTGACGGACGCCGGTGTCGTGGGGGCCGGCTCGGGGGCCGCGAAGGCCGTGCCGGGGGACGCCAGCAGCGTCAGAGCGCAGACCAGTGTGATCGCGGCAGTGGCACAGTGGCGTCGGTTCACGACTCCCCCTTCGGGCGAACGCCTGGCATCCGGCTGCTTGCGGCGCAGCAGAATGTGATTAACCGTCAGTAACTTGGGCGTGACGTCGTGATGGTGTCATGACGTACACGAAAGTGACAGGGTCGAACGGCACTTCGGCGCGCAGATCACCCCCACAGATCACCCACCCCTGATCGCGCCCGCCGATTCCTCCCACTCCACTGACGAGCAAGGCCCCCGGTGCGTTCCCGTGTTCGGGTCGTTCACTCGATCGTGGTGCCGTTCATCCCGAATCGGGAGCGAGTGCCGCCCACTTCACGGTCACCTCTCCCTGCCGCCACCGTCTCCGGTCGTCCGCCAGCGGCCAGGTGCCCGCGAGGTCCGTCACGGCCTTGATCCAGCGCTGCCGGGCGCCCAGGGACGCGTAGGGGGCCGCCGCCGCCCAGGCCCGGTCGAAGTCCCGGAGGAAGGCGTGCACCGGCTCGCCCGGCACGTTGCGGTGGATGAGCGCCTTGGGCAGCCGCTCCGCTAGGTCGGAGGGGCGTTCGAGCGAGCCGAGCCGGGTCGCGAACGTCACCGTCCGGGGCCCCTCCGGGCCGAGCGCCACCCACACGTGCCGCCGCCCGATCTCGTCGCAGGTGCCCTCCACCAGCAGGCCGCCGGGCGCGAGGCGGCCGCACAGCCGCGCCCACACGGCGGCCACCTCCGCCTCGTCGTACTGGCGCAGCACATTGGCGGCCCTGATGAGCGCGGGCCGGTCCGTGGTCGGGACCTCGAAGCCGCCGTGGCGGAAGGCGAGCCCCGTCCGCTCGTACGGCTTCGCGGCGCTGACCCGTGCGGGGTCGATCTCGATGCCGACGACCTCGCACCGGGGATCGGCGGTGCGCAGCCGCTGAAGCAGCTCCACCGCGGTCCACGGGGCCGCCCCGTACCCGAGGTCGACGGCCACGGGTGCCGTGCCGGCGCGGCGCAGGGCGGGGCCGTGCGCATGCGCGATCCAGCGGTCCATGCGGCGCAGCCGATTGGGGTTGGTCGTCCCGCGGGTCGCGGTGCCGACGGGGCGGTTCATGCAGAAGAGGGTATGCGGTCGGACCGGCGCACAATGGACGTGGTCGGCGGCCCCCGGCGCAAGGGGAGCGGCGGCCGTGAAGGGTAATGATTCGGCAAAGTGGCCCCCGAAGGAAATGGAAGGAGTCGCTCCGCTGTTGTGAGCCTGTGCGGGACCCGCTTGCCCCGCGCCTTGCCGTGCCCGCAGCGAGAGGACCGTCGACGTGAGCCAGTACGTGTCCCGCCTCGGCAGCAGCCGGATGGCACCGCGTATCCGGTTCCCCGGCGGCAACCGCAAGCCCCGCCGGGTCGCCATGCTCAGCGTCCACACGTCCCCGCTGCACCAGCCGGGGACGGGCGACGCGGGCGGCATGAACGTCTACATCGTCGAGCTGGCCAAGCGCCTCGCCGCCATCAACGTCGAGGTCGAGATATTCACCCGGGCGTCCGCCGGCGGTCTGCCGCCGGCCGTGGAGCTGGCCCCCGGCGTCCTCGTGCGGCACGTCGACGCCGGCCCCTACGAGGGCCTGGCCAAGGAGGACCTGCCTCCTCAGTTGTGCGCCTTCACCCATGGGGTGATGCAGGCGTGGGCGGCCCGCCGCCCCGGCCACTACGATCTCGTCCACTCGCACTACTGGCTCTCCGGCCACGTCGGCTGGCTGGCGGCGGAGCGGTGGGGCGTCCCGCTCGTGCACGCCATGCACACCATGGCCAAGGTGAAGAACGCCGCACTGGCCGAGGGCGACACCCCGGAGCCGGCCACCCGCGTGATCGGCGAGACGCAGATCGTGAACGCCGCCGACCGGCTCATCGCCAACACCGCGGGGGAGGCCGACGAGCTCGCCCGCTTCTACGACGCCGACCCCGCGAAGATCGCCGTCGTCCACCCGGGCGTGAACCTGGATCTCTTCCGCCCCGCGGACGGGCGGGCTGCCGCCCGGGCACGCCTCGGGCTGCCCCAGGAGGCGTTCATCCCGCTGTTCGCGGGCCGGATACAGCCCCTCAAGGCCCCCGACATCCTGCTGCGCGCCGTCGCGACCCTGCTGGAACGCGACCCGTCCCTGCGGCGCCGTATCCACGTCCCCGTCGTCGGCGGCCCCAGCGGCAGCGGGCTCGCCAAGCCGGAAGGGCTCCAGAAGCTGGCCGCCAGGCTGGGCATCGCGGACGTCGTGCACTTCCGCCCGCCCGTCGGCCAGGAGCAGCTCGCGGACTGGTTCCGCGCCGCCTCCGTACTCGTCATGCCTTCCTACAGTGAATCCTTCGGCCTCGTCGCCATAGAGGCGCAGGCCGCCGGCACGCCGGTGGTCGCCGCTTCCGTCGGCGGTCTCCCGGTCGCCGTCCGCGACGAGCGCACCGGCTTCCTGGTGCCGGGGCACGATCCCGCGCACTACGCGGACGTCCTGGAGGGCTTCGTCCGCGACCCTTCCCGGACCGAGCGGATGGGGGAGGCGGCGGCCCGGCACGCGCAGTCGTTCGGCTGGGACGCGGCGGCGTCGGCGACCGCCGACGTCTATCAGGCGGCCATGTACGAACACCGCCGCCGTACGCGTGCCGCGCACCACTGACGGGCGCCCCGCTCGAGCCCGCCGGCGGGGGCGCGGCGCGGTCCGCGCGGCTGTGACGGCCGTCGCACGCGGGCCGTGTACCACTGACGTACGCTCGCCCCATGGCTGACGTACAGCAGGCGACGCGGGTCATCGAGCAGGCCTTCAAGGACGCCGAACTCGAATGGGAGAGGCCCGACACGGGCTCCTACGTCGTCAAACTCCCGGGCACCCGCAAGCTTTCCACGACGTGCTCGTTCCTCGTCGGCAAGCACTCGCTCTCGGTCAACGCCTTCGTCGTCCGCCACCCCGACGAGAACGACGCCGCCGTCCACCGCTGGCTGCTGGAGCGCAACCTCAAGCTGTACGGGGTGAGTTACGCGATCGACCGGCTCGGCGACATCTACCTCGTGGGCAGACTCCCGCTGTCCGTGGTCACGCCCGAGGAGATCGACCGGCTGCTGGGCTCGATCCTGGAGGCGGCGGACGGCTCCTTCAACACGCTGCTGGAGCTGGGTTTCGCGAGGGCCATCCGCCGCGAGTACGAGTGGCGCGTGTCGCGCGGCGAATCGACGCGCAACCTCGACGCGTTCACTCACCTGACCAAGCGACCCGCCGACTGACGCCCTGACTTTCCTGTTGGCCGGTGCATGACTCTTTCGGTGCGCCGGGTCCCCGTGGCATGCTCGCCGCCGACGTAGACATGAACGGCGTTCACATCCATGGAAGGTGGCGTCATGGGGACCGATCAACGAGCCATCAGCAGACGCGCACTGCTCGGCAGTGCGACGGCCGTCGCGGCAATCGCCGCGACCGGCGGCCTCGCGGCGGCTCCCGCGACGGCGCGGACCCGTACCACCCCTGAACTGTGGCGGGAGTTCCGCCGCGCGCCCTGCACACACCCGCAGATCCCGTACATCGGCAGTGCCGGCCGGGCCGCCGGGGCGCGCCACCTCCCGCGGCGTCCCGTCAGGGCCGACGTGCGCGACTACGGGGCCAAGGGCGACGGCTCCGTCGACTGCGCACCCGCCATCAACCGTGCCGTCGCCGCTGTCGGCGAACGCGGCGGCGGCACGGTCGTCGTCCCGCCGGGCACGTACCGCATCGACGACGTCATCCGCATCGGGCACAGCGACGTCGTCCTGCGCGGCGCCGGGAGCGGCCGCACCACCCTCCTCGCCACCAGGAACCTCACCGAACTCATCGGTCCCTACGGCTCCCGCTACGGCGGTGACAAATCCTCCTGGTCCTGGGCCGGCGGCCTCATCTGGCTCTGCCCGAAGGACCGTTACGCCTCCCTCACCGACGCCATCAGGGCCAGGGCATGGCCCTTCGAGGGCTGGACCGGCAACCGGCGCGACGAGTGGACCACCCTCGCCACCGTCGCCCCCGCCCGCCGCGGCGACCGGTCCGTCACCGTCTCTGACACCTCCGGGCTGCGCCGCGGACAACTCGTCATGCTCCGCCTCGCCGACGACGCCGGCCACACCCTGCTGCGGCACATGGCCGGCGACGGGGAGGGGACCAAGACGTATGTCTGGGACGACAAGACCAAGTTGACGTCCTACGTCCCCTACGAGTGGCCCGTTCGCATCACTTCGGTCGACCGCGGCCGGGTCACCCTCGAGCGCCCGCTTCCCCTCGACGTACGCCCCGAGTGGGACCCTCGCCTCACCACCCTCGTCACACCGCTCACCGGATCCGGCGTGGAGGGCCTGACCCTCGCGGCCGTCGAGACGCCGCAGTCCCCGCACCTGCTCGACAAGGGCTACAACGGCGTCACCTTCCAGTGCGCGTACGACTGCTGGGCCGACGACGTCACCGTGCGCCACGTCGACAACGGATTCGGCCTCGTCGCGGCTTCGGCCTGCACCCTGCGGCGCACCCGGGTCGAGGGCCGCGGCTCGCACCACCCCTACTTCTGCCGCGAGGGCTCGCACGACAACCTCGTCGAGGACTTCACCGTCGCGCGCCGCACCGTCCCGGCGCCCGCCGGGACCCAGTTGCACGGCATCAACGTCGAGGGCCTGTCCAGCTACAACGTCTGGTCGCGCGGTGTGATGGAGATGGGCACCTTCGACACCCACCGAGGCATGCCGTTCGCCAACGTCCGCACCGAGATCACGGTGGAGAACAACGGCCGCCACGGCGGCGACGCGAGCGCCGGCCCCCTCTACGGCGCCCGCTTCACCCATTGGAACGTCACGGTCACCAACGGCCGCGCGGGCCTCGTCCGGATCGACGGGATCGCCCCGTACAGCGCCACCGTCGCCATCAGCGAGGTCCGCGAGTTCGACCAGACCGACGTGCCGGACTTCACCGGCGCGCTCAACTCCCGGCTGGAGGCGTACGGAGCCCCGGGCGCCGTCCACCCCGCCAATCTCTACGAGGCACAACGCCGACTGGGCCGCTGAACGGTGGCATGTCCGTAGGCCACACGTCGCGCTCGCCCTTGCCTTCCTGTGCGCGCTCCGTCACACGGGGACCCGCGTGACGGAGGAGCCGGCGCCTGGACGCCGGTGACCCTGTCCCGTCAGCCCCCGACCGGGGCCGCGCCCTGCTCGGTCTCCTTGTCGTCCACGTCCGTCATCTCTGCCGCCTTCGCGACCGCCACGGCCTTGGTCACCGAAGGCTCCACCGGACCGCCCGTCTCCGCCAGCGCCCGCCGCAGCAGCAGCGAGTAACCCACTGCCGCGACCGCGCCGACCACCGCGCAGCCCATCCACAGAACGTCCGGGCCCGGGCCGTCCACGACCCAGCCCGCCAGGATCGGCGCGACGAAACCGGCGACGGCCCAGGACATGCCCATCACGCCCTGGTAGCGGCCCCGGGCGTGCTCGGGGGCCAGCCGGGCGGTGGCGGCGGCGTTCGTCGGGACGTGCACCATCTCGCCGAGCGTCCACACAACCACGGTCGCCGCGAACACCAGCGGGGTTCCGGCCAGGGCCGTCGCCCCGGTGCCGACGGCGAAGAGCAGCGACGAGACGGTGAGCAGCGCGGCAGGCGAGCGTTTGTCCGTGATCCTGTTGACGAGCAACTGCAGGGCGACGATCACCACACCGTTGACGGCGATGACCATGCCGTACGAATCGGCCGACAGCCCCTCACCGGCCATGGTCAGCGGCAGGCCCACCCACGGGGCGGTGAAGATCAGGCAGACCAGCAGGTTCAGCAGGACCAGGGTGCGGAACGGTGCGTCCTTCAGTACGTCGAGGACGGTCACCCGCTGCTCCTCGACCCGCTCACCGGCACTGTCGACGCGGGCCGCGGGCCGGGTCTCGCCCAGCCGCATGAAGACGATCACCGCGCACAGGGCCGTCGCCACGGCGTCGGCCACGAACAGGGTCCGGTAGCCGAGGAAGATCGCGGCACCGCCGCCGAGCGCGGCGACGGCGAAGCCCAGGTTGAGGGCCCAGTAGTTGAGCGCGTAGGCCCGGCGCAGCTCGGACTCCGGGACCATGTCCGCGATCATCGCGCTGATCGCAGGCCGCACGGCCTGCATCGCCACGCCCATGAGGAGCACCACGACCGCGATGCCCCAGGCGCTGCTGACCACGGCGAGGGCGGCGGCGCAGGCCGCGCCCGCCAGGTGCATCGAGATCATCGTGGGGCGCCGGCCCCACCGGTCGGTGAGCATCCCGCCGAGCGGGGACCCGGCCACGCCGCCGAGCCCGTGCAGGGCGATGACGAGACCGGCGTACCAGGCGGAGTAGCCCAGTTCCTGGGTGAGGTAGAGCGACAGGAAGGTGAGCACGAACGCGCCGGTCCGGTTCACCAGCGTCGAGGTCCACAGCCACCAGAAGCCGGGAGGCAGCCCCGAGACGGTCGTGCGCGCTGCGCGTCCGAGCGAAGCGATGGACATACGGGAGCCCCCCACGGCTGTAATGGTCTTCTGAAGCATCCGCAACTTACTTAGCGGGAGGCTCAGGCCGCCACTCAATTGACGGCGATCGTCAACGGTCCGCTCCTCGGGCAGCCGCGCGGCGCCGGCGGCGCGTCGATTAGGCTCGGGCGCATGGCCGACGCACCGTACAAGCTGATCCTCCTCCGCCACGGCGAGAGCGAATGGAACGCGAAGAACCTGTTCACCGGCTGGGTGGACGTCAACCTCACGGAGAAGGGCGAGAAGGAGGCAGTCCGCGGCGGTGAGCTGCTCAAGGACGCCGGTCTGCTCCCCGACGTCCTCCACACCTCGCTCCAGAAGCGCGCCATCCGCACGGCGCAGCTCGCCCTGGAGTCCGCCGACCGCCACTGGATCCCGGTCCACCGGACCTGGCGGCTGAACGAGCGCCACTACGGCGCCCTTCAGGGCAAGGACAAGGCCCAGACGCTGGCCGAGTTCGGCGAGGAGCAGTTCATGCTCTGGCGCCGCTCGTACGACACGCCTCCGCCGGTCCTCGCCGACGACAACGAGTTCTCGCAGGCGAACGACGCCCGCTACCAGACCATCCCGAGCGAGCTGCGTCCCCGCACCGAGTGCCTCAAGGACGTCGTCGAGCGCATGCTGCCGTACTGGTACGACGGCATCGTCCCCGACCTGCTCGCCGGCCGCACGGTCCTGATCGCCGCCCACGGCAACAGCCTGCGCGCGCTGGTCAAGCACCTGGACGGCATCTCCGACGCGGACATCGCCGGCCTGAACATCCCCACCGGCATCCCCCTCGTCTACGAGCTCGACGCCGACTTCAACCCGGTCAAGCCGGGCGGCACCTACCTCGACCCGGACGCGGCGGCGGCGGCGATCGAGGCGGTCAAGAACCAGGGCAAGAAGAAGTAGCACCACCTGCATAAGCCCCCTACCTGCGGTTTCTCCGCCGGGAGGGGGCTTATTGCTGCCGTTGGGCCGTCGCTGGGCCGTCAGGTGCTTGATCGGGCCGTCTCGAAGACGGTGGCGACAGCCTTGCGGGTGCGCTCCTGGCTGGACGGCATCAGGTGGGCGTAGACGCGGAGAGTCAGGCCGGGGTCGGAGTGGCCGAGGTACTCGGCGAGGGCCTTGATGTTCTCCCCAGCGTCCAGGAGGACCGAGGCGTAGAAGTGGCGCAGGGCGTGCATGCCGTTCTCGCGGGACTAGGCGAAAGGCCGGCCGCGCGGGGACCGGGATGACCCCGGCCGCGGCGAGGGCAGGCTTCCACGCTTCCTCGTGACTCCCCCGCGCGCAGCTCGGCAGCGGCCTGGCGCATCCGGTGCCGGCGAAGCGGCCCGGTGCACATCGCCGGCATCGGTACAGCCCGACGACGGCGGCCCTTGGGGTCGTCGTTACAGAGGACGCCACGCCGGCGCCGAGTCTGCCGGCGGAGGTAAAGCACGCGCTTGTCCAGGCCGACGTCGACCCGGCGGAGACCGACGATCTCACCCCGCCGGGGCCCATGGTGAGTGGCTCGCTCCGCTCGCCGCGCGGCGAGACCGATCCTCCGCACATGACCCATGCGGATGAACGGATGATCTGGCCGGGCGACGATCCGTGGGGTGCTGGATCTGTGCGGGGGTGGCCAACGGGGCGGGATAACGGGAGTTCGACTCTCAGCGGCGCCGGAAAAGTTAATATCGCCTGAGCCGCGGCGGGGGAGGGCATTGTGGCAGGCGCATCCGATGATCATTCCACTGCCAAGTTATTGGCGCTCATCGGCGGAATCGCATCCGTGCTGTCGATCCTGACCTGGCTGGGCGTGAGCAACGCGACCGAGCTGAAGGACCTGGTGGCCGACTCGCCCCCATCCAGTTCCAGCCCAGCCCCGTCCACGTCTTCGCCGACCGTCGACATCCCCGATGACCCTGGCACCGGTGAGGATGACCCCGGCATCAGTGAGGGGGACGCTGAGGAGGTCGACCCCGAGCCGTCGACACCCACTCCGGATCCCACCGAAGAGGCGTTCAAAGCCATCTCGGCCGGCGACTGCCTTGCGGTCTACGACACGGGCCGCGGGGGCACCACCAGCATCGACTGGAGCGTCGATGTTCCGCCGGACCCCGTGTCCTGCGCCGACACACAGGCGCAGGTCCAGGTGACCGCCACCGACACGGCCTGCCCCACCAGCCATGGGAAGTCGTACTGGAGCTACCGGTCCGCCACCACCGGCAACACCACGAAGCTCTGCCTCACCCGCATCTACCACGTCGCCTACTGCATGCTCGGCCAGCAGTCCGGCTACTCGATCTCCCTCGGCATGATGACGGCCGTGGCCTGCCGACGCGAGCCGGTGCCCGCCCCGTACAACCAGATCATGCACATCACAGGCGTCTACCGCGCCCCGGCGGGCGCCGACGCGAACAACTGCCGCCGGGCGGCAGGCGACCAGACGCGCTACTGGGCCTACCTGGTGGACGACGGCGCCACGCTGCTGTGCACCACGATCTACCAGGGCGGCTGACCGACAACTCGGCTTCGGCAACCCGCCTCGAAGATCGCCCTGGAGACGGCCGACGTACCCCTGTGCGGCCCCCGCCCACGGTTGGACGGGGGCCGCACAGTGTGCGCGTGATGTCAGCGCACCAGCCGCCACGCGTCCTGGACGTAGCCCCGTACGGTTAGCCCCCTGACCCCGGGTGTCTCGCGGTGATGACGCCGGAGCGAACCTCGTCGTGTCCGTGGAGGGCGGCGACGCGCCGACACTGGAGGCGATGAATCTCGTGCGGTCCTCCATGAGGACCAGGCCCGCCTGACGCCCGGGACGAGGGCCCCGTCCGCGACCGGACGGGGCCCTCGTCGCGCTGGAGCGAGGCCGCCCCCGCACCGCGCGCCTGATCCCGGCGGGCGTGATGCACTGGAGTGAGAGGAGGTGCGTCGTGTCCGGTCGTATCGGAAAGCCCCGCAACATCCTTCTCGTGTGGCTGGTCTGGCCGCTGATCACGCTGGGTGTCTACCACTTCGTCTGGTACTACAAGGTCAACCGCGAGGCCCGTGACTTCGACCGCCGGATCGAGGTCAACCCGGCATACGCGGTGCTGGCCGTGCTCGTCGGCTGGCTGGTGATCGTTCCGCCCTTCGTTTCGGTCTACAACACCGGTCAGCGCATCGCCGACATGCAGAAGGCGGCCGGGATGCGGCCCAGTTGCAACCCCTGGATCGGGCTGATCCTCATGATCGTCGCCGGCCTGCACGCGCTCTACTACCAGCACGAGCTCAACCAGATCTGGACCCACTACGGGAACCCGGTGGAGGGCGAGCAGGTGCTGCTCGCGGCCTGACGTCCGACGGAACCGGAACAAGACCGTCGGGCGGCACGCGTGATCCGCGCGGCAACGACGCCGCACAGCGAGGGCCCCGTCCGCGACCGGACGGGGCCCTCGTCGTGCGGGTGCGTGTCAGCCGCAGCAGCCGCCGCACTGGCAAGGAGCGCCGGACTGGCAACCGCAGCCGCAGCCGGAGCCGCAGCCGCAGGCGCCGATGACGGGCAGGTGGACCGCTTCGCGCGGGGCTTCCTGCCGGGGGTCGGTGGTGGGGGATTCGGCCATGGGTCCCTCCTCAGGGCGTACGGGAATGCCGCCACCCCCATTGCAGTCCCGCCGGGCCGGGCGCATCAACGGCGCATGTGCGCGCAAGCGCCCCCCGTACGCCCCCTCAGCGCCGCTACGCGCCCTCCACCGTCGTCTGCTGCTGGATCTCGTCGGCGTGCTCACCCGTCACCAGGTACACCACGCGCTTCGCCACCGACACCGCGTGGTCGGCGAACCGCTCGTAGTAGCGGCCGAGCAGCGTCACGTCGACCGCCGTCTCGATGCCGTGCTTCCAGCGGTCGTCCATCAGGTGCTGGAAGAGCGTGCGGTGCAGCAGGTCCATCTCGTCGTCGTCCTGCTCGAGCTGGAGCGCCAGGTCGACGTCCTTGGTGATGATGACCTCCGCCGCCTTCGCCATCAGGCGCTGGGCCAGCTGTCCCATCTGGAGGATCGTGGCGTGCAGGTCGTTCGGCACGGCACGGTCCGGGAAGCGCAGCCGGGCCAGCTTGGCCACGTGCTGGGCCAGGTCGCCGGAGCGCTCCAGGTCGGCGCTCATCCGCAGCGAGGTGACCACGATCCGCAGATCCGTGGCGACCGGCTGCTGCCGCGCAAGCAGGGCGATCGCCCGTGCCTCCAGGTCGTGCTGCAGATCGTCGACCTTCTGGTCGCCGGCGATCACGTTCTCTGCGAGCTTGAGGTCGGCGTCGAGCATGGCCGTGGTGGCGCGCCCGATCGCCGACCCGACCAGCCGGGCCATTTCGACCAGGCCCTCGCCGATCGAGTCCAGTTCCTCGTGGTACGCGTCCCGCATGGTGTCCCTCTCTTGATACGACCGGGGTCCGGGTGGGGCTCGAACCCCCACGCTCCCACGTTCCGGTGGGCAGAAGTCCGCCGGCTCCATCCCAAATGAACCAGCACTATCCCCTTGGTGAACTCTGAGCGACGACTGTTCGAGGTGCCACCCGTTTGGCTGGGAGAGTCCCCCGCGACCCGCATAACCTGAATGCATGGACGTGAACGCGGCGGTTGCCGCAGCAGCAGCGATCGCCGGTCTTTGTACCGGTGTCATCGCCGTGCTGGCGTTCCGCTGGAGCGAGCGCGAACAGAAGCGGCCCACCCGGACGTCGCTCCACACCGATGCCGTGCTCCCGCCCGGCGTCGACACGGTCCTGTCGGTGCTCCGCAGCTCCGCGGTCGTCCTCGACGAGTCCGACTCCGTCGTCAAGGCCAGCTCCGCGGCGTACGCCCTCGGCCTGGTCCGCGGCGGCAAGCTCGCCGTGGAACCGATGCTGCACATGGCCCGCGACACCCGGCGTGACGGGGAGATACGGCAGGTGGAGCTGGACCTGCCGCGCCGCGGCACCGGTCGCGGCGAGGCGCTGGCCGTCTCCGCCCGCGTCGCGCCGCTGGGCTCACGACTCGTCCTGCTGCTGGTCGAGGACCTGACGGAGGCCCGCCGCATAGAGGCCGTACGGCGCGACTTCGTCGCCAACGTCAGCCATGAGCTCAAGACCCCTGTCGGGGCGCTCTCCCTGCTCTCCGAGGCTGTCATGGACGCCTCCGACGACCCCGAGGCGGTCACCCGCTTCGCCGGCCGGATGCAGATCGAGGCGACCCGGCTCACCAACCTCGTACAGGAGCTCATCGACCTCTCCCGGGTGCAGAACGACGACCCGCTGGAGGATTCCGAGCCCGTACGGGTCGAGGAACTGGTCGCCGAGGCCATCGACCGCTCCCGGCAGACCGCGTCCGCCAAGCAGATCACCATGGCCGCGGGAGCCGCCGCCGACCTGCGGATCTGGGGGAACCGTGGCAAGCTCGCAGCCGCGCTCGGCAATCTCGTCGAGAACGCCGTCAACTACTCCCCGGCCCGTACCCGCGTCGGCATCTCCGCCCGCCGTGTCTCGGCGCCCGGCGGGGACCTGATCGAGATCGCCGTGACCGACCAGGGCATCGGCATCTCCGAGAAGGACCGCGAGCGGATCTTCGAGCGGTTCTACCGGGTCGACCCCGCCCGTTCCCGCGCCACCGGGGGCACCGGCCTGGGGCTGGCCATCGTCAAGCACGTGGCCGCCTCGCACGGCGGGGAGGTCACGGTATGGAGCTCCGAGGGACAGGGCTCCACCTTCACGCTGCGGCTGCCAGAAGCAGGCGCGGCGAAAGAACGCGCAACCAGCGGCCAGGATCGCGTCGAAGAGGACGACGACCGGCCTTACGACACCGATCCGAACACCGAAATTCCTGCCCCGGAGGTCCTTCCGTGACCCGAGTGCTCGTCGTCGAGGATGAGGAATCCTTCAGCGACGCCCTGTCCTACATGCTCCGCAAGGAGGGCTTCGAGGTCGCTGTGGCGACCACGGGCCCCGACGGACTCGACGAGTTCGAACGCAACGGAGCCGACCTGGTGCTCCTCGACCTGATGCTGCCCGGACTGCCCGGCACCGAGGTGTGCCGCCAGCTGCGGGGCCGCTCGAACGTGCCCGTGATCATGGTGACCGCCAAGGACAGCGAGATCGACAAGGTCGTCGGGCTGGAGATAGGAGCCGACGACTACGTCACCAAGCCCTTCTCCTCCCGGGAGCTGGTCGCCCGTATCCGCGCGGTGCTCCGCCGCCGCGGCGAGCCGGAGGAGGTCACGCCGGCGGCCCTGGAGGCCGGGCCGGTGCGCATGGACGTGGACCGTCACGTGGTGACCGTCTCCGGCGGCAAGGTGGACCTGCCGCTCAAGGAGTTCGACCTGCTCGAGATGCTGCTGCGCAACGCGGGCCGCGTGCTGACCCGTATGCAGCTGATCGACCGGGTGTGGGGCGCGGACTACGTGGGTGACACCAAGACCCTCGACGTCCATGTGAAGCGGCTGCGCGCCAAGATCGAGCCGGACCCGGGCGCGCCGCGCTATCTGGTGACGGTCCGCGGCCTGGGCTACAAGTTCGAGCCGTAGGAACCCGGCGGACCGGCTGTCCGCCGTGACCACAGCGAAGGGGCGCCCGCCGGATTCCGGCGGGCGCCCCTTCGGCGTTCGTGCGTGGGGTCAGTGGCCCGCGCTGTGCGACGCGGACGCCGAGTCGGTCGGCTGCTCGGGCTCGCTGCCGGCGGCCTCCGTGTCGCCGGCCGGCGCCTCGGGGGACGCGGGGGTGCCGGTGGGAGTGCCCGTCGGGCTGCCCGAGGGGGACTTCGTCGGCTCGGACGGCGACGGCTTCGGCACCTCGGTCGGTCCGAAGTCCTTGAAGTAGTTCGTCGCCGGGACGACCAGCGCCCGCAGCTTGACGTCGCCCGTCTCGCTGAACCGGAAGACGACCTCGCGGTTGGAGCCGTTGTTCATCTCCTGGTTGCCGTTCTCGATCACGGCGGACGCGTTGTCCCTGCCGCCGATGATGAGGCGGCCCTGCGCGGGGACGGTGAGCGCCTTCGAGCCCTTGGCGGGGGTCAGCTTCACCTTGGCGTCGGAGCCGGGCAGCGTGATCGACTCGAGGGTCTGAGGCTTCACGCCGTCGTTGAAGATCGTCAGGGCCACCACCGCGGGGCCCTTCACGTCCGGCTTCGGCTGCGTGATGACGTTCACGTTCTGCAGCTTCAGGTTGTCGACGGCGGTGGCCGCGTTGTCCGGCCTGACACCGAGGGTCTGCGCGTCGTTGCCCGCACCGCAGGCGGAGAGCGAGGCGATCGAGAAGACGATGGCAGCGCCGGCGAGGGCACCGCGTCGAAGGCTGCTGCTCACGGCGGCGCTTCTCCTTCTACGTACGGACGGGGTGGTGGCGGCTGTCACCGGCTACGTGCGTGTCAGCTCGCGCTCAGGTTACCGAGCCGTCGATCACGTCCCGCACCCGACCCGCCCTTTACCGGCGGCGGACGAGAAGGACCGTCGGACCGGCTCACCGGCGGATGCCGCCGCGCCCCCAGCCGAGGTGTCCGGAAGAAGCGCCCCGATCATGTGTTCCGATCAACGGCCCACCCGCCCGTTCACATAACCGTGGTGATCGATTTCCCCGGTCGTCGCACATTCCTTGCGAATAGTCGTGGTGATCAATTCCGGATTCTGCGGAGCGTCGGTCCGTACGGGTGAGCGGCGGCCGAACGGAGTACGGGAAGTTCACCGCCGAGAATCCGACAAATCGGGACGTTCGGCCTCTCTGGAGGGGGGTACGCGCTCTGTGACGCGCGTGTTTCCGTCCGCCCGCACAGCCGCTCCGACCTGCGAATACCGCACTCCGGAAGCCGTCCGCAGCACGTTCCTGTCTCGGTTGTCAAGCCCCGAGATATGCCCTGACCTGCGAAAACGCCATTCAGAAGAAGCCGTATCCGTGTTACCCTGGATAGCCACGGAAGGGGTACCTGTCACATGACGTTCAAGGTTGGCGACACCGTGGTCTATCCCCATCACGGGGCCGCGCTGATCGAGGCCATCGAAACTCGCCAGATCAAAGGCGTGGACAAGACCTACTTGGTGCTCAAGGTCGCCCAGGGTGACCTGACGGTTCGCGTGCCAGCGGACAATGCGGAGTTCGTCGGCGTTCGCGATGTGGTCGGCCAGGACGGACTGGACCGGGTCTTCGAGGTGCTTCGTGCACCGTACGCCGAAGAGCCGACGAACTGGTCCCGTCGCTACAAGGCAAATCTCGAGAAGCTCGCCTCCGGCGATGTCATCAAGGTCGCCGAAGTGGTGCGTGACCTGTGGCGTCGCGAGCGCGAGCGCGGGCTTTCCGCAGGTGAGAAGCGGATGCTCGCAAAGGCGCGCCAGATTTTGGTGAGCGAGCTCGCCCTCGCGGAGAACACCAATGAGGACAAGGCCGAGGCTCTGCTCGACGAGGTCCTCGCGTCCTGACGCACGATAATGCCGCGGTGCCCGCTGGCACGCTGTGAAATCACCCTCCGTGAAATCCAGCCTGCCGCCGGGCGCTGCGGCATGTGTATGAAAGGTCGCAGCTGAAGGGGCGCAAGGGTCGCAACTTTCTGACGGTCGCGACCGTCGTCGTCCGGCACCGTGGCGTGCCGGGCCTCGGCGGCTGGCGCAGACCAGTGGTCACGGAAGGGCCCGTCAAGGCGTCGCGCCCGGCACGCTGTGGCCATACCCATGTCGGCTGAGGAAACAAACCTGCCGGAGTGCAACCGATGTCAGACGTATCGCGCCACCACCGCACCGCGGCCGTCATCCCGGCCGCCGGCCGGGGTGTGCGGCTCGGCCCCGGCGCCCCGAAGGCGCTCCGCACGCTGAACGGCACGCCCATGCTCGTCCACGCCGTGCGCGCCATGGCCGCCTCCCGGGCCGTCTCACTGGTCGTGGTGGTCGCGCCGCCCGACGGGGCCCCCGAGGTGAAGCGGCTCCTCGACACGCATTCCCTGCCCGAGAGGACGGACTACCTCGTCGTCCCCGGCGGTGACACCCGGCAGGAGTCCGTACGCCTCGGTCTCGACGCGCTCCCCGACGACATCGGGACCGTCCTCGTGCACGACGCGGCCCGCCCGCTGGTGCCCGTGGAGACCGTCGACTCGGTCATCGAGGCCGTACGCGACGGCGCTCCCGCCGTCGTGCCCGCGCTGCCCCTCGCCGACACCGTCAAGATGGTCGAACCGGCCGGCAAGGACGAGCCGGAGCCCGTCGTCGCCACTCCCGACCGGGCCGCTCTGCGTGCCGTGCAGACTCCGCAGGGCTTCGACCGCGAAACCCTCGTGCGCGCGCACGCCACGGTCACCGACAACGTCACCGACGACGCGAGCATGGTCGAGCAGCTGGGCCTGCGGGTCGTCGTCGTCCCCGGGCACGAGGAAGCCTTCAAAGTGACCCGGCCGCTCGATCTCGTACTGGCCGAGGCCGTACTCGCCAGGAGGAGGGCCACCGATGGCTTCTGAGGATCTCCGGCTGCCGCAGGTCGGCATCGGCACCGACGTGCACGCCTTCGAGAAGGGGCGCGAGCTGTGGTGCGCCGGCCTGCTCTGGGAAGGCCCGGAGAGCGACGGCTACGGCCTCGCGGGGCACTCCGACGGTGACGTCGCCGCGCACGCCGCCTGCGACGCCCTCTTCTCCGCCGCCGGCGTCGGTGACCTCGGGGCGCACTTCGGCACGTCGCGGCCCGAGTGGTCCGGCGCCTCCGGTGTCGCCCTGCTCTCGGAGGCGGCGCGGATCGTGCGCGCCGCCGGGTTCGAGATCGGCAATGTCTCCGTTCAGGTGATCGGCGTACGCCCCAAGATCGGCAAGCGCCGCGAGGAGGCGCAGAAGGCGCTGTCCGCCGCGGCGGGCGCGCCGGTCGCCGTCTCGGGGACCACCACCGACGGTCTCGGCCTGACCGGACGGGCGGAAGGGCTCGCCGCCATAGCGACCGCGCTCGTGTTCCGCACGGGGTGAGGTGACGGCACGGGTGTGGCTCGTGTCACCTTGATGTCACGTCCTGGCAGGAAACGGTCGCGAGGCACTACCACGCGCCCACTACCCTTGTTGCGTGACCATTCGCCTGTACGACACCAGCGCCCGGCAGATCCGTGACTTCGCCCCTCTCGTGCCGGGTTGTGTCTCGATCTACCTGTGCGGTGCCACTGTGCAGGCCGCCCCGCACATCGGGCACATCCGGTCGGGACTGAACTTCGACATCATGCGCCGCTGGTTCGAGTACCGCGGCTTCGACGTCACGTTCATCCGGAACGTGACCGACATCGACGACAAGATCATCGCCAAGTCGACGGACCAGGGCCGCCCCTGGTGGTCCATCGGCTACGAGAACGAGCGGGCCTTCAACGACGGCTACGAGGCCCTCGGCTGCCTCCCGCCCACCTACGAACCGCGCGCCACCGGGCACATCACCGAGATGGTCGAGATGATGCGCGGCCTGATCGAGCGTGGGCACGCCTACGAGGCCGACGGCAGCGTCTACTTCGACGTGCGGTCCTTCCCCGACTACCTGGCGCTTTCCAACCAGGACATCGACGACCTGCGCCAGCCCGCGGAAGAGGGCATCACCGGCAAGCGCGACCCGCGCGACTTCGCCATGTGGAAGGCGACCAAGCCGGGCGAGCCCTCCTGGGAGACCCCGTGGGGTCGCGGCCGGCCGGGCTGGCACCTGGAGTGCTCGGCGATGGCGCACAAGTACCTCGGTGAGGCCTTCGACATCCACGGCGGCGGTCTCGACCTGATCTTCCCCCACCACGAGAACGAGATCGCCCAGGCCAAGGCCTACGGCGACGCCTTCGCCTCGTACTGGGTGCACAACGCCTGGGTCACCATGAGCGGCGAGAAGATGTCGAAGTCCCTCGGCAACTCGGTGCTCGTCTCCGAGATGGTGAAGAACTGGCGCCCGATCGTCCTGCGCTACTACCTCGGCACCCCGCACTACCGCTCGATGATCGAGTACAGCGAGGAGGCCCTGCGCGAGGCCGAGTCGGCGTTCGCGCGGATCGAGGGCTTCGTCCAGCGGGTCGTCGAGAAGGCGGGACCGGTCGCGCCGGCCGCCGAGGTGCCGCTCGCGTTCGCCGAGGCCATGGACGACGACCTGGGCGTGCCGCAGGCCCTCGCGATCATCCACACCACGGTCCGGCAGGGGAACAGCGCGCTGGCCGCCGACGACAAGGAAGCCGCCGTGGCACGCCTCGCCGAGGTCCGTGCCATGCTGGGAGTCCTCGGCCTGGACCCGCTCGACCCGCACTGGGCGGGCGAGGCCGACCGCGGCGAAGACCTGCACGGGGTCGTCGACACGCTCGTCAGGCTCGTGCTCCAGCAGCGCGAGTCGGCCAGGTCCCGCAAGGACTGGGCGACGGCGGACGCCATCCGCGACCAGCTGAACCAGTCCGGACTCGTCATCGAGGACGGTCCCGACGGACCGCGCTGGACACTCGGACCGCGCTGAGCACCGGGCGCATGTGCCGCCCGGTGTTCCGGGCGGCACACTTTCACTTAACGACGCGATCCAGAGGAACGAAAAGTCATGGCCGGGAACAGCCAGCGCAGGAACCGCCGTACGTCCAACAAGAAGGGCGCGCAGGTCGGCAGCGGTGGCCAGCGTCGCCGCGGTCTCGAGGGCAAGGGCCCGACGCCGCCCGCCTCCGCCCGTAAGGGACACAAGAAGAACCGGGTCGCCAACGCACAGGCGAGAAAGGCCGCCGGCCGCCGGCCCGTCGCCCGCCGCGGCGGCAAGGGCACGTCCGAGATGGTCGTCGGCCGCAACCCGGTCTTCGAGGCGCTGCGCGACGGCGTGCCGGCCTCCACGCTCTACGTCCAGCAGTTCATCGACAACGACGAGCGGGTGCGCGAGGCGCTCCAGCTCGCCACCGGACGCGGCAACATCAACATCATGGAGGCGCCGCGCCCCGAGCTCGACCGGCTGACGAACGGGCTCAACCACCAGGGCCTGGTGCTCCAGGTCCCGCCGTACGAGTACGCGCACCCGGAGGACCTGGCAGCCGCCGCGTTCGACGACGGTGAGGACCCGCTGATCGTCGCCCTCGACGGTGTCACCGACCCTCGTAACCTGGGCGCCGTCGTCCGCTCCGTGTCGGCCTTCGGCGGCCACGGCGTGGTCGTCCCCGAGCGCCGCGCCGCGGGGATGACCGCGGGCGCCTGGAAGACCTCCGCCGGCACCGCCGCCCGTACGCCGGTCGCGCGGGCGACCAACCTGACGCGCGCCCTGGAGTCGTACCAGAAGGCCGGTCTGACCGTCGTCGGCCTGGCCGCCGACGGCGAGAGCGAGGTCGGCGACCTCGAGGCTCTCGGCGGGCCGCTGGTCATCGTGGTGGGCAGCGAGGGCAAGGGTCTGTCCCGTCTCGTCGGCGAGACCTGCGACTACCTGGTCCGCATCCCGATGCCGGGCGGCGCGGAGTCCCTCAACGCCGGTGTCGCGGCCGGTGTCGTCCTGTACGAGGCGGCCAAGCGGCGCGCCTGAGGACCGTATTGGGCCGTTTTCGGACGGCCGTGGGTGTAAACCGGTCGATAAGGAACGCTTGACGGGTCTCGGACAGATCGGGCCCGTCACGGCCGTGCCCTAAACACGCATCACTCGGTTAGATGAGTGTGGACACCAGAACGCCCCGGTCCGGGTTCGATGATCAGCCTGCGTTGAGCATGGTGAAGGTGGACTGCGATCCCGCGCAGGTCATCGTCAGCCACGCCAGTTTCCGGGTGCAGCTCGCCCGGAGCCCGCGCCCCGTACGTTCCCTGGCGGACACCGTGCGCCTCGCCCCGCTCGCCGGAGCCGGTGCGGCGGCGCGGCCGCGCAGGGCGCCCGTCGTATGGAGCGGCAGGTCGGCTCCCGGGGACTCCGGGGCGACCGGGCTGCTCCAGGCCGTACGCAACTCCACCCTCGAGCACGATCCCTACAGCGCGGGCGCCACCCAGGTCATGCCCCGCGTCGACCTCGACGAGACCGTGGCGGCCCCCACGGTCCCCGCCCCCGGCGGCCCCGGCCGGGACAGGCCGCTGCTGCCGCCGATGCGGCAGGCCGTCGGCGCCTACGACTCCTACGACACCGGCCCGTCCCACGAGCAGCAGCCGTACGACGCGGGGACCTACGAGGTCGAGGCGTACGACGACGAGGGCTTCGAGCGGGAACATGCCCGGCGTCGCTCTCCGCAGCGCCACGGCGCGGACTCCGTGCGGCACGCCTACTACCCGGGCCGCCGGATGAACCTCGGAGTGGTGCTGCTGCCGCTGCGGGTGCTCCTCGGCCTCATCTCCGTCTACGCCGGCATGGGCAAGCTCTGCGACCCCGTCTACTTCGACGGCGGCGACCGCGGCTCCATGGTCAAGTGGCTCAACGCCCTGAACCCGTGGGCCCTCGGCGAGCCGATGCGTGACTTCGCGCTCGCCCACCCGGTCGGCGCCGGGCTCACCGTCGCCTTCCTCCAGGTCATCGTCGGCGTCCTCACCGTCCTCGGGCTGTGGCAGCGCGTCGCGGCGGTCGTCGGCGCGCTGCTCTCCGCGGCGCTGATCATGACCGTGAGCTGGCGGTCGGTCCCCGTCTACGAGACGCCGGACCTCATCTACCTGGCGGCGTGGTCGCCGCTGATCATCGCCGGCGCCCCCGTCTACTCGATCGACGGCCGTCTCGCCGGCGAGGCCTGGCGCACCCTCGGGCCCCGCTCCGAACTCTGGGACCTGCGCCGGCGCGTCCTGCGCCGCGGCGGCCTCGTCGCCGCGGTCGTCGTGGGGCTCACGATGCTCGTGGGCTCGATCCTCGGCGGCGCCGTCCGCTCGAACGACATGGTCACCGTGCCCGGCCCGAACCAGAACCCGACCAACTACCTGCCCGGAGCCCCGCTGCCCAAGGAGTCGGGAACCGGCGCGGGCTCACCCCGCCCGCGCAAGGAGAAGCCCTCCCCGTCTGCCAGCAGGCCCACCGAGAAGCCCAGGGAAGCGGCGTCCACGCCCACGCGGGAGACCGTCCAGGAGAGCGGCCAGGTCGCCGGTACGCCCAGCGAGACGCAGGGCAGCGGCACGCAGTCGCCCAGCGGCTCCCGGCCCGCCCCTCCGCCTTCCTCCGGCACCACGGGGCCGACCTCGACCGGCGGCAGCAGCTCGGGCGGCCCGACCGGCGACGGCTCTGGCGGCAGCACCGGCGGTTCCGACGAGGGCGGCGGCGTGATCGGCGGCCTGCTCGGCTGAACCCCCGCCCGTCCGCGGCATAACAGACGGGGCGGCCACCGGAATCTTCCGGTGGCCGCCCCTTCGCCCGTTCGGCCGGAGGCACGGGACGTCAACGCACTTGCGGGAACGTCAACGCACCTGCGTGGAAAGCTCCTTGGCCGCCTCCGTCAGATCCTTCGCCGTGTCGATCGCCCGCCAGTAGGCCCCGTTGGGCAACGGGAAGCCGGCCAGCCGGCGTTCGCGCGCCAGCCGCGGGAACGTCGTCCGCTCATGGTCACCCACATCGGGCAGCAGCCCCGTGAACTCCGCGGAGAAGACGTACACGCCCGCGTTGATCAGATACGGCGACGGCGGCGACTCGATGAAGTCCGTGATGTGCCCGAAGGCGTCCGTCTCCACGGCACCCCAGGGGATGCGCGGACGCGCGAGCGCGAGGGTCGCCGCGGCGTCGCGTTCGGCGTGGAAGGCGGCCATCTCGCGCAGCGAGAAGCGGGTCCAGATGTCGCCGTTGGTCGCGTACCAGGGCTGATCGGGATGCGGCAGGGCGGCCGCGGCGTACTTGAGGCCGCCGCCACGGCCCAAGGGCTCCGTCTCGACAACGGTCTTGACGCGCAGGGGAAGCACCGCGCTGTCCAGCCACTCCTGGAGGACCTCCGCGAGATGGCCGCAGGACACCACGGCGTCGGTCACGCCCTCCTCGGCCAGCCAGGCAAGCTGGTGGCCGATGATCGGGGTGCCGGTCCCCGGGATCTCGACCATCGGCTTGGGGCGGTCGTCGGTGTACGGGCGCAGCCGAGAGCCCTGGCCGCCCGCCAGGACAACGGCCTGCGTCGGAAACGTAGGCGTTTGCATGGCCTGAACGATATGCGGCGGGCCGGCCTGCCCTGGGCCCGGGAGGGCGTCAGTGGCCGTGCGGGTCGGCGTCAGTGGCCGTGCAGGGCGGCGTCAGTGACTGTGTGCGGCGTGGAGGCGGCCCATGGGGTGCAGGACCGCCCCGGAGGCGGTCAGGGCCCGGCGGCGTGTCCCCGGGCCCTCGTTGTCCGTGACGGCCGTCAGGAGCCCTGCGCCTGCTGCGCGACGCCCGTGGCGAAAGACGTGTCGCAGACGGGCCGGGAGAACGACTGGGCGCGGGTCGGACCGTAGAGGTCCACCGCGGCGCGGCCGAGGGCGCGCGCGAGGGACATGCAGTGCTCGGCGAGCGACGGGCGCGCCTCGATCTCCCGCTGGAGGTGGGTGAGCGCGACACCCGGGTCCTTGGTCTGCAGCTCCATGAGCAGCCGGTCGCGCAGAACGTCCTGCGGGGCACGGGACTTGGCGCGTACGGACACGTTCTCCGAGGAGGCGGTGAGCATCTGCGACTGGGTGGCCTGCCCTGCCCACGGGACGGCGGTGACCGCGAGGGTTCCGGAGAGCACCAGGACGACAGGCAGAACGAGGGCGAGAGTGCGGCCGATTCGGCGGGCTGTGTGGGTCACGGTCGCGAGCGTAGCGGCCAGTGATGATTTGGCGACATTTAGTCACTCACGCGAGGGATGGTTCGACCGCGCCTTTCGATTACCGTGTTGACGCCGGTCGGGGAAATGGGCCGAACATCCGCTTCTGGTGGCTTATTTGCCCAATTACCCGAAAAGCCGGGCCTCGCACCGAAGTGCGGGGCCCGGCCTTTCGTCGCTGCTGTGCTTCGCGGCCCGGCCGCTCGGCGGGTCAGCCGCTGAGGCGCTCGCCCGTCGACGTCGAGAAGACGTGGATCTCGCCGGAGCGCGGCACGACGTGGAGCTCGCTGCCCTTGGCCGGGACGGCGCGGCCGCCGACGCGGACGACGAGGTCCTTGTGCTCGCCGCCGACCTGGGCGGAGCCGTACACGTAGCCGTCGGCGCCGAGCTCCTCCACGACGTTCACGGACACGGCGAGGCCGGCCGGGGCGTCCTTGGAGAGGGTCTTGGTGTCACCGGCGCCGTGCTCGACGACGTCGAAGTGCTCGGGGCGGACGCCGACCGTGACGGTCGTGTCGCCCTTGTCGGCGGCGGCGGACAGGGCCTCACGGGAGACCGGGACGACGCTGTTGCCGAACTTCACGCCACCGTCGGTGATCGGGACCTCGACGAGGTTCATCGCCGGGGAGCCGATGAAGCCGGCGACGAAGAGGTTGGCGGGACGGTCGTACATGTTGCGCGGCGAGTCGACCTGCTGGAGCAGGCCGTCCTTCAGCACGGCCACCCGGTCGCCCATGGTCATGGCCTCGACCTGGTCGTGCGTGACGTACACGGTGGTGATGCCGAGGCGGCGCTGCAGGCTCGCGATCTGCGTACGGGTGGAGACACGGAGCTTGGCGTCCAGGTTCGACAGCGGCTCGTCCATGAGGAAGACCTGCGGCTCACGCACGATGGCGCGGCCCATCGCGACACGCTGGCGCTGACCACCGGAGAGGGCCTTCGGCTTGCGGTCCAGGTAGTCGCTGAGGTCGAGGATCTTCGCGGCCTCTTCGACCTTCTTGCGGATCTCGCTCTTGTTGACGCCGGCGATCTTGAGCGCGAAGCCCATGTTGTCGGCGACGGTCATGTGCGGGTAGAGCGCGTAGTTCTGGAACACCATGGCGATGTCCCGGTCCTTCGGCGGCAGGTGCGTGACGTCGCGGTTGCCGATCCGGATGGATCCGCCGTTGACGTCCTCGAGACCCGCGAGCATCCGCAGGGAGGTCGACTTGCCGCAGCCGGACGGCCCGACGAGGACGAGGAACTCGCCGTCCTCGGTCTCGATCTCGAGCTGGTCGACGGCGGGCTTCTCGGAGCCCGGGTAGATCCGGGTCGCCTTGTCGAACGTGACAGTAGCCATGCTGATGTGTCTCCTTCACCGGCAGGAACGTGCCGGACGATCCGAGTAAGGGAGTGGTCTGGTCCAACGGTGTGAACCTGCCGTGACGCTACCTGGCGATCGGGGATCTGTCAGTAGCCGGTGGCGGGAGAAATCCCGCCGGGGCGGCGCGGGCGTTGGTTACACTTCTCTCGCTGCCTCCTTAGCTCAGTTGGCTAGAGCGCTTGACTTGTAATCTTGAGGTCGTCGGTTCGACTCCGACAGGAGGCTCCAGCACGCGAAGGGCCCCCGGACAGACCGTCCGGGGGCCCTTCGCCGTGTCCGGTCAGTGGCGGCCGGAGATCTTGTCCGCCAGGGTCGCGAGGCGGGCCGTCGTCGGGGTGTGGGTGGTGGCCTCGTACCGGTCGGCCCTGCGGTACGCGGAGTAGAGGGTGTGGACGCCCAGCCAGCGCAGGGGTTCCGGTTCCCACTTGCGGACCTTGTGGTTGACCCAGGGGAGCGCGGTCAGGTCGGTGGGGCCCGACTGGCCCGAGTCCTGCTGGATCAGGTCGCGCAGGGTGCGGGCGGCCAGGTTGGAGGTGGCCACGCCGGAGCCGACGTAACCGCCGGCCCAGCCGAGGCCGGTGGAGCGGTCGAGGGTGGCGGTCGCGCACCAGTCGCGGGGGACGCCGAGGACGCCCGACCAGGCGTGGGCGATCCGGGCGCCGGCGAGCCGGGGGAAGAAGCGGATCAGGATCTCGCGCAGCGCCTCGACGGTGGCGGGGCCGGTGCGTCCGTCGTTGTCGGTCCGCGAGCCGTAGCGGTAGGGGGCGCCGCGCCCGCCGATCGCGATGCGGTTGTCGGCGGTGCGCTGGGCGTACATGTAGGCGTGGGCCATGTCGCCGAGGGTCTCGCGGCCGGACCAGCCGATCTCGTCCCACGCGTCGTCCGGGAGCGGCTCCGTGACGATCATGGAGGAGTTCATGGGGAGCCAGGTGCGGTGCTGGCCCTTGAGGGACGCGGTGAACCCCTCGGTGCAGCGCAGGATGTAGGGAGCGCGGACGGTGCCGTACGGGGTGACGGCGTGCTTGGGCCTGATCTCCGTGACGGGCGTCGACTCGTGGACGGTGACGCCGAGCGCCTCCACGGCGGCGGCCAGGCCCTTGACCAGTTTCACCGGGTGCAGGCGGGCGCCGTGCGGGGTCCAGCTGCCGGCGACGGCGCCGCTGACGTGGACGCGTTCCGCGGTCTCACGGGCGCCGAGCAGGACACGGTCCTTCTCGCCGAAGGCGATCTCGACGGAGTGGAAGTCCTTCAGGCGCTGGAGCTGGGCGGGCGTGCGGGCGACCTCGAGCACGCCGCCCTTGTGGATGTCGGCGTCGATCTTCTCCTCGCCGGCGACGCGGACGACTTCGTCGACGGTGTCGTTCATGGCCTGCTGGAGGCGTACGGCCGCGTCGTGGCCGTGGAGCCGGGCGTAGCGGTCGCGTCCGGCGATGCCGTTGTAGAGCCAGCCGCCGTTGCGTCCCGAGGCGCCGTACCCGCAGAACGTGGCTTCCAGGACGGTGATGTTGAGGAACGGGACGGCCTTCTTGAGGTAGTACGCGGTCCACAGGCCGGTGTATCCGCCGCCGACGATGCAGACGTCGGCGCTGCTGTCGCCGGGGAGGGGTTCGCGGGGGACGGGGACGCCGTCCTGCGCGTACCAGAACGATATGCCGCCGTTGACGGTGTTCATGTGGGTCGCTGCTTTCCCTGCCGTTGGGTGGGCCGTGTGGCGGGAATGTACTGCTCCGGGGCGCTTTCCGCGACGTAGGGCGGCGGCATGGGCGGCGGCCGGGCGGGCGGTGGTCCGCTCCGTGGAATCTTCTGGCGCGACGAGCGGTCGTAAGGGCAGGCTGGGCGCATGATTCGTACTGCCGCACCCGCCGATGTGCCCGTGATCCACGAGATGGTCCGGGAGCTCGCCGAATACGAGAAGGCCTTGCACGAGGCGAACGCGACCGAGGAGCAGCTGCGTGAGGCGCTGTTCGGTGAGTGGCCCGCGGCGTTCGCGCACATCGCGGAGACGGAGGACGGCGAGGTCGCCGGTTTCGCGCTGTGGTTCCTGAACTTCTCGACGTGGCGCGGTGTGCACGGGATCTACCTGGAGGACCTGTACGTGCGGCCGGGGCTTCGGGGCGGCGGCCACGGGAAGGCGCTGCTCACGGAGTTGGCGCGGATCTGCGTGGAGCGCGGCTACGAGCGTCTGGAGTGGTCGGTGCTGAACTGGAACACCCCGTCGATCGACTTCTACAGGTCGCTGGGGGCACGGCCGCAGGACGAGTGGACGGTCTACCGGCTGACCGACGGGGCGCTCAAGAGCCTCGGAGCCTGATCCTCCCTTTGATGGGTCCGGGGACCACGGGTCCTGGACACCGGGGGCCGGGACGTCACCACGGGACCAGGACGTGACGGGGCGGGGTCTTACGGGACGAGGACGACCTTGCCGACGGTGCCGCGTGTCTCGAGGGCGCGGTGCGCGTCGGCGGCGTCCGCCAGGGCGTAGCGCTGGACGGCGGGGCGGAGCCGGCCGGCGGCGGCCTCGGCGAGGGCGCGGCTCTCGAGGGCGCGCAGACCGCCGGCCTTCTCGAGCATGGCGGGGCCGAGGACGCCCTGTGAGGTGATGCCGCGTTCTGCGAGTTCCTCCGCGGTGAGGGTCAGCGGGCTGTCGGAGAGGATGCCCTGGCTGGACCAGCCGAAGACGATGTGCTTGCCGCCCTTGCCGAGGAGGTCCACGGCGGCGCGGCCGGCCTCGCCGCCGACGGAGTCGTAGACGACACCGGCACGCCGGTCGCCGAGGTGGCCGCGTACGGTGTCGGGCCAGTCCGGGCGGGTGTAGTCGACGGCCAGGTCGGCGCCGTTGTCGCGTACGCGGTCGGTCTTGGCGGGGCCGCCGGCCAGGCCGACGACGGTGGCGCCGGCGTTCTTGGCGTACTGGACGATCAGCGTGCCGATGCCGCCCGCGGCGGCGGGGACGATCACGATGTCGTCGGGCCCGAGGTCGGTGTACTGGAGGATGCCGAGCGCGGTCCTTCCGGTGCCGATCATGGCGACGGCCGCCGCCTCGTCGAGTTCTCCGGGGATCTCGTGGAGTCGGTCCGCGCCGGTGACGGCGAGTTCGGCGTAGCCCCCGGGCGCCATGCCGAGGTGGGCGACGACGCGCTTGCCGAGCCAGGCGGGGTCGGTGCCCTCGCCGAGGGACTCGACGACGCCGGCGACTTCGCGGCCGGGGATCGTCGGCAGTTCCACGGCGACCGGGTACGGGCCTTGCGCGCCCTCGCGCAGCGCGGTGTCGAGGAGATGGACACCGGCGGCGGCGACGGCGATCCGTACCTGGCCGGGGCCGGGTACGGGGTCGTCGGCCGTCTCGTAGGTCAGGTTCTCCGCGGGGCCGAAGGCGTGCAGGCGGACGGCGTGCATGGTGTGGGCTCCCTTGTGGTGGGGTCGTCGGGCCCACTCTTCAACCTCAAGCGCGCTTGACGTCAAGGCGGTTGCGGGTCGACCGGTGCGCGCTGCCGCTGCCGCTGCCGCGCAGCGCGAGCGAGACCGCCTCCAGCGCGCTGTTGAAGGACACCTCCGAGAGCAGCCCCGGCGCTGCCACCTGGTCCCCGGCGAGGTAGACGCCGTCACCGCGGTCGATGGCGGGACGGTCGCGCCAGGTGGTGCCGGGCAGGTCGACGGCGCCGGTACGGCCGTTGGCGAGCGCTTCGCGCCGCCACACGGTCCGCTCCCGCCAGCCGGGGAACCCGAGGTCGAGGAGGGCCTCCGCGTGGGCGGTTCCGTCGGCCTTGGACGCGTCGGGGGCGATGGGGAGCTGTCCCTGCACCAGCTGCTGCCCGGCAGGGGCGAGGGTCGGGTCCTGGGCGGTGAAGCGTTCAAGCCAACCGGGGGCGTCGAGGTCGGAGACCACGAACGCGTCGCCGCGCCGGGTCCGCAGCGCCAGGTCGACCAGGGTGGTGCGGCCGCTGGTCCAGCGCAGCGTGTCGTCGCCGAGGATGCGGCGGGCCGCGTCGAGGGTGGTGGCGACGATGACGGGGCCGTGCCCTTCGGGCAGGGCGTCGACGCGTGACGTGGTCTCGATGCGTACGCCCAGGTCCCAGGCGCGGGCGGCCATCCGCTCGACGACCTGCCCCCAGCCGCCGCGCGGGTAGTGGGCCTCCGGCGGCAGGGCCGTGGCACGTCGGAGGCGTTCGTGGACGAACGCGGCGGAGAGCGAGCCGGGGTCGTGGTGGAAGAGGGCGACGCCCATGTAGTGGGCGGCCGCCCGGGCGGCGTGCTCGTCCGCGACGGTCGTCGCCCAGGTCAGGAAGTCGGTGTCGACGGGGGCCGAGCAGGCGGGACGGCGGGCGAGCCTGAGCATTCCGAGGGGCGGGGTCCTGCGCAGCGCGCCGTCGCGGCGGAAGCGGAAGCGTGCTCCTTCGAGGGGAGGCAGGGGCGCGAGGGGGCCGAGCAGGTTGCGCTGCTTCAGCCAGGTCCAGTGAGGGCCGCGGTTGTAGAGGGCGTGGGGGCCGTCATTGGTCCGGTAGGGGCCGTCGCTGGTGCGGGCGCGTCCCCCGAGGGTGTGGTGGGCCTCGTACAGGGACACACGGGCGCCGGACTCGGCGGCGGTGATGGCCGCGGTGAGGCCGGCGAAGCCGCCGCCGATGACGGTGATCTCATGCATGGCTGTCTCTCCCGGGATGTTCGGCTCGTCGCTCTCACGGCTGCGACGGATCGGGGGCCGGGGGATGTGACATCGGACGGGCGCGAAGCCGTTGTCAGTGGCGCACGTCACCATGGGGGAATGGCGAAGGCGCGGAGAGCGGCAGTGGCGGCGGCGAGGGTGACCGAGGTGCGGCTGCCGCGGCTCGAGGAGTTCGGCGGCGGCGCACTGGAGCCGGACGGGGATTACGACGGGCTGCGGTTCGAGGGACTGGACCTGGGCGGTCAGCAGGGGGCGGGGGCCCGCTTCATCGACTGCGCGCTGACGGACTGCGTCCTGGACGGGACGCAGTTGACGCAGGCCCGTTTCGTGGACTGCGTGCTCGAAGGGGTCCGCGGGGTGGGGGCGGATCTCGCCGGGGCCTCGCTGCGTGACGTGGAGGTGCGTGAAGCGCGGCTGGGCGGGGCGCAGCTGCACGGGGCGTCGCTGACGGGGGTGGTGCTGCGCGGCGGCAAGATCGACTATCTGAATCTTCGGGAGGCGGGACTGACGGACGTCGTGTTCCACGGCTGCGTGCTGTCGGAGGCGGACTTCGGGGGCGCGCGGCTGGAGCGGGTGGAGTTCCGGGACTGCGTGCTGCGGCGGGTCGATCTGACCGGGGTGCGGATGAAGGACGTCGACCTGCGCGGGGCGGCGGAGCTGGACATCGCACGCGGGGTGGAGCGGCTGGCGGGGGCGGTGATCAGCCCGGGGCAACTGCTGGAGCTGGCACCCGCGTTCGCGGCGCAGATCGGTGTGCGGGTGGAGTAGCGGCCGGGCCCGGCCGGTCAGGCCGTGCGGGGGAAGCGGGCCTGGAGGTCCCAGATCACCGGGTTGTCGCCGAGGCCCTCGTGCATGTCGGTGAGGTCGGCGATCAGGTCGTGCAGGAAGTCGCGGGCCTCACGGCGGAGTTCGGCGTGGCTGAAGGTGATCGGCGGCTCGTCGCCGGGCATCCAGTCGGCCTCGACGTCGACCCATCCGAAGCGGCGCTCGAAGAGCATCCGGTCGCTGGACTCCGTGAAGTCCAGCTCGGCGTACCGGGGCTTCGACGCGCGGCTGCCGAGCGGGTCGCGGTCGAGCTGCTCGACGATGTCGCACAGGGCCCAGGCGAAGTCGAGTACCGGGACCCATCCCCAGGCTGTGGATACCTCCCGGTCCTTCTCGGTGTCGGCGAGATAGACGTCACCGCAGAAGAGGTCGTGGCGCAGCGCCTGTACGTCCGCGCGCCGGTAGTCGGTCTGCGGCGGGTCGGGGAAGCGGCGCGAGAGGGAGTAGCCGATGTCGAGCACGTGGTCGATGGTGTCATGCCCGGCGGCGCCTGCTGTACGACCAGGTGACGGCGGTCAGCAGGAAGGGGACGGCGGCGAGCGGCCCGAAGAAGAAGGCCCAGACGGTCTCGGCGGTGCCCGACATGTAGGTCCGGCTCTCCACGGTGAACAGGACCACCACCTGCCACAGCGCGAAGAGGACCGTCAGGGCGGACGCGGTCCAGGCGAGGGCGGCGAGAGTACGGGGGCGCAGCGGCTGCCACCGGTCGCTGACCAGGAGCAGGGGGAACAGGGCGGCGAGCTCGGAGACGACGGCGAGGCCGACGACGTAGGCGATGCCCCAGCCGGGGATGCCGAAGGCGTCGCGCAGGACCTGGTCGCTGTAGCCGACGTAGACACCGCTCGCCATGGCGATGCGCCACAGACCGGAGGGCAGGGCGCACAGGGCGATGGCGTGGGCGGCACGGCGCGCCCAGCGAGGAGCGGGGGCGAGCGCCGGCACGGTGGCGGTGGGCGGGTCCGACGGGCGGCAGGATGCGGTCGAAGCGGTCATGACAACCACGATGGCCGCGGGGGTTGAGGTGACGCTTCCTCCTGCGCGGCGGACCGTCTCCGCCGCACGGCGGAGACGACGGGGGCGGGGGTCGCAGCCGCGGCCGGTCCGGGGCCGGTTCCGGTGTCACCGCGGCGGTCGCAGCCGCGTCCGGTCCGGGGCCGCCACGCAGCCGCAGGCAGACCCGGAGTCGGAGCCGCAGCCGGCCGGAGTCGGCCAAGTCCGGTTCCGGTGTCGCCGCGGGGGTCGCAGCCGCGGCCGGTCCGGGGCCGGTTCAGGGGCCGCCACGCAGCCGCAGGCAGACCCGGTGCCGCAGCCGCCACCGCCGCAGGCAGCTCAAGCCCTAGCCGGTCCTGGCGGCCGCAGCCGCCGCGGCAGCGGGGCCGTCGCCGTCGCCCGGTGTCACGGCAGCAGGCGTTGTTCCTTCGCCACCGCCACCGCGCCCGCCCGGGTGTCCACGCCGAGCTTGGCGTAGATACGGCCCAGGTGGGTCTTCACGGTCGCCTCGCTGATGAACAGGGCGCGGGCGATCTCGCGGTTGCCGAGGCCGTGTGCCAGCTGGCCGAGGATGTCGCGTTCCCGGTCGGTCAGCGACGGGGCGGCGGCTCCGCGCATACGGTCCATGACCCGGCTCGCCACGGGCGCCGACAGCGCGGTGCGGCCCTGCGCGGCCGCGCGGATCGCCGCGAACAGCTCCTCGGGGCGTTCCGCCTTGAGGAGGTAGCCGGTCGCGCCGGCCTCGATGGCCCGGGTGATGTCCGCGTCCGTGTCGTACGTGGTCAGGACCAGCACATGGGTGCCGGGAGAGGCGATACGGCGGGTGGCCTCGACGCCGTCGATGCCGGCGCCCAGCTGGAGGTCCATCAGGACGACGTCCGGCTTCAGTTTGGCGGCCATCGCGACGGCCTCCTCGCCGCTGCCGGCCTCGCCGACGACCTCGATGTCGGGCTCGCTGCCGAGGAGCGCGAGCAGTCCGGCGCGGACGACGACGTGGTCGTCGCAGAGCAGGATCCGTACGGCGGTCATGAGCGGGCCTCCAACGGGATCGCGGCGGACAGCACGGTGCCTTCGCCGGGTGCGGACTCGACGGTGAGGGTGCCGCCGAGCTGTTCGACACGTGCCCTGATCGCGGGCAGACCGTGTCCGCGTACGCCGGGGGAGGAGCGGCCGGCGGCGGGGTCGAAGCCGCGTCCGTCGTCCGCGATGTCGAGGACGACCTGGTCGCCCATGAGCGTGAGGGTCAGCGTGGCGGCGGTGGCACCTGCGTGCTCCCGTACGTTCGCCAGCGCGCCCTGGGCGATACGCAGCAGCGCGGACTGGACCCGGTCGGGCAGCGGTGCGGGCGGGCCGTCGAGGTGGAAGCGGACGGGGAGGGCGTCGGTGGACTCCCGGGCGGCGAGCGCCCGGAGTGCTTCTGGGAGGCTTCCGCCCTCGGCGAGGTCGGCCGGGGCCAGGTCGTGGACGAAGCGGCGGGCCTCGGCGAGGCTGCGCTCCGCGATGGACTCGGCGGTGCGGACATGGCCGCGGGCGGCGGACGGGTCGCTGTCCCAGGTGCGGTCCGCGGCCTGGAGCAGCATCTGCTGACTGGACAGGCTCTGCGCGAGGGTGTCGTGGATCTCCATGGAAAGCCGCTGCCGTTCGGCGAGAGTGCCTTCACGGCGCTCGGTGGCGGCGAGTTCGCGGCGGGTGCGGACCAGGTCGTCGATGAGTGCCCGCCGGCGGTCGGCGAGCCGTTCCGCGTGGACGAAGACGGCCGTGGCGACGGCTGCGACGGCGGGCGGCGCGATGACCAGGTTCGGGTCGAAGCCGCCCTGCGCGAGTTGAAGCTGCGCGGCGACGACGAACACCGTGAGCAGGGCGACCATTGCGATCGCCGCTCGGGTCGGCAGCGCGCGCAGTCCCGTGTAGAGGAGGGGCACGGCGCACCAGGCGAAGCTCGGGGCGAGGAGGACGAGGACCACCCAGACGGCCACGACGGTGACCAGCCACATCAGCCGGCGGGGGGTGGCGCGCGGGCCGAACACGGGGCCCACCGTGTAGAGGACGGCGAGGGTCACCGAGAGCCCGATGATCCACGGGGACCGGAACTCCCAGGGGTGGCGGAGCAGATAGCGGACGAGCGAGGCGCCGAGCAGCAGGAAGAACGCCGCGTGCATCACACCGGCCAGCCACCGGGCGTCGGGGTCCTGCTCGCCGTGCTGCCCGCCCGCGGGCCCGCCGTGCCGGTCCGGCACCCGCGGGCGGGTCCGCTCCCGGGGCCGTACCCGCTCCGGGGCTCCGCCCCTGCCCTGTTCCTCGTCCACCGTCGTCTCCTCGACCGACCAGGCCCCTGACCTGGGCCTGCTTCTTCATGGTGGCCCGGCGGACCCATGGAGGCATCAACCGATCGGCTGACACGCCCGTCGTCCATCATGCGCGCCAAGGGCAGCCGGAGCGTGGACCGTACCGGGCACTTGGCGGCCGGAGGATCGATGGCAGAGCGAGAGCCACGGCGGAACAGCCGCCCGCATGAAGGAGCCACCCGGATGAAGAAGACCCTGATCGGTGCCGCCACCGCAGCCGTTGTCGCCGCCGGCACGTTCGGCGCCGTAGCGGCGAACGCCTCCGCCCCGGCCGCGGAGACCAAGGCCGCCGTCACCGCCGACGTCTCGTCCCGCAGCCTTCAGCAGTCCACGCACCTGACGATCGACGCGGCCACCAGGGCCGCGCAGGCCGCTCTCGACGCCGCGGAGCAGGAGAACCAGCGCGTCACCGTCGCGGTCGTCGACCGGAACGGCAACACGATCGTCACCCTGCGCGGCGACGGCGCGGGCCCGCAGTCGTACGTGTCGGCGGAGAAGAAGGCGTACACCGCGGTGTCCTGGAACGCCGCCACCTCCGAGCTGGTCAAGAGGCTGGAGCAGGCCCCGAACCTGAAGGACATCCCGGGGACGCTGTTCCTCGGCGGCGGGGTGCCGGTGCAGGCCAAGGGCGCTCCGGTCGCCGGCATCGGTGTGGCGGGCGCGCCGAGCGGCGAACTGGACGAGAAGTTCGCCCAGGCAGGCGCCGCCGCGCTCGGCCGCTGACCGGGCGGGCCGCCCCGGGGCCGGCCTGTTCGGGACCCGCCCAGGGGTGCCGCCTGCCTAGGATCTCGGGGTGGACCCGCACCTCTCCCGCCGCCCCGCCCTTCTGCGTACCGCCCTCGCCCTGTTGCTGGTCGCGGCCGCCGCCATGGGCTGCTCCGGTGACGGTGCGGGCGTGCGCGGAACGCCGGGCGCCGCGGGGCTCCGTGATCCGTACTTCCCCCGGCTCGGCAACGGCGGTTACGACGTCCGGCACTACGGACTCACCCTCGGCTACGACCCCCGCGACGGCCGCCTCCGGGGCACCGCGGAGCTCACGGCGCTCGCCACCCAGGACCTGAGCGCATTCCACCTCGACCTGCGCGGGATGACGGTGGAGCGTGTGACGGTCGACGGCGCGGAGGCCGCCGTCAACCGGGCCGGTACGGAACTGACGGTGCGTCCGCGCCGGGACATCGACAAGGGCGCCGAGTTCCGTACCGTCGTCCGGTACACCGGGGTCCCGCAGACGGTCACTGACGCCGACGGCTCCAAGGAGGGCTGGCTGCGTGCGGCTGACGGTGACGCCCTCGCGGTCGGCCAGCCGGTCGGTTCCATGGCGTGGTTCCCCGGCAACCACCACCCGGCGGACAAGGCCGCGTACGACATCACCGTCACCGTTCCCGACGGCTACGAGGCGGTGTCCAACGGCGAGCCGGCGGGTGAGCGCACCAAGGGCGGCCGGACCGTTTTCACTTGGCGTTCCGAGGAGCCGATGGCGAGCTTCCTGGTCCTGCTCGCGGTCGGCGACTTCCGTACGGCGACCACCCGCACGGCTGCCGGGCTGCCCGTCGTGACGGCCGTCGATCCGGCGGCGACGGAGCAGAGTGCGGCGCTGCTGCGCCGGCTCCCGCGGATCGTCGAGTGGGGGACGGAGAAGTTCGGGCCGTACCCGTTCTCGTCGGCGGGAGCGGTCGTCGTGCCCGCAGGGGAGGTCGGGTACGCGCTGGAGACGCAGAGCCGGCCGGTCTTCCCGCTGGACCGGTTCGACGAGGAGACCCTCGTCCATGAGCTGGCCCACCAGTGGTTCGGCAACTCGGTGACGCCGGCGTCCTGGCGGGACATCTGGCTGAGCGAGAGCTTCGCCACCTACGCCGAGTGGATGTGGCTGGCGGAGGCCGGGGACACGCCGGTGCGGGAGAGCTTCGAGGACGCCTTCGCGGACCAGGAGAACTGGGCCTTCGCCCCGGCCGTGCCGCCGCGCGCCGAGGACATCTTCGCGGCGCCGGTCTACGGGCGCGGGGCGATGGTGCTGCACAAGCTCCGCGAGGCCGTCGGCGACGACGTGTTCTTCAAGATCGCGCGCGGCTGGGCGCGGAAGTACCGTCACGCCAACGCCTCCACCGGCGACTTCACCGCCTATGCGGAGGCGAGGTCGGGCAAGGACCTGACGGAGCTGTGGAAGGTGTGGCTGTACGGGGACGACAAGCCCCGGAGCCCGTGAGCGCGACAGGGCCCCGGCTCGCGGCCGGGGCCCTGTCGAACGACCGTGTCAGGACGTCAGGCCGTACGCCGACGCCGAAGTGACGTCAGGTCAGAGGTTGACGCCGAAGTCGCGGGCGATGCCCTCGAGGCCGGAGGCGTAACCCTGGCCGACCGCGCGGAACTTCCACTCGGCGCCGTTGCGGTAGAGCTCGCCGAAGACCATGGCGGTCTCGACGGCGGCGTCCTCGCTGAGGTCGTAGCGGGCGATCTCGGTGCCACCGGCCTGGTTGATGATGCGGATGTAGGCGTTGCGCACCTGGCCGAAGTTCTGGCTGCGGGAGACGGCGTCGTAGATCGAGACGGGGAAGACGATCTTGTCGACGTCGGCCGGCAGGCCCGCGAGGTTGACGTTGATCTGCTCGTCGTCGCCGCCGCCCTCGCCGGTGCGGTTGTCGCCGGTGTGGACGATGGTCTGGTCCGGCGTCGCCTTGTTGTTGAAGAAGACGAAGTGGGCGTCGGAGGCGACCTTGCCCGCGCTGTTCACACCGATCGCGGACGCGTCGAGGTCGAAGTCCGTGCCGGTGGTGGTGCGGACGTCCCAGCCGAGGCCGACCGTGACGGCGGTGAGGCCCGGGGCCTCCTTGGTGAGCGAGACGTTGCCGCCCTTGGACAGGCTTACTGCCATTGGGAAGTCCCCTTCAATTCGGATCTGCGGGCTACGGGTCCTCCCGAAGCTACCGTCACAGGTCATAACGCGGGCAGGGGACTGTCAGGTTCCATCCCCCGGGGGCCGGTTCCACGCACCGCGAGCGGGGCCGGACGCGGACGCGGATACGGTCGGGGAGAAAAGAGGGTGACGGGCGTGTCCGGGGCGCGGGACGATGGATGACATGTCCGGGCCCTACATCATCCGCGGCTCCGTCTCCCTGCCGGAGGCCGAGCTCATGTGGCGTTTCTCGAGGTCCTCGGGGCCCGGTGGCCAGCACGTCAACACCAGCGACTCGCAGGTGGAGCTCCGCTTCGATCTCGCGAGGACGGAGGCGCTGCCGCCGGTCTGGAAGGACCGCGCGCTGGAGCGGCTCGCGAGCCGGATGGTGGGCGGTGTGATCGCCGTACGCGCCTCGGAGCACCGCTCTCAGTGGCGGAACCGTGAAACCGCGGCGGTACGGCTGGCGTCCCTGCTCGCCGAGGCGACCGCCCCGCCCCCGAGGCCCCGCCGGGCGACGAAGATCCCGCGCGGCATCAACGAGCGCAGGCTGCGGGAGAAGAAGCAGCGCGCGGAGACCAAGCGGGGCCGCTCCGGCCGCGACTGGTAGCGCGCCGCGCACCACCTCGACCGGCGCGCGCACCTCGGCGCGTTCAGCCCAGGTGCCGGTACCGCCCCCGGAAGTACGTCAGGGGCCCGGCGACCACGTCGGAGAGGCCCACCTTCAGGACATGACCGATCACCAGTGTGTGATCGCCGGCCTCCACCCGCCGCTCCGTGCGGCATTCGAGGGTCGCCAGCGCGCCCTTCACCAGAGGCGCCCCGCAGATCTCGCCGCGTTCATGGGGCAGGTCGTCGAAGAGCAGGCGGTCGCTGAGCCGGCCCTTCATGGCGAACCGGCCGGCGATCTGCCGCTGGCCCTCGGTGAGGACCGAGACGCCCCACAGCGGCTGTTCCGCGAGCAGGTCGTCCATGCGTGAGCCGTTGCGCAGGCTGACGAGCACCAGTGGCGGGTCGAGGGAGACGGACATGAAGGCCGTCGCCGTCATGCCGGCGTCCTCGCCGCGAGGCCCGTGGTCGGCGTCGTGCGCGGTGACCAGCACCACGCCGGCGGCCAGACGGGACATGGCGGCACGGAATTCCTCATTGCTCACCCCCTCAGGATGGGGGATGGCGGAAGTGGCGGGAGCGGGGGTCGTCTGCAACACACAAGGAACGCTAGTGTCGGCCGTTCCGCCGCCGCATCGGGCTCCGGGACCAGCCGGGTCCTAGGACCGCGGGCCGACCACCATGAGTAACCATGGGTACGTCCCGATGGTTTTGCATTCAATAATTGACTTCAAGAAAGCTACGGTGTGTCCGACCGGTCAGCATCTGACCCTTCATCACCTGATGTGACTTGAGTCACAGAGCCCAGTATTTGTTGACCCTGTGTACCGGGTGAGCTGCTCGCTGTGATTCAGTGGCCGGGATACCGCTACAAGTACGCCAATCAGACGCCCTGGAGTTTGCTGTCGAGGTCTCGGGGAGAGCGAGCGATGGAGACCGAGTCGGAGCCCTATGTCCGTCTTGCGACCCTGCGGCAGCTGCACCGGGTCGTCGCGGACCTCAACACGGCCCGCAGCCTGGCCGACACCCTGCAGACCGTCGCCGACGGAATCGTCGCCGGACTGGGCTACGAACTGGCCTGCGTCAACCTGGTGCGCCCCGACGGTGACCTCGTCGTCGCCGCCTTCGCCGGCAGCGCCGCCGCCGAGGCCCTGATCACCGGCCGGGTCGGCTCGCGTACTTCCTGGGACCGCCGCCTGTCCATGGGCGAAGCCTGGGGCGACCTGCGCTTCATCCCGCACACCGAGGGCTGGGTCCTCATAGAGGACGACGTGCCCCAGTGGCACACCGACGGCCCCGAGCCCCGCTTCGACGACGAATGGCACCCGCAGGACCGGCTCTACGCCCCGATGTACGCGTCCGGCGGCGGGCGCGAACTGCTCGGCGTGATCTCCGTGGACCGCCCGCGCAACGGCCGCCGTCCCGGCCCCTGGGGTCAGGAGGCGTTGCAGATGTACGCCTCCCAGGCCGCGATCGCCATCAGCAACGCACGACTTCGAGCCAATATGCAGCGCGCCCTGGTCCGCCTCGAGCGCGAGCAGCAGGCACTGCGCGCGAGCGAGGAATCCTTCCGTCAGGCGTTCGAGTACGCGCCCAGCGGCATGGCCATCGCCGAGATGGGCGGCGACCAGCACGGCCGCCTGCTGCGCACCAACGACGCCCTGTGCCGGCTGCTGGGTCGCCCCGCCTCCGCGATGCGCCGCTACTCCTTCGCCGACCTCGTCCACCCCGAGGACGTCGGCACCCTGCTGCGCACCTCCGCCGAGGGCGGACGCGCGGAGATCAGGCTGGGCCGCAGGGACGGCAGCTATGTATGGGTGTCGCTGCGGAACTCGGTCGTCGCCGACACGGCGGACGGGCCCCGCTTCCTCCTCACGCACGTCGAGGACATCGAGGACCGCAAGCGCCACGAGCTCCAGCTCGCCCACCGCGCCTCGCACGACGCGCTCACCGGCCTGCCCAACAGCGCGGAGCTGCGCGCCCGGCTCAGTTCGCGCCTGTGCGAGCGGCCGCACGCGACGTACGCGACGGACATCGAGGCGCTCGACGCCGCGTACGAGACCGACCGCGGCTTCCGGAGCGACGGCTTCGACTTCGACACGGTCGGCGGGCGGCCCTACGACCACCACATCCACACCGTCGCGCCCGACAGCGAGATCGACGACGGCGCCAAGGGGCTCGCGGTCCTCTTCTGCGACCTTGACGGCTTCAAGTCGATCAACGACCGCTTCGGGCACCAGACCGGTGACGCCGTTCTCGTCGAGGTCGCGCGCCGGCTCACCACCGGGGTACGGGACGGTGACACGGTCGCCAGGCTCGGCGGTGACGAGTTCGTCGTCCTCGCCGACGGCCTCGGCGCGGCGGACGCCGCCGATCTCGCCGTACGCCTGCGGAACGCGATCATCCTGCCCATCCGGGTGGGCGGCCGCGGGGTGCGGGTGGGTGCCAGTTTCGGCATCGGCTGGGCGAGCTGCGGGATGTCCGTCGAAGAGGTCCTGCAATCCGCGGACCAGCGGATGTACATCGAGAAGCGGTCCCGTTCGAAGGTCCACCGCAGGGCCGGCTGATCACCCGTTGGGCCGGGTGACCTATCACACCCGGCCGCGACCGGCCTGGTGACCGGCCGCGGTCCCACCGGATGAGGCCCACGACACCCGATGGGGTGAGTGGAACCGGGTAGGCTCGCCTCGCGTCAGCGTTGTGCTGACGAGATGGTGAGGAGTGACTGGGATGACGGCCGGGAACAACGGCGCGAGCAAGCCCGAGGACGACGACCCGTTCGGCTACCTGTACGCCGACGGGCAGCAGGCAGGCGCCACGCCGCCGCGCCAGGGCGGCTACGGCTACCCCGGTCCGGCCGCGCAGCCCGGGGTCCCCCGCACCTCGTACAACCAGGTCCGGACGGTCGGTGAACGGCAGTACGGCCAGCAGGTCCCGCACCAGCAGGCGTACGGCCAGCAGCCCGGCTACGGCCAGCAGCCGACGGCCGCGTACGCAGCACCGGAGACGTACCCCGGGGCTTCCGCCCAGACGCGTCAGGTCCCGGCCCAGCCCGGCGGCCACGGCGGCGGACGCGGCGGCGGCCCCAACACCAAGGGTCTGCTGATCGGCGCGATCGCGGTCGTCGCGGTCGTGGTGATCGGCATCGCCGCGGCGCTGATGACCAGCAACGGCGACAAGGACGACACGGCCGGCCAGGGCGGCGGGGGCACCACCCCGTCCGCGGGCGAGACCGTCCAGGAGAAGCCGTCGCCGACCGAGAACGAGTCGGAGCCGCCCGTCGAGCTGCCCAAGCAGGACGCGGCGACGCTGACGCTGGGTCCGCCGGCGGCGCTCGCCAAGGACGTGCCCGGTGCGAAGGGCGCCGACGGCGCGTACGTGATGTTCAACGGTGTCGGCGGTTCCGCCGGCTGGTCGGTGGACGTCCCGGAGGCCGGCGCCTACACGATGTACATCACGTACAGCGTGCCCGGCAAGGACGCCAAGACCTCCCTGACGATCAACGGCGGACAGCCCCGCGAGCTCAACATGTCGAACTTCGCGAAGGCCGCGGAGGGCGACTGGGAGAAGGGCTGGACCAACACCTACGCCTTCGTGAACCTGGAGAAGGGCAAGAACGACCTCAAGATCTCCTGCGAGCAGGGGAACCAGTGCGAGGCCTATCTCGACCAGGTCTGGCTGGAGGCCGGCCAGAGCAAGAGCTGACCGCGGGCCCACTCTCGGCCCGTACGCCCGTCACCGTCCCGGCCGCGCCCCGCGCGAGCCGGGACGAGTCGTTTCCGGTCCGGCTCCCGCGCCGTCACTTCCCGGGTGCGGACGGCGCGTGCTCGACGACGGTGACCCTCGGCAGCAGCCGCTCGTACGCGGCCGCGTCGAACTCGCCCGCGGCGGGCGCCAGCACGGTCGCAGTGGAGAGGGCCACCGCCCGGGACAGCCGCTCCGGCCAGGAGAGCCCCGCGACCAGTCCAGAGAGCAGGCCGGCGACCGCCGAGTCGCCCGCGCCCGTCGGATTGCCCTTCACCGGCTCCGGCGGGGCCGCCTGCCAAATGCCGTCCGGGGTGGCGGCGAGCAGACCGTCCGGGCCGAGCGAGGCGACCACGGTGTGCGCGCCGCGGCGGCGGGCGTCGCGGGTGGCGCGGAGCGGTTCCCGTGAGCCGGTGAGCTGCGCGAGCTCGTCGGCGTTGGGCTTGACGAGATCAGGCCGGGCGGCGATGCCGCGGCGCAGCGGTTCGCCGCTGGTGTCGAGGAGTACGGGCACCTCGGCGGCGCGCGCCCGGCGCACCAGCTCGGCGTACGCGCCGACATGGATGCCCGGCGGCAGGCTGCCGCACAGCGCGACCGCGTCGGCCTCGCGCAGGAGGGAGTCGTACGAGGAGAGGAAGGCGGCCCACTCCTCGGGCAGGACGGTGGGTCCCGGCTCGTTCAGCTGCGTGGTGTCGCCGTCGGCGCTGTCGGTGACGGCGATGGTGCGGCGGGTGGTGCCGGAGATCTCGACGAGCGCGTCGTGCGGTGCGAGCGGGGCGAGCATCCCGCGCAGCACGGCCCCGGTCGCTCCGCCCACGAAGCCGGTGACGACGCTCTCGTGGCCGAGGGCCGCGAGCACGCGGGCGACGTTGAGGCCCTTGCCGCCGGGACGCTCCACGACCTCGCCGACCCGGTGCGTGGTGTGCGGGGTGAGGGCGGCCACCCGGTAGGTGATGTCGAGGGCGGCGTTGAGCGTGACCGTAAGGATCACCCGTGGACACCCCCGAAGAACGCGTTTGCCGTGCTCGTACGGGTCCTGATCATGCCAAACGGAAGGCGGTTGGCCCAAGACCCGGTGTCCAACCGCCTGCCGCGAGGTGCCGCGCCGTCAGCCCACTTCGGGGCGGACGACCCATTCGCCGCGACGCATCACGCCCTTGAGGGCGAAGTCGGCGTCGAGGACCACCAGGTCCGCGTCCTTGCCGGGGTCGAGGGAGCCGACCCTGTCATACGCGCCGAGGAGCTTCGCCGGGTTGGCGGAGATCGCCGTGACGACGTCCTCCACCGGGATGCGGTCGACGGTGACGGCCCGCTTGAAGGCGGTGTCCAGCGTGAGTGTGGAGCCCGCGATCGAATGGCCCTCCACGAGCCGCGCGACACCGTCCTTGACCTCGACCTCGAGGGGGCCCAGCTGGTAGCGGCCGTCGCCGAAGCCCGCGGCGTCCATGGCGTCCGTGATGAACGCGACCCGGCCTGCGCCGGCGCTGCGGAAGGCCAGTTCGAGCGCGGCAGGATGGAGATGCGTGCCGTCGTTGATCAGCTCGACGGTGATCCGCTCGTCCTCGAGCAGCGCCGCGATCGGGCCGGGGGCCCGGTGGCCGAGCGCCGGCATCGCGTTGAACAGGTGCGTGGCGACGGTGGCGCCGGCGTCGATGGCCTCGCGGGTCTGCTCGTACGTCGCGTCGGTGTGGCCGATCGCGGCGATCACTCCGTGCTCGGCGAGCAGCCGTACGGAGTCGATGCCGCCGGGCAGTTCGGTGGCGAGGGTGACCATCTTCGCGGTTCCGCGCGCGGCGTCGATCAGCTTGCGGACCTCGGCCGGGTCGGGGTCGCGGAGCAGTTCCTCGCTGTGGGCGCCCTTGCGGCACGGGGAGATGAACGGCCCCTCGAAGTGGATGCCCGCGAGGTCGCCCTGTTCGACCAGTTCGGACAGGAAGCCGGCCCGGTGGGCGAGGAAGTCCATGTCGCCGGTGACGGTGGAGGCGACCAGTGTGGTGGTGCCGTGCCGCCGGTGCGTCATGACGCCGCGCAGGACGTCCTCCGCGGTGCCGGAGGTGAAGGAGGCTCCACCGCCGCCGTGGTTGTGGATGTCGACGAAGCCGGGGACCACCCAGTGGCCGGAAAGGTCGTGGACATGCGCCTCCGCGGCGGAGGCCTCCGTGACGATCTTCGTGCCCTCGACGACGACGCGTCCGTTGTCGACGGTCCCGGTCGGCAGCACCACCCGGGCACCGGCCAGGACTGTGCTCGGCGGATGGTGCGGGCTCCTGGCGTGGACCGTGCTCGTGGCGCGAGCGGCGCTGGCGGCCATCAGGCGGTTACCTCCGTGGCGAGTAGATCCCAGGCGAGCAGCCCTGCGCCCAGGCATCCGGCGGTGTCCCCGAGGGCCGCCGGGACGATCGTGGGCAGCTTCTGGAACGTCACGCGTTCCTCTACGGCCGCCCGAAGGGGTGAGAACAAGGTTTCCCCGGCCTCGGCGAGTCCGCCACCGATGATCAGCGTGCGGGGGTCCAGCAGGGTGAGCGCCGTGACGAGGCCGTCGGCGAGTGCGTCGACCGCCTCCTGCCACACCCTGGTCGCCGCCTTGTCGCCCGCCTCGACCGCCCTGGCGCAGTCGGCGGCGTCGGCGGTGGGGTCGCCGGCGGCGCCGGCCCAGGCCCGGGTGACCGCGGCGGCGGAGGCCAGCGTCTCCAGACAGCCGCGCTGCCCGCATCCGCAGGCGGGGCCGCCGGGCCGTACGACGATGTGGCCGATCTCGCCGGCGCAGCCGTGGGCGCCGGCCTCGATGGTGCCGTCGATGCCGATGGCGCCCGCGATGCCGGTGCCGAGCGGTACGAACAGGAACCGGTCGGTGCCCCGGCCGGCGCCGATGCGGCCCTCCGCGAGGCCGCCGGTGCGGACGTCGTGGCCGAGCGCCACCGGAACGCCGTCGAGCCTGCGGCTCAGCAGTTCCCGCAGGGGGACGTCCCGCCAGCCGAGGTTGGCGGCGTAGACGGCGATGCCGCGCTCGGCGTCGACGATCCCGGGCACGGCGACGCCCGCGGCCTCCGCGGCCTGCCCCAGGTGCTTCTGGCCGTGGGCGCGGAGATCGGCGGCGAAGCCGAGGATCGACTCCACGACGGCGTCGGGCCCGCGCTCGCGCCCGGTGGGCCGCCGTGCCTCGTGCAGGAGCGTGCCGTCCGCCCCGACCAGGGCAGCCTTCATACCGGTGCCGCCCACATCGAGGGCGATGACGTGTCTCACGGGAACAGTCTGGCGCGTACAACGGGTAAAGGTCTAGTCCACTCGCCGAGATTGTTGCCACGCCATACAAACCGCGTGGGCCGGGCGCGAGGCCCGCCACGGGCGCCCCCCGCGCGCCGCGTACCCCGCGCGGGGCTGTGCGGGCGTTGTGAAAGTGAGACCGCAGTGGTGTAGACCTTGTACGCCGGATGGGGAAAGATCGCTCCCTATCTCACAGGACGTCGCGGGGGACCGACTGGGACAAACGGACAACACGTACTAGGTAGCAGAGGGTGGGGAAGAGCTGTGCAGCGGCGCTTCTTGGGTCTGACAGCGGCTGTCGCCGCACTCGGAATGACGGTTTCGCTCGCGGGCTGCGGCAGCTCCAGCGGTTCCGGGGACGGTGTCACCCTCAAGCTGGTGGCCGCCGACTACGACGTCGCCGGCGGTGAGAGCAGCAAGAAGTACTGGGCCGATCTGACGGCCGCCTTCGAGGCGGAGAACCCCGGCATCAAGGTCGACGTCCAGATCGAGTCCTGGAACGACGTGGACCGCAAGGTCGCCGAGATGGTCAAGGCGGGCAAGGCCCCCGACATCGCGCAGATAGGCGCCTACGCCGACTACGCCGCGGCGGACAAGCTGTACTCCGCCGACCAGATGCTCTCCATCCCTGTCCAGTCCAACTTCCTTCCCCCGCTCACCGACGCGGGCGAGATGAAGCGCACCCAGTACGGACTGCCGTTCGTCGCCTCCACCCGGCTGCTCTTCTACAACAAGGACCTCTTCGAGGACGCCGGGATCAGCGGCGCCCCCGGGACGTGGGAGGAGCTGAAGGAGGACGCGGAGCTGCTCGAGCAGAACACCGACGTCGACTACCCCTTCGCCCTGCCGCTCGGCCCCGAGGAGGCCCAGGCGGAGACGATGATGTGGCTGCTCAGCGGCGGTGGCGGCTACACCGACGAGCTCGGCAGGTACGCGATCGACTCCCAGCAGAACATCGCCACCTTCGAATGGCTGAAGGAGAACCTGGTCGACGAGAAGCTCACCGGCCCGGTCGCCCCCGGCAAGCTCAACCGCAAGGACGCCTTCGCCGCGTTCACACGGGGTGAGGTCGGCATGCTCAACGGCCACCCCTCGCTGCTCCAGGCCGCGGAGAAGGCGGGCATCGACGTGGGCAAGGTCGCGCTCCCCGGCAGGAACGGCGCCGCCGACACGACGATGGGCGTCGCCGACTGGATCATGGGCTTCAAGCAGAACGGCCACCGCGCGGAGATCGGCAAGTTCCTGGACTTCCTCTTCACGGACGAGAACGTCCTGGAGTTCGCCGGGCAGAACGATCTGCTGCCGGTGACGGTCTCCGCCCAGGAGGAGATGAAGAAGGACCCGGACCACGCGGACCTCAAGGAGTTCCTGGAGGTGCTGCCGGGTTCCGTGCTGCCGCCGGTGGGCAAGACGTCGTGGGCCTCGGCCAGCGAGAACATCAAGAAGAACATCGGCGACGCCGTGGGCCCGGGCGGCAGCCCCGCCCGCACGCTGGACCGGATCTCCCAGGACGCCAGGGCGGCCGAGAGCGCGGAGTGACTCCGCGCGCCGGGCGTCGTCCACAGGGCGGTCCGGGCGTCGGTGGGCACCGATATGTTGGATCGTATGACCGACGACCAGGCGCCTGAGGAGCAGCGGACCGGCGACCGGCCCGGGGCCCGGGAGCTCTCCGAGCGGGACCGGGCCGTCCTCGCCATGGAACGCCGTTCCTGGCCGGGCCCCGGTGCCAAGGAGCGGGCCGTCCGGGAGCAGCTCGGCATCTCCCCGGTCCGCTACTACCAGCTGCTCAACGCCCTGCTCGACGACGCCCGTGCCCTCGCCCACGACCCGGTCACCGTCAACCGGCTTCGCCGTGTGAGGGACGCGAGGAGAAGTCGCCGCTAGGGTCGAAGGCATGGGCAGCTCCCCGTTTGCAGAAGCCGAAGACTCCATGCCGACGCCGTCCACGCCCGCAGGCCGTGAAGGCCTCGCGGCACTCCTCGAACGGCCCGGGCAGGCCGTGATCGCACTCGACTTCGACGGCACGCTCGCCGAGATCGTGCCGGACCCCGAACAGGCCCGCGCCCATGAGCGCGCCGTCCCCGCGCTGGCCGCGCTCGCGCCGAAGGTGGCGTCGGTCGCGGTGATCACCGGCCGGCCGGCCGGGGTCGCCGTCCGCTACGGCGGCTTCTCCGGTGTCACCGGTCTCGACCATCTCGTCGTCCTCGGCCACTACGGCGCGGAGCGCTGGGACGCGGTCACCGGGACCGTACGCGCCCCGGCCCCCGACCCCGGGGTCGCGGCCGTGCGGGCCGAGCTCCCCGGTTTCCTCGACCGGATCGACGCCTGGCAGGGCACCTGGATCGAGGAGAAGGGCCGCGCCGTCGCGGTGCACACCCGCCGCGCCGAGGACCCCCAGGCCGCCTTCGACGCCCTGCGTGAGCCCCTGGCCGCGCTCGCCTCCCGGCACGGCCTGATCGTGGAGCCGGGACGCATGGTCCTCGAGCTGCGCCCGCCCGGCGTCGACAAGGGCGTCGCGCTGTCCGAGTACGTGCGGGAAGTGGGCGCCGGGTCCGTGCTGTACGCGGGCGACGACCTGGGCGACCTCGCCGCCTACGGCGCCGTCGAGAAGCTGCGCTCCGACGGTGTGCCCGGACTGCTGCTGTGCAGCGGCAACGAGGTCCCCGAACTGGCCGACCGCGCCGACCTGGTGCTCCCGGGACCGGCGCAGCTGGCGGACTTCCTGGCCTCCCTGGCCCGGCGCGTTTAGGGCCTCTCGTTTGGATCATGCCGGGCTCGCGTGGTCTGGCACGCACTCCCCCGTAGCCCTCCGGGCACGGGAGGTGCCCCCACGCCGCGTTGTCGTCGGTCGGCATGGCTCCGCCATGCCTCCCTCCTCCGCCTTGCGATCGCACGCACCAGACCCCGCTCCCTGATCCGGCCTGATCCAAACGAAAGACCCTCGGTCCTGTCCGCCCGGGCAGGGCCTAACCCTCCTCGCGCAAGGCCCGGAGCTGGTCGAGGAACCACTGCCGCGGCGGCAGCGCGGTCGCTGCCGCCGCCAGGCGCTTGGAGCGCTCGGCCCGCTCGTCGGCGGACATGGTCAGCGCCTCGTGGAGCGCCGCCGCCGTCCCGCTGATGTCGTACGGGTTGACGGTGATCGCGTCTTCGCCGAGCTCCTCGTGGGCGCCGGCCTCCCGTGACAGGACCAGGGCGCAGCCGAGGTCGGTGACGACGGGTACCTCCTTGGCGACCAGGTTCATGCCGTCCCTGATCGGGTTGACCAGGGCCACGTCGGCCATCCGGTACGCCGCCAGCGAGCGGGCGAAGTCGTCCTTGACGTGCACGACGACCGGCGTCCAGCCGGCCGTGCCGTACCGGGTGTTGATCTCGTCGGCGAGCCGGGAGACCTCCGCCGTGTAGTGGCGGTAGACCTCGAGGTCCTGGCGTGAGGGATAGGCGAGCGCGATGTGCACGACGCGTTCGCGCCACTCGGGGTGCTCCTCCAGCAGCTCCTGGTAGGCCTGGAGGCCGCGCAGGATGTTCTTGGACAGTTCCGTGCGGTCGACGCGCACGATCGTCCGGCGGCCCTCGCCGGCCTGTTTCCGCAGGGCGGTCATCCGCTCGTCGACATCGGGGCGCGCGGCCCGCTCACGCAGGAAATCGGCGTCGGCACCCAGCCCGTGGACCCCGAGCCTGGTCCGGTGACGGCCGCGGCCGGGCATGCGGAACTCGAAGCTCGGTTCCTGGTCCTTCGGCCACAGCGACGTCCCGTCGTACGGCGCGAGGACGGCGGCGGCACAGCTCTGGAACGCCCGCATCCACCGCTTGGTCAGGAACCCGAGCCGGTCGGCGCCGAGCATGCCGAGCAGCAGTTCCTCCGCGATGTCGCCGGGCAGCATCGCGAAATACTCCGGGGGCGCCCACGGGGTGTGCGAGAAGTGGCCGATCCGCAGGTCGGGACGGAGTTCGCGGAGCATTCCCGGCACCAGGGCCAGGTGGTAGTCCTGCACGAGAACAACGGCGTCGTCGGCCGCCTCCGCGGCGAGCGCCTCGGCGAAGGCCCGGTTGTAGATCCGGTAGGCGCCCCACTGGCGCCGGAACTCCCGGCCGAAGGCGGGCTCGAGGGGCGTCTGGTACAGCATGTGGTGGACGAACCACAGCACGGAGTTCGCGATGCCGTTGTACGCGTCGGCGTGGACGCCGGCGTCGATGTCGAGCATCCGCACACCGGGTTCGCCGACCCCGCGCCGGACCGCTTCGCGGTCGCCGTCGCCGAGGGCCGCGCACACCCACAGCGACTGCGCGTCCGAGCCGATGGCCGACAGGCCGGAGACGAGTCCTCCACCGCCGCGGCGGGCGTCGAGCTCTCCGTCCTCGTTCAGCTCGTAGGAGACAGGGCCGCGGTTGGACGCGACGAGGATCTGGGCTGCGTCGGAGACCATGTGCCGAAATCTAGCCCGTACCGCAAAAGCTCAAACGTGCGTACGGCGCCTCGCAGGTCAGTGGTCGCGGCGGCCGCGGGTGGCGGCCACGGCGATGATGCCGGCCGCCGTCAGGCTCAGCGCGACGCCGCCCAGCAGCCACAGCTGCTCCGCCGTGCCGCCGGTGCGGGCCATCTCCACGTGACGGACCGGTTCCCGGCCCTGGAGGCCGTCGGTCCCGCCGGCGGACCCCTCCGGGCCGCCGGCGTCCGAGGCCGCGGCGGGCGCGTCCTCGGCGTGGCCGTCCGTCCGCTGCTCGGCCGCGCCGGGAGCGGTCCGGGCCGCCGGCTGCTCACCGGGGAGCGTTCCCGGCATCGCCGGCCCGGCAGGCACCGCCATCGCGGGGACGGCCGGTCCGAACACGGCGGCTGCGGTGACCGCCAGGGTGCCGAGGAGCCGGGTCAGCCGTTCCGTGCCGCCGGAGGGCGTCTCCTTGCGGTGCCTGCCGCGGCCGCCCGGAGATCCGGGGAACGACAGAACAAGAAATCCCATAAGTCCCATACATGGGAAATGTAGGCAAAATGACCGGTCGGTCCTGCTTATGCGGCGCGACGCGCCGCGTACTCACTGATCTCGAGCATCGGCGGGCGCTCCTCGGTGTCCACCGGGTGGGTCACCGGCACGAAGCCGTTCCCCACACGCTCGAACTGCGTGATCGACGGGCGCACCAAATGCGGGCGGGCGAGCCTCAGTTGGGCGGTGCGGTAGATCGTCGCGGCCATTCTGCCGAGCGCCTGCCCGTCCTGGTGGCGGTGCTTGCGGGTGCCGACGTCGACCTGGGCCAGCGCGTCCAGGCCCACCAGGTTCAGGGAGTCGACGAGCAGCCCGAGCTCGACGCCGTATCCGACGGGGAAGGGCAGCCGCTCCAGCAGCGAGCGTCGTGCCGCGTACTCGCCGCCCAGCGGCTGCACGAACCCGGCGAGCTGCGGCCAGTGCAGGTTCAGCAGCGGCCTGGCCATCAGCTCGGTCACCCGCCCGCCCTGGGCCGGGGTGCCGTCCGGGCCCGGTGCGGCGCCCCCGCCCAGCGGACGGTCGTACATGGCCTTGACGAACTGGACGTCGGGCTCGGTCAGCAGCGGGCCGACGATGCCGGAGACGAAGTCCGCGGAGAAGTCCCGCAGGTCCGCGTCGCAGAAGCAGACGATGTCACCGCCCGTCGCCATCAGCGACCGCCACAGCACCTCGCCCTTGCCGGCCACCGCAGGCAGGCCGGGCAGTATCGCGTCCCGGTGCACCACCCGGGCGCCGGCGGCCGCGGCCACCTCCGACGTGCGGTCGGTCGAGGCCGAGTCGATGACGACCAGCTCGTCGACGAGCGGGGTGTTCTCCATCAGCTCCCGGCGGATGATCGTGACGATCTCTCCGACGGTCGCCTCCTCGTTCAGCGCGGGGAGCACGACGCTGACGGTCGTGCCCTGCCTGGCCTTGGCGGACATCAGCCTCTCGAGGGAGCGATCGGACGCGGACCAGGAGCGCCGGCTCAGCCAGCGGGCCACCTCATCGAGCACTTCGCGTCTCCCTTGACAGTCGATCGACAGTCGGTCGTGTGATCCATCTCGCGGGTCGGACGACTATCTCAAGCGTCCGGGGCTTCGGTTACAGTCTTGAGCAACGCGAAGGACCCTCGCATCTCGGGGGGTCCCGGCACACAAACGCCCGGACCGCACGTCCGGAGCCATACCGCTCATCCAGAGGGGCAGAGGGAACGGCCCGTTGAAGCCCCGGCAACCCTCCCGCCGACCGCGAGGTCACGGTGGGGAAGGTGCCAATTCCGTCTCGTGGCGAAGTGCGTCACGAGGAAGATGAGGAGAAAGGGCCTCGCCATCATGGCTGCGCAGACCGTCGCAAGCACCAGCACCTCCGCCACCTCGTCCACCGCCGTGGACCTCGGCCCCGCCGCCGCACTTTCGTGCCGCGAGTGCGGACAGCGTTTCGAACTCGGTCCCATCTTCGCCTGCGCCGAGTGTTTCGGGCCGCTCGAAGTCGCCTACGACCTGCCGAGCGGCAGCCCCGAAGAGCTCCGGAAGCAGATCGAGGCGGGCCCGGCCAACATCTGGCGTTACGCCCCGCTGCTGCCCGTCCCGGCCGACGTGGCCGACAAGCCGAACCTGAACCCGGGCTGGACCAAGCTGGTCAAGGCCGACAACCTCGCCCGCGAACTGGGCGTCACCGGCGGTCTGTTCGTCAAGGACGACTCCGGCAACCCGACGCACTCCTTCAAGGACCGGGTCGTCGCCCAGGCCCTCGAGGCCGCCCGTGCCTTCGGCTTCACCACCCTGTCCTGCTCCTCCACGGGCAACCTCGCGGGCGCGGTCGGCGCCGCCGCCGCGCGGGCCGGCTTCCGCTCCTGCGTGTTCATCCCGCACGACCTCGAGCAGGGCAAGGTCGTCATGGCCGCGGTGTACGGCGGCGAGCTCGTCGGCATCGAGGGCAACTACGACGACGTGAACCGCTTCTGCTCCGAGCTCATCGGCGACCCGCTGGGCGAGGGCTGGGGCTTCGTCAACGTCAACCTCCGCCCGTACTACGCGGAGGGCTCCAAGACCCTCGCGTACGAGATCTGCGAGCAGCTGGGCTGGCGGCTGCCGGACCAGCTGGTCGTCCCGATCGCCTCCGGCTCCCAGCTCACGAAGATCGACAAGGGTCTTCAGGAGCTGATCAAGCTCGGGCTCGTCGAGGACAAGCCGTACAAGATCTTCGGCGCCCAGGCCGAGGGCTGTTCGCCGGTGTCGACCGCCTTCAAGGCCGGCCACGACGTCGTGCGGCCCCAGAAGCCGAACACCATCGCCAAGTCCCTCGCCATCGGCAACCCGGCCGACGGCCCGTACGTGCTGGACATCGCGCGCCGCACGGGCGGGGCCGTCGAGGACGTGAACGACGAGCAGGTCGTCGACGCGATCAAGCTGCTGGCCCGCACCGAGGGCATCTTCGCCGAGACGGCCGGTGGCGTGACGGTGGGTGTGACGAAGAAGCTGATCGAGGCGGGCCTGCTCGACCCGGCGCTCACCACCGTCGTGCTCAACACCGGCGACGGTCTCAAGACCCTCGACGCCGTCGCGGAGACCTCGCAGGCGACCGCCGTCATCCGCCCGAGCCTGGACGCGTTCCGCGACGCGGGCCTGGCCGCCCACTGAGAACCTTGCTCCGCACTGCCACGCCGTACTCCGCCGAGAGGTGACGAACATGAGCGTCAACGTCCGCATCCCCACCATCCTCCGTACGTACACGGGCGGCCGGGCCGAGGTCCCGGCGGAGGGCACGACCCTCGCCGAGGTCATCGCGGACCTGGAGAAGAACCACACGGGCATCGCCGCCCGCGTCCTGGACGACCAGGGCAAGCTGCGCCGGTTCGTCAACGTGTACGTGAACGACGACGACGTCCGCTTCGAGCAGGGCCTGGAGACGGCCACGCCGGACGGTGCGGGCGTGTCGATCATTCCCGCCGTCGCCGGCGGCTGACGGATACAGGAGGAGCGGCCGCTGAGCTCTCCCCAGAGATTTACCCGCAGTTACTGAAATTGCCCCCTCCGCGAGAGAAGCGGAGGGGGCAATTCTGCATGGTTGAGCGCGGTAGAGTTTGGGAAGCCCCCTTCGCCGGCCGCTCGAGAATGCCTTCAACTTCCGCAAGAATGCGGCCGAACCATGCGATCGAATTGCCACTTAGGCGTTATTTGCCGGGCCCGACTTGCCCCGGAATTCCATGAATTGACACGGATCGGTCGTTCGGTACTGCCCAGATTTCTCGTCCGATTGACCTGTTGCAGAGGGCAGTTGGGCAGATACATTCAGCCGCGGTCGACGCGTTCCGGCGCACACCCCTCCTGCTGGGGTGGAGGTCTGACCCGGGTCCGCGAAGTGCGGTCCTGCGCAAGGGCCAGTAATAGGGGAGTTAGGCATGGCTCAGGGCACCGTCAAGTGGTTCAACGCGGAGAAGGGGTACGGCTTCATCGCGGTCGACGGTGGTGCGGATGTTTTCGTCCACTACAGCGCGATCCAGATGGACGGTTACCGCACCCTTGAAGAAGGTCAGCGAGTCGAATTCGAGATCTCGCAGGGCCAGAAGGGTCCGCAGGCGGACATGGTCAAGCTCGCCGTCTGATCCAACTGATCGAGGCGCGATCGGCCACCGACGCACTCACGCATGAGGGGCTCGCCTCCCGGCCACCGGGAAGCGGGCCCCTCACGCGTGTCCGGACACTGCCGCGGGCGCCGGCGCCGGCCGCGGCGTCCCTCGAGGAAGCCTGGGCCAACCCCTCGCCCGACCGCCCTCCACCGGGCGGCCTTGCTCGAAGGCGCTTGCACTCTCATGGGTCGAGTGCTAATCATTGGCGTTAGCACTCTCCCAGTGAGAGTGACAGAACTTGGATCGGGTCGGTGAGGCCCGCGAGCCGGGTGGGGCAAGGAACCACAAGGCGCGCAGGCCGTCCGTCGCGGGCGCCGGATGCGATCCGAAGCAATCCACCCCAGTCCGGGAGGACCACTTCACATGGCCAAGATCATCGCGTTCGACGAGGAGGCACGGCGCGGTCTCGAGCGCGGGATGAACCAGCTCGCCGACGCCGTCAAGGTCACCCTTGGCCCCAAGGGTCGCAACGTCGTCCTCGAGAAGAAGTGGGGCGCCCCCACGATCACCAACGATGGTGTTTCCATCGCCAAGGAGATCGAGCTCGAGGACCCGTACGAGAAGATCGGCGCCGAGCTGGTCAAGGAAGTCGCCAAGAAGACGGACGACGTCGCCGGTGACGGTACGACCACCGCGACCGTTCTCGCCCAGGCGCTCGTCCGTGAGGGCCTGCGCAACGTGGCCGCCGGCGCCAACCCGATGGCCCTGAAGCGCGGCATCGAGAAGGCCGTCGAGGCCGTCTCCGGTGCCCTGCTCGAGCAGGCCAAGGACGTGGAGACCAAGGAGCAGATCGCCTCCACCGCCTCCATCTCCGCCGCTGACGTCCAGATCGGTGAGCTCATCGCCGAGGCCATGGACAAGGTCGGCAAGGAAGGCGTCATCACCGTCGAGGAGTCCCAGACCTTCGGTCTGGAGCTCGAGCTCACCGAGGGTATGCGCTTCGACAAGGGCTACATCTCGGCGTACTTCGCCACCGACATGGAGCGTATGGAGGCGTCCCTGGACGACCCGTACATCCTGATCGTCAACTCCAAGGTCGGCAACGTGAAGGACCTCCTTCCGCTGCTGGAGAAGGTCATGCAGTCCGGCAAGCCGCTGCTGATCATCGCCGAGGACGTCGAGGGTGAGGCCCTGTCGACCCTGGTCGTCAACAAGATCCGCGGCACGTTCAAGTCCGTCGCCGTCAAGGCCCCGGGCTTCGGCGACCGCCGCAAGGCCATGCTGAACGACATCGCCATCCTCACGGGCGGCACGGTCATCTCCGAGGAGGTCGGCCTCAAGCTCGAGAACGCCGGCCTGGACCTGCTGGGCCGCGCCCGCAAGGTCGTCATCACCAAGGACGAGACCACGATCGTCGACGGTGCCGGTGACAGCGACCAGGTCCAGGGTCGCGTCAACCAGATCCGTGCCGAGATCGAGAACAGCGACTCGGACTACGACCGCGAGAAGCTCCAGGAGCGCCTCGCGAAGCTGGCCGGCGGCGTGGCCGTCATCAAGGCCGGCGCCGCGACCGAGGTCGAGCTCAAGGAGCGCAAGCACCGCATCGAGGACGCCGTTCGCAACGCGAAGGCGGCCGTCGAGGAGGGCATCGTCGCCGGTGGTGGCGTGGCCCTGCTCCAGGCCTCCTCGGTCTTCGAGAAGCTCGAGCTCCAGGGCGACGAGGCGACCGGCGCCAACGCCGTGAAGCTCGCGCTGGAGGCCCCGCTCAAGCAGATCGCCGTCAACGGTGGTCTCGAGGGCGGCGTCATCGTCGAGAAGGTGCGCAACCTGCCTGTCGGCCACGGCCTGAACGCCGCGACCGGTGAGTACGTCGACATGATCGCCGAGGGCATCATCGACCCCGCGAAGGTGACCCGCTCTGCTCTGCAGAACGCGGCCTCCATCGCGGCGCTGTTCCTGACCACCGAGGCCGTCATCGCCGACAAGCCGGAGAAGGCCGCCGCGGCCGCTCCGGGCGGCATGCCGGGCGGTGACATGGACTTCTGATCCGCTCGCGGATCGGCAGACCGGTTTCACACCGAGGGCGGCACCCCTGCACGGGGGTGCCGCCCTCGGGCGTTCCCCGGCGGCGCACGGGCAGGACGTACGCCCACGACCGCCGCCGGAGCCGACCTGGGGGTGACCGGCCCGAGCGGGTGGGGCAAACCCCCTGCCGGATACGGGAGTTGGTCCCGTGGGGCCGGGCGCGCGGATCCGGGAGGGTCGTGCCATGGCAATCACTCGAACGTTCCGTCTCCGGCCCGCCGTCACCGTCGCGCTGACGCTGCCCGCCCTCGCGACCGCGCTGGTCGCCCTCCCCGCGCCGTCCGCAGAGGCGACCGCCCGGCCGGCGTCGGCAGTCCGGTGGGGCCCGTGCCCCGGGACCGGGCTCGACCCGCGCCAGGAGTGCGGGACGGTGTCCGTGCCGCTGGACCACGCCGAGCCGCGCGGGCCGCACATCACGCTGGCCGTGTCCCGGCTGCGCAGCGAGAAGCCCGAGGCCCGGCGCGGCACGCTGCTGATCATCCCCGGCGGACCGGGCAACCCCGGTCTGCACGAGCCCTCCCGGCGGGGGAAGGCCCTTCCGCAGTCGGTGCGCGACGCGTACGACGTCGTCAGCTTCGACCCGCGCGGCGTCGGCCGGTCCGCACCCGTCAGCTGCGATCTCCCGCACGACGACCTCGCCATGGAGCGGCTGCGCCCCTGGCCGGCGCCCGACGGCTCCGTCGACCACAACGTCGCCGCCGGCCGTCGCCTCGCCGACGCCTGTGCCGAGAACGGCGGCGAGGTCCTGCGCACCGTCAGCACCCGCAACGAGGCGCGCGACATCGACCGCGTCCGGGAGGCGCTCGGGGAGCGGAAACTGTCCGCGTGGGGCGTCTCGTACGGCACCTACGCCGGCGCCGCCTACGCGCAGATGTTCCCCCACCGCACCGACCGCTGGATCCTCGACAGCAACGACGACCCCGACCCGGAGCGGGTCGCGCGGGGCTGGCTGGCGAACTACGCGGTCGGCGTCGAGGACGTCTTCCCCGACTTCGCCGCCTGGGCCGCCGATCCCGCCAACCCGGACCGGCTGGCGGCGACACCGGAGGAGGTGCGGCCCCTCTTCCTCGCCCTCGCCGCCCGCCTGGACCGCGCGCCGATCCCCTGGCCGGGCGCCAACCCCGAGGAGCTGAACGGCAACGTGCTGCGTCAGACGCTGCTCGACAGCCTCTACTCGCCCAGGCGTTTCCCGGTCGTCGCCCGCCTGATCGCCGCCGCCCGCTCCGGGGCCGCGCTGCCGGCCCCGAACACGCTGCCGGACGAGGCCATGCAGAACACGGTGGCGGCGTCGGCCGCGACCATCTGCAACGACGTGGACGCCTGGGGGGACGACCAGGCCTCCTACGAGAAGGCCGTGGCCGACAGTCGTGAGCGCCACCCGTTGACGGCCGGGATGCCCGTCAACGTCATGCCGTGCGCCTTCTGGGACCTCGGCCCCACCGAGCGGCCCGTCCGCGTCACGCCGCACGGCCCGTCCAACGTCCTCCTCGTCCAGAACGACCGTGACGTGGCCACCCCGCTCGCGGGCGCGAAGAAGATGCGGGCGGCCTTCGGGGACCGTGCGCGGATGGTCGTCGTCGACGCGGCCGGCCACGGGTCCTACGTCGACAACGGCAACGAGTGCGGCGACGCGACCGTGACCCGCTTCCTGCTCACCGGGGAGCGCCCGGCGCGGGACCGCTACTGCGCCTCCTGACCGGCCGGGGCCGGCGCCGGACGCGGCCGGCCCATCACGGCGGCCACCAGCAGGTACGGCACGGCCAGCAGCGCGAAGACCCTGCTGTGGGAGGCGTACGGCGACAGTGCCGCGTACGTGCCGTACGCCAGCAGCGAGGCGATGTTGGTGCCGAGGCCCGTCAGCGAGGTGATGGTCGCCCGGCTCCTGCCGGTGATCGCGGCCTGGAGGCGTACGTCGGCCAGCACGTCCGCGAGCTGGAAGACGAGGAACGCGACGGCGAGCAGGGCGAATCCGGCGGGCGTGCCCGACAGCGCGCCCGCCGCGAGCGCCACGGCCGCGGCCGCGACCAGCGCCCCGGTCGCCCGGACCGACAGCCGTTCGCCGGCCGTCACCAGCAGCGAGCCGAGCGTCACGCCCACCCACACCACCAGCACCAGCAGGGGGACGGTCTCGGTCGCGACACCCGTGGCGGCGGCGAGCAGCGGCACGTACTCGTCCAGCACGCCCCAGATCGACGTGATCACCACGGCGAGGACCATCGCCCGCCGGACGGGACGGCTGCCGCGCACCTCGGCCAGCCCGGAACGCAACGTGGCGAGGTAGCCCGGCCGTTCGGCGGTGTCGTGGTGGGCGGTGGCGCGGTGCTCGGGGAGCGTCGAGCCGGCCGCCGCGCACAACAGACAGGCGCCGATGCTCCCGGCCCACACCAGCGCGTCGCCGCCGAAGGCGAGCGCCGGCGCGGCGGCGGCCGTGGCCGCGGCGGTCGCGGCCATGCCGAAGGCGGCGGCCCGGCCCATGATCCGGCCGTAGCGGTCGGCCGCGCCGAGCCGTTCGAGTTCGTCGTGCACGAGCGCTTCCATGGAGCCGGAGCGCAGGGAGCCGCCGACCGCCCAGAGCGTGAAGCCGGCGGCGTAGGCCGCGTAGGAGGGGGTCAGCGCCCACAGCGCGAATCCGACGGCGGTCAGCAGCGGGCCGGCGACCAGCGTGACGCGGCGGGACACCGCGTCGGCCCAGACGCCCGACGGCACTTCGACCAGCAGGCCGACGACGCACCAGATGGCGAAGAGGGAGGAGATCTCTGCGGTGGTCAGGCCGTGTTCGGCGAAAAGCAGGGCGTAGAGGGGGTAGAGGAGGACGAAGTCCTCAAGACCCGCGTAGGCGTAGAGCCTTCGCTCGAGCCGGCGGACGCCGCGGACGCCGGGGTCCGGCGGGCATGACGAAACGGTGAGCATGCGTGTGGTCCTTCTGCGGAACGGACGGGGGACGCCGGGTGCTCACCCGCGCGGCGGCCCGCGACAGCCCGTTCCAGGACCCGCTGCGGTGGATCAATGTCGTCGTCGGCTCATGCGGCCCAGTTTACGCCCGGGGCCGTCGTCGAGCGGGTTGTTATCAACTTGCTCCGGAAGGCCGGGCCGCACCCGGACACGCGGGGTGAGGAGATCGGGATACCCGGCGGTTGCGCGGCGCGGAGGTGTGGTGCTCATGGCAGCAGTGGTGCGGTCCGCCGACAGGCCGCGGTCTTCGGCGGGGTCGCGGACGGCGGACCGGTCGCGGATCGCCGAGGAGGCGGTGGCCCGGCTCGGGGAGGGCCTGGCGGGGGTGTCGGTGACCCTGCCGTCGCTGGGTGTGGATGTGGTGTCGCCGGCCCGCCATGTGCCGGGCTGTGCACGGCAGTTCGCTCTCCTGGAATGATCGGCGGACCACTCCAGGAAGGGCGCAGGCGTGACATTCGGGGGACAGGATCCGTACCGGCGGGCGGGGCAGCCGCATCCGGGAGTACCGCCGCATCCGGGGGTGCCGCCGCAGCCCGGGCCGTATCGGGGGCCGGGTCCGTATCCGGGGCCGCCGCCTCATCCGGGGCCGTACCCGTACCCTCCCTACGGTCCGCCCCCGTCGCTGTGGCAGCAGTTCCGCCAGGACGAATGGCCGCCGCTGGGCGAGGTGTTGCGGCATGTGCGCCGGATGCCCGGCTGTCTCTGGGTGATCGGCCTGCTCTGTGTGTGGCCGGCTCTGATGGTGCTGCTGGGCTACCCGCTGGCCAGGTCCGCCCGCCGTCGGGCGAGGCTGCGGTTCCCCGCGCACAGCCACCGGCGGTACCAGGACCCCGAGGTGTGGCGCGTGCAGAAGACCAGGGCCTGGGTGGCGCTGGTCGCGTCCTTCCTGATCCTCGCCGCCTACGGGACCGAGGCGGACTGGGCACAGGTGCAGGATCAGTATCTTTTCCGGCTGGTCGTCACGCCGTGGCTGCTGCTCCTCACCGCTCCCGTGGTGATTTTCGTCCTCTTCCGGCTCGCGCCGCCGCACGCACGGCCCGGCATGCGGGCCAGGCTGCGGCCGGCGGTCCGCTCGGTGCTCTGGTACTTCGGCGCCTTCACGGCCGTACCACTGCTCTTCGCGGGCGTGATGCTCCTCGGCCGGAGCTACGAGGGCAGCCGTCTCAGCCCGCTGATCACACTCGCGCTGTTGCTGCCGGTGCTGTGGGTGCTGTTCTTCGTCGTCTTCGCGTCGACGACGGCGCTGCGTACCGCTTTCAACACGGCCGACGCGCACGCGGCTCTCCCCGCCCTGCTCACCGGCGTCCTGGTGTGGGAACTCGCGGCGATCAACCTGGCCATGGCCGGGGCGCCGCCGGGGCCGCCGGTCGTCCAGTTCTGCGCGGTCCTCGGCGGCCCGGCGTCGGTGACAGCGGTGGCGTGGTGGGAGATCGCCCGCCTGCGCACCAGGTACGGAGTGACGCTGCGCGGCTGAGGCGGCCGACGCCTCGGCGCGTGCCGTCTCGCACGGTCTCAGGTTCTCGTCATCGGACAGGGGGAAGGTCCTCTCCCGACGGACCGGCCACGGCTCGCCGTGCGCGGGCGAAAACAGGGGGAGCGACATGTCATTGACCAGAGGACGCACCGGACCGCGGGCTCTGGCCGCGTCCGTGCTGATGCTCGGGCTGTTACTGGGCACCGGCGGCGGCTCCGCGGAGGCGTCCGCCGGGGCGCAGACGCAGTCGCCCGGCCACACCCGCAACCTCACGGCCGACGGGGGGAAGAAGGAGCGCAAGCCCGCTCCGTCCGGGAGATCGCTGACCCGGATCGAAGGCGACTGGTACAGCGACCCCCTGGGACACCGGTCCTACGTGCACCGGCAGGCGGTGTGGGGCCACCGGTCGCAGCTCGACGGCGGCAAGAACCCGCGTCGGATCGACGGGAGCCGGAACGTCGCGATCGGGTTCGTGGACATCACGGGACTCGACGACGTGGACACCCGGGGCCTGGAGGTGGTGGAGACCGCCGCGTTGAAGCACGACGACCCGGCGCTGTACGAGCGGTTACGCATGGACGAACGCCCCGGGATCGAGAAGTTTGCCGTAGTCCCGCACGCCAACGAGGCCTCGGCGGAAGCGGCAGGCAACCACTCCGAACTGAACATCCTCGTCTGGGACCTGGCTTTCCTGAGCCAGGATGTGCGGAAACCGGTGCCCCGGGACCGGCTCTTCGTGATCTACAGCGACCGTTCGCCGTGCAAGGCTCGGTGCGCCGGCCGGATCCCGGCCACCACCGATGTCATCTACGCCGTCGTGAACGGCAAGGGGGCGGCCGACGAGCTCAACGGGCTGATCGACAGCGCGAAGGCGAGTGCCCGCGCCGAGAAGACCACCGTCGCCCGGGAGGTGGCGGCACGGAAGACGCTGATCAAGGAGCGCAAAGCGGCGGAGAGTCAGCGCCTGGCGCAGACCAGGAAGGAGAACCGCTTCTTCCGGAACCCCCGCGCCGCCGAACCGTGTGACGGCCAGGCCCTCGGCCTCCGCTCCCGGCTGACGACCGTCGCGCTGACCGCTCCGCGCAACGCCCCGCAGGCGGCCGACCCGTGCGGAGAGAACGACACCGCGAACGACACCGCGGACGGCCTGACCCGGGCACTGACGCAACCGGTGCCGGAGGCGCCCGGCGGGATCGACTTCTCGTCCCTGCAACTGCGCTATCTCGCCGACCCCGGCGACGGCAGCGGTCTGCAGTACTCCTTCCAGGCACCCCTCTCCGCCGACGGCGGCAGTTCTCCGGGAGCGGGCCTCGACGCCGCGGAGGGCAGCTCGGACGCTTTCTTCGTCTGGCTCTCCCTCGACCCGTCGGCCTTCTGGGTCAACCTCAATCCCGACGAGCCGGACCGCATCGTCGACGACCGGCTCGGACGTACGGACGCCGGACGCGCCCTGCTCGAGGCCGATCTGCAGATGAAGAAGACGATCGGCAAGCTCATCCACCCCCACTCCGCACGAGGCCGGACGTTCTGGGACGGCATCCAGGGCAACTGCATGTCCTACCGGACGTGGATCCTGCCCGCACCCGCATCGGTCCGCCAGGACGGCGACAAGCTCTACATCCTCGACGCGCCCCTCGACGTCAAGATGGAGACCCAGTACCTGAAGCAGCGGGGCGAGTCCGCCACCGGTACATGTCCCCAGCAGAGCAAGGCCACCGAGGACCACAACGAGCAGCACTTCCGCGGCCTGATCCTTCCCGAGCTCAAGAAGGCCATCAACACCGCGCCCGAGTACGCAGAACTACGCCGCGTCTACCTCGCCCGGGTCGCCGCCGAGTGGTACCGCGACCTGAGCCGCAGCAAGGACACCACCTACGGCGACCTCATCGACACGGGCGACATCGACAACTGGCGGAGCGACGGCCGCTGGAAGCCCACCGACACCTTCGACCGGTTCGTCGACTCGTACACCAAGGGCGAGTTCAAGGTCACCGACAGGACCACCGAAGGCGGGACCACCTATGTACGCAGCTATGTCTACGGTGGTGTCGACTTCACGAGAATCCCCGTCACGCAGGTCTCGGGCGACCGTTTCACCGCGGCCCACGCGAACCTTCCCGAGAAGGTCGACCGCTCGCTGAGCGCGCCGTCCGCCGACGGCGACGGAGCGATCTGGCTCGGCGCGCCCACACCTCGCCAGGCGGCCGACCGCGAACCGCAGGCCCCCGCACCGCGTCGGGCGGCCGACCGCGATCCGCAGGAAGAACCCTCGACCGTCGGCGCGTCGGCCCTGCGTCTGCTGCCCGTGGGCCTAGCGGCAGCCGCATTGCTGCTCTGGTGGAGACGACGCCGGCTGAATGCCGCCGCTGTGGCGAGCCCTCGGCGCGGCGACGCGGCTCCCGCAGCACGGGACGGGTCCCGACCCGGACGCGGTCAGGACGACTTCTTCTGAGGGAAGGACGGGCGACGGATGCGCGGCGGTGGCGGGCTTCGCCCGGCGGGTCCACAGCAGTGCGCCGAGCAGCAGTGCGGTCGCGCCCACCAGCCACGGCAGCGGGCCGACCGGCAGGGAGCCGGCCACGAGGCCGGTCAGCGCGGCGACCGACTGGAGCGCCAACGACTTCACGGACAGGGCGGTGGCGCGGACCGTGCTGTCGACGCGACGGTGCAGCAGGTCGTTCTCGTTCGGACCCGCCGCGCCGAGACCCAGATAGACGAGGGCGTATCCGAGGGCGGCCAGGGCGAGCGGTGCCGGGCCGCCGTCCCAGGCGGCCGTCACACCGAGGAGCGCGAGTCCGGTCGTGCTCACACCGAGGGCGGCGAGCACCGCGTGCTCGCTGCTCCCCGTCAGCCGCGCGGTCAGAGGTGCGCAGTGGCTGCCGACCGCGGTGCACAGGAAGCCGGCGCAGGCGAGTGCGGCGTAAAGGACAGCGCCGGACTCGGGGGCGCCCGTGAGCCGGGCGGCCCGGCCGGGGGTGAGGAGCTCGACGGCGGCGAGCGCCGCGCCGGCGGCGGCCGCGGTCAGCAGGACCCGGCGGACGAGCGACTCCGTGACGCCGAGCCGAAGCCCGCCCAGCATCGTCGCCGGGACGCCGCGGAGCACGCCGCGCAGGGTGGCCGGCGGGCGGGGCGGCTCCGGCAGGGCGGTGAGGACGTACGCGACGAAACCGACGCCGACGGCCGCGCCGAGCAGGCCGGGTACCGACAGCGGGAGTACGAGGCCGCCGGTGGCGCCGGCCAGTCGGGCGCCCGGGTCGGGGCCGAGGCCCAGCAGGAGCGGCAGCGCCCCGCCGAGGAGGGTTCCGGCGGCGAGCGCGGCGGCCGAGGCGGTGTTGCCGCGCGACAGGCCGGTGCGCAGTTCGGCGCCCGCGCCGGAGTGGGCCTGGACGGTGTCCACGTACCAGGCCTCCGCGGGGCCGCTGGACAGGGCGCGGCCGGAGCCCATCAGGAACATGGCGACGGCGAGCGCCCACACGGTGGTTCCGAGCGCCATCAAGGTCAGGGCGCACAGATTGAGCAGGCCCGCCGCGGCGAGGACGGACCGGCGGCCGAGGACGTCGGACAGTCCGCCGGTGGGCAGCTCCATGAGGGACACGGTGAGGGAGTGGACGGCGAAGAGTCCGGCGACGACGGCGAGGCTCATGCCGCGTTCGGTCAGGAGCAGGACCTGGGACGGTATGTAGAGGCCGACGGGGAGCCAGAAGAGGAACGTGACGGTGACGAATCGGCGGCGGGCGGCGTGGGGGTCCAGCAGCTTCATGAGCCGTCCTCCGTGGCCGACTTCTTCTCCGTGACGGCCTTGGCGCTGTCTGTTCCCGCGTTCGGCCCTGTGTCGCGCGCCCCGGTTTCCGGGGCGAGTGCCAGCCCGGCCGTGAAGAGCACGACCTGTTCGGCGCGGGCGTCGCCCTCGTCGCGGGCGGCGAGCTCGTTCACGGTGCGCTCGAACGCCGCCCACAGTTCCGTGAGCGACTCGGGCGTGAGGCGGGCCACCAGGTCGGTGAAGCCGGACGGCTCCAGCCACTCCCCGTCGAGCCTGCCGGTGTCGAGGTCCTCCTGGTGCCGGGCCAGGGAGCGTTCCAGATGGTCGAGTTGGGCCCGGCGGGCCACGTCGACGAACGCCCGCGCCTCTTGTGAGCCGGCCATCGCGGCGTTGCTCCAGCTGGTGACCTCGTGGACGGACTTCCAGCGCCGCTCGCGGCCGTCGCGGTGCTCGGCCTCCGCGATGAACGCGTACTTGGCCAGCACCCGCAGGTGGTAGCTGGTCGACGCGGACGACTCGCCCGTCCTGACGGCGAGTTCGCTCGCGGTGGCCGGTCCCTCCATGCGCAGCAGGCCCAGCAGCCGGATCCTCAAGGGGTGGGTGAGCGCCTTGAGGGCGGCGGCGTCCTGACGGGGATCGAGTACGCGGCGGCGGTGTTCGTGGTCATCGGTCACCGGGCGAGCGTAGACCGGGCGCGGGGTTCTGCAAAAGAAGTTTTGCAGAATTTCTTTGGTGAACTTGCCCCGGGGTTGGCCTGCAGTGCTGAGCCGCGGCCCGCCCGTGCCCCGAGCCGGCGAGGGCGCGCCGGCGGCGGGCTGCGGCAGCACAACGTGCCCCAGTGCCTTCGCCCTCGACGGTCAGGTCTCGATCGGAACACTCATGGGGCTCTCATCGTCGCCTTAACTCCTCATCACGCCGCGTCCATACCGTCACGCCATGTTCTTCACCTACCTCCGGCGTGAACTCCGCCGCCGCAGAAAAGCGGCGCTCGTCGTCGCCTCGGGGCTCGCCCTCGGGATCGCGCTGGTCATCGTCGTCAACTCCGTGTCGTCCGGGATGAACCGCGCCCAGGACAAGGTCCTGGAATCGCTGTACGGACTCGGCACCGACATGACCGTCACCAAGGCCGCCGAGCCGCCCGGTGAGGGCGAGACGGTGCGGCGCCCCCGCTTCCGGTTCGACGCCAAGGACGAGGGCGACGACGCGGAGCAGAGCAGCGACATCGTGATGGTCCAGGGCTTCGAGACCCTCGCCTCCTCGACCGTCGCCGAGGTCGCGAAGCAGGACGGCGTCGCGGGCGCGGTCGGCGGGCTGAGCGTCAACGTCATGAAGGTCAACGGGGAGTTCAAGCGCGGGGCGGTGCAGCAGAAGCCAGGCCAGGGCGGGCCGGGTGCGGGCGGCGGCGCCGTGCGCGGCGGCGGGGCCGACTTCGACGTCGACTCGTACACGGCGTACGGAACGGACGTCGCCCACCAGGAACTCGGACCCCTGACCTCCTCGACGATCACCTCCGGGCGGACCTTCAAGGAGAACGAGACCGACGCGCGGGTCGCCGTCCTCGACAGCGCCTACGCCAAGGAGAAGGACCTCGGGCCGGGCAAGAAACTCACCGTCTCCGGCACCGACTTCGACATCATCGGCATCGCGACCGCGGACAGCGGCGACGCCGCGGCCAACGTCTACCTCCCGCTGGCCCAGGCGCAGGAACTCGCCGACGCCAAGGACAAGGTGACCACGGTCTACGTCCAGGTGACCGACTCGCAGCAGATCGACGGCGTCAAGGAGACCATCCAGAAGAACATCTCCGGTACGACCGTGACCACCTCCGCCGACCTCGCGGAGACGGTCTCCGGGTCGCTGTCCACGGCGTCCGACCTGGCATCGGGCGTCGGCAAGTGGCTCTCCGTCCTCGTGCTGGCCGCGGCGTTCCTCGTCGCCGGACTGCTGACGTCCTCGGCGGTCAGCCGGCGTGTACGGGAGTTCGGCACGCTCAAGGCGCTCGGCTGGCGCAGCGGCCGGGTGACACGGCAGGTCGCGGGCGAGGCCCTGGTCAACGGGCTCGTCGGCGGCGCGCTCGGGATCGCCCTCGGGCTCGCCGGGGCGTGGCTGATCACCACCTTCAGCCCGACGCTCACCGCTCAGCTCGGCGGCGGCGCCGGGGCGGGCGCGCCGGGCGGAGGGGGCGGCCTCCGGGTCGCCGGTCCCGGCGGCGGTGGCGGACCCCTGCGGGACTCGGCCGACCGCGCCCTCGACATCGCGCTCACCGCGCCCGTCTCGCTCACCACGATCGGCCTCGCCGTGTCCCTCGCCGTCGCCGGCGGTCTCGTCGCGGGCGGCTTCGGCGGCTGGCGGGCGTCCCGGCTGCGGCCCGCCGACGCGCTGCGCCGCGTCGAGTGACCCGGCCAGGACCGGGCCCCTTCTCTTCCACGTACAACAGGAGTTGATGATGTACCAGCTCAGTGGCGTCACCAAGCGCTACCGGCGGGGCAAGGACAGCGTGAACGCTCTCGACGGCGTCGACCTGACCATCGAGGACGGCGGCCGGCTCGTCATCCAGGGCCCCACGGGAGGCGGCAAGTCCACGCTGCTGCAGATGCTCGGCGGCCTCGACCGGCCGAGCGAGGGCAGCGTGGTCCTCGACGGGACGGATCTGGCGACCCTGCCGGAGGCGAGGCTGACGCGGGTGCGGGCGGAGAAGATCGGCTTCGTCTTCCAGAGCTTCAACCTGATTCCCACGCTGACCGCGCAGGAGAACGTCGAGACGGCGCTCGTGCCGTTGCCGGGTCTGAAGGCGCGCGAACGCAGAGAACGCGCCGCGGAGGCGCTGGCGTCCGTCGGTCTCGGCGAGCGGCTGCGGCACCTGCCCGGTGAGCTGTCCGGCGGCCAGCAGCAGCGGGTCGCGATCGCGCGTGCGCTGGTGAAACGGCCGGCGGTACTGCTCGCGGACGAGCCGACGGGAAACCTGGACGAGTCGATGCGCGACGAGATCATGGAGGTGCTGGAGGCGCTGTGGGAGGAGCACGCCTTCACGTTCGTGATGGTCACCCACGACTCGGCGCTGGCGCGCCGGACGAGGCGGATCGCGACGATCCGCAAGGGGCGGGTGACGGTGAAGGAACGAACGGCGGACGCGGCGTAGCACGTCCCGGCCGCCGGGGCTCTGCCCCGGGCCCCGCGCCTCAGTCGCCGGTGGGGCTGGGTGGGCCCGGGCACAGGCGGGCTGCAGGTGCGCCTCGATGACCGGTGGGGCTTGAAGTGGCGCGGGCGCGGGCGGAGTCGGGTTTCGCAGAGCGGGCGCTTGAGCCCGTCCGGCGATTGAGGACACGCCCGGAGGGCGTGCTGTGAGTTCCGGTGGGCGGCTGGAGACGTGGCGTGGCCCGGTCGTCGGGGCTCTGCCCCGGGCCCCGCGCCTCAATCGCCGGCGGGGCTTGAAGTGGCCCCGGCACCGGCGGGGCCGTGAGGTGTGCCCCGGCACCGGCGGGGCCGTGAGGTGTGCCCCCCGGCGTCGGCCGGGCGGGGCCGGGGTGGGTCAGGTGGCGGATGAGGCCGTGAGGGCCGCGCGCAGGTGGCCCGAGGTGCGGGAGAGGAGGGTGGCCGCCGTCGGGGCGTCGACGTCGCCCAGGATGACCAGGATCGCGTTCTTCACCTCGCCGTCCGTCGCCTCCAGGGCCGCCTCGATCTCCTCGTCGGACGCCCCCGTCGCCAGCGCCACGATGCGGCGGGAGCGGGCGCGGAGTTTGTCGTTGGACGCGCGGACGTCGACCATCAGGTTCCCGTAGGTCTTGCCGAGGCGGATCATCGTGATCGTCGAGATCATGTTGAGCACCAGCTTCTGCGCCGTGCCCGCCTTCAACCGGGTGGAGCCGGTGAGGAGTTCGGGCCCGGTGACGACCTCGATGCCGTGTTCCGCGGCCGCGGCCAGCGCGCTGTCCGCGTTGCAGGAGAGCCCGATGGTGAGCGCGCCCAGCGCGCGGGCGTGTTCCACCGCGCCGATGGCGTACGGGGTGCGGCCGGACGCCGAGATTCCGACCACCGTGTCGTCGGCCGTGAGCTCCAGGCCGTCCAGGTCCGCCGCGGCCAGCTCCTTGCTGTCCTCCGCGCCTTCGACGGCCTTGACCATCGCGGTCGGGCCGCCCGCGATCAGGCCGAGGACCTCCGACGGGTCGGTGTTGAAGGTGGGCGGGCACTCGCTGGCGTCGAGCACGCCCAGCCGGCCCGCCGTGCCGGCCCCCGCGTAGATCAGCCGGCCGCCGCGGGACATCCGCTCCGCGGTGCCGTCGATCGCGGCGGCGATGGCGGGCAGTTGCGCGGCGACGGCGGCGGGGACGGTCGCGTCCTCGCCGTTCATGATCCTGGCGATCTCGAGCGTCGGCAGCCGGTCGATGTCGGCGAGCTCGGGTCGGAACGCCTCGGTGGTGAGAGTGGCCAGCTGGGCGCGGAGTTCACCGTAGGTGGAGGTCATGAAGAGCGGCTCGGCTTTCTTGGTACGCGGGGGGTTCGGTCAGCGGGTGCGCGGGCTGTGGCGGTGCGCGAGGGCTTCGTACGAGGCGGCGAGGGCAGGGGCCGCCGACTCGTACGTACGCTGGGCCACGCCTATGAACAGGCAGTCCACGACGAGCAGTTGGCTCGTGCGGGACGACATGGCGGCCGGCCGCAGCTCGCTCTCGCGGGCGGTCGACGTCGTCAGCACATGGTCGGCGTACTGCGAGACCGGACCGTCGGGGCGGCCGGTGATGGCGATCGTCGTCGCGCCGCGGTCGAAGGCGACCCGCAGCGGCTCGATCACGTCGCCGGTGGAACCGGAGTGGGTGATCGCGATGGCCACGTCACCGGAGCGCAGCTGCACGGCGTTGGTGACGGCGAGGTGCGGGTCGGCGTGGGCGTGGGCGATCAGGCCGATGCGGAGGAGTTTCTGCGCGAGGTCCATGCCGACGAGCGAGGACGCGCCGACGCCGTAGATGTCGATGCGGCGGGCGGTCGACGCGGCGGCCACCGCGGCGCCGAGCTGGACGGTGTCGAGACCGGCGGCGGTGTCGGCGAGGGTCTGCTGCTCGTCGTAGGCGAGCTTGGCGACGACGTCCGCGATGGGATCGTCGACGGCGATGTCGGTGGTGATGGCAGGCGCCCGGCCGGATTCCTGGTGGGCGGCGAGACCGGCGAGCGCCAGGCGAAGGTCGCGGTAGCCGGGGTAGCCGAGCAGGCGGGCGGTGCGGACCACGGTGGCCTCACTGGTGCCGGTGAGCTCGGCGAGGCCGGTGACCGTGAGGGCCGCGCAGCCGGCCGGGTCGTCGGCGACGGCTTCGGCGACCCGCTGCATGGAACGGGTCATGGACGGCGAGAGCGTGCGCACCTTGGCCGCGAGGGCGGCGGGGGCGGGAGCGTCACCGCTGAAAATTTCCTTCACTGGATTGGTCACACTTGAAAGGTATTTTCGCGTTTCGGGTGGCGTCAAGACCCGGAGACAATGGGGGCATGGACGACTCGAACCCACTGGAACAGGCTCTGCACCGGGCCCGGGCCCTGGTCATCGCCGATCTGGCCGCCCGCGGCGTGGCCGACGCAGGAGTCGTCTCCATGGTCGAGGACGCGGTCACCCACCGCCGCTGGTGGGTCGAGCAGTGGCCGGAGGGCGTCGAGTACGTCGCCGGTCTGGTCGCCCAGGACGTCCAGGACTCGCTGCTGGAGCGGCACGGCCGCTGGCCGCTGTGCCCGGTGTGCGACGCCGGCGACCCGCACGCCCTGGAGATCCAGCCGGAGCTCGGGCCGGACCCGCACTGGGTGTGCGGGAAGGCGGGCGTGGTGGTGGCCCCCATAGGTGGCCTGACGTGACGGTCTACATCGACCCGCCGACCTGGCCGGGTCACGGCCGGATGTGGTCCCACCTGGTCAGTGACGTGTCGTTCGACGAGCTCCACGCCTTCGCCGCAGCCATCGGCTGCCCGCCGCGCGCCTTCGAGCGCGACCACTACGACGTTCCCTCGCACCGTTACGCGGACGCTGTCGCGGCTGGCGCGGTGGAGGTGGGCTCGAAGGAGCTCGTACGCCGGCTCACGGGCGCGGGGCTGCGCCGGCCCAAGGGGCGTTCCGTCTGAGGCGTCCGAGCCGGACGGGATCCGCCCGGCTCGGACGTGTTCTTCCGCTCGAGCGCGGTGTCCGCTCGACGCGTTCTTCCGCTCGGCCGCGGTTCGCGAAGACGTGCCCCGGTCAGACGCGTTCCGCCGAGACGGATCGCTCGCCGGGGACCGACTGGGACACCACTCGTGAGCTGCCGTGGAGCCGCATCGCCACCGCCACGAGGACGATGGCGACGACCATCATGGCCGCGCCCGCCCAGGCCGTCGACGGGAAGCCGAGGTCCGCGTCGATCACCACACCGCCGAGCCAGGGCCCGCCGGTGTTGCCGAGGTTGAACGCCGCGGTGGTCGTCGCACCGGCGAGCGTCGGCGCCGCGCCCGCGACGTTGAACATCCGGGCGTTGAGCGCCGGGGCGGTGAAGAACGAGGAGAAGCCGAGCAGGAACGAAAGTGCCACGGCGGCCGCCGCGTACGAGGCGAACAGCGCGATCGCCGCCAGCAGCACCGTCGACCCGGCTATGCCGCTGAGCATCACGCCGAACAGGTGCGCATCGGCCACCCGGCCGCCGATCGTCGAGCCGGCCAGCGCGCCGATGCCGAAGAGCGCGAGCACGGTCGGCACCCAGCCGGCGTCCAGCCCCGCCACATCGGTGAGCAGCGGGCTGAGGTAGGTGAACAGGCAGAACACGCCGCCCGCAGCCAGCGCGGTGATCGCCACGGCCAGCCAGACCTGGCGGTCCCGGTAGATCGTCAGCTCCTTCCGCAGTTGCGGCTTCTGCTCCGGCAGCGGGATGTGCGGGATCCGCATCAGGACGCCGACGAGCGCCACGGCGGACGCCGCGCCGACCGCCCAGAACGCCGACCGCCAGCCCAGGTGCTCGCCGAGGAACGCGCCCGCGGGGACGCCGAGGACGTTGGCGATCGACAGTCCGCCGATCATGACTGCCATGGCCCGGGCCCGCGAGGTCACGGGCACCATCGCGATGGCGACGGCCGCGCCCACCGCCCAGAAGCCGGCACAGGCGAGCGCGCTGATGACCCGGGAAGCGAAAAGGATCTCGTAGGTGGGGGCGAGCGCGCCGGCGACCTGGCCGACGCCGAAGACGGAGATCAGCGTGATCAGAGTGGTCCTGCGGGGCAGTCGTAGCGTCGCGACGGCGAGCAGCGGTGCGCCGACCACCATGCCGACCGCGAACGCCGAGGTCAGCAGCCCGGCCCGGGGAATCGACACGTCCATGTCCGCCGCGATGGGCGGCAGCAGCCCCGAGAGCATGAACTCGCTCGTGCCGAGGGCGAAGACGGAGAGGCCGAGGATGTAGACGGCGAGCGGCATACGGGCGCGGGCGGAGCGTTCGGAAGGGTCGGGCATGACAGATGCCAACAGGTGGTTGAAGCCTGGAATTCCCAGGCCGGGCCGCGGGATCAGGAGGCGGCGAGCAGCTCCAGCTCCACGGTGAGGTTGTGGCGGGCCTTCCGTTCCCACTCCTGCCGGCCGTGCGGTGTGCGGAACAGCAGCGGCAGGGCCAGGAGCTGCCGGAGCACCGCGGCACGACCGTCGCGGAAGGCCTCGTCCGGGACGAAGGCGTACTCCTCGCGCACCGCCGCGGCGTACGCGGCGTACACGTCGGGGGCGGCGGCCAGGATCGCCAGGTCCGCGTCGCACAGCACCTGGCCGTTGCGGTCGCCCTCGTCGGGGGCGTGGGTGGTGGTCAGGCGCACCAGCCGGGCCACCTCCGCGGTCGCCCGCTCGCTCAGCCCGGCCTCCGGGAGGGCGCGCTCGGCGAGGCGGGCGGAGCGCTCCTCGTTCTCCGAGCGGTCAGGGAGGTACACGGCGTCGTGGAACCAGGCGGCCAGCCGTACGAGGTCGGGATCGTCCGCGTGAACCGCGAGAGTGTCGATGTGGTCGAGGACCGCGACCAGATGGCCGGTCGTGTGGTACCGCCGCTGCGGCTCGGCCCAGCGCGCGAGCAGGTTCTCCCCGTACGGCAGCGGGTCGGGGCCGCTCGCTTCCCCCCGGGCGCCGAGGAGCGCGTCGGTCCAGCGGGCGCGGAGGTCGGCGGATCGGTCGGTCATGGCTCATATTGTGCCCGCACGCGCGAAGGGCCCCGGGGCGGGTGCCCCGGGGCCCTTCGCGCCTCTTCACGCGGCCTTGAAGCTGCGCAGGCGCAGCGAGTTGGCGACGACGAAGACGGAGGAGAAGGCCATGGCCGCTCCGGCGATCATGGGGTTGAGGAGACCGGCGGCGGCGAGGGGGAGGGCGGCGACGTTGTAGGCGAAGGCCCAGAACAGGTTGGACTTGATGGTGCCGAGGGTCTTGCGGGAGAGGCGGATGGCGTCGGCGGCGGCGTTGAGGTCGCCGCGGACGAGGGTGAGGTCGCCGGCCTCGATGGCGGCGTCGGTGCCGGTGCCCATGGCGAGGCCGAGGTCGGCCTGGGCGAGGGCGGCGGCGTCGTTGACGCCGTCGCCGACCATGGCGACGCTGCGGCCTTCGGCCTGGAGGCGCTTGACGACGTTCACCTTGTCCTCGGGCATGACCTCCGCGATCACGTCCTCGGGGGAGATGCCGACCTCGGCGGCCACGCTCTTCGCGACGGCCTCGTTGTCGCCGGTCAGGAGGATGGGGGTGAGGCCGAGGGCGCGCAGGCGGCCGATGGCTTCCGCGCTGGTGTCCTTGACGGCGTCCGCGACCTCGAGGACCGCGCGGGCCTCGCCGTCCCAGGCGACGGCGATCGCGGTGCGGCCGGCGGCCTCGGCCTCGTGCCGGGCGCGGGCCAGTCCTGCGGGCAGTTCCATCGCCCACTCGCTGAGCAGCTTCTGGCGGCCGACGAGGACGGCGTGGCCCTCTACGATGCCCTGGACGCCCAGGCCCGGGATGTTCGCGAAGTCCTCGGGGGTGGGCAGGCCGCCGAGCTTCTCGACGGCCCCGGCGGCGACGGCCTGGGCGATGGGGTGCTCAGAGGCGTTCTCCAGCGCACCGGCCAGCCGAAGCACCTCGGCCTCGTCGGTGCCGTCCGCGGTGTGCACGGCGAGCAGAGTCATCCGGCCGGTGGTGACGGTGCCGGTCTTGTCGAGGACGATCGTGTCGACCTTGCGGGTGGTCTCCAGGACCTCGGGCCCCTTGATCAGGATGCCGAGCTGCGCGCCGCGGCCGGTGCCGACCATCAGCGCGGTCGGGGTGGCCAGGCCCAGGGCGCAGGGGCAGGCGATGATCAGGACGGCGACGGCGGCGGTGAACGCGGCGGTCAGTCCTGAGCCGTTGCCGAGCCAGAAGCCCAGGGTGCCCAGGGCGAGTGCGATGACGACCGGGACGAACACGGCGGAGATCCTGTCGGCGAGGCGCTGGGCGGCGGCCTTGCCGTTCTGCGCGTCCTCGACCAGCTTCGCCATCCGGGCGAGCCGGGTGTCGGCGCCGACGCGGGTGGCCTCGACGACGAGGCGGCCGCCGGCGTTCAGGGTGGCGCCGGTGACGGTGTCGCCGACCGAGACCTCCACCGGGACGGACTCGCCGGTGAGCATGGAGGCGTCGACGGCGGAGGCGCCCTCCACGACCGTGCCGTCGGTGGCGATCTTCTCGCCCGGCCGGACCAGGAACCGGTCCCCGACCTTCAGGGCGGACGTCGGGATCGTCTCCTCCCGGCCGTCACGCAGTACGGTCACGTTCTTGGCGCCCAGCTCCAGCAGGGCCTTCAGCGCCGCGCCCGCCCGGCGCTTCGAGCGGGCCTCGAAGTACCGCCCGGCGAGGATGAACGCGGTGACACCGGCCGCCGCCTCCAGGTAGATGTTCCCCGCCCCGTCACTGCGGGCGATCGTGAACTCGAAGGGATGCGTCATGCCGGGCGTGCCGGCGGTGCCGAAGAACAGCGCCCACAATGACCACAGGAACGCCGCCGACGTACCGACCGAGATCAGCGTGTCCATCGTCGCCGCGCCGTGCTTCGCGTTCGTCCACGCCGCCCGGTGGAAGGGCCAGGCGGCGTAGGTGACGACCGGCGCGGCCAGGGTCAGGCTCAGCCACTGCCAGTACTCGATCTGCAGGGCCGGGATCATCGCCATGGCGACCACCGGCACCGCGAGCACCACCGCGGCCACCAGACGCTGCCGCAGTGGGGTCAGCCCGTCGTCCGCCGGGGCCTCGTCCGGCGCCGCGGGCCCGCCCTCGACGGGCGGTGGCGCCGGCTCGGCGGCGGTGTAGCCCGTCGCCTCCACGGTGGCGATCAGATCGGCGACGGCGGTGCCCTCGGTGAAGGTGACCTTCGCCTTCTCGGTGGCGTAGTTGACGGTCGCCTCCACACCGTCCATGCGGTTGAGCTTCTTCTCGATCCGAGCCGCGCAGGAGGCGCAAGTCATGCCACCGATGGCGAGCTCTACGGAGCGGGATTCGGTCGCGGTCTGCGGCATGGTGTCTCCTCGGCCTCTTCTTGATACCCCTGGGGGGTATCTATCTTGGCTCCATGTATACCCCCGCCCCGTACCGGAGGCAAGTCCGCTTCACGGGAAGGATCAGGGGTGTGGCTGCCGCCCGGCTCGCCGAGCATTAGGCTGGCCAATGGACTAGACCTGTCGGAGCCTGGAGGAATGGGTCCCATGAGCAACCGTGTACTCCTGGAGGTGATCGCCCTCGACGCGCGGGACGCGGTCGCCGCCCAGTCCGGAGGGGCCGACCGGCTGGAGCTGGTCACCGACATGGCGGCCGACGGGCTGACGCCGCCGGTCTCCACCTTCACGGCGATCCGCGCGGCGGTCGACATCCCGCTGCGCGTGATGCTCCGCCTCTCCGACGGCTTCGCGGCCGGCGGCCCGGCGGACGTCGACGCCCTGGTCAGGGCCGCGGAAGCCCTGCGTGAGGCGGGGGCGGACGAGTTCGTGCTCGGCTTCCTCGACGACCACGGGCAGCCGGACCTCGTCACGATCGAACGGCTGCTGGCCGTCGTCGACGACTGCCGCTGGACCTTCCACCGCGCGATCGACCACGCGGCGGACCGGGACGCCCTGCGCAAGCAGCTGGCGGACCTGCCCGGACTCGACACGTATCTGACGGCCGGCTCGGCCGCGGGCGTCGACGACGGCATGCGCACGCTTCTCACCGAGGCCGCGCGGCACGGCGAACCGGGCTACGAGCCGCAGCTCCTGGTCGGCGGCGGTCTGCGCCTGGACCACGTCCCGCGTCTGCGCCGGGCGGGCCTGACGGGCTTCCACATCGGCGGCGCGGCACGGCCCGGCGGCTGGTCGGCCCCCGTGGACCCGGCAGCGGTCCGCGACTGGCGCACCGCGCTCGACGCCTAGCGCGCGCAGCGCGCGAGGGCACGCGGGGCCGGCCCGGGCCCGCCCCGGGACGGCCGCCCGGTTCTGGCCCCGGCCTGATGCTGGCGGGCCCGCCCCCGTGCGAGGTCCGGTCTACAGGGCCCGGCCCCGGCGCGGGCCCTGCGTGATGCGGCGGCGTCGGGGGCCCGATCGCGCCCGCCTGGCCTGCGGCGGGGCCGACCGGGTGGTCAGGTCAGTTGGGGCGGGAGCGGGGACGCGTGGAGGACCGTGAGGCCGGAGACCGCGCGGGTCAGGGAGACGTACAGGCGGCGCAGGCCCGTGCGGAGGTCCGGTTCGTCGCCGATGACCGACGCCGGTTCGTCGAGGACCACGTAGTCGTACTCCAGGCCCTTCGCCAGCGATGCCGGGACGAGCGTGAGACGCGCCTCCGCGGTGGTCTCCTCACCGGGGGAGAGGTACGGGAGGCCCGCCGCGGCCAGCGCGGCCGCGATCGCGGGGACGCGGGAGTCCGCCGCGATCAGCCCGATCGAGCCCTCGTTGCGGAGGGACTCCACACACGCCGCGACGACCGCCGTATCGAGGTCCGCGACGTCCGCGACCGCGCGGACCTCGAGGGAGCCGGGGGACTCGCGGACCGACGAGACCGGCGCGAGGCCGGGGGACATGTGCGGGAGCAGACGCGACGCGTAGGCGATCACCTCGCGGGGAACGCGGAAGCCCGCGGTCAGCTCCTCGACGACCGCCTCCGGCTTGCCGAGGTGGGACAGCGCCTCGGCCCACGACGCGGTCGCCCAGGGCGTCGTCCCCTGGGCCAGGTCGCCGAGGACCGTCGCCGATCCGGTGGAGCAGCGGCGGCCCACCGCGCGGTACTGCATCGGGGACAGGTCCTGCGCCTCGTCGAGGACGACATGGCCCAGCGACTGGGTGCGCTGCACCAGGTCCGTCGCCTCGTCGATCAGCACCGCGTCCGCCGCGGACCACTTCGCGGACCGCACGCTGCGCGCGGGCTTCGGCAGCAGGATCGTCGCCTGTTCCTCGGCGGTGAGGACACCCTCCGCGTGCGCGGCGAGGAACTCCGCGTCGGAGAGCAGCCGCAGTACGAGCTTCGCCGGATCGACCGGCGGCCAGATCGCCTTGACCGCCGCCTTGACGGCGGGGTTGCGGGCGACCGCGTCCTGGACCCGGTCGTCGGGCGCCTCCCCCGCCTCTTCCATACGGACCAGCACGGTGTGCGCGATCCGCTGGGGGAGGGCGTCGCGGGCGGCGCCGTAGCGGATGTCGCGGTCGAGCAACTCGCGGACGATCTCCTCGAGTTCGTAGGCCGGGATCCGCCAGCGCCGTGATCCGCGCACGACGACCACCGGCTCCGTCGGCATCGTGACGTGCGAGCGGACCGCGCGCCGCAGGACCTGCGCCATCCTGGCGTCGCCCTTGACGACGGCCGCCGCCGCGGTGTCCCGGCCGCTGACCTCCACGTGTCCGACCAGGTCGTCGACCGTGGCCTGCTTGACCTCCAGCTCTCCGAGGGCGGGCAGGACCTGCTCGATGTAGTGGAGGAAGGAACGGTTCGGCCCGATGACCAGGGTGCCGGTGCGCGCCAGGCGTTCCCGGTGCGCGTAGAGGAGGTAGGCGACACGGTGCAGGCCGACGGCCGTCTTCCCGGTGCCAGGCCCGCCCTGCACGCACACCGTGCCCGACAGGCCGCTGCGCACGATCTCGTCCTGCTCGGGCTGGATCGTCGCGACGATGTCCCGCATGGGGCCGACGCGGGGCCGCTCGATCTCCGCCTGGAGGAGCCTGGAGGTCTGCTCGGTCTCCGACGGGTCGGTGAGGTGCTCGTCCTCGTACGCCGTCAGGTCCCCGCCGGTGTAGCCGAAGCGCCGGCGCAGACCGACGTCCTGCGGGTCCTTTCGGGAGGCCCGGTAGAAGGGCTGCGAGACCGGCGCACGCCAGTCGATGACCATCGGGTCGCCCGCGGCGTCGTGGACGTGGCGGCGGCCGATGTAGAAGCGGCGGCCCTCCTGTGTGGTGGGCAGGTAGTCGAGGCGGCCGAAGAAGAGCGGGGTGTGGGACAGGTCGGCGAGCGCCTTGATGCGGTCCTCGATCTGCGACTGGAGGACGGCGGCGTTGACCCAGTTCGCCGTGACGTCCTTGATGTCGAGGGACTGGACGTCCTCGCGCATCGCGCGCAGGGCGGACCGCGACGCGGCGAGGTGGGCCCGCTCGCGGGAGAGCGGGTCTTCCCCTTCGGTGGCCACGGTGACGGTGGATACGTCGGGTACAGGGGCGTGCGCGGGCACGGGTTGCCTCCGGCTGGGCTGCGTGATCACGGCATGGCGGACCGGCCGGTTTCCGTCCGGGCGGCGGCTCTCCTCTGGGGAGGCGGGGAAGGCCCCTGGCTGCGGACAGGCGACCTGGGGCAAGCCCGCGATTGTAGTGGGGGCGCTGAAGGGACGCGAACGGTTTTCTCGCCGTCAGGGGCGGCGACGTCATTCCCGTAGGGGACGCGCTCTGTCTGGAGTAGTACGCGGAGCGCCCACCGGTTCACCCCGCAGCCCGATGCTCCGACCGGGTGACGCGCAGCACCATGGACGCATGACCACAGCCATCCTCACCCCGGGAACCACCCGCCACGTCGCCGCCCCGGGCGGTGCCGGTGACAGCAGGCACCACCGCGTGGGCAGTGCCCTGCGCGCGGTCAGGGTCTTCGCGGGCGCCGTCTTCAGCGTCGCCGTCCTCGGCGAGTACGCGGAGGAGGCCGGCGTCCGCCGCCGCTGACCGCGGCGGCGGCGCGCGTGGGGTCTGTGCCCGGGGCCGTTCCCCTGCCCTCCCGAAACCGGGCATGCCCCGGGCCCCGTACCGCCCTGCGGGCGGCGTACCGCGCTTCGCGCGGTGCCCTCAAACGCCGGGCGGGCTGGATTTCGCCGGGCGGGGTGGGGACCACACCTGCCCGGCGGGAGCGGGGCGTCAGCGTACGGGGTCCTCGCCCGCCAGCAGATCGTCCGCGTCCATGATCCGGTACGCGTAGCCCTGCTCGGCCAGGAACCGCTGGCGGTGCGCCGCGAAGTCCTGGTCGATCGTGTCCCTCGCCACCACCGAGTAGAAGTGCGCCTTGTGGCCGTCCGCCTTCGGCCGCAGCACCCGGCCGAGGCGCTGTGCCTCCTCCTGGCGGGAGCCGAACGTCCCGGACACCTGGATCGCGATCGTCGCCTCGGGCAGGTCGATCGAGAAGTTCGCGACCTTGGACACCACCAGCACGCTGATCTCGCCGTTGCGGAACGCGTCGAAGAGCTTCTCGCGCAGGCTGTTCGGCGTCTCGCCCTTGATGACCGGTGCGTCCAGGTGCTCGCCGAGCTCGTCGAGCTGGTCGATGTACTGGCCGATGACGAGGGTCTGCTGACCCGCGTGCTTGTGCACCAGCTGCTCGGTCACCCTGCGCTTGGTCGCGGTCGTCGCGCAGAAGCGGTACTTCTCCTCCTGCTCGGCCGTCGCGTACGCCAGCCGCTCGGAGTCGGTCAGGTTGACCCGTACCTCCACGCAGTCCGCCGGTGCGATGTAGCCCTGCGCCTCGATCTCCTTCCACGGCGCGTCGAAACGCTTCGGGCCGATGAGGGAGAAGACGTCCGACTCCCGGCCGTCCTCGCGCACCAGCGTGGCCGTGAGGCCCAGCCGGCGGCGGGCCTGGAGGTCGGCGGTGAACTTGAAGACCGGCGCGGGCAGCAGATGCACCTCGTCGTAGAGGATCAGGCCCCAGTCGCGGGAGTCGAAGAGCTCCAGGTGGGGGTAGATGCCCTTCCGCTTGGTCGTCAGCACCTGGTAGGTGGCGATCGTGACCGGGCGGATCTCCTTCTTCGTCCCGCTGTACTCGCCGATCTCGTCCTCGGTCAGCGAGGTGCGCTTCACCAGCTCGTGCTTCCACTGGCGGGCCGAGACGGTGTTGGTGACCAGGATCAGGGTGGTGGCCTTCGCCTGGGCCATCGCACCCGCGCCGACGAGGGTCTTGCCCGCGCCGCAGGGGAGGACGACCACGCCGGAGCCGCCGTGCCAGAAGCCCTCGACCGCCTGCTTCTGGTACGGGCGGAGCGCCCAGCCCGACTCGTCGAGCTCGATGGCGTGCGCCTCGCCGTCGACGTAGCCCGCGAGGTCCTCGGCCGGCCAGCCGAGCTTCAGCAGCGTCTGCTTGATCTGGCCGCGCTCCGAGGGATGCACGGCGACCGTGTCCGGGTCGATGCGGGCGCCGACCAGCGGCTGGACCTTCTTCGACCGCAGGATCTCCTCGAGCACCGGCCGGTCGGTGGAGGTGAGGACGAGCCCGTGGGTGGGGTGCTTGGACAGGGTGAGCCGGCCGTAGCGGGCCATGGTCTCCGCCACGTCGACGAGGAGGGCGTGCGGCACCGGGTAGCGGGAGAACTCGACCAGCGCGTCGACGACCTGCTCGGCATCGTGGCCGGCGGCCCTGGCGTTCCACAGGCCGAGCGGCGTGACCCGGTAGGTGTGGATGTGCTCCGGCGCGCGCTCCAGTTCGGCGAAGGGCGCGATGGCGCGACGACAGGCGTCCGCCTGCTCGTGGTCCACCTCGAGCAGGAGCGTCTTGTCGCTCTGGACGATCAGCGGTCCGTTCAACGCCACACCCTTTCGGTCGGGCCGGTCCGTCCGTCCCGGACACGGCCAAACATCCAGTGTCCCGCATCGCGGGCCTGTCCGGGCTGCGCGCGGGTAGCCGGGTTGTCATGACCACAGATGAACGGCCCCGCGAGTGGGGCAGAACCCTCCTCCGCGCAGGTCTGATCGTCTGCGCCTTCGCCGCCCTGGTGCTGTTCTCCGCCGTCCTGGCCCGGCTGACGCTCACGCCGTCGCACGCCTCCGAGGGCGTGGCGACGGCGAACCTGCGCCCCGGAGCGTCCCTGCGGCAGTACGCCGAGGAGTACACGTTCCTGGCGGCCGCCAAGCAGGCCGGCGGCAATGTGCTGCTCGGCGTGCCCTTCGGCGTGCTGCTGCCGGTGCTGGTGCCGCGGTCGATGCGGCTGCTGCGGGTGATCGTGCTGACGGTCGTGGTGATGGCCCTTGTGGAGCTGGCGCAGGGCGCGATCGTCACCGGCCGGGCCTTCGACGTGGACGATGTGATCCTCAACACCACGGGCGCGCTGATCGGTTACGTCCTGCTGGGGCGCAGGCTGGGCCGCGCGTGGCGACGGCGGCGCGGCGAGGCGGAACCGGACGAGCCCGCGACCGGACGCTCCCGTCTTCTCGGCGGGCGGCTCAAACGTCGTCGGCCAGTTCCGCCACGCCCGTGATGCGGTGCAGCGGATACGTCCTCACCTCGTCCGCGGTGTGGTCGAACGCCGTCACGAAGCCGCCCTCCACGCGGACCGGCGCGATGACGCGCTGGCTGGCGGCGCCCTCCGCGTTGACGTAGCCGATCCACACCGCGGATCCGGTGAGCGCGGCGGCCTGGACGGTGGCCAGGGTCTCCGCCGACGAGGTGCGGGGCAGTTCACCGGCCTGCGGCCGGTCGTCGTCGGTGGCGGGCTTCCGTACGACGCCGGCCGCCATGTCGCCCGCCCTGATCGCCTTCACGGCCGCGCCGAGAAGCGTGCCGTCCGGTACCGGCGGCCCCTCCGGTACGGGGGCGGGCGGGGTGCGCGGCGGGGTGCGGCGGGCATGGGCGCGGGTGATCACCACGTCGCCCTCGGTGGACTCGGCGGCCGGTGCGTACCCCATCGCCCGCAGGCCCTCGAGCAGCGTTCCCGGATCGCTCTGGGCGGCGAGCACGGTCGGCCCCAGGCGGCGCAGCCCGAGACCCTGCGAACGCTTGTCGGCGAGGATCTCGCCGAGGAGGGCGTCGTCGTCGCAGCGCACATAGGCGGAGGCGGCGCCGATGCGCAGATGGCCGTGGCGGCGGGCGACGTCGTCGACGAGGTAGCTGAGCGGCTGCGGCACGGGCGTCCGGGAGTGCGCGGCCAGGAAGGCGTGCACGTCGGAGGCGGCCATGCCGGCGTCGAGTGCCCGTCGCACCGAGCCGGGTGTGAAGCGGTAGACGGTGGCGCCGCCCTTGGACTCGATCTCGGCGAGGACGGCGAGCGTCTCCGCGAGGGGACGGTCGAGGGGCCCCGGCGCGACCGCCGTGAGATCGGCCTGGAGCAGGACGTGGTCGAGCGGCTCCGGCAGGAGCGGCGCGAGCGAGGTGACGGCGCGGGCGCGCCGGCCGGCGAGCGTGCCGTCGTCTCCGGCCCCCTCCCCGCCGAGGAGCGCGCGGCCGTGCGCGGACAGCGCGCCCCTGCCCGTCACGCCGAGCAGCTCCGCCTCCGACAGGGTCCATGCCGCGACCCGTGCCCGCAGGTCCTTCGTGGAGCCCGCCGCCTCGGCGCGCAGCGGCCGCTCCCAGCGCAGCCGGGACAGCAGCGACTCGGGGGCGGGGGCGGTGCCGTGCGGAAGCTCCGCCGCCAGTTCCAGGACGCGCCGGCGCACCTCCACGGCGGCCGAGCGGTCCAGGTCCGGGCCGAGGACGGAGAGCGTGCGGCCCTTGGCGTCCTGGCTGCCGACGAGGCCCGGCGTGCGCGTCGCCGTCAACCAGGCGACGGCCAGTTCACCCCACCGCTCCGCCGTCGGGCGTTCGAGCCACTCGTCGTACGCCGGTGTCGGCGCGTACCGCTCGTCCGCCTCGGCGTCGGAGGCCAGCAGCCCCGCCGCGTAGGCCAGTTCGATCCAGAACGCGGCGAGCTGCTCGCTGGTGTCCAGCGCCGCGGCCGTCCGCTTGAGGTCCCGCACGGCCAGACCTCCGGCGCGCAGCACCGGCGGGCCGCCCTCGTGCCAGTCCTTCAGCAGGTCCTCGACCGTGGTCAGCGCCGTGTACGCCTGCCCGGCCGCCGCGCTGTCCACAGCCTGTGGACCGTATTCCGCGGCGGGCGTGACGGCCGGCGGAACGGGCTCCGGCACCCGGTGCGCACGACCCGCCCGCAGATGCAGCGCCACCTCCCGCGGCAGCACCACGGTGCGCGCCGACGCCGGCAGCAGCAGACCGCGGTCCCTCAACCAGCGCACGGGCGGCGTCGGATCGGCCGCCACCTCCCCGTACGGAGGCCCCCACACCAGCCGGTCCAGGACCGCGAGCGCGTCGGAAGGGGCCGTGTCCAGCAGCGTCGCCATCCGCGTCCGGTCCGTGAACAGGGCGGTCAGCGACGCCACCGCCGACACCGGGTCGTGCGTCGTCGGCAGGCCCGCCGCCGCCACGATCTCCTGGAGCCGGCCGGGCGACATCCCGGCCGTCGCCTCCGTCACCGAGGGACCGAGCCCGGTCGGCGAGGGACGGGTCGGCGACGGCGCGAGCAGCTCACGTGCCGTGCGCACCAGCCGAAGCCGGTCGTCGCCGCCCCACACCAGGGCCTGTCGGCGCAGCACCTCCAGAGCGTCGGGGAGGGCCGCTTCGACGTCCGCGTCGCCGTCGTCGCCCGCCATCAGCGCGAGCAGGGTCCCGTACGGCGCCGGGTCCGGCGCCACCGCCAGCGCCTCCGCGGTCTGCAGGGCGAACCGGTCCAGCCGCTCCAGCGCCCGGACGACCGAAGCGCGGGTACCGGCCCGGGTGGCGAGCTGGGTGACGTCGTTCGGCACCGGGCTCAGCAGATCGGGGCGGGCGCGCAGCAGCGCGGCCAGCTCCTCGTCGTCGCGGGCGCGCAGCGCCTCCGCGAGCGTGCGCGGGCTGCCGCCGCGTTCTTCGGGCATGGTCCCCATCCGCCCCACGTTAGCCCCTGGAGCGCTACCGTCGGGGACGGGACGGCCCGGGAAGGCGGGCCGGCTCTTGGCGTCCGCCGGCCTGCGCACGGGAACACCGGGGAACGCCGGGCACACCGGGAACGTCAGGGGAACCGTCGGTGGGGATCGAGAGCGACCAGCTGGTCTACGACTATCTGAGCCGTGTCGGCGACCTGGCCCAGCAGGCCCAGCTTCCGTCCGGCGAACGCATGCGGCTCGTGACGACGCTGCGGACGGAGATCGAGAAGCAGCGGACGAAGTTCGGAGGGGACAGCCCGGCGGGCGTACGCCGCATCCTCGGTCGGCTCGGCACGCCGGACGAAGTGGTGGCGTCGGCGACGTCGGCCCCTGCGGCGTCGGCTCCCGCGACCTCGGCCACCGCACGGGACGCCGACGGGGCGCAGCCGGCGCCGCGTCAGGCGGCCCCGGTGGAGGGGGACATGGCGCGTCCGCGGGGACGGCGTCGCGTGCCGCGGCCGCGTACGGGGGACGCGCCCGCGCCAACGCCGTTGCCGCGTGAGGCAGCTTCGCCGCCGCACCTCGCCGGCATGGACGAACTGGGCCCCTCCGGCTCCGAACCGGACTGGTGGCGTATCGATCCGGCGCCGTTCGGCGCGGGCGATGCCGTGGCCGGGTTCGTCGGCGGTGTGGAGATCCCCGAGATACTGAAGCCACCGCCGTCGGAGGACGAGAACGAGGCCGAGGACTGTGACCCCGAGGGCGAGGACGCCGGTGCCGGGGCGGGCGGACGCCGCCGTTCGCTCAGGCGGCTGCTGCGCCGCCGCGCCGCCGACGCCGACACCTCCGCCGGGCCCCGGCCCGGGCTCGGCAGCCCGATGCTGCTGCTCGCCGCGGCGCTGCTCGTCGCCGGTGCGATCCTCGGCTCGCTCGTCGCGCTCGGCCTCGGCTGGCTCCTCGCATACGGCTCTCGCCGGCTGTCCCGCACGGAGATCAAGTTCGCCGTGCTCGGCCTGCCGGGCGCGGCTGTGGCGGGCGGTGCGCTGTGGCTGTGGGGCCGCATCAACGGCCACTGGGGCGAGGAGATTCCCGAGAACGGGATGCGGGACGCGCTGACGGGGACGTGGCCGTGGGTGGTGAGGGGGGCGGCGGTGGCCTCGGCGGTGTTCTTGGTGTGGCGGTCGAGGCGGCTGCGGTGACGCTTGCGGCGCGCCTTTCCCCTACCCGCCCCTTCCCGAAACCGGGCTCCGCCCGGACCCGCCACCGCGCTCCGCGCGGTGTTTCGGGGGCTC